>CAZBPC010000001.1:0-7905 GCA_964493715.1 uncultured archaeon
TAATCTTGAAATTTTAAAAGATTCTCTCCAAATTGATGATATTACTGTCGCAAATCGATTGTTAATTCAACCAATGGAGGGATTTGATGCAAAATTAGATGGATCTCCAAGTGATCTGACTTTTCGGCGCTATATGCGTTATGCTAAAGGAGGCGTCGGTCTAATTTGGTTTGAAGCTACAGCTCTTTCAAATGATTGTTGCTCCAATGCGCATCAATTAATACTTTCTGAAGATAATCTCAACGAATTTAAGAAATTTACAACCCTCATAAGAACAGAATGTAATAATACTTTAGAAATTTTAGGTTTTAGACATCCCTGCATTCTAATTTTACAACTAAATCATTCAGGGAAATATACAAAGAGAAAAGGTAAGAAATATCCTATTAAAACTTATCATGCTACCAACTTAGATGAAATATCACGAACATCTCAAAATGACGAAATTATTCTAACTGATGAGGAACTCAATGATATTGAAGAGTTATGGATTCAGAAAGCGATTTTGGCAAGAGAAGCAGGTTTTGATGGGGTTGATATAAAAGCGTGTCATGGTTATTTAATTAGTGATCTGTTTTCAGCTCATACTCGTCAAGACTCGATCTATGGAGGGGAAGATTTCGATAATCGGTCTAGATTTTATCTTAATATCATAAACAAACTACAGAATAAATTTCGAAAGGAGACAGATTTCATAATTACATCACGTTTAGGAGTTTATGATGGGAATCCTTATCCAATAGGATTTGGGGTCAAACATGTGAAGAATGAAGAATTTCCCGCTACTATCGAATTAAGTGAACCGATAGAGTTAATTAACAAATTGAGTAACCAAGGGATAAAACTCATTAACATTTCAGCAGGTAATCCACATCAACAACCTCATATTACCCGTCCTTATGATGTACCAATAAAAGGGGGTAAATTTCCAAAAGAACATCCTTTATTTAGTGTATATAGAATTATTTATTTAACTTCAGTGATTAAAAATCTAATCCCGAAAGATATTAAAATTATTGGGTCAGGATACTCGTATTTCCGCCAATATGCTGCAAATCTAGCTTCGGGAGTCATTGAAAAATCGATGGCTGATATATGTGGGTTTGGGAGAATGGCTTTTGCAAATCCAGATTTTGCAAAGCAAATTTTTCAAGAGGGAAAAATTAATAAACAAAAATCATGCATATCTTGTTCAAAATGCTCTCAATTGATGAGGGAAGGAAAAAAGACGGGGTGTGCTGTTCGAGATCCATATTATATCGGCTCTGTTTAGGAATTTTTTAATCATAGATACTTTTATCTTGGAATTTTCTCCACGTATTTTCAAACCAAGCCATTTGTTTGGGAATTTGACGGACATCTTCCCATTTAATGAGAATTTGCCCATCTTTTAAATAGAGTTGTTGAATTTTTTGAGAATGATTATCATTAGATATGACGAATTTATATTGTTCAAGAGGTTTGGGAGGAATAACTTGACGTTCATTTTCTTTTAGTTTATCTCTTAATATCAAATATGAACCTCTACTTATTCCATGATTAGTATGATAATCATGTATCGCAGTTAAGATGAACAATTGAGTTGATAATGCATCTTTTATTTGGAAATATTTAATAAGTTCAGAACTAGTTTTCAATTGTATTTGGTGTTCAAATGACTTCAGTAATGATGAAACAATATCAATTTCTTTCTCAAGACCATTAATTGACCGAATAATAAATCCATAACGAGACATGCGTATTTTGATTTGTTCTAATATTTCATTAAGGGACTTTTTTGCTTTTGATTCGTTGAAAGCATTTTTAATCTCAATATCCAATTTATCCATATTATTCTGAGATATAACCCTAAATCTATCTTCATTTGAGGGTTGGATAAAAGTATATTTCTCAGAGATTTTTTGAGCTGCTCTTAACCCTCCTACTTGTCCCGCATTTAGAGGCGATCCTCCGGGTCTATGAACACCATGACTCCCATTTACCTCCCCAATGGCGAATAGATGATTTACTGAGGACTCCCACCATCGATCTCCGCTTATTCCACCATTAAGATGTTGATTACATACGCCAATTTCAAGAGGATCAATTTGGAGATCGATATTATTTCTTTTATATATATTTATCGCCTCAATGTTTAATTGTGTTAAACGCTCAATTGGAGTATTACTTAGTGAATTTGATTTTGTTAGATATTCTCTAGCAGGTTCTGACATGTCTTCAAAAGAATAGTCGGAGGGATTTTTTGTAAAATCAAGGTAAACTTTCTTCCCTAAAGTCGTTCTTTCATGATAAACAGCCAGATCAATTAGAGAAGATCCCCAATTCTCAATACGGGAAGGATTAAATGGCCATTGGTATCCTTTTAAGAATATAGCATTTGACAATTCTTTGAAGGAAGGGAATAATTTATTGAGGAATTCAATTTGTTGACCTGAATCATCCACCGAGAAATATCTTGGGATTACTTGTTGATAGGAACCTGATAAATTCCACCGAAATTTTAATGATGCTAAACCAAATTGCGATTCTGTTAAATTTTGAAGCTTGCATCCAGCGTTTATGGCTAAACCAGTCATCCCTGTTTGCGATTTAGGATAAACTGAATCCTTATAAAGAATCGCCGGTCCTCCTGTAGCAATAATAATATTTCTAGCTTTGAAAATCTTGATGAATTTCGTTAATTCCGATACATATTTCGCACTAGATATTTTTTCTTCATCAATACATATTAGACCAATGACTTTAAATGGATCTTCAGAATCATCAACTAATATTTTGATAGCTTGGTGTTTATCATAAATTAGGATATCTTGATCTTTGACAGCTCTTAAGAGACAATTTCCCATCATGTGTGAAGTTAAAGGACCTATAGACGTAGCTCTTTGCTTCGGATCATTATCTGTCTTATATCCTACATAAGCACCATATTCATCATGAGGAAATGGAACACCTAACTCAATCAAATGGAAGAATTCTTTAATGGAGTTTGTAGATTCTATAAGTGCTATGTCTCCATGCATTGCTCCTCCTTGCATTAAATCCTTTGCCATAATAAAAGGAGAATCTACTTGTTCTCCTACTATTGATAATTTATAGTATGTCTGCTTATCAGATCCAGCATTGAACGAAGTGCCTCCACCTAAGTTATCCGTGATAATAGCAACTTCTGAAGGAGATAAACCCTCCTTTACTAAATGGAGAGCACAATTCAATCCAGCAGCGCCAGACCCTACCACAATTGAATTGAATTCTTCGAATTCAAAATTATTCATATTAAATAAGTTCTTTTCCATATTTTTCACCTTTTAAAGTCGTTGAATGTGGAATCCCCCATCAATATCTAGTACAGATCCCGTAGAAAAGGGAATTAAGCCACTTACAATTGCTACAACTGGTTTGGCAACGTCTATTGGTTTTCCCCAACGCTTAATGGGAGTAAGTCCTTCATGAATTTGTTTATCATACTTCTCATGAACTATTTCTGTCATGGGCGTCTCGATGATTCCTGGAGATATTTCATATACGAAAATTCCGTGTTCAGCTAACCGATCTCCGTATAATTTAGTCATCATGTTTATTCCAGCTTTTGAAATGCAATATTCGCTTCTTATTGTTGATGAGGTGTATCTATTAATTGATGAGATATTGATAATATAGGGATTATAGTCATCATTTATGTTATCTTTTAATTCTATCATCCATTTTGAAACAGATTGAGTGAGGAAAAATGGTCCTTTAAGATTTATATTCATGACATCATCATACGATTCTTCTGTTGATTCCAAAATATCACATCTAATTTTTGGAGCAACTCCCGCATTATTTACAAGTATATCAATTCTATTAAACTTCCTTTTTATTTCTTCTAATAATTTTTTTCTTTGTTCTTCCTTACTAATATCTGCTCTTACAAATAAAATTCGTTCTTCTAAATCATCTTTAAATATATTTTCTAATTCTGAAAGATAATCATTAGGGAGAATTTTTGTATTTGCTCCATTAATAACCACTGAACAATTAATTTTTGCTAATTCTAAAATTATAGCTTTTCCAATTCCGTGAGTACTACCAGTTACAAGAGCTACTTTTTTGTATTGATTCTTCATAAAATATAATTTGATTTGATTTTATTAAAATGCTTACATGTGATTAAAATCTATTCTTTTTCTTAAAATGAGATAATCCTTTTTTATCAGAGTAACTTAGATTAATATGTAATGGAGCGATTTGTATCTAAAAAAATCACATCCGAAGAGTTATCAATTTTGGATAATAATTCAGAGTGGTTGGGAATTGATAAGAGCCTATTAATGGAATGTGCAGGGTATTCTCTTACCACGGAAATTATTGATAAATATCAATTAAATAAAAATACAAAAGTAGTAATTTTCGCAGGAACCGGTAATAATGGTGGAGATGCGTTTGTCGTTGCTAGACATTTGGCTTCCCAAGCTATTCCAGTGTTCGTTTTATTATTGGGGAGTCCCGATAAAATTAGAACAAGGGAATCAAAATCGAATTGGGATGTTTTACTGAACTTGGAGCATTCGGTTAAACGAAAAATCATAACTGATTCCAAGTATGTGTTAAAGATAAAAGATACTATTAAGAATGATTCGAAATATTGCGTGATCATCGATGGATTATTGGGAACGGGAATTCAAGGTAAAATTCGAGAGCCAATTTCTTCTTGTATAACTATGATAAATACATTAAGAAAAGAAGAAGGTCGCTTCACTATCGTATCAATTGACGTTCCATCGGGGATGGACCCTAATAATGGAAAGGTAAATGATATAGCAGTAAAAGCAGACTTAGTGGTCACATTTCACAAAAAAAAAGCTGGGTTTAAATCTACAGATGATTATATTAAAGAAATTATCGTAAAGCCAATAGGAATACCCATAGAAGCAACTATTGTAGTAGGAAGAGGAGATTTATTACCAACACTAAAGAAACGACAAAAAGAGAATCATAAAGGACAGTTTGGAAAGATATTAATAATAGGAGGATCCAAAAATTATACTGGTGCTCCTACTTTCTCATCTTTGACAGCTATTCATTTCGGATGTGATTTAGTCATTACATATGTACCCGATGTTGTTTCTAACATATTAAGGAGCTTTTCACCCGATTTGATAGTGAGAAGCAATCCCGGGGATTGGCTAAACATGGATTCATTTGAAGAGATTAAATGGTTAATTGATTGGGCAGATTGTGTTTTAATTGGTCCGGGGTTAGGAACTGAATCACAAACTGAAAAATTGATAGTTGCACTATTACGATTTTTAGTAGAAAACAACAAGAAATTTGTTTTGGACGCTGATGCTCTGAAACTTATTAAAAATCATTTGGAAATAATAAAAGGATCACAGTGTATCTTGACTCCTCATGAGGGAGAATTAAAAATCATGACAGGAATCGTTTTACCCCCCCATAATGAAGTGGAGAATCGTGGGAAAATTCTTCATGATCTGGCAAAAAAATTAGATGTTACTTTAATCCTCAAGGGACCATTTGATTATATAATTTCTAAAAATAAATTTAAAATAAATAAGACAGGTTGTCCAGAAATGTCAATAGGCGGTACTGGTGATGTTTTAGCAGGACTTTGTGCTTGTTTCTTGGGGACTGGAAATGATGTATTTCAATCAGGTTGTTCAGCTGCATTCTTGAATGGATATTTAGGTGAACATTGCAAATCTAACATTGGTCCACGATTCACAGTTTTGGATATGATTAAAGCGATAAATGAAGTGATTTTAAAGTTACAGAAACCAATTTAAAAGAAAATTTTAAATTTTACTTGTTGGCTCTTACAATAAAAATTTATTTCGATTAATAAAAATTTATTAAGATTAACTTTTGTTATATTATAAGAATATATTATTTAACTTTATTATTGAGAAAAAAGTTGGAGATTACATTATAGGTGATTAGAATCAGTGCAAGTCTTTAAGATTAACCTTGACGGAACAACAACGGAAATAATAACTCAAGGACCAATAAAAGATGTGTTAAAAACCGATGAATGTTATATTTTAGTTGCTGATGATGTCAGAAAGGTCTTTTTATGGAAAGGTTTGACAAGTAGCGTAAGATCAAAATTTATTGGAGCGAAGCGGAGTCAAGAAATTCGAGGACAAGTAGGCATGCACTTTGCTGTCGTTCCACTTGATGAAACGGATGAAACAGAAGAATTTCTAAATCTAATTGGGGGTAAAACAGAAGGTGGAATTGCTAAAGAAATAAGATCCGATACTCCCGCACCAATTAACGCTCCATCCGTCCATCCTTTAAGAGAAAAAGATCCCTTCGGAATCCCCAAACCAGCAGACGGAATGAATATTGCAGGTTCTATGAGTAGAGCTTCTGAAAATTCGGGTCCTCTCTATAAGGGTCAAGATTCTTTCTCAACTATGATGCAAGAGGAAAGTCACGTGAATTATGAGCAGATCATGCAAAAACTTGAGGAGATCAAGATTCCTGATGGTTTTGAGAGAGAAATTATAATAATTGGGAACAATGCATATTCAGTTGTTGAAAAAGTTCAAACATTTCTGGGAAAAAAAGAAATAACTAAAGAAATATCAAGAGTTGGCACAATTCCGGAAGGAGTGTTCTTTGCAGAAGATTATTCCCCTCGCATCTTATCTGAAAATGGAAAAATATTAGCCATTGAATTTCTTAAGCGAATTGGAGAGCCAACAGACGCAAAAATGGAATTTAAGAGTAAGAAAGAAATACTCAAGGACCAAATAAAGACGCAACTTGAAGGATATTAATTATATCTCTTTTTTTATCTCACTTTGGAACTAATTTTGGAAATTTAATTTTTAATTAAAACTTAAATGTCTGAAGCATTTTATTATTATTAATCGATAGAAAAAAAAATTATCAATTACCAATGAAAGAGACGGCACATGAGTAATTTAACACAAGATGAAGCCCAAAATTTATCATTATTCTTAGGTAATATCACTGAACATACAGAATTGGAAGCATTAGCCCTTGTTACTCGCGAAGGTTTGCGACTTGCATTTTCTTGCATTCCGGATTATAACGTTGATCCTGATTTATTCTCAAGTTTATCAGCGGTTGTAATGCAAAGTGGACAAGATTCGATTGAATCATTAGGTTATAATAACCTTCTTGAAGTGGTTTTAAGAGGCGGAGATGCATTTATTATTTTAAGTTCGGCGGGGAGATTTTTCCTGATGGGAGCAAGTCGTAAAATAGAAGATCTAGGCAAGATCGTGACTGTCTTTAGATACTACGCACAAGAAATCTCTAAACGCTATCCCATGATCTAACCTTCATGTAAGTCTGTCAAAAATTGAGTAATTGATAATCACAAGAGAGAAAATATTAAATTATCCTTTCAAGATCATATTATTTTATTATTAATCAAAAATTAGGTATGAAATAAAATGGCAGAACTAAAAATATTTGTTGATGTTAATGAAAAAAGTGACGATAAAGTAGTTATCTGTCAAGAAAATGCTACTAAATTGGGGCTCATAAATGGTGCTCCTGTTGAAGTAGAAAATCCAGATAACAAGAGGAAATACAATGCAAAAATAGAAATTTCAAGTATGGTCTTGGATTTTGCTGCACAGATTTCTAAGAATGTCATAGATAACCTAGATTTTTCAGGAGTAGAATTAATCATACGTCCAGTTAGCAGTACAGGACTAGTTGCTCCCAAGTTACAAATCCCGAAAATTCCCCCAGGATCGATAAATACTTCATCACCACAATCGCCCTCATTAACTCCTTTACCCTCACCACCAGCTAATATACCAACTACAAGACCATTTCCAGAACCTGTTAGAACTTCAGTACCAAGCAGACCTCCTCAACCAGTAGCTAGACCAACACCGAGATCAGTTCCTCAACCAACAT
>CAZBPC010000001.1:8005-44282 GCA_964493715.1 uncultured archaeon
CCAGTTCCTCAACCAAGTTTTCCCCCTCCTCAACCAACACCTATGCGTTCCGTTCCTAGTATGCCCAGCCAAGAAATAGGAACTGCGACCGCAGATTCTTATCCGAATAAAATCGATGTTTACATGTTACAGAGTCAAAAAGGTGGGATTGTTCTAACTCCCGTTGTAGATGATAACCTTGAAGGCGGAAGGGTTCAATTAAGTGGTACTGTCATTCAACAATTAGGACTTGGGAAGGGCTTGCTTATTGCTTGGGAAGATCCTTTAACTAGATCGATGGGATCAGCTAGGATAGATGAAGCAATCATAAACCCAACAGAAATACGGATGAGTAGGGATACAAGGCAAGATACCAATATTCAATCACAGCAAATAGTGGTATATTCCACCGAACCGCCTATTCAAAGAGCATCAGAGATCATGCTTGAAGTTCAATCACAACCAAACTTAATGGGATATTGTTTGGTTAATGCACGTACTCAACTCACGCTTTCAATACACCAAGACGATATTTTATCTTTTGAAGATGAACTCACAGGTGCAATGGGAGCAGGTAAAGTCGAAATTTTAGAGGAAGTCCCTAACAACGTTATTGTTATTGATAGCGAAATCCTTGAAGCTTCAGGGATCGGAAGTTTTGAAGTAAAAATCGCTAAAAATCTTCGACCAATTATACCTCTACAAAATATTTCATTAGGTATTTCCCCGATAGCCGGAGAAAATATGTGGGAAATCATTTCTACCGCTCGTCAAAACATAGATTCCCTGAAAGGATGGTTAGCAAATTATATTATATTCAAAGGAATTAAATTAAGATGGAATGCCGTGAATATTGCATGCTCCATTCTTAATACAGTTCCCGACTTGACAGGTGATGTATTAGCTCAGATTACAGCAAATACCACGATTAATTTGACCCCTACGGGATTAGTACCATTTAATGCCATTTTGATTGTAGATATAAGCCGTTCAATGATGGCACGTGATGTACTTGTTACAAACATTGCTCCCGCAATTGAAGGAATCAAAGCAGCAATGGAATCACGGGAAATTCAAGAATTTTTAAAAAATTTTAAACCCGGAATTAATATTCCTCGTAGGATCGCCGCAGCCTTCGCAGCTGTTCTTTTCTTAAGTGAAAAAGTTGGACGTGGATTTGGTGAAAAAGTAAGCGTCATTCGATTCGCAGATGAAGGTCAGATTTTACCTTTTGGTGATGGTTATTACATGGATTCAGCAAGCGGTAAAAAAGGCGTATTGGAAGAGGCTGCTCGAATGATAGTGGACCGTATAGGCAACGCCTATGGCCAAGCGACTAATATGAGTGATGCAATGGTTAAAGCCCATCAAGTTCTCACTGAATTCGATCGTATGTCGCCAGTGGGTCAATCCCAACCCACAATGGTGATCATGTTAACCGATGGCATCCCAACGGATGGAGAAACCTTTTTGCAAACCATTAAATTGTTTGCTGATAATCCCAATGTCGTAATTTACATTGTTGGTCTCGGAAATCCCGATAGAGATTTAATGATCCGTGCAGCTCAATTATGTGGTGGAGAATACTTTGAACCCGAAGATGCGGGCGAATTATTGGTTTGGTACTCAAAACGGGCAAGAGATCTCACCGTAAAAATGAAAGCACATAACTATGAATAATTAAATTATTTTAAATCGTTTTTATTTTATGGAATAATTATTCGAAGTGATTTAATAATGGTTTATACTAATGAAAAACCTCACTATTTAAATTATAATTTATATCTTGAAGAAATATCAATGACCTTATTTCAAGATTGACACTTGATGGGAAAATTTCACATTTTTGAATAGCATTATCACAATTTTAAAAAACTTCTTATTTCTAAAATATTTTTATCGCATAAAATAATACTTTCTGGAACAAGGATTATGGAAGATATGGATGAAAAACCTCGATACCTTAATTATAATTTACCCATTACAGAAAGAATTGATGATCTAATTTTAAGGCTGACACTTGATGAAAAGATTTCTCAGTTTTTGAATAATGCAATGGCGATTGATCGCTTGAACATTCCTAAATACGATTGGTGGAACGAAGCGCTTCATGGTATCGGTTTTGCAGGGACTGCTACTATTTTCCCTCAAGCCATAGGACTCGCTGCTAGCTTTGATTTAGAATTGATGAGTGAAGTAGCTAAAGCAATTTCTGATGAAGGGAGAGCAAAACATCACGAAGCTGTAAGAAATAATCAAAGAAAAATCTACCAAGGTTTAACTTTTTGGTCACCAAATGTAAACATTTTCAGAGATCCACGTTGGGGGAGGGGTCAGGAAACATACGGAGAGGATCCTCACCTTACTTCTCAAATGGGTGTGACTTTTATCAAGGGCTTACAAGGAGATCATCCAAAATATCTAAAATTAGTAGCTACTCCCAAACATTTCGTTGCTTATAGCGGATTAGAGCACGAGAGACACTTTTTTGATGCAAAAGTAGGCAAAAAAGATCTATTCGAAACATATCTCCCTGCGTTCGAAGCATGTATAAAGGAGGGAAAAGCAGAAGGCATAATGGGTGCATATAATCGCGTAAACGGTGAACCATGTTGTGCGAGTAAATACTTGCTTCAAGATATATTGCGGGAGAAATGGAAGTTTAAAGGACATGTTGTTTCTGATTGTGGGGCTATTAAGGACATCTACCAAGATCATAAAGTTGTTAAAACAGGAGCAGAGGCTGCTGCTATGGCAATAAATGCAGGTTGTGATTTAATTTGTAGTTTAGGAATTGCTTTAAAAAAAAATAGGAAAATTAGATGGGATTGGATAAATAATGCCGTTCAAGAAGGACTTTTGACTGAAGATGTGATTGATAAAGCCTTGAAAAGATTATTCCGTGCAAAATTTTTACTTGGCATGTTTGATCCTCCCGAAATGGTTCCGTATACTACTATTCCTTATGAAGTAAATGATAGCGAAACGCACAGGCAATTAGCATTACAAGCTGCACGAAAATCAATGGTACTTCTTAAAAACGAGGAAAATGTCCTTCCATTAAAGAAAGATATTAAAAAAATGGCCGTGATAGGTCCAACAGCAGAGAACAAAGATGTGCTACTGGGTAATTATTTTGGGACACCATCGAGATATACTACAATCTTACAAGGAATAAAAGAAAAAGTTACCGGAAAAACTGAGATATATTATGCTGAGGGGTGTCCCTTAAAAGAAAAATCAGAAGATGGTTTTGGTGAAGCAATTAAAATAGCAAAAGAAGCAGACGTCATTATCATGGTATTAGGAATAAGTCCTCGTTTAGAAGGGGAAGAAGGACAAGCTATTGAATCCGATTTATTTGGAGATAGAATAGATATTGGTCTTCCAGGTAGTCAAAATTCCTTATTAAAAGTGATTCATAATCTAGGAAAACCGATGGTACTAATATTAACCGGTGGGAGTGCGCTATCGTTTGTACAAGCTAAAGAAATGATCCCAGCAATCCTTTTTGCGTGGTATCCTGGAGAAGAAGGTGGAAAGGCAGTTGCTGATGTAATTTTTGGGGATTACAATCCTGCTGGTCGATTACCGATAACTTTTTATAAAAATGTAGATCAACTTCCTGAAAGTAGAAATTATAATATGAAAGGAAGAACATATCGCTATTTTGAGGGAGATCCATTATATCCCTTCGGTTTTGGATTAAGTTATACGAATTTTCATTATGAGAATTTGGACATCTCTACTGATAAAGTAAGAATTGGGGAAGATATTCTTATCAGTGTTGAATTAGAAAATACGGGCGGCAATTTTGGCGAAGAGGTAGTTCAATTATATCTTTCTCACACGTCTTCCAAATATAATGTTCCGATTCGTGAATTAAAAGGATTTAGGAGAATAAAACTTATTAAAAATGAGAGAAAGGTCGTGAAATTTACATTACACCCGCATGATTATTCCACGGTTGATATGGAAGGAAACAGGATTGTTGATCCGGGAGAAATAATTATTACGATTGGCGGATCTCAACCGGAATTTAAGGAAAACAACGAAAATTTTGTTAGGGGGACCCTTAATCTTATTGGGAAATCTTTAAAGCTCGATTAATTTTTTTATCAAATTTTTTATGAGTAAACTCTTCTTAAATATCTCTTTATATAAAATTTTTATAGTTGGAATTTAATAATAAATATAAAAGTAAAAAAACTGAATAAACTTCTTGATTACCATGAGAATAAAGAAAATAATAAGTATCGATGAGCGAGGGCGCATTGTGATACCTAAAGAAGCACGGAACGCTCTTGGGATTACTACGAATTCACAATTAATGATGATCAGCGATTCAGAAGCAAAGGAAATTCGAATTACTCCAATAGGGCTCTCCGGAGATAAGATCCCAATAAAACTACGGGTCACCATGGCAGATATACCGGGAGCACTTGCTCGACTTGCAACATTATTTGGAAATCTGGGATTGAGCATGATGTATAGTGAAGCAGTAATAATTGAAAAAGATAAAACAGCAGTCTGGACAGTAATTTCGGAAAGGCCTGATAATCTGGATGATTTAAAAGAAGAACTCATGAATCAAGGTGGGGCAATAAAAGTAGAGATACTTCCCTTAGAATAAATATTAAAAATTTAGGTACATCTTAATGGCTAAAAAGAAGAAGAAAGATATAAGAAATGATATTGTTTCATCATATTCTCTTGATAATGCTCTAAAATCATCTGAAAAAACGGGAGCAGACCTTCAAGGATTATTAAAAGGAGTATCAGAAGATAAAGGATTTATAACTCCTAAAATAGAGGAACAGAGAGTCGCCCCTCAATTATCGCACGAATCGAAGAAAAAAATAGCTGAAGCATATATACAGGAGGATGTTCCATTAGTTCAGAGGGAAAATGTAGAAAAAAGTACTGAAGTAAACATAATAAAAACTGCACCTTCTCTAAAAGCAGAAGAGTTGAAACCTCATATTCCAGCAACTGTAATAAAACCTTCTTTTTCTAAAAAAGATAGTATATATATAAGCTTGGCTGACTTTTTCCAAGAAATGTACAATGGATATAATGTACGTTATGATAGGTGGGAAAATTCAATATCTTCAATATTGACTATTTTACGAAAAATGAGGAAAATCACTAAGAAAAATACAGAGGATCTCGTAGAATCTATTACAAACATGCATCATAAGATACAGATTAACTTAGAAAATTTTAAAATAAAAAGAGATGAAGTTGAAAAAGTCGCTGGTGTTGATGTAGAATCAATGTCAGGTGAATTCAAAAAGGTTTTGGGATTATTAGAACTGCAAGTTAAAGAGTATCAACTAAAGAAGTTAACAGATGAATACATTCATTTTCAGCATCTTCTCTCTTGAATTCCTAATTGAATTTTGGAAAAAAAATCAATACAATAAATTATGCCATCATCAAGTAAATCGCAAGATCGTCCTTTAATCTTAGATATTGGAAGTAATACTTTTCGAATGGGATGGGCAGGTGATGATTTTCCTGATATCATTGCTCCAAGCGTTTATGTAGATCTTTCTGATTTTATATTTACATCTGATGTATTAGAGGGATTAGAAGAGATTTATCTTCAGAATTCTGAACAAGAATATTTTGTTGGTCATGCTGCTCTAAAATATCAATATATATTAAGGCTTCACGAGTTTAAAAAAGAGAATAATTATAACTTATTATTGAAATTCTTTTATTATTATTATCAACAACTTGGAATAGAAGAACGATTCCTATTCAAACAACCTTTGATCATTTTAACTTCATTTAACATGTCAGATCTGGAAAAGGAAAAGTATAAGGAAATATTTCTTGAATCATTAGGATTTCCGGCACTTTTATTTTTATCAGATGACCAAGCAATATTATCAACAATGCAAAAAACAAGTGGCGTAATTATAAATATTGGTGAAAGTACTACATTAATTTCAACCATATTCCATGGTTTCACTAATATCATGGCTAAGGATGTCTTCCCTATTTCAAGCAAAGATTTGACAAATTACATGTTAAATTTGCTCATATCCAAAAAAATTTTTGAAGAAAATCTCTATATTGATGAAAAAATTGCAAATGAAGTAAAAGAGAGATATTCTCTTTGTGCTCTCTATCCCGAGGAGGAGATCAAGAAAGTCAAGGAAGGATTGACGAAATATGATAGAATGATTACTTTACCGAATAACTTGAAAGTTAAAATAAATATTGAGCGAATTCAAGTTTCGGAACCATTATTTGATCCAAAAAAGATCCACATAGATTATATAAGCTTAGCTGAAGCCGTTTCAAAAGTGATAAAAGCTTGGGATAGAGAGAATTGGGAAGAATTAATACCAAACATCATCTTAGCAGGAGGGGGGAGTTTGATTCCAGGATTAGCTGAGAGACTTAAGATAGAATTGATGAGTTTCTTCTCTGAGAAAATAAAGAATAAAATAAATGTTATCGCTCCTTCTGGTCGTGAAAATATGGGATGGATTGGTGCTTCAATATTATATTCTAAAGACCAATTACACAAGGGATGGATTGAAAGTCCAAGAAAGGAACAAAAGCTAGTTACTGAAGAAAAGGAGGAGTAAAATGAAATGACGGTAAGGCTTGATGTGAAAAAACAGTTTTTAAATAAATTTCAAGATTCTGTAATTCAGGCTAGAAAACTACTTCAAGTAGGAAACCATCATTGGGCAGATCGCTTATTAACAGAATTATATTTTGAAATAGAAAGAAGTGAATGGTTAGATATCCAGAAAAAGCACCAATTAATAATGATCATTACAAATTCATGGTGGATGTACATAAATTCACTGATGCAATTAAAAACTGAAGAATCTAAAGTTGATATAACCAAATATATTGATGGTTATAAGCGATTTTTCTCTTTTTTATCAAAATTAGATAACTTTTATCTTTTCAATAATTTTACAACTAAGTTATTGAAATCTTTCATTGGAATGGAAGAAATCTCTCTTTCTGGCATCACTAAATTCATAAATTCTTTTTGTGTAAAAGTGAGTGAACGAAAAGAAGATTTAAAATTAGTTGAATTACAAATCCTTCTAATGTATATAAGGAAATCCGTGATCCCTCAAGAATTTTATCATTTTAGTATGGAAATTATCGGGAGAACTGTTTTTAAACTAGAACCAAGTAAGAGATCCTTATTTTTATATATTCTATTAGAAAATATTAACTTAAATTATCAGTTAATGGAAAATTCTGAAGAATTTGTAAGACAGATTAATAAAATTTTGCAAAATAGGCTCCCAAGTTATCTTAAAAATGAATTTAGTAACCTTAATCGGATCTCTGTCAATGAAAGAAATTTAACAACAATTTTAGGAGATCTTGAAGAATTAATATATTATCTTAATGATATTGGAGAAGCTTCTTGGATTACAGTTATAATTAAGAATGTGTTTGAAAAACTAAATAGATTCAAATCATTTGGAGATGCGATTACGTACATCAGAAAATTCATTGATTTTTCGTTAGAAAGAAATCAATTTGATATTGCATTTGAAATATATGACTATCTCGAAGAGCTCTTTATGGTTCAGACTGATTTGGGATATGACAATATTTTAATTGAGTTGTGGGTTGAAGCTTCAAAAAAATTTGTAGATATGAAAGAAAAAAGATATTTATTGCAATCTTTAGAAAAGTTGAATACTCACTTAAAGGTTCCGCAAACTAATGCTCAAATTTATCATTATTTCTATACATGTAATTTCTTATGGCAATTTAAATCAATCTTTTTTTCTTTAGAACAAAGAGATTTTTGGAGGATGATGTTTTATAGAGTTTTATTTGAGGAACAAGATTTTGAATTAGTTAGTAAGATAATTCCTTATTTAGATAAGGATTTGCAGGAGATTATCTCGTTTCCAAAACAACTTTATAATGATGTTAACTCGTTTATTAGTGATATTTACACATTTGACGATGAACGATTTGCACCAATAATGCTTGAAGAAAATTTTGAAATTAAACAAATGATACTGAGAATTGATGCTAATGGATCAATATCATATCGGATGATATCATTACAAGACCAGGTAAATGAAGGAAGAATTTTCAATGAATATTGGAATGACACACAAATTATCGAGATATTCAACGATATATTCTCTAATAACCCTGAGAAAACGTTTAATTTTACTTTGATGGATATTGGTAAATTATTATATAATTTCCTCCCTAGAACAATAAGAAACTTCTTTAAACAGTTTCGGGTAAAGACTTTAAAGGTCGTTCCAGAGATATATTTTATACTTGAGAACATGACAATTCCGTTCCAGTTAATTTATGATAATAACTTTTTCTTGCTTAAATATTCTATAGGTTACATTATTGGGGAACCTCCTTTAGGAGGAGTATCTTTTGATTATCATACCGATACTTCTATTGAAGATATACCTCAAAAGGATATTTCAGTTCTAATTATAGATTGCACTAATTCTGTTAATCCTTTAAAATGGAATGAATCAATAAAGAACAAAGAATTAATTTTTCCTTTTCCAACTGGAGCAGAGGAACTCAAGTATATCACTAATTTTTTCAATAATAGGGATGAAGTCAAAGAAATTATAGTTTTATCTGGAGAGTATTCTACCAGAAGTCATATTTTGTCCCAATTAGCTAGTAGAAAGCATAATATCATACATTTTGTTGGTAACATCTTTTATTCTAATTGGAATCCATATAAGAGCTTTTTTCTAGCTAACAATAATGAAATTGTCACTTTCTATGAAATCAACTCTACTTTGAAATCCCAGAATGGAAATGTCTACCCATTCCTATTTTTTAATTGTCAACTATTTGATGTTAAGGGAAAAAGGATAAGAAATGCACTAAAAAGGTTTGGAGATATAATGAAGGAATTTGATCATAATTATATTACAGGGATTATTGCTCGAAGCATTCCTATCTTTGATGAAGAAACCCAAGAAATCTCATCCAATTTTTATATAAATTTATTAAAACATTCAAGCCAAGGATTTGCTCTGCTTAAAGCCCGGCAAGAATGCATGTCGAAGAAAATGACATTTCTTATTGAACAGGAATTACAAGATTTAAAAGAAGATGAAGCTACGATTAAAGTTGATTTACAAAATTCACGAGCAATCTCCAGCTTTATTCTATATGGAAAACCTTGGAAAAAATTAAATTAATATAGTCTAAGTTAAATAGTATATCTATTAGATAAATTATAATTAATGTCTAGGTATTATGTCAGATAGAATATTAGAACTTCGAACGGAGAATCAAAGATTGAAGCAACAAGTACAAAGTTTAGAAAACAAGGTATTATCTCTTGTTGGGATGGTTAGATTCGAATCTTCAGGAGGTGCAGAAAAGAAGAATGTTTTGAATGAACACCTCCTCGAGTTAATTAGTAACACAAAAACTCAACTTAATATTGTTTCCACTAAAATTGATAAGTTTTATGCTACTGAATTAAAACGATTAACACAGAGAGGTGTAGCTGTTTTGTTAATAATGAATGATAGAGGTAATATTCCGCAAGCGCATCAACAAGTGTATGATGATTTAAAACTCACACCAGGTATAAAAATTATTAATAATCCTAACGTTCGATATTTATTAGTATTTAACTCTGAGGAAGCTATCTATTCTGGAGGGTCCTTAGATAAGGATGACTTAGAAAAATCTATCCTCATTGTCTCAATTATTAAAGAAGCTTCAAAGTTGCGAAAAATTGCTGAAATCTTTAGTTTAATGCTTCCATCTTTTATGCGGAAATAAGTTAGTGAA
The DNA here is from genome assembly GCA_964493715.1 of uncultured archaeon. Taxonomy (GTDB): domain Archaea; phylum Asgardarchaeota; class Lokiarchaeia; order Sigyniarchaeales; family SOKP01; genus SOKP01. Next base: position 17,786 of record CAZBPC010000001.1, read on the forward strand.
TTTTTATTAAATTATACTTTATTTATAATTTCAGATTAAAATTAATTGAGCCTCTTGAATTATTTACTTGAATAGTGATGTCCACAGAAGAGAAAAAGTATAATGCTCATAGGATTATAACTCAATTTGGGTTAAAATCACTTTTATTTAACGATGCAATGAAGGTTCTCACAGATCTTGCAATCAAATCAGATAAATTGTTTAAAAAACATTATGATTCTTGGTATTCTCATTTTAAAAACATATATGGAGTAAAAATTACACGGGATCTTTTTTTAAAGCATACCTACTACTCAATTGTGCTTAAGACCTTACTATTGGGTAAACTAGGAAATCATAATGATGTGGAAGGAGAATTCACGTTCTTCAAGAAATTTTTTAGTTATGAAGAAGTATTATTTAGCTGGGTCGATCCTGACTATTATTTCAAAATATTACACTATAATTCACATCAAAATGTATCTTTTTCTCATGAAGACCTTTTTCATGAATTATATCAACAAATATTCATTTCAGAAACTCGTCATAAAATTGGAGAATTTTACACTTCCCCAACTCTAGTTAATGAAATGGTAGATGATTCCTATACGCTAGGCATGAAAGTTTTAGATCCATCTTGCGGATCTGGTACATTTCTCATAGAAATTTTACTTAAAATACTCAGAGCTCCCCTTGATGAAGATAAGAAAAAAGAATATTTAACATATATTTTTGGCTTTGATGTTAATCCATTAGCCATTTTAACTACAAAAGCTAACATATTAATGCTGCTACTTGATTTTATTGATATTGAAAACTTAAATGATACGAATTTAAATATTTTCTTAATGGATTCTTTATTCCCAGAACAGATGAAATTAAATCTAAATTTTGATATTAAACAAATTTATCACTCATTTGATTTGATAATTGGGAATCCTCCTTGGTTAACATATAAAGATTTACTTGATAAATCCTATCAAAATAAAATTAGAGAATTAGCGGAAAAAATCTTAATCAAACCTCCAAGTCAATATATTACTCATATAGAATTAGCCAGCGTATTTTTCTATTCTGTCCCTTTGAAATATTTAAAAATAAGTGGAAAAATATTTTTCGTCATTACCAAAAGTGTGCTAAATGGGGATCATTGCTATAGATTTAGGTCATTTAGAATATTTGATCAAATAGAAATTTGGGATTTCCCCGAGAGTTATTTCTTTAATGTAAATCATATCTGTTTGAAAGCCACCTATATTGGAAAAGACAATATTATTCCAATACAAGCTAAATTTCCTATACCAGTGAAAATATATGATAAGGATATAAAATTTAAAAAAAAAGTAATGTATAATAGTATAAAGTTAGAAGATGATGGGGCAAGAATTATATTGTCTGAAGAAAATTTATCAAATTTTAAGGAATTATCTGAAAGCATCTACAAAAATTTTTTTTACCAAGGAGCTACCCTAGTTCCAAGATCTTTACTCTTTTTCAAGATCGATGATAAATTGGAAAAAGTTTATCTAATCTCACCAGATCTTGATGTAATTTCTCGTTCAAAAGCTCAATGGAAATTTAATTTTAATCAAACAGAAATTGAAAAAGCATTTCGTTATAAAACTTTTCTAAATATGGATTTAATTCCTTTTTGTATAAAGGGTTTCAGAAATGTTTTTTTACCAATAGATAAAGACTTTCAATTTGACGAGGTTTACCTTAAAAAATATCCGAAATCACTCAAGTTTTACAAGGAAATGAATGATTACTATATGAAAAATAAAAAATCAACCAGTGATATTAATACACTCTTTTCAAACGTTAATTATTGGAACAAATTAACAAAACAAGTCAATAATAAAGCAAACATTGTTGTTTATAATGCAAGTGGCTCTAACTTGAAATCTGCAGTCATTATAAACAGGAAGAAGAAGCTTATTATCGGTTCGGAGAACTATTATTACTCTACAGATTCTCTGTATGAAGCATATTTCCTCTCTGCGATTTTCAATTCGCCAATCTTATCTAAAACTATAAAACTTATAAAGTCAAGTCGACACATACATAAAAGACCGTTTTCTTACCCAATACCAAAATATGACGATGATAATCCACTCCATCGAGCTTTAGCAACTAAAGGTAAAAAATATCATACTGTAGTTAGAGATCTGGTTTTGAATAATCCAAAAATCAACGCGAATAAAACCAGAACATTTATTCATCATAAGTTAACAAAATTGAACGAACTAGTAAATCAAATTATTTTCAAATAATCGATCAACATCCCTCATCGGTTATATCAAGATTTTAATAGGATAATTTTTTCTTAAGATATATGAATTTAAACCATTTTAGTAATCTTTAACTATTTTAAAATATTTATATTAATTGAGTAGCAGAGAAAAGAGAAACTTTAGTGATTAACAAAATTGAATTTTAAAGATTTAGGTATAAGCGAACGATTCATTAACGCTTTAAATGATATAAACATAACGACGCCGACTCCCGTCCAAAAAAAAGCAATACCCCTCCTTTTAGAAGGGCAACATGTTATGGCTCAAGCCCGGACTGGAAGCGGAAAAACCTTGGCATACGTTCTTCCTATTTTAGAACGCATGGAACCTGCATTAAACGAAGCTTTAGTTTTAGTGCCAACCAGGGAACTTGCTGTACAAGTCCATCAAGTAATTTCGGATTTGAAACATCCCAAAATAAAATCCATGACCATATATGGGGGCGTATCAATTAACAATCAAATTGCTAAATTGCAACGTGGTGTCAATTTTATCGTAGGAACACCCGGAAGAATTATTGACCTTTATAAAAGAAGAATCTTGAATTTAAGCAAGATAAAGTTTATTTGTCTTGATGAAGCTGACCGTTTATGGGACTTTGGATTTGCCCCTGATGTGAAATATATAATAAACCAAATAAAATCAAAGTATCAGTTTATGTTATTTTCAGCAACACTTCATTCAGAAATTAGAAATTTGGTTAAAGATTATTCCGGAAATCAGTTTACATTTCTTAATTTAAGCAAAGATGATCTTACAGTTCACAATACAAAACAGGTTTACTATTTAGTGGATAATTTCAAGGATAAATTTAAGACATTTACAAAGATATTAAGGAAAGAAAAGCCCGAACATGCACTGGTATTTGTAAACACCAAGAAAACAGTAAACTGGTTAAGTGATAAATTAAGAACTCAAAAAAATTCGAAATTCAAAGTTGCAGCAATCTCAGGCGATTTTTCTCAGTTTCAAAGAGAAAACATACTTAATAAGTTCAAGAATCATGAGATTAATCTTCTAGTTGCCACAGATGTGGCAGCACGTGGATTAGATATTGATAATATTTCTCATGTTATTAATTATGATGTTCCAAAATTTCCAGAAAACTATGTCCACCGCATTGGGAGAACATCTCGCATGAATAAGAAGGGAGTAGCAATTACACTTTGCATGAAAGATGAGTATGAATATTTATGTCATATTGAAGGAATAATTGACAAAGAAATAACTCAGAGATTCTTAACTGAAGAAGTAGAAAATGTTCATTACTATAATCCATTTTACTAACTTTAATGCAATAATTTTATTCTATTTTTTTTACACTTATCAAAATTTAAGAGTCCATTCATAGTTCTTTTTTCCATACTTTATTAGAACTAATATCCTTAAAATACTCAAACTCAAATAGGTGAATGGCATGTATCATGAAGAATCAATCTTGAAAGCTGATGAACTAGATAAAGGTAAGGATCCAGAGAATCCATACATTTTGGATAAAGATGTTCAAAATTTTTTAGAAATTGCTGATTATTTATCGAAAGTATTATCAGCAAGTGATTTAATCTCTGAAATACTTGAATTCCTCGATTCTGAATAGTAATATCTTATTATTTTTTTATTTAAAAATAATTTTTGGGGATGACAAATCTCCCGTCCTTTTGGTGATCTAAAGATTTTTTAAAGATGCCCCACAAATTGCACAAAATCGGGAAGGCATTTCTATTCGAGAACCACAAAATGGACAAAAGTTAGGTTGATCACTTTTAGAGTCAATATTTTCATTAACTTGAGCTTCTATTTGATAAGGCATAATGATACTGGTTCGAGGAGATTTCTTTCTTCTTAATAAAAAGAAAGTAATACTTAACAATGCAACTATTCCGATCCCTAAGCTGGTTAAGAATATGGGAATTAAGTTAGGATTTTCTGGTTGTGTGGGAGGACTTTGGATATTAGTTATAAAATATCTTAATTCTGATTGTATCACCATTCCTTCAGTGGTAATTCCATTAAAAATAACAGAGTGAATACCATTTTCAGGAATTGGAATGACCTTATTTCCTGCAATTGTAATATCAGGGTTTCCATCTAAAGAATAACCGATCCATTCAAAATTATCACTTTGATTAAAACTTAGCAACAAACCTTCATTTAGATTATCTCCAAGAGCATAACTTTGGTCCCATGATAACCCAACCGCATCAAAATATATGATGCCAGAACTTCCAGAATAGCCAGATCTTATCTGGATGAATGAAATATCTGGAACTGGTAAGTGAAATGAACCTCCCTCTACTTCTTTTATACCATTTACATAAATATCTGTCGTATCAGTATCACAATCAAAGTCTATACGTATATGAAACCATTCTTGATCTGAATATTTTCCAGCGGCAAATTCGACATAGGTATTAGGAGCAGGACTATAACGGAAAATCCCGTTGTTATCAGTATCAATCGTTATAATAAAACCAGTAGTAGTATCATCATTGCCTTGAATTACAAGAGCACAGTCACCACTCTCTTTGTAAACCCAGCATTCAATAGTACCCTTCACCTTAGGTGATTTAAAATTATATTGAGCCGTGGCATCTGCTCCTCCGCCTGTTGCCGTATCAGCATCAGCAATTAAAACGACCTTTTTATGATTATCTTTTTGATCTTGAACTGAAATTGAACAAGACCCCGAGGGTGCTACTTCCGTCCATTCATCTGGTATGGTCCCAACTTCATCGTTTTCAAATCCATAGGTCGCTGGGTAGTATCCACTCATTGGCTCGGTGTAGGTTTTACTTTCAGGTGTGATGATATTTATATAAGATGTAGTATCCACTGAAAAATGCTGAACAGCGGATTCATACATGGTACCCCTGCTATCATTTCCAAACACTTGAATAAAATGAAGACCGTTATTAGGCATTGGAATGGTTTTATTTCCTAAAATTGTCCTGTTAGCTTGCCCATCAAGAGAATATCCAGTCCAATTGAAATTTGTATTTGTGTCATAACTAAGCAACAATCCTTCATTGAGGTTATCTCCGATATTATAATTTGGATCCCATGAATAGCCAACGGCATCCCACCAAATTGTAAATCCCGATCCAGCAACACTAGTATGGACTTGAAATGTACCTACATCATCATTTTCTTCATAAGTAAAAGGGCCATATCGAATCGTGTTTATATAGATGAAATAAGTATATTGACTTGTTAATCCAGAGTATTCACTGGAATATGAACCTCTAAAATCAAAGCGAACATGATACCACGTGTTTATTTGAGGATTTGGTGCTCCAGGTATGGGATAGCTACCTGAACTATTTGTAAATAGAAACTGATTTGAATCAATGTTTAAGGTTGGTCCAAGAGTTACGGACCCACTTAATCGATAATAATTCCCAGCGGTTGCCGAAGTAAACCGACACCAGAATTCTATCGTACCATTTGTCTGAAGATCATAGTATTCAAGAAGATCTGCTGCACTTGAGCCTGAATTATCTATCACTTCGTACACTTTTTTGTGGCCATCGATTTCTGAAACAACATTACCTTTTTGTAAAGATACATCATCCCAATCCGGATCATCTTGGCCATTAATAACATTTTCAAACCCATAAGTAGCGGGGTAATAACCCCCCACTGGTCCAGTATAGGTTTTATTTTCAGGAGTGATTACATTGATTGGAGATACCGTGAAATATCTTATATCAGATTGACACATCGTTCCTAATGTATCTGTGCCGAACACTTGAATGTTATGCAGTCCATTTGAGGGCAAGGGAATAGTTGTATTACCTAAAATGGTTTTGTTCACGCTTCCGTCTAAAGAATAACCTTGCCAATCCAAATTCGTGGAATTTTTATAACTTAATAATAAACCCTCATTAAGATTACCTCCAATGTCATAATTGGAATCCCATGAATATCCAATAGCATCATAATAGGTATAATATCCTGTTGAACCTACCCACCTTGTTTCTAATGTAAGTTGTACAAGCGATGTTGAACCAATTTGAAAGGGTATGTCGGTTAAATATCTGATTTCATCAATATAAACATCAAACTTCTGAGAAGTACAGTTGAAATCGATTCGAAGATGATACCATTGATCACTATTACAAGGTGCAATATCATTCCAGACACTTTGATTATTCCATCGAAACATACCTCCTAAAGAAGTTATATCAATTGGAAATGTTCCGAAAGGATCTTTTATCCTGATAGATGTTGCTTCTGCGGGGTCAGTTCTCCGGAACCACATTTCAACTGTTCCTGCGATTTGATCAGTGAAATTGTTAATCATGCGAGCGCTATTACTAGTTGTTCCATCATATAGCTCCACTACATTCTTATGAGCATCTAACTCATCAATAACTTGTATAGAGCATGGTGCACCAATTTCAAATGTCCAATCATAGGGTAGATTCCCAATATTATCATTCTCAAATCCATAAGTCGCTGGGTAGTATCCACTCATGGGTTCAGTGTAGGTTTTATTTTCGGGAGTAATTAAATTTATTTGAGAAATAAAGAAATATCTTATCTCAGATTGATACAGCGTTCCTATTGGGGGTCCTGCGCCTGACACTTGAATGCTATGCGGACCAATTGATGGCATTGGAATGGTAGTGTTTCCTGAGATTGTTTTATTTACGCATCCATCTAAAGAATACCCTTGCCAATATAAGGCAATGCTACTCTCGTAGCTCAAAAGCAATCCTTCATGCATGTTATCTCCGACGTGATATAAGATTATGTCGGTATCTTTATACCATGAATATCCTATGGCATCTATATAAGCTGTACCAGTCGAAGTCCACCCTCCCTTTATATTAGTGCTTCCAATATTGTTTACTGGATTTAAGAAATTACCCCCATCCACCCGTAAGATCCCATCAATATACCATTCATATGTATCAGAAGTAGTATCAAAGATTATTTTATTATGATACCACTGGTTAGAGACGTAGGATTGAACTACATTTCCTTCCATGTCTTTAAACGTATTATCACTCATTGAAACGGCCCCAGCATGAGTTCCCATGATTCCTTCATGAAAGTGATAAGCGATATTATTAGTTCCTGAGACCTCAGTACTCCACCACCATTCGATAGTGCCCATAATTTGAGTTGAATCAAAATAATTACGTGCTTCAGCATTTCCATTGGTATTTCCATCATGAACTCGTAAAACTTTCTTATGCCCTTGATAATTATTACTAATAACAACATCGCAATTTGATTGAATTGCATTGGTTCCATCAACGTAAGCGATATTTGTCCTTGAAGTTCCATCCAATTCATTTTCGAATCCAAATGTTCCTGGGTAATAACCTGCCGTTGATTGAATATTTGTTTTATTTTCGGGTGAGATGATGGAAATCTCACCTGCACTTGACTTTGGAAGCTCGAGTTTATATTGAGGCTTAAAACTTTGATACGTTATGCCAGTTACGGTAAATAAAAAGATAAAGAGAAGTATACTTTTATATACAAATGATTTTTTTATTTTCATATTGATTCGCGCATGCAAATTTTAGTCCTATGTATATTAAGATATAATTGAATATTTAAATATGCTATATGCATGCAGTTCATATTAAAACTCCTTAGTACAAGACACTCCCGAATATTTGCGTCATTCTGGTAAAATTATTAATAGTAGTATGGGATTGAGTTAAACAGGCTTGAGATCATGGCAAAAATCGCGATAAAATAGATAACCCAACAAAGAATTCCGAGTATACCAAGTACAATACCCGCCTTTCCTGTTGAAGAGTTCGGATCCCTTGATCGTGACATTGCACCAAAAGCTATAGCAATAATAGCCCCAATGATAGGTAGGACGCATAATCCTAAAATTCCAAATATTAAGGCTACTATCCCATACGTGTCTGATTGTGAAGAGTATCGTGGTTGCACTTGAGATGGTGAAGAATATCGTGGTTGTACTTGTGATTGTGGAGGAATATATGGAGTTGGAGGAGGATTGGTAATACTCATGCTTGCATTTTCGAATTCACTTAACCTATGACCACAACTTGGACAAAATTTGGAATCTGGGTCTAATTGACTTCCGCACTCTGGACAAAAGTTCATATGCTAGTATGGGTAGAATTGCTTTTTATATCTTCTCATTCATCATTGCATTTGAAAAAATATCCCCTTAGTTAAACAAAGAAATGTAATATGTATGGGGTGTAAACGCTAAATTTTCGTGTTTATTTTCAGTTTTTAAAAGTCCAATGGTTTTGAGTTAGTAATAATTTCTACCTTGCCATTCCTAATTAGGATATCATTCTCAAGCCTTTGGCCTCCTAACCCTTGCTTATATGCTCCCGGCTCTATAGTGAACACCATTCCATCTTGGATTGTTTCTTCCTTCCAATATTTTTTTGAATACCCATCCGAAGGTTTTCGGCCTATAATTGGCGAATCGTGTTCAGTTAACCCTAAACCATGCCCTAAAGAATAAGGCATGATATATCCTCCCTTTTTAAGCACTTGTTCTGCTACAGCATGAATCTTCCACAAAGGCACACCAATATCAATCATTTCAATTGCTGCTTCATAAGATTTGATTGTAAAATCACGCATCTTATATTGTTCGTCTGATAATTTACCGAAACTAATTGGAACGGTTATATCACTATGATATCCGTGATATTTTGCGCCAAAATCGATTAATGCTAAGCCCGGTAATCCAAATTTCTGATCACTCGCAAAAGGATATTGGTGAATTTCATGGGCGCGTGATGAATTTGCAACAAGCGACTCAAAAGCAATATCATCACCACCATAATCTGCAATTTTTTTTCTAACAGTAAATGATAAATCCTTCTCCGTGCCATCAGGAGTATTTTTACAGAAATCTCGAATGTCTTGGATTGTCCTTGTTCCAATTTCTGCTGCGTTTATTAAATTCTTAATCTCAAATTTAGTTTTAGTTGCCCTCAATTTTTCTAAAATTTGCGTGATTTCGATGGGTTCTTCAAAATACTTAACTCCAGGTATAATTGCTTTCATTCTTATAATAGATCCATAAGTAGTCATTGAATGGACTCCAACTGTGATTGATGATTTTTTCCAGCGATTTTCAAATAAATCTTTTATTGCCAACAATGTGTTGAAACTGAAGTTCGCTGGATTTATAATCTCATCAACCTCAGAATGTTTTTCAGCTAATGGGACATCCCATGGGATTAAAAATGATTCTCCACTTGATTTTATCAGCACTGTTGCATCAGTTGGATGACCAGTAAGATATTGTAGGTTCACATTCCGACTGTTTTCGTTATCAGTTATCAGTAGAACATCGATTTTTTTTTCCTCTAAAAATTTTAAGATTGACTCGAATTTTTCTTCTGTAATTGGTCGCATTGTTTCTCCTTCTTATGTTTATCATTGAAATTAGTAATTATGCGAGAATTAAAAACATAAGTAAACATGTTAATACTAAAAAGATTTTAATAAGAACATGGCTATAGTTCTTGACATTATAATGAGATAAGGAATTTAATTATTAACCTAATGATTTAATATAATTTGAATCATATAACTTATGGGGATTTTATTGAAAAAAAAAGTAATAATAATTATTATTATAGCAATTAGTATTACAGTTGGAACTACAGCTATTTATTTCTTAAACAGATCAGGGGTGTTTTTTAACCCCGGAAACCGATATCCGAGTACAAATCTCAACTATATGGGAGTCCTTTTTGAAAATGAATCAGACATCAATGCGTTTAACGAAGGATATAGCGAAAGTGCCAGTTGTCCATGGGGCTTCGAACATAATGGGATTGACTTTTTTTTTAATAATGGAACAAATGTGCTGGCAGCAGCTCCTGGTCAAGTCTGGGAAATTGAAAAGCACCAAGAAGAAGGAGAAAATAAGTATCACGTCAGAATTTGGATCAGATTTAATTCCAGCCTGAATATTGGCTATAACTTTGAACCTTGGACTTCAATAGAATTAAAAAGAGAACAACAAATTTCGATGTTTAAAGTTGAGGTAGGAGATTGGGTTCAAAAAGGTGATATTATTGCTGAGTTCTTGCAATGTAATGCATCAGCTCATATCCACTTCGACATTATAGAAAATGGAGCAAGACACTGTCCAACCAAATATTTCGATTCAACAAGTTTCACACAACTCATGAACTTAATCCATTCATATCAGCCAACATGGAATCTTTGTTATCCCTAAATAAAAAATAGCATAAACTTTTTCTTTATTTGACCAATTTCCTTTAGAATGTCTATATTTTCGTCAAAATAATATAACAATATGTTAATAAATATCTTTTAAAATCATCTTCCAATCATACTATTTAAATTTTTTAATTACATTCTTTAGTACCTCGTTTTTAATTATTGAATCAAGATCTGGTCTATACCTTAAATCTCTTATAAGTGGAAAAACTTCTTCTTTAAATGATTCTGTCTTACTGAAATATTCAAAGAATATATATCTATAAATATCAAAGAGAAATAAATGAATTTCGGATTACAAATAATACTTGGATAATAGTCTCAAATAGATTTGTAATCACGCAAAATGAATATTTAATAAACGTAAAACTTTTCATTTACACAAATTAATATATTATTATTATTATTAGATCTTCAAAATCAAATTATAATCAATTTTTTTGTAAAATAGTCTCGAGGTTCAAATCACATGCCAAGTAGAAGGGGAGATGGAACATTAGTTTTCAAAATCTGTTTTTACGGTCCTTCCTTAGGGGGTAAGACAACAGCTTTAGAATGGGTGTATAACAAGGAAGGGCTTGCAAGTGGAGACATGCAACAGATTCAAGATCCTACTGGACGTACGTTATTTTTTGATCGAGTTGTTGCTCGGGTATCAAACGTTGTATTCCAAGTGTATACTGTAGCCGGTCAAAGACGTCATAAATTCCAAAGACAAACAGTTTTAAAAGGTACCGATGCAGTAATATTTACCTGGGATAGTCTTATCGACCAGTTTGGTGAGAACATTTGGTCCCTTAAAGAACTCTTGAAATTCTATGGCAATAAACTCATACCTGCCGGTATAGCAGAACCTCCAGAGGTCCCTTTAGTCCTTTTAGCGAATAAGCGAGATTTGGAGGATATAGTAGAAATTACAAAGATTAGGCAAGTTCTTGATACAGCAAAATTAAATCACTGCTTAATTTATGAGACTATTGCCATCACGGGCATAAACGTGAAAAGAGCCTTTGTATACGGTGCACGACAAGCAGTGTTAAATCATTACAAGAAACTATCGGGTCAATCCATGGAAAGTCCTTCTTGGTAATTAAAATATTTTCAAGCACTACTTTTTAATTTATCTTATAATGTGCTATGTAAGATTTCAATCCAAATTTGTATCTACTATAAATATATTTATAGATGGATGATTTCGGGTTCAATCGTATTTTCAGAAATTTTAAGATACCCATAGGAGCTTACAACTGTGAACTTGTTATCTATTGGAGATGTAGTTCCCGGGCTAAAGAATAATATTCCATCAACGATTTCATTTTCAGGTCTATGAGTGTGACCGAAAATCACTATATCATAATTAGAATTTAAAAGGTTTAAATTTTTTATTAATCGCTTGATTATCATGTTTGGTCCGCCCATTCCGTGTAACATCAAGACCTTATGCCCAAGAATCTCTAATTCTATTTTATCGGGCAAGATTCTCTTTAAATCTTGATCAAAATCCATATTACCTCGGATAGCAACTATTTTATCCTTCCCAAATTCATCAACAAGACGCTTATAGACTTTATATTCAGTAAAGTCACCCAGATGAAATACATAATCAACATTTTTTTTCTTAAAATCTTCGATCACTATGTCAGGAAACTTTTTAGTCCTATGTGGGATGTGAGTATCGGATAGGACTCCAATCAATAACTCTTTTTTATCAGTTTTAATCACATCAAACACCACAAACAATGAATGAAGTAAAATTTTATTTAATAAATCCTTTAGCTTTTAAGGTCTTAATGTGTTGATCCATAAACCAATGAATTCCCCCCAGATTTTCTTTAGGAAACATTTTTGAATTTGGGATGATATTTTCTTGATATTTTTCTGTTACATAATCTACATCTGGATTTTCTAAATACCATTTTATGATTGAATCTTTTGCTTTAAAATATTTATCTTTTACACTCTCCACCAAATTGATAAAATCTACACCAGAATATACTCCAAAATGAGCTAATGAAATCGAATTCAATTCTGTTTTCATCTCATCAAGCTTTTCATATGTTTTTAATAATTGTTTTTCATCGAAATGGGGTCCATATAAAACAGGTGTGTAAGTATCCAAATCTAAATGATCTATAATTGCATCTCCAACAAAGATATTTTTGTTTGTCTTATCATAGATACCAATTGAATCTTGAGTGTGTCCAAATAACTCAAGGATCTCAAGTTCAAATCCATTAATATCGATAATATCATTTGCTTTTAAAGGAGTTACATTTTCAATAGGTTCTACTATATACTCAAAAAATTCATTCAATTCCTCAGGATTTTTCAAAATATCTATTGCATCCTCATGTGCTAGTACTTCTATATCTTCACCCTCCATTTGTTTTAATATGCGAGGTAATGCCTGAACATGATCCCAATGGGCGTGAGTAAATAATATCTTATGAATTGGAAATAGATTCATTGCTTTGAGTTTTTTCACAACTCTTCGTGCTGGTAGAGTTTCTCCTGTATCAATTAACATTCTCATCCCATCATTTTCGATAACGTATATAGATAATGTCCCCTTTAACTTCATAAATTCCGCATCAATAAGGTAAGAATTTTCATTAAACTTTCCATCTTCTTTGAAATGACCCATAATAATATCCTCTATCTAATTTTAATGTTCTTTAAAATGAATTAGATGGCTTAATATAAAAACATTTTATTCTTCTTCTTGAGGTTCTTGATTTTTCATTCGGATCCTTACCACATTGAGGGCAAAGTTTATAACTGCTTGAATAGAATCCCAACGTTCATCTGTTTCTATGATATCTTTAATCCAATAATAAAGTTCTTGCTCAATTGGTATGGTACAGTAAATTGGTTGCGTGAGTTGTGCTTCCTTCGAATGAGCCTTATTAAAAAGCCAAGAAATGATATTTGCGATTAGCTTAAAATTATCTGCTCCACGAATGCCGTATTGATCATTAAAACCCGAGAGGAGCGATAGATTTGCTAACATTACAACTTTTCCAAGTCCATAATGACCGGTTGCTAATATAGGAGCTTTACTTACTGGCTCATCCACCAATTCTTCATCCCTGTATATCTTATGCCATGAAGAATCTTCAGAGGAAAACGCAATCGCATTTATATTAACATCTAAATCTTCCACAGTTTTGTCTATATCAAGAGTACAGCCTCCAGAATGAATTATCTGATTAATATCTCGAGTGATAAAGTGCTTTTTAAAATTATTAATAACGGGACGTGAATTGTTTTTGGAAAAATGTTCGTTATCATATAAAGAATCGGGGTTGAATCTAACTCCAAAATGTTTAGTAAGCTCGCTTAAATTATTATTATTTTCGAAATCTCCACCTCTATCATTTATTGCCAGTAAACTACCACCATCTCGAACGTATTTGATAACATCATCAATTTCTTCTGGAGTTAAATACTTCTTATTCATTGGAACACCAATAATGAAGATATTATAATTCGACAATTTCTCGTAAGTTAAACCTGCTTCTATTTTTCCAACTTTAAAGTCAGAATTAAATAAATATTCTATAAAATCATTAAATCCTGTTGTATCTTCTATACTAAGTTTATTATCATGTGAATAATCAAACCCAACATTATATTCAGTGTTCATAAATGCTCAACCGTTTCTAATTATTCTTGATAGGTGTTATTATTTAATAAGAGGATTAATTATTTTAAACCATGCTAAAAAAAAAATGGAAAGAAGTCGAGAATAAACAAGCGATTTTAACTGATGGAACTCTAGTAAAAAATGTCTTTATTCGCTGGTTAGTGGATAAAAATGATGGCGCTCGTAATTTTGCCATGCGGCGAATTGAAATAAAGCCAGGAGGAAGGATTCCTCTTCACGATCATCCGGAGGATCACGAAATTTTCATTCTTCAAGGAAAGGGGCGATTTTTTAATGATGAAGGTCAAGAAGAGCTTGCAAATGTGGGGGATGTATTCTATATACCTCCTTCAGAAAAACATGCCATGGAAAATCTTGGAGAAAATGATTTTGCTTTCATTTGCGTTATACCTTACATGAATGAAGAGAAATAAATTCTAAATCGAATTTTAATCCATCATTCAGTGATTTCTTTTCTAACCTTACCAATTGCCACAACTGAATCATGTTCATACAACTTTATAACCCTAACACCTTTGGCTTTTCTATGGGTTATCCGTATTGAATCCACAGGAACTCTTATGACTTGTCCTTGTTCGGTTATGATTAATAGATCCATGTGATGTGCGATTCTCGAAGCAATGACTTCATCATGCTGTTCTAAATTTAAACTAATATTTCTAACTCCTTTAGCACCTCTTCCTGTCTTTCGATATTCCTTAACTTTTGTTCTTTGACCATGACCATTTTTTGTTAAGGTTAATATGATATCATCATCGGATACAAGAAGAGTGTCAATAATCTCATCATTTTCTCTAAGATCTGCTCCTTTAACACCCATAGACGTTTTACCTAACTCTCTTAATTCAGTTTCATCAAATCTTATTGCATAACCGAGTTTTGTTACCAAAAAAATATCTTGCAGTTCATTAGAAAACCTTTTGACGCTAACTAGTTCATCACTCGCTTTAATTCTTTGAGCACGCACACCAGTTGATTTGAATTTAGAAAATAATTTTAAGGGGGTCTTTTTTATAATACCATTTTTAGTAGTCATGATAAGCATCTCCGTTGTAGCAAAGTTATTAATAGGGATCATTGATGCTACTTTTTCACCGTCTTGGAGCGCAATTAAATTAACAATCGGTTTTCCTCGGGCTGTTCGAGTTTGTAAAGGGATATCATAGCATTTTATAGAATATACGCGTCCTTGTGATGTGAAGATTAAGATAGTGTCGTGAGTGGTACCAACAAATAGATCATCAATGAGATCTTCTTCTCGTATTGTCATTCCTCTTTTACCTCGACCGCCCCGCTTTTGAGCTTGATACTCTTCTAAGGATATACGCTTAATGTATTGATTTTTTGTAAAAATAACGATTGTCGGTTCTTTTTTGATAAAGTCTTTTTTATCCATATCTTTGGAACTATATTCATCTTCTTCAATGAATTTTATTTCAGTTTTCCGGTCATCCCCAAACTTTTTGCTTAATTCTTGTAGTTCTGTTTTAATAATACCAAGTCGTATTGATTTATCCTTAAGTATATTGTTATATTCAGTAATATTCTTATTCAATTCATTCTTCTCATCAACTAATTTTTGAATTTCTAAGCTCGTCAATCGAGATAAAGGCATGCTTAATATAGATTGAACTTGAATATCACTTAACTCATAAGCAGACTTAAGTTTTTCTTTTGCCTCATTTGAATCTTTTGAGCTTTTAATAAGATTGACTACATTATCAATATCATTTAGTGCAATTAGTATCCCTTCCACTATATGAAGTCTAGCTTGCGCCTTTTTTAACAAGAATTCAGTTTTCTTATAAATAACGTCCAATCGATGTTCTATATACTCATCAATAATATCTTTTAAGTTGAGAATTTTAGGTTGTTTCCCATTATTAATTAAAACCAAGTTTGTTACGTTAAAACTACTCAATAATCTTGTTCGTTTAAAGAGAATATTCTCTATTACCAGAGGTTGAGCATTTTTAGTTAGATCTAATACGATCCGCATTCCTCTTTGATCAGATTCATCGCGTAAATCTTTTACATCCTTTAAAACTCCCTCTTTAATCAATTTGGCTATAGATTCTATCAAAATGGTTTTATTGACTAAGTATGGAATTTCAACAATTATCAAACTCGTATCTTTTCCCTTTATTTCGGTTTCAATTTTACCACTAAGGGAAAAAGCTCCTGTTCCGGTGGTATACGCATTATAGATGCCACTTGAACCGTGGATAATACCTCCTGTCGGGAAATCTGGACCTTTGATAATCTGCATTAACTCTTCAATTGAAATCTCTGGATCGTCAATTGTTGCAACAATCCCATCACAAACTTCTCTTAAGTTATGAGGAGGCATGGATGTCGCCATTCCTACGGCAATCCCTTTAGTACCGTTCAATAAAATATTTGGAAGTTTGGCAGGCATGTAGACAGGTTCTACTGCAGTTCCATCAAAATTTGGAATAAATTCAACGGTATCTTTGTCTATATCTTCGATTAATTCATTTGAAATCAAGGAAAGTCTTGCTTCAGTATAACGATAAGCTGCAGGAGGATCTCCATCGATTGATCCAAAATTCCCTTGAGGATGTATGAGGGGATATCGCAATGAAAAATCTTGTCCCATTCTCACTAAAGAATTATAAACCGCCATATCACCGTGCGGATGGAAATTTCCTAGCACTTCACCGACGATTTTAGCGCATTTTACGTGGGGTCCATTTGAAAACCAATTATTTGTTAACATGGCATAGATTATACGTCTATGGACAGGCTTTAATCCGTCACGAACATCTGGAATCGCCCTACCGATTATTGTAGACATGCTATAAGTGATATAGCTCTGTTGCATTTCCTCATTTAACAAGATATCGTCTATATGTTCTATAGTCAATTGAAAAATCCTCCTTACTTTTGTTTTATTTAAAATTAGATATCTAATGCATTAACTTCATCAAAATGATTTATGATGAATTTCTTTCGGGCTTTGACTTCCTTACCCATTAATTTTGTGAACATTAAATCATTCTCAATATAGTCATCATACGTGACTTTTTTTAAAGTACGAGTTGCTTTGTTCATTGTGGTCCCATAAAGTTCTTCAGGATTCATTTCCCCCAGACCTTTATAGCGTTGGAGACGAATTGAATCCGCATTTTTTAAATTATATTGCTTGATTATCCCATTTATCATTTCAATTTTCGCTTCATCTGAATACACGTATTCATTAGTTTTTTTATACGCTACTTTATAAAGAGGTGGAACAGCAATATAGAGATGACCTTCATCTATTAAAGGTCGCATGTAACGGAAGAAAAATGTAAGTAAAAGCGTCTCGATGTGAAATCCATCAACGTCAGCATCGCACATTATTATTACTTTATGATATCTTAATTTACTTAAGTCAAACGTCTCCTCGTAATCACCATTTTCCTCATTTTCTCCAATCTCTTCGTTATCTCCATTATTTCCATTCGCTTCTGCATCATCTTCTTTAAAACCCACACCTAGTGCTTTAATTAGTGATTGGATTTCGTTATTCTGCAGAATTTTATCCAAGCGAGACTTCTCCACGTTTAGAATTTTACCCCTTAAAGGAAGTATTGCTTGATAAGTTCTATCTCTTCCTTGTTTTGCAGAACCACCTGCAGAATTACCTTCTACTATGAAAATTTCAGCTACTCTTGGATCATTCGAAGAACAATCTGCCAATTTTCCTGGCATTCGGGCACCGTCTAAAACAGATTTTCTCCGTATTAATTGTCTTGCTTTCTGAGCGGCTTCACGAGCTAATTTAGCATTGATCGATTTCAGAACTATCGTTTTCGCGGTTTTAGGATTTTCCTCTAAGTATTGAGTTAATTTATCACTTATTATCTGGCCGACGATTTGCCGTATTTCAGGGTTTCCCAATTTAATTTTTGTTTGACTTTCAAATTGCGGATCGGGAAGTTTAACGGAAATTACGGCAGATAAACCCTCTCGTGAATCAGGACCACTAAGTAAATGTTCCTTATATTTTTTTTCCATGAAATTATCGATATATGAATTATACGTACGAGTTAAAGCAGCTTTAAAAGCAGTCAAATGAACACCACCCTCTAACGTATTGATTGTGTTTGCATATGAAAGGATATTAGTTTGATATCCTTGATTATATTGCATTGCTACATCGCAATAGATTATAGATCCATCTGATTCCGTAGATGATTCACTAATATAAATAATGTCGTCATGTAGAGGTTGTTTATCTTTATTAAGGTAAGAAATAAATTCTACAATTCCTCCTTCAAAAAAGAATTCCTCCTTGATATCAGTTACCTTGTCGTGTAATTCAAATCTAGCTTGTGGTGTTAAGAAAGCAAGTTCGCGCATCCGATTGCTTATGATAGAAGGAGTATAGATCCGTTCATTCGCATCAAACTCAAAAATTTCCTTATCAGGATAAAAGGTAATTTTAGTTGAGGTTCTCTTATCATCTGTTTTTGTAATTTCAGGTTCTGATACTTTTTTTCCTCTAGAAAATCTCTGTTTATAGATAGATCCATCCTTATATATTTCTACATCTAACCATTCAGCCAAAGCGTTAACGACGGATAACCCTACTCCATGTAATCCACCTGAAATTTTATAGCTCTTATTATCAAACTTGCCACCTGAATGCAAGTATTCCATTATGACTTCTAATGCCGGTTTGTTATATTCCTGATGAATATCAATAGGAATTCCTCTACCATTATCATAAATTTGAACAGAATTATCTGGAAATAAGGTAATTTTTATTTCGTTGGCAAATCCTCCTATTGCTTCATCAACAGAATTATCCAACACTTCAAAAATAAGATGATGGAGCCCTTTTTTACCCGTATCGCCAATGTACATCGCAGGTCTCTTTCTTACGCCTTCGAGACCTTTAAGTACTTGAATATCTTCTGCATCATATCTATTGTTATCAGTCATAAAAAATCGAATCTGATCCTATAATTTTGTAAGAGTAAATTCATCAATTCTTAAATGAACTAACTTGATAATTTGACAATTTACATATAATGTAAGTGAATACGATATTTTAAATGTTGGTACATTTTTCTGATACTTTTAAGATAAAAAGAATTATTAAAATTAATAACATCACATAAATATTTTTGGATGTTTTCGAATCATTAAAAACAAATGTAGAATTCAGCGTATTTATATTGAGCGAATCGGAAATTTAGTTTTGTATTATCTTAAAATTTGATTTTGAAAATTTGTTTCTTTCTAAAATATTGCCCAATATTAAATGATCTAATATTAAATTAATTTTAACTTAAATTAGGATAATAACAGAGCTAAAAATGCATATAAAGAGATAAAAGTAATAGATTTTTAAAACTCAAAAATAGGCTTTATAATCTTAATTTCAAGAAAATGATTTCCTCAAATCCTAAGTGCTCTTTCTAATTGCTTCCGCTATTTTTATAATTTCTAATAATTGAATATTTACGTCATGGGTGCGAATTATATGTGCTCCATTATAGACAGCAATTGCTGTTGCTGAAAGAGTTCCATTAAGCCGCTTTTCCGGTTCTGGTATATTTAAGGTTGCTCCGATAAAAGATTTTCTGGAAATTGCCACCAAGATAGGTTTTCTCAAGATGCGAAGCTTTTCCAAGTTACCTATTATTTTCATATCGTATTCAGGCGTTTTTTCTTCAATCCATCGACCAATTCCGGGATCTAAAATTATTTTTTTAATATCATAACCCTTAGAGCTCAACAATTCAATTGTATTTTTAGACTCTACGATAATTTCTTCGATAGTAAGTAAATCCCCAGGAATGGATTTAGAACTCATTAAAATGATAGGTATGTTATGCTCTACTACAAGATCTAGTAGTCCTGGATCGGTTTTTAAGCAACTCACGTCATTAATTATAATTTTTTTTTTAGATTTTATAGCTATATTATACATTTGTTGAGCAACTTCCCGATATTGAGTATCAATAGAAATGATAACATCATTCGGGACAATTTTACATATTGTTTCCATTGAGGGGATTATGCGATCGAGTTCTTCTTTTATACTAATCTTCTTTGACCATGGTGCTGAAGAACGAGCACCCAAATCCAAGATTTTCGCCCCACCCTCGACCATTTCTAAAGTCTTTTTTTCTAATGATTTAAAATCGTTGTACACAGAACCTTTATAGAACGATTCTGGGCTTAAATTCAATACACCCATTATAACTGTTGGAAAATTATCTCCAATTTCTAAATCATCACAAAATTTAGCATAAATTTCATTCATTATCGTATTCTATCTAAAATAGCTGCTTTTGTTTTTTCGGTCACAAATTCTTATAATCCGATTTAATAGTAATCACTTTCCTTAATGTAAAAAAATATTTCAAATAAGTTTAATTCTTTTCATTACTATGAAATTATTTTCAATAAAGCTTCCTCTAATTAAAGAGAATGATCCATTATTAAGAATTGTAATAGAACAGATTAAAGTAGAAGGAGAATCCTTAAAAGAAGGAGATGTTGTTGTTATCGCTGAAAAAGTAATTGCTACCTCTCAGGGTAGAGTAAGAATTTTATCTGATGTGAAAGACATCTCAGATAAAGCTAAAGTTATGGCTAAGAAATATGATATGGATGAAAAGTATGTAGAGCTAATATTAGAGGAATCTTCTTTGATATTGGGGGGTTTAAAACACGTTATTTTGGCAAAAGTTAACGATTTTTTAATTGCAAATGCCGGGATCGATCAATCCAACGCTGGTCCAAATAAGGTCATTCTTTTACCAAAAAATCTTCATCAAGTGGTATGGGAATATTGGAGAGAATTAAGAAAAGAATTCAAAATAAAAAACCTTGGAGTAATTATTGCTGATTCGAGAGTTCAGCCTCTCAGAAAAGGAACGATCGGCATCGCAATAGCTACAGCAGGTTTTGAGCCCATTGAAGATTTGCGTGGTCATCCGGATTTATTTAACCGTCCATTAGAAATTACAATGAGAGCTATCGCGGATGACCTTACAAGTGCAGCCCAATTTCTTTTGAGTGAAGCAGATCAACAAACTCCTATAGTAATCATACGTGGAAGTAATATAGAATTCACAGAAAATCCACAATTAACTACGGAAATGCCCGCTGAAGAATGTCTTTATATGAATATTTTTTCTAAATACCTTCTTAGAAAAGAAAATGAATCCTAACTAAATTAACTTATTTATACAAAATTTTCAAATTTATTAATTATCCAAATTCTTTCAAGCTTCCATAAGAGTAAATTTTTGATATTTTTCTTCCTTATTATTGAATATCTCTTTATTCGAAATTATTTCCAAAAACTATTTTTTAGTTAAACAGAAAAGTAAGGCTCGCTCCAAGATTATTTATCCTAATTTAAACTTTACGATCCTTCCATTGAATAAATAGATCAGAAACAATAAAAGTTGATATAGTAATATTTAAATTTGTTATAGGTTTTCCTTATAATTGACATTTTATATAATTTCTAATCTCAATAAAAATAAAATTGGAGGCCTTTAAAATGAATATTGAACTTAAAGATGATGATGAAGATGATGATTGGGATGATAGTGACGATGATGACGAGGATTGGGATGACAGTGATGATGATGATGATGATCTTGATCTAGATGATGATTTTGAAGACTTTTAAACCTAATTAGCCAATAATACTCTTTCAAAATGCCAAATTTAATATAAATCTTAAAAAATTTTTAAAAATAGATATTTCTTTTTATTTATTTTTGTATTTGTAAGAGATCTATAGCGATTTTTACTCATACAAAGTCTGAACTACACAGAAGAGGTTGCCATCAGGATCTTCCAACACGATATAATCATGATCTGGCTCATATCTCCAGGGATAACGAGTTGCTCCGATCTTGATCAACCGCTCTACTTCGCCATTTCTGTTGGTTGTGTAGAGATCGAGGTGTAATCTGCTTCTTTTACCAGTACGTTTTTCTGGAACTTTATCTAAGGAGATATTGGGACTTTTTCCTTCAGGATCACAAAGAACAACCCACCCTTCCTGTGCCGGTTCTCTAGGGACGTAATGGAGTGCTTCTTGCCAGAATGCGAACATTTTATCGAATTCATAGCACCGGATAACAATTGAACCAATTTTCATTTTTCTATTCTTAATATTTCTTTTTATACGTATTTATTTATTATTCAAAATCCACCTAATACTACCCAATAAATTAAAAGTTCTCATCATAAAAATTAAAAATACCTTCTAAAATTAAGCATTTTCTTAGTGTAATAAATGTTTATTGCTGAAGACTTTTAAGGTTTTTAATTGGAGTTAAGTTGATAAATATTTCCTATATAGAAAAATTTGATTAATATTTAATTGAAAAAAGCTTATTAGATTGATTTTTAATCTTAAACCGGCACATGAGTGAAACAAAATTAAAAGTAATTGCTTATGCTGATCATATTTGTCCATCTTGTTATATCGGATATCATCGAATAGAACAGCTCAAAAAAGAGTACAACCTTGATGTTGAATGGAGAACTTTTGAGATTCATCCCGAAACACTAAGGGAAAGAGCACTAACCGAAGATTTGCCTTTTCCTAAGGATTATTTAGAGGCAGCATTTGCAAATGTTAAACGTCTTGCGGATGAGGATGGTCAACTTAATTGCTATTCGCTATAAAATTGAAAAAGTTCTAAAGAATATAAGATTAGATTATTTTCAATCTCTGTAATAATCCTGTAATTAAAATAGGTAATGCAATGGTTGCATCACACCATACACTTATATATTTTGATTTTAAAGAATATTTTCCCCAACTTTTTGATTCAGATATTGTACATCCTGAAAGACCCCCATCATACTCAGTAGCGGTATGTATTCTAACTGAATAGTTAAACCCCATATTTTCAACATTTTCAATTTGATCAAGTAAAGGAAAGATTTGTTGAGTCCAATTTCTGGGAACACCCCCTCCAACTATTAGAGTACCACATTCTCGGGGTTTTCTTATAATATCTGCAAATTTTAACACATCTCCAAGAATGTCTAAATTAAAATGATATCCTTCCCTTATGGAATATTTAATTAAGTTCAATGCAAATTCAGAGTCAGAAAATGCAGGCACAAAAATAGGAATGCTGTTTTTAGCAGCCACAGCTAAAATACATCTTCTATTTAACTTTTCACCAACTTTTTTTAATAGATCTGAAGGTAAAATGGTAATATCCTTAGATTCAAATAATTCATGAATGATCTCTAATAATGCTTCTTCGGTTATCTTATAATTTTCTTCGGGTAGGAAAGTATCATATATTCTATTAATTCTCAATTTATACAATTCATCATCATCAATGCTATTACTACCAATATAATGTCCTCCATCAGTAAGTGCATCTACTAAGTCATGTATGATATTTGCTCCCGTAGAAACCAAAACATCAATTAATTTATGTTCCATTAATGTGCAAATTAAATCTCCCATTCCAGCTGGGACCATGGCTCCACTTAATGTTAACACGGTTAAAATTTCATCATCACTTACCATTTTATAAAGAATATCTAAAGCTTTCCCTAAATTTCTTCCTTGAAATCCACAATATTTAAGAGCTCTTAAAAGATCGTCAATATTTTTCACTTCATTAACATTAAATGGAGTTATTTTTTGAATCAAGTAATCTTCTTCATGTCGTTTATTCATAATTTGAATTAAACATTCTAGATTTATTAAATAAATCGATGCATTTTTTTTACAAAAAAGATCCAAATTAATTTATTGCTCATTAGTGTTATCTTTTATAATATAAATTAACAGAACTATGCTTATTTTGATAATAGAATTCAGGTATTGGACTTTTTCTATTTTTCTCTAAGATATTTGAATAGAATATTAAAATTTCATAATAAAATAAATTAATCCATAAATCAGATTTACATCAAGACTTTAGAATCGAAGAGTCTAAGTAAATCTATAAATTTCGAGAACATTTAAATAATAATTATTTTTATTTATTAATTAAGTAAGTTATATAATAGAATTTATATTGAAACAATGTCGCTTGTCCCAAAAAAGGTATTCTTTGTAAAAGGAAAAGGATTTCATAAGTCTAAGTTAGCAGCTTTTGAATTGGCTCTTAGAGATGCAGGAATTGAAAAGTACAATTTAGTTAATGTTTCATCTATATTTCCACCATATTGCATTGAAATAAATAAGGAGGATGGCTTAAAGCAATTTCGCCCTGGACAAGTAGTATACACTGTAATGTCTAGAGCAGAATCTAACGAATACAATCGCTTGATTTGTGCATCTGTAGGAGTTGCAAAACCTGCTGATAAAGGTCAGTATGGGTATTTAAGTGAACATCATACTTTTGGTGTAAAACCTGAAAATACAGGAGATATTGCCGAAGATTTAGCCGCAGAAATGTTAGCTACAACACTGGGGATTCCATTTGATCCGGATGCTAACTACGATGAAAAACGCGACTATTATAAAATGGAAGGCAAAATAGTTGAAACCAAAAATGTAACGGAATATGCCACTGTCAGAAAAGAAGATGAATGGGCGTCTGTATTAGCAGCAGCAGTATTCTTACTTTAACCATAATTTTGAACAATCATCCTCTCTATTCACCACATTAATTCAATGAGTAATTTCCATATCTCTTCGTTTTATTCACGAAAAATAGGATATTATTGAATATTTTTCTACCGTCATTCTTGAGATCATAGTAGCCACAATCAAGATAATCTAAAATATCTTATTTTTTTTTCTTTGATATGTCCTGACTATGTTTTGATAAATGAAATTATTCAATTATTCAAGGTTAAATTTCAATTTTAAATAAAATATATGAATAAAATATGATTAATAAAAAATCGAAAAAAAATCAATCAAATTTTTTAGAAATCCCCAATTTGCATAAATATAATTTTTTTTAAAATATCTACTTATCTCTTGTTATCGAAAATGAAGGAATCAACATATATCACCATTGATGAGGCTCTTAAAAGGAATTTGACTAATGTAAATTTGAGAGGGTGGGTGTATCGCCAAAGATCTTCGAATAAGTTTGTATTTATTGTTTTAAGGGACGAATCGAACATCATTCAATGTGTAATTTCAAAAAGCAGTGTACCGGAACTCTTTGAAGAAGCTACAAATCTTACTATTGAATCTTCAATTAAAATTTCAGGTGAGTTAAAAGAGGATGAAAGAGCTCCAACAGGTTATGAAGTTGCTGTAACTGATTTAAAAATACTCCAAATATCAGAATCATTTCCAATAACTGAGCATCAATCCCCTGAACTACTTTATGATAATAGACATCTTTGGATAAGATCAAGAAAGTTAAATGCTATACTTAAAATTCGACACACGATTGTTGGAGCTATTCATGAATTCTTTCGAAGTAATGGATATTATGAATTTGATGCTCCTATTTTTCAACCTAGCATGTCTGAAGGAGGATCAACGTTATTTGAAGTTAAATATTATGAAGATAAAGTATATCTTAGTCAATCGTGGCAGCTATATGCTGAGGCAGGAATATTTTCTCTTGGAAAGATTTATAACATGGGTCCAACTTTTAGAGCAGAAAAATCGAAAACTTCAAGGCATTTATCAGAATTCTGGATGGCAGAAATGGAAGCAGCATGGATGGAGTTGGATGAAGTCACAGAAGTCGCTAAAGCGGAGATAAGATTTATCATAAAGGAAGTATTAAAGAACAATCGGAAAGAGCTTGAAATTTTAGAAAGAAATATTAGTTTATTAGAAAAATACGAAACTGCAGAATATCCTACGATTAAATATGCGGATGCTTTGAAACTTCTTGATGAGAAATATGACATGAAAGTGCCTTGGGGTAAAGATTTAAGAACACTTGAAGAAGCGAAAATAGCTGATCACTATAAAGTTCCAGTTGTAGTTACACATTACCCTACAGAGATTATGGGGTTCTACAAACCACCTAGCAAAGAAAATCCTAAAGAAGCATTATGTTTTGACATGTTAGCTCCAGAGGGATATTGCGAGATAATAGGTGGATCTGAGAGGAGTTTATTAGTTGATAATATGAAGGAAAGATTAAGAGCAGAAGGTGAGGATCCCGAAACATATAGCTGGTACTTTGATTTAAGAAAGTATGGTAGTGTCCCACATTCTGGTTATGGAGTAGGAGTCGAAAGAGTGATCTCTTGGATATGCGGATTAGAAAATATAAAAGACGCCATTGCTTTTCCAAGAACTATGCTAAGAAAAACCCCTTAGTCATATGGTTTAGACCATTCATATCTTTTTCAAAATCTTAATTAAGTAGATTATTATCTTTTAATTTACCTAATA
>CAZBPC010000001.1:44382-169287 GCA_964493715.1 uncultured archaeon
ATATCTTTTTCAAAATCTTAATTAAGTAGATTATTATCTTTTAATTTACCTAATATATATTGAGGAAATAGAAATGAAATTACCTGAAATTAGGCTTGTTGAAAATTGGTTGAAAGAGGGGGATCAACGAAATCCAGGACCTTGGGTAAAGCACAGTAAATACGTCGCTAATGCTACCAAAACAATTGCGAGTGAAATCGAAAGCCTTGATGGAAATAAAGCATATATAATGGGTCTAATTCATGATATAGGTCGGGTTGCAGGTATAACTCAAGAACGCCATACAATTGATGGATATAATTATTTAAAAATAAAAGGTTATGAAAAATTAGCACGAATTTGTATTACTCATTGTTTTCCTAATAAAAATATTAATGCAAACATAGGGATATGGGAACGTACTGAAAATGAACTAAAATTTATTGAATTATTCCTCGAGAATTGTGAATATAATGATTATGATAGACTAATTCAATTATGTGACTGTATAACAATGGAAGATAAATATGTTTTAATTGAGAAGCGCTTAATTGAAGTAGTTTTACGTTATAACTTAAAAAATCAAGTCCCATTAGGAATTCCCGTATTACAAAAATGGCAGAAATACTTAGAATTAAAAGAATATTTTTCAAACATGATTGGTGGATCAATCTATAATCTTCTACCAAATGTTATAGAAAATTCATTTGGAAAAATTAAATCAGATTAGTTTTCAGTGAAATTTTTTAGTAGAGTCAAATTTGTGAAATTAATTAAAAGGATGGTTTATCATAATGGAACTCGACAATTACATGGCATATGAATTAATTGAAAAAATACATAATAGAGAAATTACCATACGAGAAGTAATTCAAGCGAGTTTCGATAAGATAGATGAGACCGATCAATCAATCCATTCTTTTGTTAATTATTCAAAACAGAAAGCACTAGAAAAAGCAAAAGAATATGATTTAAACCTAAAAGAAGGTCAACAATTGGGAAAGCTATACGGTCTACCTTTTGCTAACAAGGATTTAATATGTTTGAAGAATTTTCCCACAACTTGTTGTTCACACATATTGGAGGGATTTCAACCCCCATATAATGCACATGTCATAGAACGATTAGTGGAGCAAGAAGGAGCTATTCATATTGGAAACACGAATATGGATGAATTTGCAATGGGGAGTTCTACGGAATCGAGCTGTTATGGACCCACTTATAATCCATGGGACTTAAAAAGAGTTCCTGGGGGATCTAGTGGTGGATCGGCTACTTCAATCGCATCAGGACAAGCAATAATCGCTTTAGGCAGTGATACTGGTGGTAGTATTAGATGCCCAGCCTCTTTTAGTGGAGTTGTAGGATTAAAACCCACATATGGAAGAGTTTCGCGATATGGTTTGATCGCATTTGCTAATTCTTTAGATCAAATTGGACCAATCACCAAGTGTGTTCGTGATTCTGCAATGATGCTTGAAATCATTTCCGGAAAAGATCAACTTGATTCTACTTCAATTAATATCAAAGTGGATAATTATGTAGAGGAATTAAAAAATTCGATTAATAAGAAAGTATTAGGTGTTCCAAAAGAATTTTTTGGGGAAGGAGTTGAAAAGACGGTAAAAAGAAGTGTAGAAAAGTCAATTCAAAAATTGGAAAGTTTAGGAGCAACTATTATTGAAGTGACTATTCCGCATTTGGAATATACCGTTGCTACATATTATTTAATCTGCATGTGCGAAGCTAGTTCAAATTTAGCCAGATACGATGGAATCAGATACGGAAAGATCACGGATGATCTCTCGGGAGACTTATTCGATGTATTTAGAAAAACTAGGAGTGAAAATTTCGGACCAGAAGTTAGAAGGAGAATTTTCTTGGGTACATATGCTCTTTCTGCAGGATATTATGAAATGTTCTACTTGAAAGCTTTAAAGGTAAGAGCATTAATAAAACAAGATTTTGTTAATGCTTTTAAGTTATGCAATTCAATAGTTTGTCCAACAATGCCAATAACCGCTTTTAAGATTGGAGAATTAATTGATAATCCATTGCAAATGTATGCAATTGACATACTTACATGCCCTGTAAACCTAGCTGGACTCCCAGCTCTATCAATCCCTTGTGGGTTTGATAAAAATAATCTACCCATAGGCTTTCAAATAATCGGTAATTATTTTGATGAAAAAGGAATTTTAAATATTGGATATCAACTTGAACAAGAGCTAAATATATATCGAAAAAAACCACCAATTTTTAAAGGAGGTATTTAATTTGAGTAGTCAAAATTATGAAATAATGATTGGATTAGAAGTGCATATTCAATTAACTAATCTCAAATCAAAATTATTTTGTAGTTGTAGCAATGATTATCGTGGAGCTGATCCAAACACTTACGTGTGTCCTATCTGTCTAGGTTTGCCTGGTTCTCTACCTGTTTTAAATAAAAAAGCGATAGAATTTGCAACAAGATTAGCAATTGCATTAGAATGTAAAATAAATCATCGTTTTTGGTTCTATAGGAAAAATTATCATTATGTTGATCTTCCAAAGGGGTTTCAAATATCACAATACAATAAAGCAGGTGGTAAAGCTTTTGCTGACGGTGGAAAGATCACGATAAAAGTAAATAATCACAAAAAAGATATTCTTCTAAATAGAATTCATCTTGAAGAAGATCCCGCTCGATTAGTACATAAAGGAAGTATAACTACTTCACCATATACCTTAGTTGATTATAATCGATCGGGAGTTTGCTTGATTGAAATCGTGACCGAACCAGTTATAAATTCTCCAGAAGAGGCAAGAGAATTTCTAAAACAATTAAAGTCAATTGTCCAGTATTCTGAAATTGCAAATTTAGATCTTCAAGGTTCCGTGAGAGTTGATGCAAATATTTCTATAAAAGGTCATGAACGTAGTGAAGCTAAAAATATTAATAGCTTTAAAGAAGTGGAAAGAGCGTTATTGCATGAGATTGTACGCCAAAAAAACTTATTAAAAAGAGGAAAAACATTGCTACTAGAAACGCGCCATTGGGATGATAAAAGAAGGATCACGATTTCACTTCGTAAAAAAGAATTTGAAGCAGATTATCGTTATTTTCCTGAACAAGATTTAACTCCCATAGAAATAGATGATGATTTTATTGAGAGAGTTAAGAATGAGTTACCTGAAATGCCAAGTGAAAGAGCTCATCGCCTTAGAAGGGAGTATGATTTATCAGAATTTGATTCAGATAATTTAGTTTTAGATAAAGACATTGCAAATTTTTTTGAGGATGGAGTAAATTCTGATCCCTCATTCGGACCAAATGAATACAAACAATTTTGTAATTGGTTAATGAACAATATTGTAGGATGGTTAAATGAACATAGCATGACAATAAAAAATACAAAATTGCATACCAAACAAGTCACTGATTTAGTAAATTATGTAAAAGAAGGATTAATCACTACTAAAATAGCTAAATCACTAATAGGTGATCTTATGGAAGGTGTCTCGGTTTCCAAATTATTAGAAAAGAAAGGGAAAGCAAGAATATCAGACCAAATTTTTATTGAAAAGTTAAGTAAGGAAGCCATAGATGAAAATCCTAAGATAGTGGAGGATTGTATCAATAATCCAAAAGCTGTAGAAGCGCTCATTGGACGGGTAATGAAAAAAACTCGTGGACAAGCAGATCCTGGGATAACAAGAGAAATTATTATTGAATTATTAACAAAAATGGGAATAATTGATTAAAAAAGAGAAAAAAGATTGATATGCTAGAGAAGCGATTCTAAAGCTTGTGTTGCGGCTGCTAGTTTCAAGTTAATTATGCCTAATTTAGCTTCAACTGTAGAAATTACAACTAATACATTTTCTTTTACGGTATTAAATAAGATCTTTCCTTTACCACTTTCAATTATAGCATTATTAAATTGCCCTTGTTCTAATTCTTTGGTTGCTCTCTGTGAAGCTTTTAATATAAGAGTCACCATTGCGGCCACCGCTTCAGGATCCACCCACCCGGGAAGAGCTGAACCTTTAATTAGCCCAAATTTCTCGATTAGAGCAGCACCGTGAACTCCTTTTATAGATTTCAAGCTATCTAAAATATTGGTAATTTCACTCATTTCACTCAAGTTTAAATTGTCATATCTTATGATAATAAATATAGCGTTAAGATTTAAAAATGTTGAAGTATGATTATATGTTCATAATCTTATATAGACTATTTTTTGAAGTTTGAGCTATAAAAAAAGAAAATAGGGGGTATATTTTATAGTGGGATTGATAGTATTTCGTCATTATCAAGAAGGTGATGATAAACAACTCGCGGATTTGTATAATAGATCCTTTCAAACCAATGGGGCTGGATTAATTCGAACTACAAAGAATTGGAATTGGAGGTATGTTCAATCTCCAGATTTTGAACCAGAAATGATCCAAATTGCTGAAGATATTGAGGAAAAAAAAATCATAGGATCAGTACATGTAAGTTTAGTCGAACGGGTCATTATTGATAAAAAATTATTACTCAATGGTGAGATAAATGATGTGGTATGTCACCCAGAATACATGCGTCAAGGAATTGCAAGGAGATTGTTAAAAAACGCGATTAGGTACATGAATAAGAAAAAGTGCGATATATCAATGCTGACAGCTGATTATTCCGGTTTCCCACGAAAGAAATTATACTTAAAAGAAGGATATAGAGATTATGATAGGGAAAAGATGTTTGTTCAATTTCCTAATGTTCTTAATTTGTTCCACGATTTTTATGGATTCGCAATTTTAGTTCCTGTATTTTTAATATTATCTTATATCCCAAGATTGTTATACAGGTTAGTATTAAGATCAAAACCTTTTTTCAATGACGTTACCTATGAAATTGTTCGTAACGAGAGTCATTTCAAATACATGAATGCGCTAAACAGAATAATCAAGACTCAATATGCAGGATTTCACCCTTATACTAAAAATAAATATACATGGGCCCGAATAAATGTTCCATCAAAACGATATGAACCAACCTATATAATCATGAAAAAAAAAAATGAGATTATTGGAGGCGCAGCGTTTAATACCGCAAATATTTATGGGTTTAATTATGGTTTGAAATTTAAGATTGGGATTGTCCATGAGATATTTTTAGAAAAAACGAAATTTCTTAATGAGTGGAATTTGTATTATGGATATATTTATTTGTTGGATAGGTTGTTAAAAGCCGCTACAAGAAGATTTACAAGTGCAATAATATTATTTACCAGCTCTTTTGATCATTCCTTGCATCAAGCACTAAGAGCCATGAAATTTTTTAGTTTTAATGGGGCAAGCGTAATGATGAAAATTCTCAAAAAGGATTTGAAAATTAAAAAACTCACAAAACCGCTTTATATCCCAACTCACGTTTCACTCTCGATTCCTTAAATATAGAATTTTTGAATCCTTCTCGAGTACTAATTAATTACGTTCTTATGTGAAGTTAAATATCCATTATTATATAGATCTCAAGAATAATGAGGTTTTAAAGAATATGCCAAGAAGATGGTTAAATTGGATAAAAGAAAATAGCAGCATGCTTTCTTCGATAAGTGATCAAATATGGAATTTTGCTGAAATGAGTTTAGAAGAAGTGAATTCTTCAAAACTATTATCAAATACTTTAGAGGAAGCGGGATTTTCTGTTAAAAGAGGTGTAGCGGATATGCCCACGGCTTTTTATGCAAGTTATGGAACTGGAAAGCCAGTTATCGGAATATTAGGTGAATTTGATGCCCTTCCTGGACTAAGTCAAACTGCAGAACCAAAAAGAAAGCCTTTAGTAGAAGGTGCTCCTGGACACGGATGCGGTCATAATTTATTGTGTGTAGGTTCTCTTGGGGCTGTATTAGCCGTTAAAGAGGAAATTGATGCGGGTGAAGTATCAGGGACGATTCGATATTATGGCTGTCCAGCTGAAGAAACTTACAATGCAAAAGGCTATATGGTCAAAGAAGGATTATTTGATGACGTAGATATCGCCCTAACGTGGCATCCTGGATCTTTAAACATGCTAACAGTAATGAGTGCTTTGGCAATGAACTCTGTGATTTTTAAATTCTATGGAAGAACAGCTCACGCAGCAGGTGACCCTCAAAATGGGAGAAGCGCTTTAGATGGAGTTGAATTAATGAATGTTGGCGCCAATTATATGCGAGAACACATGATACAAGAAGCTCGTCTTCATTATGTTATAACAAATGGAGGGGATGCTCCGAATGTCGTACCTGCATTTGCAGAAGTTCACTATTTTGTAAGAGCACCAGAACGACATCAAGTTGAAGAATTATATCAAAGGCTCATAAATATTGCTAAAGGCGCAGAACTCATGACAGAAACTAAGATGGAAATTGATTTTATAAGTGGTACATACAACACTTGGTATAATGAGATTGTTGATGATGTTCTATTAAAAACAATGAAAGAAGTAGGAGCTCCAAGATTTGATAAGCAAGATATGGTATTTGCAGAAGAATTAAAGAAATCTCTCCCTCCAAACTCGATAGAGGGATACTTGAGTTTAGCACCTCCAGATATGAAAGAAATGGCAGAGGCAATTCTAAGCAAACCACTTAATAAAATCGTGATTCCGCCGATAGGCAAAGGTAGATCAAGCCCTGGCTCAACAGATGTTGCTGACGTATCTTGGAAAGTTCCATTGGGAGAATTCATGACCGCTTGTGAAATCATTGGATCTCCTGGACATTCATGGCAAACTGCTTCCTGTGCGGGAATGAGCATAGGTCATAAGGGAATGTTAACAGCTGCAAAAATTCTGGCATCGACATCTTTAAAGTTTATGAGAGATAAAGAACTGGTAGAAAAAGCAAAAGAGGAACATGAAAAAAAACATAAAGATAAACCATACATTTCTCCTTTTCCAGAAGGTCACAAACCACCTTTCCGCAGGTTAGAAAAACGCTAAATTTCACCTATTTTTATTATATTTTTATGTAATGGGATAAAAATCCTCTCAAAAATTGGTCCCTCCAAGAGATTAATATCTTTTTTTCTTATTTTATATTAAAGAAAAGAAAATAAAATGATTGAAATGAATAAAATAGGAATATGGCAATTGTCTGATTTTTATCAGTCGCGAAGAGAAAAGATTATTAATTTGCTATTAAGTGAAATCATATTTTTAAAGAATTATGTTAAGCAAATTCATTCTGAATCTCAACAAAGTCAATTTGAATCGGGATTAGAAAAATTAGATTACATCTTAGGACTACTAAAGAAGACTGAGGGTGAATTGCCAGAAGAATCTTTTGATAGTATTATAAGTTTGGTTTATAATATATTGAAAGAAATTGTAATAAAATTAGAAAAAGAGTTAGAAATTTAGTTTTTTTTATTAATAAAAAAATGAAGGTTAGAATTACAAGTCTAAAACTTCGCTTGCTACACCTTCAATCGCTTGTTTTGAAGGAAGACCTTTTAATAGTTCGGATTTAATTCGATCAACTAATAATTGAGCTGTAAATGGTTTTCCATTATTGTCAATGCGATTAACCGTGTGCCAGCCTCGATAAACCCAAACTTTATCTCCAGCAGCTCTAAAAACTTCACCATTCACTCTTCTAGCCTCATCTGATGCTAAATATACAATTAATGGAGCAAAATGTGCCGGATCAAATACATCCAATCCTCCTTTTGCTTTTTGACTCATAAAATCAACCATTTTTGGTGTTGCGTCCGTTGTAAGCCGAGTTCGAGCCATTGGTACAACGCAATTAACGGTAGCATATTTTTTTAATTCCATGGAAGTGATTAACGTGAATGCTGCAATACCGGCTTTAGCAGCACCATAATTTGCTTGACCGAGATTGCCTAACAATCCAGCATCTGAAGCAGTGTTAATAATCCTTCCAAAATTTTTCTTCCCGAGATCTTCTTTACCAACCTTTCTGAAATATTCAGCTGCATGTCTCGTTAAATTAAAAGTTCCTTTCAAATGTACTGCAATAACCGCATCAAATTCTGCTTCTGCCATGTTGAAAATCATTCGATCTCGCAAGATTCCTGCATTGTTTACAACAATGTCTAAATGTCCGAATTCTGCGATTGCTTGATCAATCATTCCCTTCGCTTTATTAAAGTCTGCTACGGAGTCGTAATTACCTATGGCTTTTACTCCAAGAGCTTTACACTCATTGGCAACTTCGTCGGCAAATTTTGATTCTCCTCCTTCTCCATCAAAACTCCCACCAAGATCATTGATAACTAAATTACAACCTTCCCTTGCCATTGCAAGTGCTTCTTCTCTGCCCAAACCTCGTCCAGCACCCGTTATAATGGCAACTTTACCATCTAATAATCCCATTTTTTTTACCTTTTTTGTTATTTTATATTATTTAATAAATAATTATAATTTAAAATACAATTTTAACCTTAAAGAATTTAAAAAATATAACGTTTCTTACTTCAATTCAGATTATTAAAAATAATAAACCATGGAAGCCATAACTCATAATCTAGTTGCTGTTATCATCCAAATTGCATGTTTTAGATATTTTTTATTCCCTCTAAATATATTCTCTACAATTTTCTTCGCATATCTTTCACATTTAATAGTTGATGCATTATCTAAACTTACTTATCATACCCCTGATGCGAAGAAGGATGATAAATTTTGGGTTATTTGGCATGTTATAATTTATTCTGCTTCTATATTATCAATATTCATTTTAATAATACCCTATTGGTTAGGAATTTTATTTGCGAACATAATCGATATATGGGATTGGTTCATACTAAGGCCCCTTCAAAAAAGAAAAGTGAAATCAGGAGAAAATCCAAATTGGGGTCAGGGATGGTATTTGCATAAACATTCTGATTGGCTTCGTGATAATTTATTCGGATGGCTCCCAAATTGGAGGTACAAATATTTTGGAATCATTACTGAAATAATACTCATTATCTTTTTATCAGTCATGATAATCATAATAAGATGATAAATTTTGGAGTTTTGAGAAATAAAATAAATGACTATCACAATTACAGTCAGAAGACCCAAAATTTCTGATGTAATTATCACAAGAATCCTTAAGTTCTTTAGAAAGAACGCATTCTAAACGTTCAGTAGAGGGAAATAAGAAAATTTTAGATATATAGCTATATTTACAATCAAGTAGATAATCAATATGCCAATACATTTTCTTGTTATTAGAAGAATCAACGTGTCTTTTAACGCGATTTATTAAAGTACTCGAACCTTTATTTCCCATGGCTGAACCTACATAAATATAATATCCTTCCTGAAATTCTATTAATCCGAGTGCTCCAATATTGATGAAAGAATTTTTTTGGATATGAATCACTAAGAAATAAGTACCTTTCATTTAATTACAATTCTTTTTATGATAACGATAACAACCATCACAGAGAGCACCATTACAATGTGGACAGATATTTACACAATTATCACATAGTTGGTTTGCACATTCTATACATTCATAAAAAATCTCGTTCGGATTTTCTCCGCAATTTCGACATATTAATTTTTGGTTTGTCATTCATTTCACTCTGGTTTTTAAAATATAAGGTCATCCAAGTTAAAAAAAAATCTTTATTATTCATTTAATAAATTTATAAATAGAACTCAAAATTCAGATAATTTTATGGAATAAGAGACTTTTATAAAGTCTCTTTTTTTATCTCATAGTTATTTTATTTCGATATGCTTTTAAATAAATCTAAATACTTTTCAAAATGACGGATTAGAAGAAATTCATTCTTCACTTTTTCTCGTCCTTTTTTTCCCATATTCTCAGCTATTTTTGGATTCTTTAGTAAATATAATATTCTTTCCGCTGTTTCATCAATACTATTAACTAAATACCCGCTTTCGCCATCCTTAATCTGAAGTCTAATCCCTCCTACATCTCCCCCAATTACGGGAGTTCCTTTCCATAAAGCTTCCGTTACGGTTAGTCCAAATCCTTCTCGAAGTGATTTTTGTACAATTATTTTAGAAACTCGTTGAAAAGCATTTACTTCAATGTCACCAACCCCATCTAAATTTGTTAAAATATGTATGTTTTCATCACCATTCGCATAGTCCTTTACTTTTTCAAGCCATTCTACACCCTCAGGATCATCGTGTGCTAAACTCCCAATTAAAGCCAAGCGAATGGGAATTTTCTCTTTGACTTTATTATACGCATCTACTACTCCTAAAGGATCCTTCCAAGGATCGAACCGAGATACTTGAGTAATTATTGGTATATCAAGGGGAACATATTTCTGAACAATATTTTTGGCTTTCTCAAGATCCAACTCTTTATTTTTTTCTGAAAAAGGATTGATCGAGGGTGTAATGTAAAATATCGGGTCATTTAATTCTGATTTTGCAAAATCTTTCATTGTAAAAATACGAGCATCATATTTCTGAAGAAAAGGAAAAATCAAATCCCACGCTTTAGGATTTGGATTCGAAGTATCAATGTGACAGCGCCAAATCCATTTTCCTTTTCTTTTTTCTGCATGTTTTATGATGGGGCATGGTTGAGGATCATGGATGATTACAAAATCTTCTTCAGGATGTACTTGATCGTAAATATCTTTTGCTTGCTCTAGGAATTGATTTACTTCTTCCGTTGAAAATTTTATTTTATAATCTCCTTGTAATGCATTATGCATCTTTTTTGATATCTGGAAGAAACTATCAGGTGCGGAAAACGCTTTCCATTTAACATCAAGATCGAGTTCTTCCATTAAAACAATCATGTTTTGTAATATTTCAGCAACGCCTCCGCCAAATTTAGTAGCATTTACGTGAAGGATAGATTTATTTTCAAACTCTTTTGCTTTTTTTTTAATGATTTCTACTGGTTCTTTTCCTAAGAGAGTCTCATAGGAATTCAGGACTGAATTCATATCTTTTACCATTCTTTTTTCAATCTCTTTATTCTTTTATTGGTATAGAATTGGTGATTTTAAATTAATTTATAATGAATTTATGTATATAAAATTTTTTACTATAGTCTTTAGGTCTCTCCTAAATTGATAATTCTTTAACTATAACTTTATAAATGAAAACATCATATTTCTTACTTGTTTTTTTAATTGATGACTTAAATCTAACAAAAAAAAATTTTTTAATTTGAATGTAAAAAAACAAAGAAGGAAAAACAAACATGAGAAAATTAAACAATATTTTTTTACTTTCTATCATGGTTTTTTCAATGATTACAGCGACATTTCTCATTGGAGCCGTTACAAAAATTGACTTAAAAACAGCTGTACCCAAATCTTCTGCAGGAGTTGATTTAAAAATAATTGTTACCGATCAGCAAGTACCCGCAGTACAACTTGTTGTAGCTGATTTTCTAGCTGATCCATTAGGATCTGGAGTAAATAGTGTTACTGTGGCTTCATCTGGATCTGATGCTACTGTTCAACTAACAACTTTATCAGCTGCGTTGGCATCATCAAGTACTGAATATGATGTCGTTGGTATGGATGTCGTTTGGACAGGTTTTTTTGCTGATAATGGATGGATTATTCCTCTTGATAGCTATGTAAGTGCTAGTGAAATGGCCAATTTCGTTGGTGGTATGGTAGATGCGTGTACCTATAATGGGCATTATTATGCTTATCCTTATTTTATGAATTTAGGTATATTATTCTATCGAAAGGATTTAATGGATCTAAATGGTTTAACTACCGCTAATTTTACAACATGGGAAGGTTTAAAAGCAACAGCAAATTACATACTCAATAATGAATCTGGTACCCTAGATAATCCCAATTTAGTGGGTTGGGTAGGACAATTAGATAACTATGAAGGTGGGGTATGTAATTTCTTTGAAGTTGCCGGAAGTAATGGTGCCACAGATCTAATTGTAGGTAATACAGTGAACATTGCCGGAAATTCAAAATTAGCAGATGCAATGACCTTTTTCCAGAACTTGATACCACCTCAATACACTGGGGTTCAAGGAACACCAAGTTCTCCAAATCCATATATAATTCCAAGAGTTGGATTAGTAATGGATGAGGGTTCCTCTGTAACAACCTGGAATCAAAATAATTCAATATTCATGAGACAATGGACTTTTGGCTATGGAGCTTCGATTGATAATGGAATAGACTTTGGAGTTGCTCCCTTACCTCATTTTGCAGGAGCCACGAATTATAAGACAAGTTGCGTTGGCGGAGCTATATTAGCAATCCCTTCAGCTATAAATAGTGCTCAAAGAGCAGGAGCAGTTAATCTTACTAAATATTTAGGTAAACTAAACGCTCAAGAAGTAGAATTGGTAAATACTTCAAACTTTCCAGCATTGAAATCAGTGTATGCTAGTCCTCCAACAGGATTCGAATGGATTTCAAATTGGACCACCCAGTTAGATCAAACACTTTCTAGACCTGTAGAATCTCAATATCCATTAATCTCAGTTGCAATTTCAAATGATTTTAGCAACATTCTTAGTGGTGGGAAAACAGTTACTCAAGGTTTATCTGATATGCAAACAAATATCGAAGATATCTTAGCTGGTTCTCCTACTGTACCCGCTATTCCGGGATATGATGTTGCCCTGATTGTTGTTGCGGCTATGTCAGCATTGGGACTTATAATCATGATAAGAAAGCGTCATAATAAAATCTAAATTTTTTTTTTTTTTTATAAATTATTAATAAATAGGTTGACACTATAAATGAGTACGACAACGTTATTAGAAAAAGTAGAATTTAAGATTCCTGGAAAAGAGCGACAAAAACCCGAAAAAGATAGGAAATTCGTGATCACACTATTAGTTCCAGCTTTATTTATTTTTGCTTTCGCCATCTTAATTCCTATTGTGATTGGTCTATTTATCAGTTTTACAGATAGCAAAGCCGCAACCGGTTATTTTGGAAGGCATGTTACTATCGTCAATTACTATGAACTTTTGGTGTTTGGAAATTATAATAGTCGTAATTTTTGGCGTTATACCTATCAAACACTCTTTTTTTCTATAGTTTCCTTAATTTTCGAATTCATATTAGGTTTAATTTTTGCGTTAATTTTAAACAAGAAGTTTAAGGGAAGAGGGATTGCACGAACCACACTTTTAATTCCTTGGGCATTACCTACGGTAGCATCAGCTACAATTTTTAGGTTTGAAATATTTAATCCCGCTGAAAATTTTGGTCTAGTAAATAGCATACTTCAATTATTAGGTTTACAAACTGTGTCATTCTTTGGACCAGATGCACCCGTATTGTTTACATTATTAGGACCGGTCCCATTTGGTACACATCTTGAAGCAGTTCCTATTACTCTTACAATGATGGTTGCTATAACCATCGATGTTTGGAAAACTACCCCTTTTATTACTTTACTTATATTAGCAGCACTCCAGATTGTCCCAGAAGATTTATATAAAGCAGGAGATATTGCTGGAGCAAGTGGGTGGCAAAAGTTTAGATACATTTCCTGGCCCCTTATAAAACCGGGAGTTGGAATAGCATTAATATTTCGAGCCATGGAGGCATTACGAGTTTATGATGCTATTGTTGTCTTCAAAGATGACAGTGTTCATTCATTAACTTGGCAAGCAGTACAACTATGGTTAAACGGAGATTATGGCTTAGCTTCCTCCATTTCGGTCATATTACTCCTTTTTGTTATCATATTCGCTTTTTTTATTCTTCTTTTTACGCGAAGAAGGGATAAAAAACAAAAAGGCGGCAAAAATTTCTTGCAAAAGGCTTGGAGTAAAATGGGTCATAGAATTAGTAAAAAAGAAACTAAAGCGATTTCAGAAATTGAGGATTTAAAGAAAAAAGAGACAGATAAAACTCAAAAAACTATTGGTGATCAATCCCAAATAGATGCAATAAAAAGTTTATCACTCGAACAAGATAACATAGTGGAAATCATATTGCCATTAGAATTGGAACATAAATCAATAACAATTTCTCAAAGGAAAGTTCAGTGGTACATAATATCACGGTACATAAAGAGAGTAGTGTTTGCTTTCATGGTATTAGCCATGTGTTTATTCTGTGCTGGACCTTTCATTTGGATTGCGTTAAGGTCTTTTAGAAACCCTTATAACACGGTTTTACAAACATCATTTGAACTTTTTCCAAAATACATATCTTTGGATGCTTATAAACTTTTATTCACTAATTCACAAGTTTATGGAACAACATTTAATGTACCACTTGTAAATGGGGTGATACTTTCTGGATTAACGGTGCTCATCGTACTCTTTGCAGGGATTTTAATTGCATATGCCATTGCAAAATTTAAATTTCCTTTCAAGAGTGGACTCAGTAGTTTCGTCTTTTCAATGAATAGTCTTCCTCCTCTAATCATCGTTATTCCCTTTTATATTCAGACGATCTTAATTTCTAGCATTATACCCCCTGTAGATTTTGGAGATTCATATGCAAATGGTATATTTAATCATTTATTTACACTCATATTGCCATATGCGGCGTTTAATTTACCCTTAGCGGTTTTTATATTAGTCGCTTTCTTTAAAGAAATTCCACCGGATTTATGGAAAGCCGCAAAAGTTGATGGTGCGTCCAATTTTCAAGTTTTACGGAAAGTAATACTTCCATTGACAATACCTGGAATATTTACTACAGCGATTTTGGTTTTCATTGCATCATGGAATGAGTTATTATTTGCTCAGGTCTTTTTAATCGATCCTCAGATTCAAACCGTACCACGAACAATACTAAGGTATGTTCAAAATGATCTAAGTTTAACGGCAAATTGGAACACAGATATTGTCCTATTAGCGGCTACCACAATTTCAACTATTCCATTAGTACTTATAGTACTTATATTTCAGAAAAAAATAATAAGTGGATTAACAAGAGGAGCTGTTAAAGGTTAAAAAAAAGGTGATAATGAATGGTAAGAATACGACTTGTTGATGTAGAAAAGAATTTTGGATCTGTAAAAGTTTTAAAAAAAATCAATCTTGAGATAAAAGATCAAGAATTTATGGTATTAGTAGGACCTTCTGGTTGCGGAAAGTCTACATGCTTAAACATTATTGCTGGTTTAGAGTATGTTAGTAGTGGTCAAGTTTTTTTTGACGATGCTGATGTCTCATACCTCCCTCCTAAAGAAAGAAAGGTGGCAATGGTTTTCCAAAGTTATGCGTTATATCCCCATATGAATGTTCGGAAAAATATGGAGTTTTCTCTAAAACTTGCCAAAATGGATAAAGA
This sequence comes from uncultured archaeon, assembly GCA_964493715.1. GTDB lineage: Archaea > Asgardarchaeota > Lokiarchaeia > Sigyniarchaeales > SOKP01 > SOKP01. Next base: position 59,575 of record CAZBPC010000001.1, read on the forward strand.
TGAAATTACTAAAAAAGTAGAAAGTGCAGCTAAATTACTCGATATTTCTACGTTGTTAGATAGAAAACCAGGAGAGATTAGTGGAGGACAGCGCCAAAGAGTTGCTTTAGGAAGGTCTATTGTCCGAGATCCAACTGTATTTTTATTTGATGAACCTTTAAGTAATTTAGATGCTAAATTACGCATTCAGATGAGAGGGGAAATCATTAAATTACAACGAAAACTTAAAATTACTCAAATCTATGTGACACATGATCAAGTGGAAGCAATGTCAATGGCAGATCGAATTGCAATTTTAAATAATGGTAGTTTCCAGCAAATAGGTCCACCGAGTGAAGTATATAATAAACCTATAAATAAATTTGTTGCGGGATTTATAGGCTCTCCTTCGATGAATTTTTTTGATGCCGAAATGGGTCCATCAGGACAACAAGAAATAATCTTTGGAGAACATAAGTATCCTGTATCAAATGAAATCATATCCAAAATTAAGAAAAATCCTTCAGATAAAGTTATACTAGGTATCCGGCCAGAACATATTACAATTACTCCTAATAAGCATGATAATTCATTTGAGGTAACTCTTACTGTTGTAGAATTTCTTGGTCCGGATACAATGGTCACATTCGAGTTTCCTGATAAGATTCAGGGTATGGTTGCTGTACCAGGATTTTATGATGCCAAGATGGATGATAAAGGATATATTTCTTTTCCAATGGAGAAAATACACGTGTTTGACAGTGAAACGGAATTGAATCTAATTCATGCTTCTGATCAAAAAGAACCTAATATTAATTACAAAAAATAAGGGATCGATAATGGTGGCTTAGACGTGTCTTTTATAGCGGATTTATATCAAACAGCAAAAAAGTGGAATGTCTTAGCAGGCATCATTATTTCCGATCTTATAACATTCATTGCATATATGATTTATTCCGGCGGAATATTTCGTTTAGGAGATATTCAAATGGTTTTAGGTGTTGCTATTGGTGCTTATTTTGCTTTGAAAAATATGAAGGAATATCAAACCGCGCTAAAAACTGGTTTAATCACGGCTTTGGGAGGTTCAATTTTAGCTGCAATTTCTTTAAGTGTTTTTGATTGGGCTATTTTTTCATTTGTATTCCCTATTAGCTTTTTAGATATCTTTATTTATTATTTTCTTGAAGCTGTGATAATAGGACTGTCTATTGGTTTGATAGAGGGATTATATTTTAGGATGAAAAAACCAAAAAGACTCATAAGTGATGATGATCTCGATGATGATATATTCTATGAAAGTTTGAAAGCAAAATAACTTTTTTTTTAATTAAATTTATACAAAATTAATAACTTAAATCATTAATAATAGTATTATTCACATCAAAATTAATTTATAATTCTAAAAGGTGACGTATATTCCTATTTTAAATTATTTTCTTTATATCGCGAAAAAGCACACTCTCCTTGTAGGGATAATCATTTTTGACATTATAAGTGCTGTTTTACTGTTTATCTTACCATTTTATCTATTTTTGTATTATGGAGACATCGGGGTAATTCTCGGAGCTGTTATTGGTATGATTTTTACTCTTAGATATTGCAAACCCGAAAAAGAAATACGTAAGGTCAGTTTTTATTTTATCCTTTTAGGTGCTCTTTTAACTTCTCTTACTCTTTCTATAATTGAATGGATGATAACCATACCTTATTATGGATTAAATTTCGTTATCTTTTTGAGTCTTTTTGTCTCTAACTTAATTATGGTTTTTGTCCTTACGATAATAATTGGAATCTTTTTGGGTTATTATTATTCAACAAAAAGAGCTAATGTTAAAAAAAGTGATGAATTTGATGATTTTTTCGCAGAATTAGAAAAAAAGTGAGAATTACTTTTTCTAATCCTATAGCAATGTATTTATGAAATCATTTATGCTATAAAATTGATTTTTCTATATTTATCTAAAACACTTACAAAAATTATGAAAACTATCATAATGATCTTCTCAACAAATTCTGTGAATTCTTAATTTTTAAGTGATTATTTATCTTATCTTAATAAGTTTAGAAATACATATTATACAAGGATAAAATAAATCTTCATTGCCCTTTTAATAAATTTATAAATTAGAAATCAAAAATCAGATGTTATTATGGAAAATTTATTTTTTACAGATAAAATTCACATGATTAAAAAACGTGTTATAAGTTTTTTAAAAGAAGAATTAGAACCAATTAAAAATGATCTCAATAATATTGATAAAATTTCTATTACTTTATTAAAGAAATTAGGAAAACAAGGTTTGATTGGACCTTTAATTCCTCAGAAATATGGAGGAACAGAATTAGGAATTATTGCTCATTGCATGATTACAGAAGAAATTTCAAAAATCAACGTGGCAGTTTCAGTTTCCCGAACACCTTGTATATTAATGGGATATCTCCTCAATAAGTTTAGCAATGAACAGCAAAAAGAGAAATATCTTAAACAAGTTGCGACAGGAGATAAAATATGCAGTATCTGTGTTACCGAGGAAATGGCAGGATCTAACGTAGCGGATATTAAAACTATAGCAGAAAAGAAGGGAAATTCATATTTATTAAATGGTTCCAAGAGATTTATTACCAACGCAGGAATATCCGATTACTATTTTATTTGGGCCATTTCAAACCAGAATGTGAATTCTCGAGAAGGTATTAGTGTATTCTTGGTTGAAAAAGATACACCAGGATTAAGCATTGAGAACCCATATAACTTGATGGGAATAAATGGCATATATAACGGAAATCTTGAACTTAAAGATGTTGAAGTTCCCCAAGATAATTTGATTGGAACGGAAGGAAATGGTTTTAATAATTTGATGGATGTATTTAACATCGAAAGAATAACATTGAGTTCTGAGTGTAATGGTATAGCGATGGCAGCTTTGGAAGAATCAAAAAAGTATGCCAAAACACGAATTCAATTCAATAAACCAATAGCATCCTTTCAAATAATTAAATTTAAAATTGCGGAAATGGCAATTAAACTACAAGCTGCTAGATTGTTAACTTATAGTGCCGCAAAACTTTCAGAAATGAAAATAAATTTTACTAAAGAAGCATCAATGGCAAAATCATATTCAAGTAAGACAGCTTTAGAAATTACTTCTGAAGCGGTTCAAATTCATGGAGGAAATGGTTATACGGATAATTATCCCGTTGAAAGATACATGCGAGATGCTAAATTTTTTATGATTGGAGGGGGAACCACAGAAATACAGAATTTAATTATTGCCAGAGAAGAATTAAAAAACTAATTAAAAAAATTATTTAGGAATCAAAATGTCAGTTCAATAATCATAGAAACCTTTCCGTGATTTTCTACCTAATTGGTTATTATTTACCATTTTTTTTAAGAGGAAACTTGGTTTATATTTATCTCCAAATTCATTATTCAAATATTCTCCGATATTATTATAAATGTCCAATCCAACTAAATCACTTAATTCTAAGGGACCCATGGGAAAATTGAATGCGAGTTTACAAGCGGTATCAATATCTTCGGTACTGGCAATTCCTTCCATTTTCATGTTAATAGCTTCGTTACATAATACATAGATTAATCTAGAAGTTACAAAACCAGGGGAATCATTGATTGTAACTACAGTTTTATTTAATCGTTTTGAAAACTCTTTAGCGATTTCTAATGTCTCATTTGTCGTGTTATCTCCTTTAACTAGCTCTATCAATTTCATTACTGTAGCTGGATTAAAAAAGTGGATTCCTACAATTCTATCTTGATGCTTACATTTAGAAGCTATGTCTGTTATACTTAAAGATGAAGTATTTGAGGCTAGAACGACGTGATTTTCGCAAATTGAATCTAGTTTTTCAAAAAGAACTTGTTTAAGATTCATATCTTCATAAATAGCTTCAATTACTAATTGTACTTTATCTATTGCTTCTTCAATGTTTGTAAAGTAATGAATATTACTAAGAATCTTGCTTGCTTCTTCCTTTGAGATTTTATTTGTGGTTACATAATGGCGATCTATATTCTGTTCAATTTTCTCTTTTATCTTATTTAATAAATCTTCACTTAAATCCACTAAATTTACTGAATAACCGTTAATCGCAATTAGTTGTGCGATTCCGGAACCCATTGTACCCGCACCAATGATGCACACATTTTGAATTTCCATAGATTGTCACTCTCTAAATTTGTTAAAATCTGGTTTTCTTTTTTCAATAAAAGAATTTTTCCCTTCTACTGCTTCATCGGTGTTATAGTAAAGAGAAAGACCTCCAACGCCTAACTGGGTGATTCCCGAAGTACCATCACTTTCAGCCAAAAAAGCAAACTTTAACATTTTTAACGCTGTGGGACTCTTCTCTAATAATTCTTGACACCAGATATTTACTTCTTCATCTAATTTGTCATAAGGGACTACTGCATTAACAAGTCCCATTTCTAATGCTTGTTGGGCAGTATATCGCCGACATAAAAACCATATTTCTTTTGCACGTTTTACACCTACTGCGCGCATTAAATCACCTGTACCATAACCTGGATCAAAAGAACCTACCCGAGGTCCTGCTTGACCGAGTTGGGCATGTTCTGCAGCTATAGTCAAATCGCAAGCAACATGCCATACATGTCCTCCCCCAATAGCATATCCGTTTACTCGAGCAATAACAGGTTTGGGTAGGGTGCGAATCAAATGGGTGACATGTTGCCATCCAACCTCTAATGGTAACATGTACTCTCCCTTGTAGCCTCCCTTCTCGCGAGTGGTTTGGTCACCACCCGTACAAAAGGCTTTTTCTCCAGTCCCAGTAAACACAACAACTCCTATTTCATTATCCATGCACCGATTAAGTGCGTCAATCAGTTCATGAACAGTTTGTTGCGTGCACGAATTATATCGTTGAGGGCGATTAATGGTTATACGGGCTATACCATCATACTTTTCAAAAATAATATCTTCATAATCCAATATATATCATCTATACGTGGTTTGATTTTCGATTTTATAACTAATCAATAAGAATGATCTTGAAATATTTAATAATTCCTAATTAGGATTAATTGATTATTTAATAAAAAAGGCAATTTGCTTAAGTAATGATGCAAGGAAGGTGTTTGCTAAGATTAGTAAATAAAAAAACACCATTATTTATATTTTTATAATATATTTATATTAAGAAAGGGTTAATTTTTTGTTTAGATTAATATCACTTAACTATGGAAACAAAACTAATAAAAGGAATTTTATACACTGAATTGGATGATGAAGTGGGACCAAATCCATTTGTATGGTTGGGAGATATACCCACATCAAAAAGACTTCATATTGGTGTTAAAACTATTACAGTCCTATCAGGAGAAAGCGGTCTTATTCCAAAATCTTTAGTTATTCTTCCATTTCCTTCATTGAATTTGAAGGGATTAATAAAATATGTAGATTGGAACGATGAGTCAAGGAGAGGAGGAATTGGACAAGGTGCCATTACTTTATTGTTTGATGAATCTGATGATGTTATTTATTACAAATATTTGAACTTTCTTGATATTCCATTTGAAGAAGTGGCTGGAGAAATCGCAGAATTGCAAAAAGCAAAAGCTCCGAGAGCGAATTACATAGATATTTTAAATAAACTCACTATCACTATTAACCAATCCTTAGACGAATTTAGAAATAACGAAATTGCAGAAGAAAGCGCTAAGGCATTTCCAGATCAAAAAATAAAAGAAGCTAATTTAATCAATTATAAATTTAAAATTGTAATTTGTGGGGATCCATCTGTTGGGAAAACATCATTAATATTAAGATTTACTAACAACGCATTTCGAAGGCATTATATCCCTACTCTTGGTGTTCATGTTTCGGATAAAATTTTTAAAATTAAAGACTCCTATATTCAATTGGTGCTTTGGGATATCGCTGGACAACAAAAATTTGCAAATATGCGACAACAATTTTATTTGGGCTCCGATGGTTTATTCCTAATATTTGATCTATCAAAGCCAAGCTCGTTAGATAGCGTTACTAATTGGTATTATGACATTCAAAGCCAACTAACAGATAGACCTGCTTTAGCAGGTTATATTATTGGAAATAAAAAAGATATTGGTCAATTGATCGAGAGCACTTCTGAAAAGGGGGCTGATCTTGCGAGGTACCTTAATTTAGGTTACATTGAAACCAGTGCTAAAACTGGTGAAAATGTTGAATTAGCCTTTTATACTATAGCGGTGATGCTTTATGATATATTGAAATAATTAATGATCGTGAAGCACAACACCATCAATTAATATGATCCGATTATACTTAAAGGAAACTCTCTATTTTTAATGATGAGATTATTAGAAAATCCGTATTCAGTAAATAAGGCAGCCCTTTATAGATAAAATGATAAAAAATTTATTTCATTATAAAAATAATTCTACAGCCATTTTCTTCTTCTAAAGAAGTATATCATAATGAAAAAGATTGAAAACATCACAATAATCAGAATTGGATATGATAAAACAAATGATAATTCTGGCATGTAAATGAAATTCATTCCATAAAAACCCGCAAGAAAGGATAAAGGTATGAATGTTGTCGAAATAATTGTTAAAACTTTCATTATTTCATTCATTTTATTACTTACACTTGATAAATACATGTCAAGCATTCCAAATATGATTTCTCGAAAACTATCTAAAGTTTCAGTAATCCTAAATATATGGTCATAGATATCCCTGATATATATCTGTAATTCATCGGATATCAACTCTAATTTTTGTCTTTGTAATTTATTCACTAATTCCCTTAAAGGCCATACTAACTTACGGAGTTCAATTATCGTTTTTTTTAATTCATATATTTCTTGTAAAGTACTTGGTTCAGGATTGCTAACCAAAGTATCTTCGATATTTTCGATTTTTTCATTTAAAAATTCCATTATAATAAAATAATTATCTACAATTAAATCTATTAAACAATAAAGGAGGTAGTCCGCACCCATAATGCGAATTCTCCCTTTTGGAATTTGAATTCTGTCGATTATAGTTTTGAATAGATCAGATTCTTCCTCTGAGAATGATAACACAAAATTAGGTCCTAATACTAAGCTTATTTGCTCTTGGTTAAATTCTGCTGTTTTTTCTTCCCATAATAATTTCTTTATAATTATGAAGATATACTTATCAAATTCTTCTATTTTTGGTCTTTGTGAGGGATTTAAAATATCTTCAAGAACTAAAGGATGTAAATCAAAGGAAAGCCCAATTTTTTCAATGAGTTTAATATTTGCTAATCCAGTTATATTTATCCAATTTACTTTATTTTTCTCTAAGTTGAATGTCTCAACCTCATTATCCTCTAACTCTGATTCAGAGATTACAAATTCATCTTTATTGTATCTAATAAATACAGTTTGAGATTTGATTTTTTTTCTTTCTCCGGCATATATTAAAGAGCCAGGGGGCTCCCCAATTTTTTTTCTTTCTTTCATTTTAAATTTCTTTTTTAGAATGCATATAACTTTTTTATCATATAGTTTCTTTTTTAGATAATGTGGAAACATTTAAAAGCTTAACAATCTTGAAAAGAGTTTGAGATATAGACTAAATTTAAAGGACTGGTTTTATGGAAAATCTAAGCGAATTAGAAAGAATTAAACTCATTTTATATGAGAAACATGATTCCTTAATAAATGATTGTTCATTAATTCTTTAATTAAATAAGCGGTATCGACTATCAATGATAATAACAGTAATCATAATACTAGCATGTTTCATTGGGCTAATAATTCTGATAATAACAGATAAGCTAAACAGAGCGATAGCTTCTTTAGCTGGAGCAGTAATTAGTTATCTAGCACTTGTATTTTTAGAAGGATACAATTATACTCTCATAGTTGATTTGTTATTTGGTACCCAAGTTGAGGGGTATGTGAATCTTCATTCGTTAGTGCTAATCATTTCCATGATGCTCATAGTTGAAATTTCCCATCAGGCAGGTACATTTCAATTTATCGCGGGCTATCTAATTAAATTATCAAAAGGAAAACCAATTCTTCTCATGATCATATTATGTTGTGTTACTGTGTTAATTTCTGCCATTTTAAACAATATTCTCACTGTTATCATCATAATTCCGTTAATTATTACTGTTTCTAGAATGTTAAATATTAATCCAAGCCCATATATTCTAACTCAAGCCATTTTGGTGAACGTGGGTGGAACAATATTTATGATTTCATCAATACCAAACATATTAATTACTAATTACGCTAACATTGAATTTGTAGAATTTTTTCTTAATGTTGGATTAGTTTCTTTAGTAATTTTTGTTTTTACGTTAATACTTTTCATACTTCTTTATAAAGACGAGTTAAAAGTTCCCGAAGAAAGTTCAAATGTCTTGAAGGAGTATAATGTTTGGAATGTAATTCAAAATAAACGACTATTAGTCCAATCTTTAACAAGTTTGATTGTATTATTTATTTTATTTGTATTTATCCCTTCAAGTATTATCTCGTCTGATATATTAGCATTAAGCGTTGCTTTGATATTAATAATTATTAGCAAATTAGACCCAAAAGAAATATTATCGAAAGTTGATTTAGAGTTAATATTTTATCTCATTGGTGTGTTTATCATAACGGGTGGTCTTGAGATTATGGGAGCAACAAATATAGTAGGAGATATGTTATTATTTTTAGGCGCAGGAATTCCCATTCTTCAGTTGATTATGGTTTTATGGATATCAGCTTACTTCAGCAGTGCGATAGATAATATCCCTATAACCAAGGTTCTGATCCCAGTAGTTGGCGACATTTCAGGGAGCGTATCATCCTCCTTAAGAAAAAGTTTATTCTATAGCTTGGCATTCGGTGCAAATTGGGGAGATAATCTAACACCACTTGGAGATAATATCCTTGTTGTGAATATTGCACAACAAAACAAAAGACCGATAAGTATCAAGCAATTTTTTAAATTAGGATTTGTCGTTACTAATTATCAGTTAGCCCTTATTACAGTTTATTATTTATTGTTATTTAACCTTGGAATCGGTCTTATAACAGTAATATTTATAGCCTTTTTAGTAGCATTCATGTATTTTATGAATTTCATTTCTCAAAAAAGGAAGAAAATAAAAATAAATCAATTTTTTATAAAAATAAGAAACGCTATAATCCGGTGATAAAAATGGTCTTTAAAAATATCCAAAGAATCAAAAGAGCAATGCCAGAAGTGCTTCATATCGTCATGTATTATAATAATGGTACGGTATATCAAACTACTTTTGAATCGAGCATGAATGTACCTAAAATTGGCGAAAATTTAGCAGAAAGTATAGCTCACATCAAAATTCTTTATGAATTATGCAATTTCACATATAAAGAATATAATAAATTAATATTTGAAACTGATGAGATTTCAATGATAATATTAAAACTGGGAGAGGATAGTAACATTGCTCTTTTTTTTAAAAAAGAAGATGATACTGATTTAAAATTGACTGCAATTAAACGCTATTTATCAAGAATCGAAAGCTTAATTGATATGAACGAAAAAGAAATCTTACTCCAAGAAATTTTAGTTAATGAGGAAGAACTAAAGAATATGAAAATGAATTTACAGTCAAAACAAGATCTACTCTCAGAAAATCTTATTTTAATAGATAAAGTTAATAAAGGAGATGAAATAGGCGATCTGGAAACACTTACAAAAACTACTCAATCTCTTCAAGATGAAATTAATAAAATCAATGTTGAAATTGAAAATGTGACGGTTAATATTACCAACTCCAGAGGATTAATAGAAGGAGAACGTTAAGTAATTTTATTATTTATTTATAATCTAAAGATCAATTTTTTCGTGAAACATAAATTTCACGAAGTTCTTCTGAAAAAGTTTTTCAGGACAATAATATAGCTAAGAAAAAATTAATTTAATATGGTCCTAATGCCATTTTTCTCTTTACTTCTTGGATCATTTCATTTCCGTTATCATTTATTTGAGTAAGAAGGTCTCTTAGAATTTCATTAATTTCTAAACCTTTTAATTCACAAGATACATATAATAGTGAAATTATTTCACGAGCAAGAGTTTCTATATTTTTTATATCATCAATAGGAATCCTTATACCTAATGCTTTTAAATCTTTCTGCGTTTCTTTATCTTGCTGCCTTATGACTAGGAGATAATCATTTTTTCTGCCCTTCCAATTTTCTACTATACTTCGGATAGAAAAGATATATCTCTTAGAAGGACTACTGATCCCATTTACTTCTCGAGTAAAATTCAAGGGTTGTGATTGCTTTATTGCGTCTAAACCAAAAGATCTGTTAATTTTATTGGATTTATCTATTTTATTTTTCATTATTGATATTTCTTCTGTCAACTTTTCGACTTTCAGCGACAATTTTTCAAATTTTTCGAGAAAGAGTTCTTTATCTATAAGATTATCACAATTACTCAATTATATCACTTATAAACGGACATGTACATTTTCATCTGATATCTTGGTTAATAAAACTAATTATTAAACCATTAATCCCTCTAAAATCAATAAATTATAAAAAGAAAAAAAGTGGGGAATTTGGTTAAATCGAATCCTTATCATCCATTTCATCAGAATGTGATTCTGTTTCATCTTTTTTATTTAAATCTTCTTTTGCATTCTCTAATATTGTTGGCTTTTCTTCAATGGTTTTTGTGGAATCGAATGGAATGAAATTAAACCCTTCCTTTGGTAAAGCTTCCTTTTCATATTCGTGATAAGTTTTTTCTTCAGTTTCTGATAAATCTTGAATAGATTGCTTGGAACTTAATTGATCGTCTACTTTTTCACTTTGTTTTTTTTGATCCCGATAATATTTCGAAAATTGATAAAAACCTACCAACAATAACATCAACAAGAAAAAAGCCAAAACAGCAATATTTTTAAATAAATTAACCCAATCTGCATTTAAATCAATATTGGAAATATACGGAAACCACGTTCTTATTACATTGAATTCACTAAAAGGGAAATAATGGGTAAATTCATAGGCAACTTTGGAAAAAACTAACCATAAAACAATGGTATCTATTCCTATTCTCTTCCATTTTAATCTCGACATGAGCATCTCTGCTTGAGACCCCATTAAAGTAGCGATAGAATACAAGATAATTCCAAAATCAGCTAAAAGTAATATAATCTGCGTGAATACGGAAGAAGTTTCCACTCCACCAACACTCCTGAATGCTAAGAAAATCTTGATAAGCAAGTAAAACGTATAAATTAGTAAAAGTATGAACCATGGTCCTAGCCAAGCAACAAATACTTTCTTTAAAAGAAAAATAATAGTGAACACCGTAAAAACTCCAATAACGATTAAGACAAACATTACAATGTAATTTGAAAGATACATAACGCTAGCGATTCTCTCACCTAAAAAGGCTCCTATTTCCTGGGAGTTGAATATATAACCTACCGCAAGAAAAACCGCTAATGCTAATCCTCCAAAAAATTCTAAAGATCTCAGAGTTTTAGAATGTCTCTTTTCTATGAGATTTCGATCTAATCTCCTACTTGATAAAAACGCGCCATAAAGTATGAACCATGAAGTAAAGAAGAAATAAGATAAAATAGAAAATGCAAATAATATGAATAAGAAGAAAGCTATTAATAGCATGATTGGGAGCGAAAATATGAATATTAATAATACTTTCCACGTCGCAACTTTTTGTACATCCTTTTTAATAAATAATGTATATAAAAACAAGAACATTAAGAAAGTTAGAAAGGGTAGGAACGAGATTAACCCAATGAGACGGGTACTTTCAAATTGTACAAGCCCAACACCAACAATCAACCAGATAACAAGAACTAGATATCTCCAATTTTCCTTCAAGAATAATTTTTTCAAATTATCTATAGAATCCATATTTTTTTAAACCAAATTTGAAATGATTCTTTGTAAATATTGCAATAATAATCGAGTACATGTATTTAAAAATTGTGTTTGGAATTTTGGACTTAAACACTAATAGAGTTCTTGATAAGGCAATTAGATCAATAACTATTTAAAATCATGCTCGATCTAATATGTAATTAAATTTTTGAAAATACAAAGTGATATGGTATGATATTTCAAATAGAATTTTTTAATTGGGTAGCAGAATCAGCTGGCGTCATGGTATTTATCAGTGCGTTCATAGCGCTAACATGGCTTGGTTATGAACGAAAACGGCGTGGTTCTTTCACCCGAAGAAAAGCTTCCGAAGGAGAAGAAGTAAAGAAATTTAATCTTCCAAGATTTCTAAAAATATTATCATATTTAGGAATTGCCGTTGGAATTCTTGATATATGGGCAGGAGCAATGGGTCTAATATTAGATATTCCACCTAGCTTTCGGTTTGCTGCGATCACTGAATATGGGGCAGATCATTTTACCTGCATATTTTTAATCGTCATAGGTATTGCAATGTTGTTCAAACCTGTTAATGACATGCCATTAGCAAGTATAATTGGTATTTTGGCGGGCAGTGCTGCGGCATTAGCATTAGTCCTTTTCGTTCCAGACTCTGCAGTCGAAATAATCGCTTATTGGATTAATCCTAAATTAGGTTTGATAATCGTGTTCATCGTTGTGACTGCTTTAGTTGCTTTAACAGCCAAATTTTATATAGGTATCCTGCAAGCGATTTCAAAATTTCTCTCTTGGCCCCCAATTGCATTCCTCATAATGGTCTTTTGCTTCGTGCAAGGGATTTTATTATGGGGTTTTGGAATGAGCATATTTGTAAATTTCTTTTAATTTTCTTTTTTATTTTTATATTATAGTGAAGATCAATTTGCTACTGGCATTATTCATGAAGAGCTAAAAGATTTCAATATAAAAAAATAAAAATTTAATTTGATCGAATTTCTCTTTTTTTGGCAAGAATTTTTCCAAAAAGTTCATCTTCAGTTTCAGGAGGAATTTCAACTTTATCTTTTTTAATTAATTGGATAGCTTGTTCGGGGCAACCAGCAACACAGTTCCCACATCCAATGCACCGTCTTTTATTGACCTTAGAGATGTCATTTTTCATCTTAATGGCTTCGATTTGACAAATATCTATGCATGTTCCACATCCTACACATATATCTTCATCAATTTGAGCATAGTAATTGGTTGAAAAAAAGTCAACAGTTTTCGGGAATTCCTTTAGATTAGTCAAAACACCACAGCAACATCCACAGCAACTGCAAATGAAATTGGGATCTTTGATATTTTCTGCTTGAAAAACCAACCCCTCATCCTGATTCTTTCTTAAATTTTCAAGAGCTTCTTGACGAGAGACCTCTCTACCCCATCCTTCATTAATATACATTCCAGCCATCTTTCCCATCCCAAAACAGGTTTCCAATCGTGATGTAACTTTACATGTTTCTCCTCCCATTTTGTGGGCTTTCCGACAAATACATTCTATTTGCACAAAAGGACCTGAAGATTTATTTACGATCTTTTCAAGCTCTTCATAAGATGGTAAACTATGTTCTGATATCACGCTTTTTTCTACTGGAACGGTTCTAAATTGAGAAATTTTTGTTCCGAATAGCTCAATTCCAAATTCTTTTCCAGCATATTCGCTCATATCCTCTAAAAATTCTGGAGTGAGTCTATTGACTTGATACTCATACATTCCAATAACCAAATATGCATTAGCATAATACTGTTCACCTTCCACTACTTTATAATGAATAGCTCCCTTGCTTGCCATAATATCAAGCTTCTTTTTCAATTCAGACATTTCCATATCTAATTTAGATCTCATATAAATCTTATCTAAAGGTTCAAATTTATCTGTTAATTTTGTAGCAATCACAGCTTCTTCAGGTTCAAATAAATGTTTCAAAATTCTAAGATCTGCTCCAGTTTTGGATACTGGAAATCCAATAGGATATTTATCGAGATGCTCACGTAAATTTTCATACGCACTTTCTAAATTTAATTTAGATTGCATGGTGATTCACTTTATTCAAACTAGATTAAAAAATAAGAAAGAGACGTTTTTAGCATTTGTGTAATAAAAATTGAATTTCATTAATTCGATTAATAAGTCGAATAGTCCTGAAACTGACGAAGGAATCGCATTTAGACGTAAAAACGTAAGATTGAGTGATAACCTTAAAAAAAATCAGTAAGTTTTTTCTGCTTTGCAAAATCTTTGAAAGGTAAATTTATTTCTCTTTTTATTTGGTTAACGGTTTCAGGAGCAAATCCGGAGAAATGGTTATTTACAATTATGAAGATTTCACGGATGTTAGGAGTTTCCTGCAATTTTATAATATTTGAATAAAGGTGACTCAAGGCATTATCTTGAGACTTTTGAACCTGATTGAATTTAGTAATTTCTCTATCTCCAATTAGCCTAATGTAGTATATTTCTTGATTAGGAAAATAGTTCGGTTTAATATTTTCAAGATAAGATGTTGCTAATATGGTTTTTTCACCATCAATTAGTTTTGTGAGATCTGGTTCCTCAAACCATGAATTACTTCTTAATTCTATAAACGTGCGGTATTTTTTTGCGAATTTTCGGACGATATAAGATAAATGTTGAAAATGCTTATCCGAATATTTAAACCATGGAGGAAATTGTAATAAAAGCCCTTTTAGCATTTTTCCAAAGGGTAAAATTTGTTTTTGAAACGCGAAAACATCATCCTCTAAACTTGGATTATCAAATTCATGTGTAATTTTTTGCCATACCTTTAATATAAACTGAAAAGGAGAAGGCACTCTGCTAATCCAATTTTCAAGGGTATTGATAGTATGAAGGTTATAAAATGTTGAATTCACTTCAATTACATCAAAATAGTTAGAATAATGTGTTAAAAATCTAGATTTATCAAGGTTTTTGGGATAAAAAGGTCCGATCCAATCCTTATAATCCCATCCAGCCGTTCCAATATGTATTTCTACCATTTTAATTCTGATGTTTTGATCTGCTAATCTCTATATATTTGATTTAAATCATTACATATAAAATAATAAATTTGTAATAATTTTTATATAGATAAAAGCAATTAATAAATAGAAATTATCAATATATATTAATCACGACAAGAACTATATTTTAACATTGAAAATTAGGTGAATTTTAGTGATTCCGTATGATAAGATTGAAGAGAAACCCGAAAAAAAATTTCCTATTGAAGGAAGATTACTATTAGATTTGCACGCTAAAACCATTGAACTAGAAAATGAATTAGCTAAAACAAAGCAAAAACTGCAAAATACAATTGAAGAACTAAAAGGAACATCCACTAAACTTCAAGGTCGGGAAAAAAGCTTAGTAAAAATGAATGAAAAATTTACGGCATCAAAAAAGAACTTGGATTTGGTTTCGGAACAAAAGCTTACCGTAGATATTGAATTAACTAAATTAAAACCGCAATTTGAAGAGTTACAAACCGAAAATAGCAAATTAAAAGCAGATTTTAATAATCAGTTATCTTTATTAAATGCTAAAATCGCAGAATTACAAGGAGAATTAAAATTTAAAGATGAAAAAAATGCGGAATTAGAACAACAATTAATTTTCAAGGATAAATCTACTCTAACTCATAAAATGGAAGTAGACGAAAAAATTGAAAAAATTTCTTCCTTAAAAGAACAATTAAGCATTTCACAACAAGAAACACAGCAATTAGTTGATAAAGTTAAATCACTTGAAAAAGAGTTATCTGAGATTGAATATTCTCCTCAAATATTAAATAAAATTAATGAAATGATGGTACATAAAGGATTTATTTCGGACCGAGAACTATCCGACATAAAAAAAGAATTTGAATAATCTGTAGGTAATGATAGATAAATTATAGTTCACATGAAAAAATACAAACTTAGAAAATAAGTTAATAAACATCAATAACTTTACAAAATAATAAGAACTGAAAAAAAGGTGATAAAAAATTAGCATTGATTGGTCACTTGCGGAAACCCGCCCTGACAAGGCTATTAAGGTTGAAGGAAGATTTCTATTAGATTTACGATCTAAGATAAATGATTTAGAACAGAAATTAAAAAATCAAATGGATAAATTAGACAAAACAGCTAAAGAATTAGCAGAGACTAGTAAAAAATTAGCAACTTCCGAAAAAATGCTTTCTGAAAAGAGTGAGAACTTCTCTGACCTTGAAAAACAACAAAAGAACTTAACAGAAGCGAATAACAAATTAGAGGAGGAAATTTCCTCACTTAAATCAAGTAAAGAGGATTTAGAGGGAAAATTGGTTACTGCAAACGAAAAGATTAGTACCATTGAAAAGGATCTAGAAAAATCCAAGGATTCACTAGAGAAATTAGCTAAAATTGAGGAAGATCTTGAACAAAAAGAAAGAGAAATGGAAGGCATTAAGAAAGATTTGCAACAAACAATCTCGGATAAATATATTGAAATTGAAAGTTTGAAGAATGACAAGAATCAAGCCGTGTTTGAGAGGGAAAGTGAAATTTTAGATTTAAAAACTCAAATTGAAGGTCATTCGAAAGAAACAGATGTGTTGAACCTAAAAATTAAATCCCTTGAAGATTTCATAGAAGAGGCAAAAACTTACCCTAAAGTGGTTGAGGAAATTAAAGATATTATGGCACATAAGGGATTCCTGAGTGATAAAGAATTAGATGAGATTATAGATCGAAGTTTGACCAAGTAATCTTAGAGAATATCAATTAGAAACCTTTTTAATTAATATTTATTTTTTCAATTTTACAGATCATGATCCTACAAATCCTTACATTAGAAGATTTTTATCTCTTATTCACAAAAATCATAATCTCCTTTTTCTGTGGCTTCGTAATAGGAATAGAGCGTACTAGAGTGAGTGCACAATATGGAGCACGGGATCATATTTTCTTTTCGATGATCTCAACCACGCTAATCTTATTATATGAGAGATTTTTACTCACCTCTGAAGGCTTTATACTTATCATCATTTTTTTTGCTGGCATGCTACTATTTTTGCTAATTGGCATGATTTATAGATTATTTCATGAAAATAACGCGGGATATACATCAACTTTGTCCATGCTTCTAGCGATAATTGTTGGGATTTTAACATATTACACTGAATCCTTAGCAATTTCCATCTCTGTTATTTTCTTAATTATTCTTTCGACGAAAAAACAGTTTTATAAAATCAGAAGCTTAAAAGATATAGAATGGACGGGAACCATAGAATTTATCGCAATTGTGGCGTTACTTTACATTTTAATCCCAAATGATTTTTTATTATATGGTATTCAACTAAAGCCAATAATCATCATTTTCATAACAATTTTAATTGTCAAATACTTCAGTTACTTCATACTTAGGAGCTCGATCGATAAAAATTTATATTACATCTCCTTATTAGGGGGTTTTGCTCACAGTGAAGCAACAACAGTGGAATTAGCTGAAGCGGGAGCATCATCTTCATCTGTGTGGCTGGTAATCCAGACAATGTTAATAAGAATGCTAATTGTTTTACTAATTACACCCACCTTAATGATATATGCAATATATCCAATTTTAATTACATCAATTATTGGTTTATTTGGATCTTTCCTAATTTTAAGAAAAAAGGAGACCAAACTTGATCTATTAAAAGTTAAAAATCCGTTATCATTAAAAGGAGCAATAGCTTTTGCTGGTACTTACATGCTCGCTCTCGCTGTATCAATTTTTTTAAGTTTTGTCGATCTAAACATAATTGTATATTATGTTGTTGTCTTTATGATTGGTTTATTATCCGGTGGCGCTTCCTCCTTATTTGTTGTAACATCTTTCCAATCTCATTTAATAAGTTATGGTAATGCATTAATAATGTTGACAATTGGCTTATCAGCGGCAATTCTCAATAAGATTTTTTACTCTACAAGGTCATTAAGGCAGGATAAGAATAAGAGGGTTTATTTAATCCACCTAATCTTCTATATAATCATCACAATAACCTTATTATCCCTAATGACCTACTTCACAATTATTATATTCAATCTCCCCCTTTAAAGTCTTGAGTATATCATGGTAAAGTTAATTTGGGATAATAAAAAAACAAGTGAGGAATTCAAACCACTACAAAACTTCGATGATTATTTTAGTGAGATTCTCCTCCAAAAAAATCAAATTTCATCTGAAATAGACATAAATACTTCTAAATTGCTTTTTTGGGATGACAACCTACAAGTTCTTAATTATCTCATTTTTAAATTTAAGAAGAAGATAGATTTGATTTACATAGATCCACCATTCTTTTCGGGTACGAATTATATTGTAAAGATTGAACATAATGGAGAAAATTATGATTCAATCGCGTATCACGATCATTGGAATAAAGATCTTGATTCTTATTTGCAGATGCTTTATGAAAGAATAGTGCTTTTTAAAGAATTATTATCTGATAAGGGTTTATTATTCATACACCTTGATTGGCATGCTAGCCACTATATTCGTGTATTGCTGGATGAAATTTTTGGAGAAAATCAATTTGTCAATAGTATTGTATGGTATTATTATAACAAATATTCTGCAGGTAAGCAAAATATACCAAGAGCTCATGATGATATCTTGTTATACTCTAAAACACAAAATTATTCTCTAAATGAGATAAGAATAGCTCGTGATAAAACAATAAAGCAGTTAAAAAGAGTCATGGTTAATGGAGTATTGAAAAACGCAAAGGATGAGAATGGTCATGTAATATATAGAAACGTATCAGATAAGAAAATGGATGATGTATGGAAAATTCCTTGTATGCAACCCGCCTCAAAAGAATGGACGGGGTTTCCTACTCAAAAACATCATGAATTATTAAAAAGAATTCTTCTCTTAGGTAGTAATGAAGGAGATCTAATAGCAGATTTTTTTTGTGGTTCTGGAACAACACTTTTAACAGCAGAAAAGTTAAATCGGAGATGGATTGGATGTGATGTTTCAAGATTCGCAATATATCTTACCATTAAAAGAATAATTACCTATCAACAAAAATTTAGTAATGGGAAAGAACATAGAAATAAACTTCGAATTTTTGGACATTTAACTGACGAGAAGTTACAAACCATTAATTCAGGGTTTTTTGAAAAAAATATAAAATTTAAAAGACATTAAATAGCTCTTTACCCATACTTGTTATGGTAAATCACATTCCAATTCAAGTAATGAAAGAGTGCTTCATAAACAATATCTCCCACTTCATTTAAAGTAGCAGCTACGTGATGGGCAAAGCCTTCCTTACATAATGTTTTTAGTAAGGATTGTAAACGAGGTATTTCGACAACGCCGAAACCACCAAAAGTCTCTAAAGGATCATCAGTGTATTTCCCATCAACTAATAACGCTTTCATTTCTCCGTAATTATCATCAGTTTCTATTCTCAATAGCGTGCAAGGTTTTGACTTTATTCTCCCTTGAATTGCGCCAAAAGTTACCTCTGCTCCTTTTTGATCTGCTATAATGGGATGTATTGTCATGCGCGTATCTTTAAAGAATGATTTAGGGAGGTTACTGCAATGGAATAAAACCATTTTATCTGGATCCTCTCCATAATTATTATTCCAATCTAATATTGCTGAAGGATTCTCGGATGCTACTTGTAAAATGTACATTCCAATCAAACCAGAGATGTCAACTTCGCAAGCAGCAGGAACTAATCCTTCGCTAAACATCGACATGACTGCACATGGTACAATGCCAAAATTATCCTGTATGGAAGGCCAACATTGGAAAGCAAATCCGTCTAAATCATTTTCTATAACCCAATTTTCGACAACAACAGCAAGTTTTGCTAGTTTTAGTAACCCATCTTCAGGAAAATTCACTGTTGGAGTGTAATCTTTGATAAATTGTATTTTCTGTTGAATTTTTGGATCAACATCTTTTAAGCGATTAATCATGCCAAAGATTTCAGACAAGTCAATGGGTTCTATGGTAATGCCATTAAATTGTAAGATTTTTTCACTATAACGAACTGTTTCAAATGCATTCGGTCTTGTCCCGATTTGACCAAACCTAGCGTATTTTAACTTTTTTACAATCTTACATATGCCTTCAAATCGTTTGATATCTAATTTGAAATCTTTAGATGTTATTGGAGTTGTGTGCGTCTTCGTTAGTGTAAATGGAATACCATGCTGATACAGTACGCTACATACAGATATTTTTCCGCAAAATGCGTCTCTTCTGTATTTTCGATTCATTTTTTCAATTTCGTCCGAAGATGCTTGAATAAGGATTGGTACATTCAATTCTGATAGTTTTAAAGTATTTGATACGGCTTTCTCGTCACCAAAATTGCAAAGGCACAAAATTATTCCCAAAATTTTATCAGAATTTTTTTTAAAAAGTTTAGCACACTTTTTTGAATCTGAGTATGTCTCAACTGCTCCTAATGGTGTATCTTCTTCATTTAAAATGACATAGCTATATCCTAATTCATTCATTACATCTATTATATCATTTCTACCCTCTTGTACTAAATGATCTGGAAATACATCTCGATTCCCAACTATTATTCCAAACGTAGGTCGTTCCAATTTATCTCTTTTATCAATGAAAGACATAAGTATTTTCAAATTTTTAAAATTAAAAAGTTTATTTCTTTCAGTTCCAAAGGAATAAGTTAGTTTATTTGTTCTTTTAGAGTTTATGTCCTTAAATCTCCTCGAGAATTAAAAAAATTAGCTCCGATAATCTACACGAGGAAGTTTTTCGATTGCATAAGGAAGTCGAGCATCTTCAGGGATTGGATCGATATAGAATCGACGGAATTGAGGGTTTTGCATCCTACAGAATGTGCTTCTATGATCATATGCTGGATGATAGATCATTGATTTCCAAATTTTCTTTAAAGGTTGATCACGGATATTACCAAAAGAAAGTGGCGTAAAATCACAAGGTGCAATATCTCCATAAGCTGATGCATAGAATTGTATATTTCCTGCTAGACAACCTATTCCAGATAAGTTACCTTCCACAGAATTCTGCCACGATTGAGATGAAAGAGGAGGTATAACTGCTTGCTTAAATATCTTAGAAGAATAAGTATAAATTTCTTCTCGCAGTTCTTGAGTTAGAAGTTCACTCGTATCTTTTAACATATTACCTGTAGGTACTCCATCAAAAAGAATTACATTATGAACTCCAATTTCTTTCGCTAGATTATGTAACTTTTTATACATCCCTTTTTCGGTGGCCGAACGGGTTGCATAGGAAGAAAGACCTACGAATACACCTTTTGATTTTAATCTCTGGATCCCCTTCATGGCAGTGTCAAATAGTCCGGGCATTCCTCTCAAGCTATCATGCTCTTCTGGAATCGGGCTATCAATACTTACAAAAATAGAGTAAAGTCCTGCTTCGACTAATTTGTCCACATTTTCATCTGTAAGTAGCAATCCGTTAGTGAACATGATGGGCATTGCCTTTTTTTTGTTTACATGAGAGATTAATTCAAAAAGATCCTCTCGCAGTAAAGGTTCTCCTCCAGTAAAAGCGATAATCGTAACGCCCAGCTTTTGGCTATCGTCGATGAGCTTTTTTGCTTCTTCCGTGCTAAGTTCTTGTGCATCTTCTTTAAAATGTTTTCCAGCACTACAATGAACACATTTGCACATGCATCTATAGGTTACGGCGAAAGTCATTGCAATAGGAGAAGGATGCCCTAAAATGTGAGACTTTATTAACCCTTTGAACGCCCGAAGTTGAGGAAGACTTCCAACAGGAGGGGCAAAAGTGTTTGCTACTAATTTTCCTTTCCATCTTCCCAGATTGTTATATTTCCTGTAAAAACCTGCTTGCAAATAGAGCATTATGAATAGGCGTAATTTTTCAAGGATTGGATTTAAAATGCCCGTGCCAATAATCTTACCATCCTCAAGCTTCTTGAAACTTATTAATTTCGTATTGAAAATTTTCAAGTATATTTGTTCTTTTATCATTAAATATCAGTACTCCTATTCATTTTGTTTAACTACATTTTTAATTAATTAATTGATTAATAAATTAATTAGGTTCTGTAATTTATTAGGGTTTGTATTTATTATGGTTTTGATATAAAAACATACATCAAATAATCTGTTTTGTGGTATTTAGAGTTATTTTTAAGAAAATTTATAATTAGTTTTATTAACTTTTTAAATTCTCTATCATTTTTAACCTATTTGTTCAATTTCTGCTTGTCGTTTTCCTAAGATAAAAGAACTTAAAATGATGAGACTAACTCCAAGGATAAAAAAAACAAGAGAGGTAATTGAAGAAATTATCACTATAAACACAAAGAAATAGAGAATTGAAGGAGTTAATTGAACAGGAACGTTCTGAATTGGAGCGAGAAAGCTAGCTTTACCACTTCTAAAAGCTTGTGACATTTTAATAACCCCTAAAATGTTTGCTATTATTAGAATAACCGAAGATATGATAAATAAAAGAAGAGTTTCAATAAAAAAATAACCTCCAAACATATTGCCTAGCGACCATATGAAAGGGGCTATCCAAAAATTATTCAATGATAACATTAAGCCAGATATCAACGCTAATAAAATTACTCTGAAACGTGAAATTTTTGCTTGAATTATTTGAAAAATTATTGCAATTAAAGCTAAACTTCCCGTCGATATAAACATTCTAGCTAAAAAATGAGGATCTAACAAGTTTTCCCCGCTTATTTCAATAGAGAGCCCGCTCAGTCCTATAAACGTTACAGCCATAATCATCACGATTATTGCAAAAATTTCCATATAATTAAGTTTTTCACCGAGAAGATGAACAGATCCAATTGCTAATACGATTAACCCGGATGCCATCAAACCGGGGATAATTGCAGGTCCAATGATTATTTGTGCAAAAACAAATAAGAGTGAACCAATACCAAACCTAACGAATATTGCGAAAAGCCATAAAGGTTCTTTAATCAGAGTTTTCATTAACTTTGCTTCATCCGGCATTTTGTTAATAACATGTTTCTCAAGGATTAATCCTGAGTAATGTGAAAATCCCCCCAATATTGCCAATATTACTCCAATCCAATAGATTGCTGGTTCCATGAGAAATTACCAATTAGATTTTTTCAAAGATACCAAAAACAAAACTGAAATTTTCAACCCAATTCCGTCGTTGTGTAAAGAATGGTAATAAAGAGCTATATAGTGCAAGTTTTTTAAATCCGCACGAAGTTATCAAAGCTTCAATTTCATCAACCGATTTTATGAAAATATGTGTTTTATCTGAAGCAAAAAATAGATTATATACAATTTTACTTATTTTACCACTAACTGTAGGAATTTCTAAACAAAATAATCCCCCATCATTTAATTGCGCATGGATGTTTTTTAACGCCTTGCTAGGGTCTATTAAATGCTCAACAACAGAAATAGCTGTTATGATATCAAACTTCATATCAAAAGGAATTCGATCCTCTAAGTTTCCTTGCTTATATTCACAATCAACTCGTTTACTTGCTACTTTTATGGCATGATTAGAGATATCCATTCCATAATTGGTAAAATCATCTTTTAAAATATTTAAGAAGTGCCCATATCCACATCCAATATCTAACAGAGTGTTATGAAATGTCGAATGAGCTTTTATCTTATTTTTATATTTTTTTGAACGCCACAGATTTAATTTTACTAAGACATCATACCCTAGAGATTTTGAGAAGTGAGAATCCTCTCCTTCAAAATATTCCCTTTCAAATTTGCTATTATTGCTCACATCTATTGTTATATTGGTTGTAATAAAAAATTTGCGTAGTATTGGTTAAAGATAATTATGAAATAATTTGTTTAGAATCAGTTAATTTTTTTTCCAATTAATTATATTGAAAAATATGAACATTCTTTTTATTGAAAATTTTAATCTTTTTAAAAAATTAACGAGTGTTAAGACGATAGGTGGAATTGAAACAAATACAAATGATATAATAAAAGATCTTCGTCAAAAAGGTCATAAAATCTGGATATTAAACAGAGGTGTGAAACCTAAGTGGGTGGAGAAAGAACAAGTTAACATTATTGCAGCTTCCACATTCGATCCAATTACTTATTTTCAAATTAGCAAGTATAAGAAAAAATATAAAACTGCTGCGGTAGTTATTCATGGTCATACAACAGTTGAAGACTTAGCTGGGAATTTTGTACCTGATAAACCAATTTTTAACAAGATTTTCAAATACTGGCTAAAACTTTTGTACGGTCAAGCACACTTATTGATTACACCAAGTGAATTTTCTAAGGAGTGTTTAATGAATATTCAGACTTCTTTGACTTATCCTATATATGTTGTAAGTAATGGAATATGTATTGAAGAATTCAAAGAAAATAGTAATTATAGAACCAATTTTAGAAGATTTCTCTCTCAACAATATGGTATATCTGAAGATTCAGTGGTTATTATAAATGTAGGTTTAAGTTGGAGGAAGAAAGGTGTTAAGACTTTTGGAGAGATCGCTAAGAAACTTCCAGAATATTATTTTGTCTGGGTTGGTCCAATAAACAAAAATCCTGAAATTGATGAGGTAATAAAGCTAAATAACGTGATATTTACAGGATTTTATGATGATATCAGAGAGGCATATTATGGTGCAGATTTATTATTAAACACATCTTGGGTAGAAAATCAAGGAATTCCTATTATAGAAGCAGCAATTTGCAAATTACCTATTGTTGCTAGAGATTTATCCGCATTTGATTGGGTTTCTCATGACCATTCTTGTTATAAAGCTCAAGATGTAGATGAATTTGTTGAAGGTATTAACAAAATCGTCTCAAATTCAAATTTTAGAAAAAAAATCGTTGAAAATGCTTGTGGGGATGCTAAGAAGTTACATGATTTTGATAAAATTGGCGAGAAAGTCGAGAAATTATATATTAGGGCGATTAAAGTAAAAAAAATATGGGATCGTAAGCGAAATAAATAAACATAATGATTAATTTTGTAAAAATTAGAAGGAATGAGAGAAAATCATATCAATGAGCTGTCAAAACCTAATAAAGAATACTACAGAAAAATTGAAGAGTCTTTGGCGCATACCAATATTTAAATACGCTGTTATTATTCACCTTCTCTATTTTATTATTTCTACTATCCTAACTCTTGTTTTTTTCCGATATCAGAATGACTTTTTGGTATATTATCAAGCCGGTGGAACTGCTCTTAACAATTATATAGAATTGTATAATCCTGCTAATTACATTTGGCCTTTTAGATATTTTCCCTTGGCTGCTTTTTACTTTATTCCCTTTTATTTGATGGGATTTGATTTGGGATTCATACTCTTTAATTTCGCTAACCTAATCTTGAATATAATAATCTCTATTTATCTTTATAAGGTTATCAAGTTAATGCGCCGAGAAGATCATGAAGACAATGATGATCGAATTATTGTCTATATTTGTATATTTTTATTGAGCCTTCCTCAGCTGTTTAACTATTTTCTTGGTCAAATAAATTTGTATATCACATTTTTTATAATCTTTTCCCTATATTTATTTTTGAAGAATGACCAGATAAAAATGCAGTTTTTGGCTAGTTTAATATTAGGTGTTAGCGGAATATTCAAACCTATTACGATTTTCATGGTTCCCTTTCTCATTTTAAGTCATTATAGTTATAATGAAAAAAAATTTAAGTTTGAACTCAAAAGGAGTCTCATCAGGACTATTGGTATTTTACTTCCCCTAGCGATTAATGGCATTATATTTGTGTTATATCCTAAATTATGTCAAGATTTTATCGCAATAAATATTACAGGAGAAACAAATACCTTGATCAATTATTCGTTTAGTATAACCAAATTGGGTACAAACTTTTTATTTTTCATAGGAGTTCCTGCAAATTTACTCATACAATATCAATTATATTTATTCATTCCCATTTTACTTATAATTGGAGGTATAAGTTTCTTCATATTTATTTTTCGCCGAGTTTCTCGCAATGCAGTGATTTATGGATATACTTTTGGCATCCTATTAATGTTACTTACTTATTTTGATTCTTGGAATCATCATCTATTAATTTTAACTCCATTATTATCTATTATCCTATTTGATTTACCACGAAATTCAGAAATTTCTAGAAAATACATCAAACCCAGCATATTTTTCTTTAGCTTCTTTGATATAATATTTATGGGGGTGTTTCTCCTAACTCAACCATTCTTTCCGTTCAATTTTGCGAGTACAATATTCCTAATATTATCATTTTATGGGATTATCAGAATTATGCTAAAGATACAAAATAATAATGATCAAAGTTAAATAATTAGGTTCCTAAAATTAATTGAATTCAAGATTAAAAGAAAGAAATAAATCCACAATGTTTGAATATTTTATAATTTTTCTTCCAGCATTTCTACTTGGTATTCTTCATACAGTAATTCCTTGTGAGGATAAAGCAATTTTTTTTTTCTGGTCTTTTGGTATTTCTAAGACCCCGAGAAGAAGTTTAAATATCTTAGTTCTCTATGGGTTTGGATTGATTTCTGCAAATCTTATAATTGCGATGGGTACAGTTTTACTTAGCGTAATTCCGCGGCTGATTGCTCCCGGTTTAATTTTTAATCCTTACGCTATTAATTTCTTCGGAGCACTTGTTTCCATGTTAGCTGGTATTTACTTATTATTCTTTGTTAAAACAAGAAATTACATGCCTCATTCCAAGCAATCAAAGGATATCGGTAAATTAGATTGGGAAAAAAATAAGACTCCCTTTTTATTTGGGATTCTTGCAGGTTTTGCACCATGCATTTTTGAATTGATTATCTATTCTCAATGCTTGCAATATTCGTTATCATTCGGATTCATTGAGGGAGTATTAGTAGTATTTTATTTCTCCTTAGGAACTTTCTTGGGATTATTTCCACTTGCTTTAGCTAAGTATGGAACATCTCAAATAGTAAAGTCAAAAGAAACCAGGAAGGATACCGTTTTTATTTTAATGATATTGATCATCATAGTCTTTAACGCGGTTGTTATGATTTTATCATTTTTCAAGATTTCTGTATTTCCTTTGAACATTTAATTTTATCCGTGAGAAGGAAAAACTTAAAAATTTATTCACCATTCACTTTCAAGAAAAATGAAAAATGGTCTATAATAATTATTTATAACCGGATTTTTTTATATATTATAACCTAAATCATAATTAGAAACATTTTAGGAGTCGTTCAAATGCCAAAATGCAAGTTCTGTGAAAGCGAAAAGATTACATTCACTTGTGAAAAATGCAACTCAAGCTTTTGCATCAATCATATGGCGAGCACTGAAGAATGGATTTGTAAAAAACACGATCATAATTATTCAAAAGCTAGTGCAGCAGAAAAGTTCTATCGATGTACGATTATTGAAAATAGCAAGTGTCCTGAATGCGATGCACTCCTACGATTAGAGAGATTATCATCAGGGCAGTATTATTTGGAATGTACTGATGAATCTTGTGGATGGAATTCTTATTTAAAGACACCAGGCTTATTTTTCCCAACAAAAGAACAATTAGCGCGGGAAGCTGCAAAAAATAAATTAATAACAGGATATCGGTTAGAACTTTGTCGCAGAACCTTGAAGAAAAATATTGGAAAAGAAATATGTCCCGAATGTTTCCTTGAATTATTGAAAAGAGCTCATATTACGAATTTTTCTACAGTTATGGAGTCATTTAATATTCCCGCAAAACAACTAATTAAATTGATTAACCAATACATTAATGAAGAAAGAATTTATGGAATTATTGAACAGAAAACTCAGATGTTTTATTATATTTCGGAAGAGATTCGAGAACAAGTTTTATCCAAAATCCAAGATGACGGAAAGATTAATATTAAAGATTTAGGACTTATGTTAGACATGAATTCTGATATTGTAATGAAGGTTATCTATAAAATTATTAATCAATATCAGATCAGGGGCTCTTTTTCAGAAGATAAAAGCTTTTATTATACCCAGAAATATATATTGGATAATTTAATAAAAGAAATAAAAGAAAAAGGGAGAATCTCACTATCAGACCTTGCTAAGTTGTTTGGAATTCCAAAGGAATTAACCAAATCATTTTGCGTAAATATAATGAGGACTGGGGCTATCAATTCTTTTTTTGCCGCAAGAGGAAATGAAATTATCACTGCTGGACAGATTTATACTGAAATTAAGGCTTTTTCAAAAGAAGAGGGATTATTTGAATTATCCAAATTAGCTGAGAAGCTAAAAATTGCTGTCGAATTAGCCAGAAAGAGCTTACATGAATTGATAAAATCAGGATCAATAAAAGGGATCTTTACACAAAGAAGGGAGTTCATGACCAGAAGATATCTTGAAGGAAAAATAAAAGAACTCGCAAGAGCATATAGAACGATGCCTTTGAGAGAATTATCAAACAGATTGGGCGTAACTGAATCAAGCATTGAAGAGAATTTAGCTCAATTAATCGGTAGAGGAGATATAGATGGCTATATTGACTTACATCAACGATTATTTGTTGCTTATAGTGTTCCTAGAACTAGTGGTGGTGAAGCAACCCCTAAAAAACAAGAAGATATTGAACCAATAGATGAAGGTAAGATTGAAGTCGTAAGAGATTATGATTTTGAGGGGGGTCAAGTTCACATGAAAGTAGCAATTCGCAATAAAAGTAACATGGCGATTAACAATGTCAAAGTAATATTAGACGCTCCTTCTAGCTTCAAAATGAAACAACCTCTATTTAGCATACCTGTTATAGAAAGTAAGTCAAGTAGAGGTGTTGATTTTTATCTAGAACCTAAAACATGTGGATCCTCAAACGTTGGGGGTACTGTAATATATAAAGATGCGACTGGTAAAAAACATACTATTAATATTAAAAAAAAAGAAGTTCAAATCAAATGTCCATTAGTTTGCACGAATTTATCTAACATTGAAGATTGTCAGGTAGCAATACAAACACTTCCAAATGATGCTCGTGCGTTTTTAATCGCCGATCTAGATCCTCGATTAACTTTTAGAGCTGCGATAAGAACTTTAAAACATTTTGAAACTAGCACAGTAACCTCTCATGAGGGTAATGATACTGCTGGTAAATACGAGGCTGAAGCATGGTTCTGTGCAGAGGCTAAAATAACAGGTGGCCGAATTATTACACGCGTCTACGTTTCAGAAAGTAGTCAATCTCTTGAAGTCCGTGTATGGTGTGGAAATGCTGGACAATTAACAGGATTTTTAGCGAGAATAATTGAACTCCTGTTTGAAGAGATTAACATAATCAGAAAAATCAAAAGTGAAGAGAGAGAGAAGACAATTGATGTTATGGCAATAACTCAAAATTTAGCAGAAATAAGTGATTATTGTATGTTACGTTGGAAAGCACAGAATATAAGAAATAAATTACACGACACTTTCGTCCGTTTACGTAAATTATTAGGAGACAACGAGGCAATTCTTGGTAGAATTGAATTTTGGCTTACTCAGTTAAATAAGTATGGAAAAGATGATAAAATCAGCGATGATGACGCAGATCGATTAGTACAAGATGTGGAGAAATTCAGAGGGGTCATCGCTCGGTCAATAAAATTATAAAAATAACCAGTTTTTTTATAATTAATAGGTATAAATATATAGTAAGTCTAATATTATTAAACTAATAGTTAAAAAACGGTTTATCATGCCAATAGTATCGTTTTCTATAAATGAAAATCTCCGAGAGTTTATTAATAAGTTGGTCTCACGAAATCAATATGAGAATAAATCAAAGTTGATAAGAGACGCCCTTTTGAGATTAATGTCAAGCATGGATGTAGCAAGCATTGAATCCTTTAGTAATTTAGCCCCATTGGGTAAATCGATTATTGGGAATCTCATTATTGTAATGCCACATGATTCAATAAAAAAAATGAATAAGATAGAAATAGAATTTCAAGAGTATATTATAAGCAAAAATCAACATTTTCAAGGAGATAACGCGATAATTTTCATGATAATCGAGACGAGTATAGAAATATTTCAAAGATTTGTTGTGGAAATAAATGGAATTGAGGAAATCTCTAATTTTCGATACATGATTATGAACTAATTTTCATTATCTCGTTTCTTATTTAAAAACGAAGTCAACTTTAAAATAAGTGTTACTTTTTATCATATATTTAAGTGTATCAAACTTGAATATTGGAAATGAAACATGGCTGTAGATCAAACATATATTAAAGATGTCCCTCAAGATGTATATCGTAAATTGCAGCAGCATCTTGATACTTTACCTATTGGATATCCACCAACCGAATCGGGAACCGATTTAAAAATTTTGAAATTTATATTCTCACCTGAAGAAGCACTAATTGGAATTAACTTGAGATTGATTCCTGAGCCATTAAAGACGATTCATAGGCGAATGAAAAAATATGGTATAACTCTAGAGCAACTTGAGAATGCTTTGAAAAATATGTACAAAAATGGAGCAATTAATGTTAAGAAAGTTGAAGGCGAAAAAGGAGAAGAGATTTATTATCAAAATGCTTTCTTAGCTGTTGGTATGTATGAATATCAATTGCATCGCATGGATGCGGAGTTTTATGAGACATTTGAGCAATATATGGATGAAGTATTTAGAGATGAGGTGGCGAGTACAAAAATCAATCAATTACGGACTATTCCCGTGGAACAAAGCATAACTCCAGAACATAATGTTGCAACTTTTGATGAATTAAAGAATCTCATTGAAAATGCAGAGAGAATAGCTGTACAAGATTGTGTATGTCGACAAGGGAAAGACCTCATAGGAAAACCTTGTAAACAATCAGATTTGAGAGAGGTATGCTTTGTGTTAGATAGTTCTGTTCAACATATTTTAGATAACGAAAAGGGGCGGGAGATAACAAAACAAGAAGCATATGATATTTTCGAGAAAGTACAACAAGCTGGATTGATTATTCAACCTGGAAATGCCATTAAACCAAATTTTATTTGTTGTTGTTGCGGTGATTGTTGCGATATGATAACGAACATAAAAAAATTAGATAGACCCGCTGATATGATGCATAGCAATTTTTATGCGGAAGTTGATGGGGAATCTTGTATCGGTTGTGGTACTTGTGAACAACGTTGCCAACTCGACGCTATTTCATTAGAAGATGGTGGTGCTATAGTGAGTAAAGAATTATGCATAGGTTGCGGTAATTGTACAACTACTTGTCCTGAAGGAGCTATAACGTTAAAAAGAAAGGAGAAAGAATTTATTCCAGTAAATTCAAGTACAGAGCTCTATTTAAAAATCATGCATAAAAAAGCCGAACTGCGCCGAAAAGAGAAAGGATTGGAATAATTTAAAATATAAAAACAAGAAGTTATGTGATTTTATGGGGAAGAATAAGTATGGTAAAGAAATTCAAAAAAAGAGCACCAGTTCAAGTAATCAAGGAGGTTCTCCAATTAAAGGGGGAAAAATAATAGCAAGTCATATTTTAGTTGATAAATTTACTAAAGCTCAGGATCTCTATGAAGAAATTTTAGCAGGGGATAAGCTTGAAGACTTAGCAAGAAAATTTTCAACTTGTCCTAGTAAGAAACGAGGAGGTAATTTAGGAGAGTTTACTAAAAATGACATGGTTCCAGAATTTTGGAATGCCTGTAAAGACCTAAAAATTGGAGGAATTTCAAAACCTGTTAAAACCAAATATGGATACCATATTATTAAAAGAACTGGATAGATCTTTTAAAGGATGGTTAAGTAGCCCGGCACGGAGTTTCGATTGAATAAGAAATGTCCAATTTTCGAACCGTGGTCTCAGGATCTCCCTAAACCTCAGAATATGAGGGTTTTCAGAGTCCCAAATGCTTGACCGCTACACTACCGGGCTGAAAAATATTGATTGAATTTTTTTTAGACTATCATACCAATTGAAAGAATATCTAAAAATCATCCTTCTTTAGTACATTCTATAAGAGAGATGTATGACATTAAAATTTTTTTCTATAAATGGGAAATTTTGACGAAAAATTTAGGATAGATTTTTATGCTAAAATGATTTTATAATTTATTGGATTACACAACAATATTCTTGGAGGATATTCCTAATTTTTAAAAAATATTTTCTACTAACCCTATTTTAGGGTTAAACCCCGTGACTGAAAACCCCGTATTAAAAATTGTATCCTCCTAGTGTAATCCTTTACAATTAATTTATTATTTTTTTGCTAGATTTACTAAATTATAAGTCTAATTTAGAATGAGAAATTGCTCCTAGTGGTTTAGTTTAAGTTAATTTAAAAATAATAGATAATAGTGGTGATCAATATTATGCAAACCTTTAAATAAAAAATTAGCATAAGATCAAAAATAGTTTAAATAATTTTGAAAAAAAAGAGTTAAATTAAAATGCAGAAAAAAACTGTAATGATAATCACCTTGCTTTTAGCTGGTGGTCTAATCCCATCTGGTTTAGTAATGAATAATCTCATTAATAATGAAATTGCTCAAGGAGTTCCTGATGCGCTTCTTGGTATAAAAGAAGAAATGATTCCTGAAATTAATGAGACGATAAAAATAATGGCGATTCCTGATGTTTTAAGTGGAATTTATGAAGAAGGTTTTCCATTAATTCACTTCTTAGTAAATTGTACTTTTCTTGCTGGGGCAATGAATGAATTTTATAATCTTCTTGGATTACCTGGCATCACATTAATTTTAAATTTTGCTACACTCAGTGCACTCCTTACTTATATCGGATATCCCCCTGTAAAAGGAGTATCAGAGTATGTTTCCAATGCTACTTATTCGTTAAATTATACTGATGCGGCAAGTGAGGCATTGGCATTTGGCAATGATTCAATTGGATTACCCGGATTGATGGAAGACGTAGATGTAGGATGGGGTGTTTTAAATTACTTAGATCTCTATGATGAAGCTAGTTTAAATGACACAATAAAGGAATTCATGATCACCAATTACAATGCAACATGGGGTCAATTGACAAATTTAACGAGCTATATATTAGATTATTTTATTGTAGAAGCAATAAACTTAATTCTTCTTAGTTCGTTGGCACCTCCAGAATATGTAGGATTAACCACGGTTGATATCGCTGAAATCATGTATTATGACCAATGGGCAAATGCTTCAATGGGACAACTCGATCTCGGAGATTTACTTGGTATGCCTTATAGTGTTACCGGTTTTGAAGTGGGATATCCCATTGCTACAAATATTTCTTTTCAAATATGCTTAAATCTATATAATAAAACCAATTCATATTCATTTTTGAACATCACTTACAATGGAGATTTACCCTCGTTACAAGAATCTGATGGTTTAGCAATTTGGATCTTAGCAAATAATACTACGCTTGAAGCTAATTCTTCTAAAAATACTTTGAAAAATCAATTTAACCTAACTGATTTTCAACTTAATTCCATTCTTGCTTGGCTTTGGGGATATAATACTTCTGTTAAAGAAGATGTTGTTCCAGGATTATTTTTATATGACAGAGGGATGACTCTCACAAGATTTTCAGAAATGCTTTTTTATGCCCAATGGGCAAATGGAACCCTATATCCTAATGGTTTAACTTTACCAATAGGCATAGGAGTAAATGGATGGGAGGTAGGAGTGCCAATTCCCTCAACAATCTCATTAAAAGCATCTGAATCATTGTTTGATGAAACTAATGTTTATGCTTTAGTAAGTGAAAGTGGTCTCCAATATTGGTATGGTTTGTTAGACAATCCTGACCCTTTAACTTATAATAATTTGAAGACTTTTAATTATTTAAATAACGGTCAAATAAATGCGATTATATCATGGTTACCGACTTTCAGAGATAATATTGTTCCACTTTTAGCACAATTTCAAGAAGGTTTACCTTTTAACCCCTCTGAACTTTCTTCTTCCTTGCTTTACGGCATGACTATCTCTGGAGGTGTGATGGCGGTTATTGGAGTAGTAATGTTTATATTAATAAAAAGGAAAGTAAAGGCATAAACGAATTATTATTCTTTTTTTAATATTTTTTAATTTAAAACAAATTAGAACGCTTAAGATTGATTTTTCTGAAATCTATAGTAAACTTCTTCAAAATATTTATCTGACATTCCAGCTATATAATCTCTGACAATTAAAGTAAGCTTATTCTGATCTCGTAAGGGGTGATAGTATGTATTATATTCAGGATCGTCAATATATGCCACATGATCATTAAAAATTGGTGAATCATATATTTCTTCTTCTAAATCTTTTAAAGCAGTTTTGAAGATGAGTTGGAACTTCTCTTTTAACTTATCAAGAAATTTTGCTCCATTTCCAATCATCAAATCTCGTCTCGTGTATATGCGATCATAATTAAATGCTTTTAATTCACGTAATGCTTCAAATACTTCTTCAGTATATCCGATAGTCATATTTTCTAAACTATAGTTTAATAAATCCATGATCAAGGATTTCATAATTTCTCGGTTAGTATCCCCTAACACTTTTTTACAAAATTCTGGTATTTCTTCTCTTTTAATGAATTTTAATAAAATTGCATCTTCGATATCCCTTCCAATATATGATATCGTGTCAGCAAATCTAACAGTAATACCCTCAAACGTGGTAGGAATTTTCCTGATCTTATTTTTCGTAATAGCGTCTTGGTATTCTTTATTGTGATCATCCCAAGTTTTACTGTTTATCTTATTAGGTTTTAATTCTCTTTCATAGATTTCTCCGTCGTGACATAAAATACCATCAAGTACTTGTAATGTTAAGTTCAATCCTTTTGCAGGTTCTTTTGGAAATCTTTTTTCCAAAAAGGAAAGCCATCGTACACCTTGAGCATTATGATTAAAATTACCCATTCGATACTCATTACTAATCTCGTCAAGGATTTGTTCCCCAAGATGACCGAAAGGAGAGTGCCCAATATCATGACCAAGGGCAATTGCTTCAATTAAATCAGAATTTAATTTTAAGATTCTCCCGATTTGACGTGATACTCTAGACACTAATAACACGTGGAGAGAACGATGCGTTATATTTGCATTCATTACTCCAAAGAAGACTTGCGTCTTATCTATATATCTCGCATATGCTTTAGAATGAACAATTCTATCTACATCCCTAAAGAAAGGGGGGCGAATGTCAGATTCATCCTCTTCTTCATGAGATCTAATCGCCCAAGAATCAGGGATTCCTCGTTTACCTAAATCGGTATTTTTTTGCATGAGATGTTTGAATAATTCTATTCGAGCGGGATCCATTAGTCAACCACCATATATGAGGAATCTATTAATAAAACCTGATCTTTCTCATTATATTATAACGATGAGTTCGATATTACACATTACCAAACTTTATAATAATAGCATCATGAGGACATTTTTCCTTGCAAGTCAAGCATATATTGCATTCACCATTTCCTGTGAAGAATTCAAATGGTTCATCTAAAATTCTAATTTGTTTAGGACATACTTTTTCACAAATACCACATTCGGATCTTCCAACACATCTTACAGGATTTCTTGACAGTTTCAAGAATGAATAATCAGCAATTACAGCTGATATAGCAGCAAAAGGGCAAAAATACCTGCAATATATTCGCGGATACCAAATAGATAAGATAAGAATCAATAGATAGAAAAGAAAGATGAAAATCGCTGCCCAATTACCACTATTGAAAAATGTGGACCAGTTAGTTATAAATTCAATGAAATAAGAGAAGATAAACTCTGACATGGAAAAATAACCGATTGGTTTATTACCAAACTCACCCAATTGGGTTTTGAATTCTAAGTAAAATAATTGATTCGCATTCTTCGTAAGTCCTAATGGTACTATGAAGATTATTAGAATGATTACAATAACATATTTAATATTGAGTAAAGATTTATGGCGTTTCGTTTTGGGTCTTTTCTTTTTTGTTGGTAGTGCTGCGCAAGCATCTTGAATAGTTCCTATTGGGCATACCCATCCACAAAATGATCTGTTCGTGAAAAGGATAAAAAGAATTAAAATAGAAATGAGTAATAATGGAAAGAATCCATTCCCAATCGAAAAAAAAATGTATTCAAGAATTCCCGCTCCATGCGAGAGAGGATTTCGAGGACTATTTAGAATTGGAAGTACTTTAATAAGATCCTCAAAACCTTTTAAATTTATGCTAAAAATAGTCTCAAGAATTACATAGTTAATTAATAAGAAAGTAGTGATTTGGACTAAGCGTCTTGCTAGAATAATCTTATGATCTTTCAATTGAATTCTTAATTTCATTGGTACCACTTAAAATATTTTAAAATTTAATCTAATATCTTATTCAAATTATTGGTGTTTAAAAAAATTAATTTAAATTAGGAATCATCTATGAAGAATAGAATCAATTATGTCAATTTTGGTTAAAATTTAATGTTAGTAAATCTAATAATTCCTAAAACTTTTAATATTAACAGAATTGACAATTTTTAAATAGAGGAGTTTTATTGCCCAAAATAAAAGTTTTGATTGTGGAATGAATTAAAAAACTATTTTAATAGAATAGTCTCTAAATTTTTAGGCGCCTTTGTTGTTTTCCTCAATTTTCTGTGAATCATCGTAGCCAAGCTAATCACTTTTGTCTCTTCTCCATGATTACAAATTATCATCTTAGGTCTCGGTGCTATTCTTCGTAAGAATTGAGAAATCTGACTTCGAGATGAATGACCACTAAATCCTTCAAGAGTGAATACGTTTAGATTTAATTTCACTAATTGAGTTCTACCTCTAGGATCAATATATTGAAATTCTCGAAAGCCCCGTATGATTCGACTTCCTAATGTTCCAGAAACTTGGTATGACACGAAGACTAGACTATTATTTTTATCCTCTGCTAGTGCTCTCAAGTACTGAACTGAAGGACCTCCAATCAACATTCCACTCGTGGCTAAAATAATACATGGTCCTCCTTGTATTACATCTTGGCGTTCTTCTGGTGAAGAGACAGTTGTAAAGAAATCACTCATAAAAGGATTTTTTCCTTGATGAAGTATTTTCTCTCTTAAATCCAAGCTAAGGTAATCGGGATGGGCAGTGTGTATTGCAGTGGCTTCAGAAATAAGACCATCCAAGAAAATTGGTACGCGGTCAATTATACCTTTTGAAATTAATTCCTCTAAGACAATAATCAGTTCTTGTGCTCTTCCAACTGCTAATACAGGTATGAGTACTTTGCCACCCCTTCGAATTGTGGAAGTAAGAACCTGTTTCAAATCTCGTTCAGAATCTTGGCGACTAGGAATTCGATCTTGAGGACCTCCATATGTTGATTCAATCAATAAACTCTCTACACGAGGGAATTTTACTGCTGCTTTCTCAAGTAAACGGGTTTTCTGGTATTTAAAATCACCAGTATAAACAAAGTTATATCCTCCTTTTCCAAAGTGTAAATGTATCATGGATGAGCCGAGTATGTGTCCGGAATTATGAAGGGTTAACTTTACATCAGGAGCAATATCAGTAACTTTTCCCCAAGCTAATGGAATGGTATGTAGAACTGTCATTTTTACATCTCTTTTTGAATAGGGTGGGACAGTTCCTTCTTTTTCTGCAATTTGCACAAAATCTAACTGAAGCATAGTAGAAAGGTTTCTGGTGGGAAGAGTAGAATAGACTGGTCCTCGATATCCATATTTAAATAAAAATGGAACCATTCCACAATGATCCAAATGAGCATGAGATATAACGACAGCATCCAAATCCCGAACTGAAAATTCTGGGACATCAAAACCGGGAAATCTATCATTTTTATTTCCAACGTTTAACCCTACATCAAGAAGAATATTACTATCCCTTGTTTGCATTAGTATGCAAGATCTTCCTACTTCTCTAAATCCTCCTAAAGCTGTCATTCTGATAGCTAAATCCTTAAAAAGAGGGGGCCTGTGGATTCGTTTTCCAATGTCTAATAGTATTTCTTTTTGGTGTTGACGCTCTTTTTTCAACATCTGTCTTATTAATTGTATTGTTATAGACGAAAGAGGAGGTGTTCGAATTGTTTTAGGTTGCCAAAATGTATTTGACCGAATTTCTTTAAGATTCATCCCTTTTTTACCAATTACTATCCCGGGTTTTCCTGCTTCAATTATAACTTCTCCACGTGTATGATCAAACTCGATGCTAGTAATTTCGGCCTCTTCACCAACAAGATTGCGAATATATACTTCAGTTTCATCTGGGTCTTTCCGTTTTTCAACATTCCAACGAAATACTACCCTTTTTCTCATTGATCTTGCTAAATCTTTAAGAATTTCGGAATTTTCAATTCCTTCCACATCTGCATTTTCGGAATAAACAGCAATTTCTGGACCCTCAAATTCGATTTTTTTCACGACAATATCAGAAGGGAGGATTTGAATAATTTCCTCTCTAATTCTTTGTAATTCGCCTTCAAAACTCATAATAATCCGATTTTAAAATTATTTCATTTTAAGTATATTGATTGAAAATAATTTGATTACAATTAATGAAAATTATTTTCCTTAACTCTTTTTTATATTAGTACTTTTTCCGTGGTAAATATCAAGTTAATTTTCAGTGATTTTGTATAAATAGAATAATTATCTCTTAGATATTATCACTATTACAAGAGAGTGAATTTAAGAATGAATTCTATTAATCTCTAAATATTATATTGGATAATCACATAAAAATTTTTGCATATGTTATTTCATAAAATATAGAATATAGAAGTAAAATTTTATAACTAATGAAAATTAGAAAATCCTATGCCAGAAGTTAAGATTGGCGCAATCGCATCTGGTTCAGGTACAAATCTAGAGGCAATAATTGAATCATGTGAAAACGGAATTTTAAGGAAAAAAGCCTCAGTAGAGGTTTTAATCTGCAATAAACAAGGAGCTTACTGCATGGAAAGAGCAAAAAATCACAAGATACCTTATTATTTAATAGAATCAGATAAAAATCTTGATATTTCTCGCGAAGAATTTGATCAACTAATGATTAATGTACTCAAGGAACATGAATGTGAATTAATTGCATTAGTTGGATACATGAGATTAGTAAGCCAAAAATTCATCAATGCCTTCAATGGTAATGTCATGAACATTCATCCTGCATTATTACCTGCATTTAAAGGTCTTCACGGTCAACGTGATGCACTTAATTATGGCGTAAAAGTTTCTGGATGCACTGTTCACTTTATAGATGCAAGTACAGATCACGGTCCAATAATAATCCAAAAATGCGTGCCAGTATATGCAACAGACACCGAAGAATCTTTGGCTTTAAGAATTTTGGAATGGGAACATAAAATCTTCCCAAAAGCCATAGAATTATATTGTGAGAAGCGCCTTCATGTAATTAATAGGATTGTGCATATAGACGGAGAGATTAAATATTAAATCCTAAAATGCGGGAAATGATATCTTTGAAAGCTCTGACCCAACTGAAAGTATTGGTATCTTCCAAGAAGATGATGACGATCTTGAGTAATGAGAATATTCATTTCCCGCTCCTATTACACTCAAATAAAACCTAAAATTTTAATCAAATCAATCATGGTTTAATTATATATTATTAATAATCAACAAGAAAATGAAGAAAGGATGCCTCATCGAAAGGAAATTTCTGAGATTCTAAAAATGATGAAAAAACCTCGCAATATACGTAATATCGGGTTTGTGGGTCATATAGATCATGGAAAGACAACATTAAGCGATTCACTTTTGAGTGAAGCAGGTTTATTATCACCCGATTTAGCAGGAGAAGCACGAGCTTTAGACTATTTAGAAGAAGAACAAAGGCGCGGAATTACCATGAAATCTACTAATATATCTCTATATTATGAAAAATCTCTTAAGGGTCACGACCCATTCTTAATAAATCTTGTTGATACTCCAGGTCACTTAGATTTTAGTGGAAAAGTAACACGTGCTTTAAGGTTAATAGATGGAGTTGTTGTAGTTGTCGATGCTGTTGAGGAAATAATTAGCCAATCTGAGACGGTTATTAAACAAGCGCTGCAGGAAGGCGTAAAACCAGTTCTTTATATAAATAAAGTAGATCGCCTTATCCGAGAATTAAAACTAACAGATGAACAAATAAGAAAAAAATATACAAGGATTATAAATGACTTTAATACGCTTATTGAAAGATTTGCAGATAAACCTTTCAAAAAAGAGTGGCAAGTATCTCCTGCTGATGGAAACGTCGCATTTGGCTCTGCACTCCACAAATGGGGTTTTACTTTAAATATTTTAGAAAATAACGAGTTAAAGTTTTCGAATATTAGATCACGATATCAAAAAGAAACATATACTAAAGAAACTTATGCTGATTTAGCTGTGCATTTTCCAATACACAACGCAATACTAGAAATGGTTGTAGATCACCTCCCTAACCCTATTGATGCTCAGAAATACAGAATCGGTAAGATTTGGAATGGAGATTTGACATCTGAAATTGGAAAATCCATGATAAATTGCGATCTAAATGGTCCTTTAATAATATGTTTGAGTAAAGTACAAGCAGATAAGCACACTTTGATCGCGACGGGGAGAATCTTTTCCGGAAATTGTATCAATAAAGAGGAAGTATTTTTATTAAGAGAAAATAATTTTGACACAATCCGAAAAACTGCAATTTTTATGGGTCAAAGAAGAGAACAAGTTGAAGAAATACCTGTTGGAAACATCGTGGCTATAGAAGGATTAAAACATGTCAAAAGCGGAGAAACCATAATTAATAAGAATTATATTGATAAAATGATTCCATTTGAAAATGTGAAATATGTTTCCACACCCGTTGTTACTGTCTCTATCGAACCAGATTATTTAAGAGATTTAGATAAGATGAAGGAACTCATCGAAAACATGCTAATCGAAGATCCTAATTTGTTATTTGAAGTAAACGAGGAAAATGGTGAATTTCTCCTCTCTGGTATGGGTCCCTTACACCTTGAAGTTACCGCAAATGAACTTGAAAAACGAGGCATTCAGGTTTCAACATCCGAACCAAGAGCCGTTTTTAAAGAATCAATCAGGCATAAATCCTCTATTGTTTCAGTAGAATCATCCATCAATAAAAATTCTCTTAAACTTAAAACTGAAAGATTAGATGATAAAACTTCTAGGTTTTTTCAGACTCACGATATTAAGGCTATCAAGCCAAAAACAAAATTGAAAGAATTATTGGAAGAATTTACAGACTTAACAACAGATGAAATCCAAAACTTTTGGATGTATTATGATAATAACAATATTTTAATTTACAATTTAGGAGAAAATTTAAATCAATCTTATAAAGAATCTATTGTAGAAATTATTGGTAAAATTCTTTTATATGGACCTTTATGTGGAGAAAAATTAACGGGTCTAAAAATTATAATTGAAGAACTCATCATCAATAAATTTGATGAAGAAAACGCGTTTAATGAATTATCCGCAATGTTTTATAATGCTATTAAAGATGCTTTAAACGAATCTGAACTTATCCTACTTGAACCAATTTACCATACAATTATTCAATTGCACCCAGATTATATAAAAAATACGCTTTCATTGCTTTCTAAATATTCCGCAAAAATAAAAGAAGTAAACCAAGAAAAGGATTATCAAGGAATTATAGAAATTTTGCTCCCAGTAAGGAATTCTATTAAATTTGCTGAAGATATTCGGTCTTCAACATCCGGAAAAGCATTCTGGCAGAATGAGTTTTATGCGTTTATGGAGGTTCCTAATCACGAAGCTAAGCAAATTATAAATGACCTGCGCTTCATGAAAGGTATTTCGTGGTAAGAATTGACGTAAGCAGAACAATTTACTATTAATACATTTGTTTGGGATTCAGGCTATGCGCCTGCCGGGGATCGAACCCGGGACGCTAACTTGGGAAGCTAGCATATTACCACTATACTACAAGCGCAAAAATTGAAGTCTAATGTTAATAAATGAGAAATTCTAAATAAATTTTTTTTATATCAAAAACATAACCTCTCCTCTGAAATTATTAAGGAATGTGTCGAGGAAATGATGTATTTGGCTGGAGATCGGGAAGTTGAGATAATATTAAATCCTTTAGATAATGCAGAATGTTAAATTGATAGATTGAGAATTGAACAAGTGTTAACTAATCTTTTATCTAACGCAATTAAAAATACTCCATCAATGGGCTTTGTGGAGGTAATTTTGAGCACGCAAGGAGAACATATTTATATTTCAGTAGAGGATACCGGAATAGGATTGACGAAGGAGGAAATGGATAAGTTATTTAATAAATTTGGGAAGATTGAAAGATGTGGTAAAAAATTAAATGTTGATATTGAGGGTTCAGGATTAGGTTTATTCATAACTAAAGAAATCATTGATTTACATAAAGGTAGCATCTGCGTTGAATCAGAGGGGAAAGACAAAGGTTCAAAATTCACGATTAAACTAAATAAATGATATCAGCTAAGTTAATTTGATTGATTCTAATTATTACTAGATTTTAGTATCCTTAGGTTTTTATGGCAATTAAACATAAGAATTTTAATTGAAATAAGATTTTTTAGAACATAAATATCAATTTATGGTGAATTTGCTGAAAATTGAAGATCTTAAAATTGAAAGCAATTTAATAATTAAATCGAATGATGCTCTACTAATCGTCGATATGCAAAATGATTTTATACCTGGGGGGTCCTTACCTGTTAAAGATGGGGATCAAATAGTGGATGGAATTAACAGCATTGCAGAATTATTTAGAAAAAATAAAGCATCTATTATATTAACTCAAGATTGGCACCCTGAGGAGCATTTATCATTTGCAAGCAATCATCCAGGAATGCACTCAGGTGATATCTATCAAACGGAAGCAATTGGACCAGTTCTATGGCCAGATCATTGCGTTCAAAATACTCTTGGATCTGAATTTCATAAAGATTTGAAAAAAGAGTATGCTCATGCTATAATTCGAAAAGGGTATCATCCTGATATTGATAGTTATTCCGGTTTTATCGAGAATGATAAAAAATCAGAAACAGGATTAGCAGGATATCTAAAATCCCTTAAAATCAAGAGAATATTCATCTGTGGTTTAGCGTTAGACTACTGTTGCTTTTCTACAGCAATGGATGGCGTGGATTTTGACTTTAAAGTCTACTTTATTGTAGATTTGACAAAAGGAATAGATTTGCCTGCAGGAAATATCTCAAATGCCCTTGAAAGCATGCTGAATAAGGGAATAACGTTTGTAATGAAAGATAGCTTTAAATGAAGCAAGCAACAACGTTATTCTTTTTTAATAATTACTTTAAAATTTAATAGATTATTTCATTTTACATAACCAAAAACTTCTAAAACCATTCTATGAATCTAAAAATCAAGAATTTTCCATACAAATCTATTTTAATTGTGTGCAGCGTTAATACAGCACGAAGTCCTATGACTGAAGGTTTCTTGAAACACATTTTTAAGAATAGTGATATTGATGTAAATGTGTATTCTGGGGGAATATCTTCGAATGCTAGAGACGGAATGCTTATTTCGCTCGATGCCAAATTAGCAATGCAAGAAGAGGGGATTCTTTTATCCAACGAATCGATATCCTTAGATTTAAAGAAACATTCTGAATTGATTGGAAAGGCTGACCTGATCCTCACCTTAACCAATAAACACAAGGAAGAAATTCTCAAATATGTATCAAAAAATGGTACTGATATTTTAACATTGAAAGAATTCGCGGATGATTGCGGTGATATAGAAGATCCCTCCATGAAAGGTATCGATGGTTTTAGAAAAGCACGGGATCAAATAAAAAAGTGTATAATTAAAGGATTAAAGAAATATAAGTGAAAATTATGATTGAATACATAATAATTGCAATTTTACAAGGATTACTTGAATGGTTACCAATCTCCTCTTCGGGCCAAGTGATGATCGTCTCATTAAATCTGCTTGATATATCCCCAGAACAAGCATACAGTTTGAGTATTTGGTTACATCTGGGTACAATGTTTGCTGTATTATTGAGATTTCGTAAAGATTATTATGGAATTATCAAATCTTTCATTCCTAGTAAAATGAAATTAGATCAAAACGATATAAAAAAGAGAAACTGGTTAATTATAGCAACATTGGGGACGGCTATAACAGCTTTACCCTTATATCTTATGTTCCGAGTATTGATTTTGGGAACATATTCAGCAGATCAAGGAGATATTTTGACTTTATTCATATCTAGTTTTCTTATAATAACTGGTGTTATTCTATTAGTTTTTAAAAAGAAATATGGACGAAAAACAATCGACCTTATTTCCAACAAAGAAATATATCGAGATTCTTTCATCTCTGGTCTAATCCAAGGAATCGCGATTCTTCCGGGAATATCGAGATCTGGAATAACAGTATCTACAATGCTGGTAGAAAATTTTGAACAAGATCACTCGTTAAAGTTAAGTTTCCTCATGTCTGTTCCCGTTATTTTAGCATCTATAGGTGTGGATATAATTTTTGGAGAAGGATCAATATTAGGTAGCTTAGATCTTCCTACTATTTTGGTTATAACAATAGTGAGTTTTTTGATTGGTTATCTTACAATGGAGGTTCTATTGAGAATTGCGCGTAGAGTCAATTTTGGTTATTTCTGTATCTTAT
This sequence comes from uncultured archaeon, assembly GCA_964493715.1. Classification (GTDB taxonomy): domain Archaea; phylum Asgardarchaeota; class Lokiarchaeia; order Sigyniarchaeales; family SOKP01; genus SOKP01. The sequence goes on from CAZBPC010000001.1 coordinate 104,101, forward strand.
ATGGCGTGATAGCTTTTATTATAATAGTTCCATTTTTAATGTAAATTAACCTTATATTTGTTTAATATAATCCAAAAGATAATTTGAAAGAATTTTTTCAGCATTTTTTATTCCTTGAAAACCTGGAAAGTCATTTAAATCAATAAGATAATATCTATCTTTGTCTATGGGTTTAATTAGATCAAATCCAAATATTTTTAGGTCAAGCTCTTTTGATAAAATATCTGCGAGCACCCTCATTTCTTCTGAAACTTTAAATTCTTCCCTATCAATAGCATCAACATCAATACTAGTGGGTTTCTCTCTCATATAAAGATATATAGGATTTTCTCGTTTAATCCCAAATACTTTATCACCAATTACATATACTTTCCTGTCTATAGCATCACATTCAATAAATTTTTGAATATAGACGTCATAATAGATTAAATGATTATATCGTTTATGAAAATCATCAAAATCCTCCGGCTTTTTTGCTAAGAAATTAAAGCGATTATATTTGTCATGTTGGGAATGACTTTTAATTACAATAGGAACTTTAGTAGAGCCCCATTTTTTAAATCGATCTAATTTTTTTGCACTTTGATTCCAAGATTGAACTAATGAAAATCCCTTTAATTTGGATTTATATTGGGAAAATATTCTCCTTAAAGCATAGTCAAGAGCTATTTTATTCTTACATGTTGATACAGTTTGAATGTCATGCAAACATTTTATACCATTTATTCTTGCAAAATGAAGTAAATCCACTGAACAATCATTTCTGACTTTTACTATGAACAAATCGGCTTCTTTATATGCTTTAGGCATTCTCGAAAGATTAAAAAATTGTTTTGTTGGGTCGTGAAAGGTAAAATCCACTTCTTTCTTGGTTTTCAATATGTCTATAACCTGTTTAATTACTTCATGGTTTTGCCTTGCGGAAAATACTACCTTTTTATTCATTTTAATTACTCATTTAATTCAAATGAATCAATCTTAATGAAAATAAATTAATACTGATTAATTATTAATTTAATTTAATCATTTTTTGTTTTTAACAATAATTAGGAAATTAAAATGAAAATAAGAAAAAAAAGAGAAAAAAAAGAAAAAACATTTAGCGGGTTTCTGTTAAGACAAGTGCTCTTAATTGGAATGCTTTTTATGGGAGATTATCTATTCTTCTTTTTTGAACAAAATTATTTTAATACATACCTAGATCATGTTCTTTACCTCCAGCCACTATATATATCGATTATGGTTTCATTATCTGCCACTGTTGGTGCTATTAGTATGCCACTATGGGGGATTATAAGTGATAATTCACGCACAAAATTCGGGCGACGTAGACCTTTTTTACTATTTGGGATAATAGCTGGTATTGGCATGATTTTATACAGCTTTGCATATCCTTTATTTGGGAAAACGGAAACAGCTTTTATGTGGTGCCTAATCATAGATGTTGTAGTTATTGGAATTTCTTCTAACGCCTATCTAGTTGCGGAGAGGGCTTTAATCCCCGACACAATTGAGGTTGAAAAAAGAGGTAGAGCAAATGGATTAATTAATTCTATAAGTTACATTGGTTTATTGATTGGAGTTGCATTTTTATTGCTGGGGAATGAATTATTTGGAATTCCAGATCCTCGAGATACTGTTCCTCCAATTGGTACAATTATTACACAAGATGGACATTTCATTCTTCTCTCATTTGGAGGAAGTGTTTTTTTTATTGTTTCTATTGTTGGATTTTTCTTCATTAAGGAAAAACACGTTACAGATCTTCCTGTAAAAAAGAAATTTTTCTCGGAATTGAAGGATATATTTAACATAAATGAAGTGAGAAAAGTAAAGGAATTTTACAAGATCCTCATAGCATTCGTTGTATTTCAATCCGGTATATCCTCAGTAATGCCATATCTTTTTATCTTTATTTTTGCTCAAGGGCTTAGTACAATGGAATTGCTACTAGGAATAGCTATAGCATTTCCAATCGTTTTCATTGCAACAATATACTTAGGTAAAATTGCAGATAAACATGGAAGAAAGAAGTATGTACCTTTATCCTTAATAATTGTCAGTATTGGATTCTTTATAATGCCATTTGCGGGAATACTTGCCAGCAAGATCTTATTCATGATTTGCCTACCATTTGTTTTAGTTGGAGTATTAGCAATAGTTACACCTCTTAATGCATGGGCTCAAGATTTACTTCCCGAAGAAAAACGTGGAAAATTTACAGGTATCTTTAACATTGTTAACACACTTTCTCAAATCATCGGTTCGTTTGCAGGGGGGCTCATCTTTATGATATTTGGTCTTTCTTGGATATTCATCGCTGCACCAGTATTTTTCTTCCTTTCAATTCCGTTATTCTTAAAGGTAAAAGAAACAGTTAAAAAAGAATAAAATCATTTTTTTATTTTTATTTTTGTATCTATTATCTGATGTAATCAATTGGTAAATTTAATAATATTAAAATTGTCATAATCCTAATAAGGAGGGATTTTTTCTATAGAATATTTCAATAGCATTTAAATATTATATTCTAATAGTTGAAAATAGTATGGCGAATACAATCAAAACAGCTTTAATCGGTATCGGTGATGTTGCAAGCGCTTTAGTACAAGGAATAGAAAATTACAAGAAAAATCCCGATAAAATCATAGGATTGTTACCTGAAATTAAACAGTATGTAGTGAGTGATATTGAATTTGTTTTAGGTATAGATGTAAACGCTAATAAAGTAGGGCATGATCTAAGTGAAGCAATATTTTGTGAACCAAATTGCAATCTTGAATTTTATAAACCAAATTTTTTGAATGCACCTATAATTAAGGGCCCCGTTCTGGATGGGTTAAACAGCAATATAAAAAAAATAATTCCTTTAGATGATAATCAAGTGTTTTCAGATATCGTGCATGAATTAAAAGAAAGGAACGTAGACGTTGTAGTGATTCTCCTTCCAACAGGGTGTCACGAAGCTGTCAAATATTATGCTAACGCCGCTTTAGAAGCAAATGCTTGTATTATCAATGGCATGCCCTCTTATGTCGCTAAAGATCCACAGATAGTAGCCAAATCGGAAAAATTGAAACGTTCAATCATTGGAGATGATGTAAAATCTCAAATTGGAGCTACCATCATACACCGTTCATTAGCAAACCTTTTTCCCATGCGTGGAGCAATACTTGATAAAACAATTCAATTAGATTGGGGTGGTTCTTCGGATTTCTGCAATTTACTTACTCCAAAACCAGATGGTCAATTAATATATGAAGAAGGAAAACGACAATCAAAAACTGAGTCAGTTATTTCTAGACTACCAAATAGAGATGAGATAGAATGTCAAATTTCAGCAGTAGATTACATTCCTTTTTTAAAGAATCAAAAGGAAGCATATATGAGATTAGAAGGGAGAATTTTTGGAGGTGCTCCTGTCAGGATTGATATTACAATGTTTGTAGAGGATGGAAATAATTCGGCTGGAATAATTGCTGACTGTATTAGAGTTTCAAAAATAGCGAAAGATCGACAAGTAGGTGGTGTTTTACAATCTGCTTGTTCCTTTTTTAACAAACATCCCCCAGAGCAATTAGAGGATCAGGAAGCTAAGAAAAGATTAATTGAATTTTTACAAGGTGAGAGAGAAAGATAACCTAATTCTCTTCTATTATTGACTTTTAACTTTTATTGTTCCCTTAATAAACTGTTCTCTCAATGTAATTATATTGTAAATATGATCTGCTATCAAACTAACACTTTCAGGAATGCTTCGAAAACTGGGGAAATCATTAATATCAACAATAAACGGACCATCCTTGGTATTTATAAAATCAACCCCATAAATTGTCATGCCTAATTTACGCCCAATTCTTATAAAATTCCTTTTCAAGTTTTCATCAATCGAAGTTCTTATATGCACGAGTTCTAATGGAGATAAATTATCATCCTGCTGCAATCGATTATGTGAGGTAATTGAAACTATCCATTGTCCTATTACGTATGCTTTATTCACAATATCATAGGCTCCGAGATATTCTTGCAAAAACAATTCACTCTCATCATGATTATTTATCAAAGCTGCGAGATCTTCTTTAGTCTTAGCTATTCCTATAATTCGTTCATTTTTAGGTAAATTCGGAATATTATGAGCGTCTAATTTGATAATAATTGCGTTTCCATTTTTTAATGTATGATTTGCTTTTTGGATTGTATTGTATGTCTTTGGAATGTTAACTTTCTTACAATTTTCTGCAATAAATTGAAATGTTGCATTCCTGCTTTCGCAAATTTTAACTGAATCCAATGAATTTAGAATGGGTAGATTGGGGGATACTTGTTTTATGGTATCATAGACAAGTTTATTTTCTATTTGAGTTGTAAGTTTCACGATTAAAAAAACAATGGGATACTTTTTCAAGCGTTTCTCAAAATATTTCGGATTAAAAGAATTCAATCCCGTTTTCATAAAATCGATCAGAGCAATATTATAGTTTTTGATTAAAAATGATTTGATATTTGCTAAGACCTCAATATCTCGATTGCAAATGGCCCCTATGTACACTTTTTTTAAATTATTTGCCATTTGAACAAAACCCTTACAGTTTAAGTTTTATTATACTAAACATAGTATATAAATATACCTTAACGTTTTCTTTATGATTTCTTCAAGAAACCTTCCTTTTTAGAATAGTGTAAGTCTAACAAGATTTTGAGAAATGCTAATAAACCTTTTTTTTTATTTCACCTATATTTATTTAAATTCTAGGGATTTATTAATAAATAGAATTAAGAAAAAGCAAGGTATTAAATTATAAGAATTTGGGATTAATTTTTTGATAACGCTTGGATTAATTATTGATGAATATCATTTGGAAAAAAAGGCCTTAGAATTCATGAAATACATGCAAGATAAAGCTAAAATTAATCTCTATGTTGAAGAAAGATACTTACTTGACTTTTCAAATGTGAATTTTAAAGAAGATATATTTGTTGTTAAAGCAAAAGGGGATTTGGTTATAAATCTTGCGAAGCTAATAGATCGTGAAACCCACATTCCAATAATCAACTCACCGATGAGTATTTGGCTATGTTATAATAGATTTCTAAATAGCACACTATTAAAGAAAATTGGTATCAGAGTTCCAGATTTTTCCTTGAATCCTATTGGAGTAGAACCTCCTTTTAAGAATTACATTGTTAAAAATATTCGAGATCAACGAAATTATGCCTTCACTCCTTTAATCAAAGAGGAAGAGGGATTAATTAATGTTCAAGATGAAAGAGCTTTAATAGAAGCTCAAGGAGGAAAAGAAAATTATCAATATTTATATTATCAACAATTCATAAAAAGTGAATGGGAATATAAAGTATATTGTATAGGAGAGGATCTTTTTTTCTATAAACAAATCCCTGTTTTAATCAATCCAGATAAGATGAAATCGAGAAAAGAGATCAAAGAAATACCAGAACTAAGTGAGATAGCCTTCAAGGCACTAAAAGCTGTGGGTTTAAAAATTGCTTCCATAGATTTTCTTCAATCTGAAAATGGAGAATTTTACCTTACCGATATCAATTCCTCTCCAAATTTTGATTATATTCAGAATGGTGCCAAAAAAGTTGGTGATTACTTGATTAGAATGGCTAAAGTTTAAATTATGAGGTAAATATAATTTGAAGATCGGAATTTTATCGAAGCGTAATAAAATGTTTACTGCTAAAATGAAGAAATATTTGGAATCAGAAGGTCATATTGTTGAATTATATACTTTAGAGAATTTAAACATAAATCAGTCTCTCCTAAAGAATGATTTTTACATACTGAAGTCTAAACACATGTTTTTCCTATATGCGGGTTATTTTTTAGATGGAAATAGGATCCCTGTAATACCAAATGTAAATCTTTCTTATAAACATAAAAATCGTATTGAAGCTCATTACTTGATAAAACAAGCAGGATTATTAGGACCAAATATTTATATGGGCATGAATGATATATTAAAAGCCAAATTAAAGAAACAAGATTATCCTTTCATTCAAAAACCATTAATGGGTTCTGGAAGTGCAGGTATTAAACTCATTTCAAGTTCCAAGGATTTAAAATCCAAGGATGGTGGGGTTATTTATTTAGAAAAATTTATTCAAGGAATTCATTATCTTTCTTATTTCATAGGAGACAAAGTATGTGTCTTTGAAAAACTTCCCTTATCAAATGAACACTCACAAGTAAAAGCTATAGAGAAGACTCAAGATCTAATAGATATCACTTTACAATGGAAGAATTATTATAACATGCTGTTTGGTCATTTAGATATAGTAAGAGATGAAAAAACAAACAAATTGCATGTTGTAGATCCTGGACCCTTTCCTGAATTTTCTCATTGGGATTGCAGTGTAAATCCTGTAAAAGAGGTGTGTCAATTGATCTTAAACGAATATGCTAAGTTATAAAGAATTAAATTAATAGTTAAAAGGATGTGGCTTGCTTAATTATTCTCCTTTTTCTAACTCATCTTGTTCTTTTTCAAATTCTCCCACCTTCTGTTCAAGTGAGTCCATTGTTGTCGAAGGCAAGGGCATTTTTTCATAAATTTCAATAAATTTCACATTATTGATCTCATCTGCCATGTTTGACTGTAGATCCATAGCTAAACCAAATTTCACGTAAGTCAGATTTTGAAATAAAAACATCTTTGGAATATTAATTTCAAGATCTTTACTATTAGAGTCATAAGATAAGGTAAATTCAGATACATTTTCTTTGGGAATACCCTTAGAAATCATAAAGTATTCAATCTTATCATTGAAATCCTCAATTAAATCAATTACTTCTACATTATAATCAATGCTTTGTCCTGCTAATGGATGATTATAGTCAACTACAACCTTCCCTTGATCTACTCTTATTACGGTACCGCGTTGTCCCGTTCCCTTTTTTACGAAATCTTGCCCATATTCGGGATTTTTTCCATCGTTTAATTTTCTGAACTTGTTAATTCCTATACGTTCAATTTTTTGTGGATCTCTTTTTCCAAATGCTTTAATTGGGGGAATTCTTACGGATTTTTTCTCAAAAAAATTTAATTTTTCCACAGTTTCAGTAAGACCTTCATTTAAAAAACCGGGTTTTCCAACAATAACAAATTCAGGTGTATAATAACCCTGCTTTGCTTTTTCCTCTTCATAGATTCCTGATTTCTTTGCATCATCTTCAGATGAAACTCGAAAAATCGTTCCTTTTTGAGTTTTCCCAGTAATTTTTACTAATACAAAATCCCCCTTCGCAACCTTTCTGCCTTCTAATTTTTTACGCTTTGCTTCTAATTTCGCCATTTGTTCTTCAATTGCTTTTTTATCATCTATTTGATCCACTGAGGTGTCTAATTGAGACGGTTCATCATCAGTTCCTTCTTTACTAATGCTTTCGAGTAAATTTTTAGCGTTTTCTATATACTTTTCAGCAGAAGCTTTCCCGATTCCCTTTAATTCCGATAAAATTTCAACATTCGAAGCTGCAAGTTTTTCTACTGAATCAATTCCAGCTTCTACGAGAACATCAGCTTTTTTACCTAAACCTTTTACGTCTTCTAACTTAACGCTCATTACAACTCAAATCCTTATTCAAAAATACGCGATAAAATTAATAAATAGATGAACAATGAAGTGTTCGATTGTTTTTAGACTTTTCTAATTTAGAATTTTTAATAAAAACATTTTTCATGATACTGGTTTATAGAGAACATTCAAATCTTCAGCATAACGTCTAACTTCTAATAATTCTTGAGTAGTGGGTCTACGATTAATTTCAGAATGTTTATAAGCCAAATATTCTGGCCTGTATTGACCCATAATGTTTACAACGCATTTCGGAATCTCTCTTGCTATATAATCTAATATTGGCTTCGAGCAGCATTCCACGTGATTAGGCATGACTAGGTGTCGAATTATTATTTCTCTACTTCCATAATCGTGAATTCGTTTTAAATTACGGGTTAGGATATCATAATATTTTTCTACTCCCGAATATTTTTTAGCACATTCATTATTACCATATTTAAAATCAGGGAGCCAAAAATCAATGAAATCGATTATGAGAGCTAAAGATTTCACGGTTAAATAAAAATTCGAATTCCATAGCTGAGTAATGTTGGATCGTTGAAAATTTAGGCTTCCGATTATCGTGTGAATATTTGGAATCGGATCACCTCCTACATAGTTGATGTTTATCGCACCCTTGTTTACTAGATTCTCTGCTAAATTTGCTAAGTCTTCGACAGATACTCTCTTTGATACATCTTCAATTGATTTAGATTTCCATGATTGAGAGATATCATAATTTTGGCAAAAAACACACCCGAAATTGCATCCTTGAAAGAAAATCGTACCGCTTGGAATCAATGGTGCTTCTTCTCCCATGTGCAAAAAAGCAGATGAAACGAATGAATCTCTTGTAATTTGACAATAACCTTTCTCATTATTTAATCTATTAGCTTTGCATTGCCGTTCACAAAAGTTACAAGCCTCCAGATATCTCTCTGCAAGCGTTTCAGCTAATGTTAAGTAATTTTTTGGAAAAATTTGACGATCTTTTAAATTTTCAACAGGTTCTTTTAATAATTTGTTGAAGTCTACAGATAAGCTTTCTAAAATTTCCTCAAGTTCTTCAGTTGAACTATCGGTATTAAAATCGCATTGAACACTTTTCGCAATCAAGTAACGAGCAATTTCATTATTATCGATAATGCCACGATACCTTGAAAAACGTTGGAATATTTCTTGATATTTCCATACTTTTTCAGAATCAGATTTGAGTATCTTAAAAACCATAATTTATACTAATGTAATGTATGAAGGGATTTTTATAACAATTTTCTTTAAAAAAAGGGGAATTCATTTAGGTCTCAAATGTCAACCAGCTAATTATATTTTGAAGAAACTTCAAATTATCTCCCGCATCAATCCCGAAATCAGAGTCTTCAAGTAAGAATTCAGAAGAACCAACTGTCACGCATCTTCCTGAAAAAAAGTCAGATACAGCACAAACAGGTACTGGTCCGATTACCCCGATCTCTCCATCTTCAGAATACTTAAATTCTGCTTTTTCAGAAGTCACAATGATATCCTCCACGTCTTCTTCAGAGATAGTAAAAAAAGTGCAGTTTGGTAGAACTACTTCAGTTATTCCACTGGTTATGGGATGATTATAAAGTTCATTAGCTATTATATTACTTCGATTTACTAAGAAATGTGAACCAGATTCCTGAATAGCGCCATTCCAAAACCGTCTTACTCCTGTCATTTTATATAAGACTCGAATTGACCCCTTTTTCATGGGAATGTCCATGTCTCCACCTTCGCCACTTGTTAATAAAAGTGCTCCACCTTCTCCTACGTACTTTTTTATTGCTAGTAACTCATCTTGAGTGAATTTATCTGCTTTTCCCTCGGGAGTGTGTTGAACGTTTCCAATGAATAAGAGATCATAATCCTCAAGAGTTTCAAAATCAATAGGTCCTTCATTCTTATCTATATAATCGATATCATAATCTTCCTCACCTAACGCGAACTCTGGCCACTCTTCCACTCGTTCTCGATGTGAAAGGTCGATTAAAATACTATCACTCATTTTACTTGTACCCCACTTTGTTAAAAGTTTCGTTTAATTGAAGATATCTATAGTTTTAATAGTTGTCGATGCGATATTCTAAACAATTTAAATATGTAATAAGTAATTTCTTTTTAAATTTTACGTTAAATCAATATTTCAAAATCTTTGCTTTTAAAGTTTCTTCTTGTGAATAAACGTGATTGATAAAATAAGATGAAGAATTAATTTTTTTTATTCACTTATAGGAATGAATATTCTTTCCGCTGGACCATCCTTTTTGATGATAGCGATATCTATTCCATTTCCAGACGCCATATCTCTAATAATTGACGATGATATAGCTTTAATAATGATTTCTTTCCCTTCTTCAATAGTTAAATCATCTTTATATTTTGCTTCTAACACTCCATATGAAAAGTTCTGCCCAGAACCCACAGCAACAAATTTATCGGGTAAAATGGATCCATAAGCGCCGATATCTAAAAGTACGGGTCCTTCTTCTTCAGTAACTCCGCCTAATATGAGTCCAACTTGATAGGGGTACATCTTGTTCTTATATAAGATATTCGATAAAATTTTACCCGCGCTTTTAACCTTAATTCTACTCTCTTTTTTGAGTTGATATAGCGTTGTTTCAGCTCGCAATACATCAATCAAGTACTGAGCATCAGCTACCCCCCCTGCTATGGTCATGTAGATATGTTCTTGGATTTTATGCAGTTTTTCGGAAGTTTTACTAGCTACAAAATAAGACATTGTAGCTCTTTTATCCGTACCTAAAATTACTGCATCCTTACATACCAATCCAACAGTAGTTGTCCCCGTTTTAAATGACTGTGATTGAGGATTTGATTTTTCCAATCTCTCTTGAACTAATGAAGATTGAGAGGGTTCGATTAAATCTTCCTTTCTCATAAGAAAAAGTAAAGAAATCTGATATTAATAATTTTTTATTGTATATTATAGATGATTTCTTAAAAAATTGGATAAAATTCTTGATTACTTGATTTCTAATAAAGTAAAAATTAATTAAAAAAGTAAATTATTTTACTCTTTTTTGGACAACTACATGCTCACGGAGCGGTTTTGCGTGAGGAAATATCGTTTGCACAGCTTGTTCGTTATTTGCCCAGATTGTGGTGCCTTCAATGAAGGAGATTCCAGCAGCGACGACTATTGGTTTTCCCATGTTGTGAATGGAAGAGAACATTCCTTTACCTGCATGTTGTTTCGCAATCATTACAGTGTCCACATTGCAATGCGTTAATGTTTCTCCAAGCCAAAGTTGGTACAAATTTGGAAGTGTCATTATTAGACCAGCAATCTTATCTGTTTCTTTTTCAAAAGCGACATGCACCCACGTCACCACTTTTTCTAGATCACAAGAATTATACGCTTCAAGGAATTCTGGAACATGAGTAATATTTCGAGGATCGATGAGTAATTCATAATATCCTGGAGGTATTTGAGCATAGTGATACATCATCTCATCAAACCGAGACGATCCTCCCGGGGCGTCAGCTAAAATGGAATAAAATGAGTTTGCAGCGAGATCCAAAATTTCCTCCTTGCGACTAATTAATTCTTCAAGCATGAGATAACCCAAGCGATATTCAGGTCCAACAATATCCCCTTTTTCCCACGGTTTATCAATAACGTGAACGCAACTATATTTCGATTCTGATTCGTATCCTAGTTCATTGAGAAATTCCAAAATTCGGGATTCTGGATGGTTAAAATTCACGCCATTCAGCATTGGGGCATCAAACCCTTCAGTTTGTATTCCTATTCCCCCTACTAATTTAGGATAATTAATCGGACCGCGCAACCTTCGAAGTTTATGTTCCTTGGCAAACATTTCACACTGTTCCATGAGCACGGCACAAGTTTCTAAGTCATCAGCTAATAACCATCCGAAAGTGGTTGCCTTTCTAGAATATGATCGATAATCGGGATCGATTTGGCAGATAACGAAACCGGTGGGAATGTGCTCTTTTAATACGATGAACATGCTCGCACTATTTTCCGGAGAATCGAATTTTTCTTCATAATAATCTAAGATTTCCTGTATTATCCTTGGCTTTAATCGTTCATCGGGCACGTATAAAAGTAATTCTAAAGCTTGGTGAGCGAGTGAAAACAGTTGAAAAGTGTTGATTTCTAACACGCCAATATTTTGAGCTAAAATTATCATGTACAATCATATGCATGGATCTATTTAAACAAAAAAAATTGATTTAATAAATAAGACTATTCCTTGTTGTCTTTTTCATTAGAAAAGCAAGTAAGACGGCAAAAAGTAAAATTCCAATTGATATCGCTTGTATTTCAATCGGCATGTAGAGAGAATTTCCTGGAGGAGGATCGTTACTTATTGGTGGATCAGAGTTATCTAGCGTGACAACAACAATGAGATTCAAGCATGTTTCTAAGTTATCGATTAAAACCTGAATTTTATGAATACCTGGATTAATGGTTTGAAAATGAAATGTTAGGAACAATTCATTCAAAGCTTGATCTTGATAAATGATAAAATGATTATCGACGGGATCGTCAATAAACATGTTTATAGCGGCTAAACTGTTAACTAGTGGAGTGATTAAGGCAATATTAATTGTATAGGAAAAGTTAGGATTAAGTGAAACGGAGACCTCACGTAACGATTCGCTTTGTGAGAAGCAAAAGCCATTCAAGGCAATTATTTCATCATCTTGATCAAAGAGATCCATAAAATTTACTGTTCTTTCAATTTTCAAGTGAAGATTCAAAGTGAACTGAGTAATAGCATCCATTGTAATATTATAAGCCCCTTCAGTAACCATGCCAAGCTGAATCTCTTTAGGTTGTTGATCTACCGTTCCTTGAAAAAGGTTGTAATGATTTCCACTTGGATCAGTCAATGTCATGTTTATCTCACATTGATGAGGAGTCACGACTTCAAGAGAGAAATCATACATCCAATCCTTTTCAAAAAGTAAATCTTGAAGGAAAATCTGATCATTTGGGCTAAATACAGTATGAGTAGAATCCCAAATTAACTCTTTACTTGAAGTATTCAGATTTAAATTTTTATTTAAAACGGATTGGAATTGAATCTGACTCATTACCAATAATATTATGATACTGCTTATCAAGATATATTCCAAATGAATCTTCCTAATGCCGTGATATTTTTTCATATGTTTCCCCTAATTTTTCCAATGTAAGTGAAAAAATGAGATTAAGCATAAGCTAATTAAATGGGTATAAATTTTAGCTTACTCCAAATTCCATTCGCTCTGAATTGCATGTTGTGTAAAACAGTCGCCGATAAAAAAGATCTAGACTGCCCTAATTTAATAATGTCTTTACACCCAAATTGTACAATAAAACAATTGTTTATAAAAAAAAATAGAATGAATTATAATTCTAAGTTCTCTTCCTTAGGAAGATCAAGTTTTTTTATTACTTCTTCTATTTATATCATGCTAACGTTTTCATGATTCGCAATTTCTTGAATAGTCCTCCCTTTATCGAAATATTGCATTTTTAATCATTCTTTATCCTTATAGTGTGCTTTTTTTCTTCAAAAGTAATTTTATTTTTTAATATAAAAAGTAGTTTAGGCAACTTTCAACCCAACCATAGAAAAAAGTTCTTTCCCTTGGTCTAAGAGTTCAATTCGTTCGATTTCACCATCATAATAGTTAAATACCACGCTATCATCATAGTATTGTTCATTCTCATCAAGTTGCCAGCAAGGTACGTACCCTCGTGCCCTGAAACCAAAATCATAGAGAATCTGTTGGTTTTGTGGCTCGTGTGCGGATGTAAAAATTTCACAATAACGAATGTCTTGCTCAACCATGCATTTCTTAAATTCTTCAATAAACACTTGAAACTCTTCTAATGAATCCATATGATATTTTACTTTTTCATAATTTTTCACTGAAGGCGTGTGTAGAAATGAGAAGTAAGATTTACTTCCTTGAAGAGTTAAACAGAAATGTTCATAACCATGTTTATCTTTTGATACTTTTCTTTTTACTTTCGATCTTAATTCAGTGATTTTTTGTTGGTCTAATTCCAAGTGAGGAGATACCAATTGAAAAAATCCCAATTGGTACAAGTTGTCAGCAAACAAGAATGGTTCCAATGCATTTTCAATTAAAGCAGGTACCTTTTTTGTACGATAGTTATTTAGAGTTTGTTCATTAAATATTAAACCCATTACATCACTTTCCACTGATCCATAGAAGATATCCTTGTTAGGAAAAATCGCGACTGTATCAATCCCACATAGAGCTGTCATGTGCTGGAGTGCTGCATGGGCTGTTCTGTTTTCGCAATGCCACATTACCACCTCATCCTTGAACGTTGACCACATCCAGTAGTAAGAGCCCATGATGACTTTTATGACATCTACCACACCATGAAATTGCTTGCGTAGCATAAATCCACCCATATAGCCTTTTTTTTCTTTGGGGTCGATAACACAGCGAAAACAACCTGCAGAATATTCTCCAACTTTAAACAAGATGAAATGATGATTAGGGTCTTTAATAAGCTTTTTAATCACCTTTTCATCTTCCATTTCGCGGTATGGATACGAATTTTCGTAAACCTTTTTACATATATCTGCTAAATCCTTCGCGTCCTCTGTGCGTGCAAGTTTTAACACTGGACTAATCTTGGTACTTGCTTCTCGTCCTTCTATCAAAAAATCGAGTTCCATTCCGTTCTCGATATCCAAATCAAGAATTCCTTCGAACGCTTCAAGGAAAGCTTCTATTGATTTTGGGTACAAGTATTCGCGCGGGATGATAGGACAGGTTAGTATTTCTTGGGTAATCATGAGTCTTTATTTAATGTTATTAGACAATAATAACCATCCAATAAAACCTATCTATATAAAGGAAAAATGACAAAATTGGCAATGATGTCATAAATTGTGATTTGTTTTTTTTTATATAGATACGAATTGAATTATCAATTAGAATGTTAGAATTAGAATCAAAATCGAAATGGTCTCAAGATTATTTGCATCAAGTTAGTCGTAACATAGGACACGTCACTCTGGAAGAACAAGAAACTCTTCGAAAAACTCCTATTGGCATATTTGGAGTGGGGGGATTAGGAGGATTACTTTCTGAACAACTAGTTCGTACGGGTTGTGAACACTTAGTCATTTGTGACAGAGATAAATTCGAACCATCCAACTTGAACCGCCAAATTTGTAAAAATAAGCACATGGGGCACCAAAAAATCGATGTGGTTGCTGAACACTTGGAAAATATCAATTCCGACGTTCAGGTAGACAAATTCAATGCTGTTAATCTTCACACCATAGATAGCTTGCTTAAAGACGTGAAAATTGTGGCCTTGACATTGGACGATCCTATAGGTTCAATATTAATTGCCCGCGAATGCAGAAAAAGGAATATTCCGATGGTAGAAACGTGGGGAATTCCCTACATCTGGTCTTTTTGGTTTACTCAACAAAGTATTGATTATGAAACTTGCTATGATCTTGATACTCATGACATGACCATCGAAGAACTATTCGTATCAGGGATGACTAGTTTCGGAGATTTATTTCCAAAACTAACCCAATTTCCTCGTATCGGCGAAATGTATGACCGATATCCTGGGATGTGGGAAAAAATGAAACGAGGAGAAGTTCCTTACCGCTCGTTTGCGCCCTTTATTGGAATAGCTGCGTCTTACTTATGTGCAGAAATAATTTTTGCAGGTATTCTTGGAGTGAAATCAATGAATTTGGCACCTAAAGTTGTCGGGTTCGATTACATGAGAATGATTCCATTTCAATTTGAAATGGAATAATCTTTTTTTTCTTTCTAAAATTTCTTGAAATTAAGGAAACAGTTTTATAAGGAGGTTGCTTAATTGATGTTGTTCCCAACTATTCTTCGATGCCTTTTTTGCCATGTAATTAGTAAGTAATACTCTTGCTCCTTTGTATGCAATCTTTCTATCTCTATCATTAGATACTAGTGTATTCACTTTTTCTTTCACATGGAATTCCATTAGGAACTGAAGCACTCTAAAAAAAACATCGTACATAAGAAGTCTGTCATCCTCATAGATCTCTTTTCCATTGTGAACAGCATCGTTTCTTGCCTTGTTTAATAGGATCAAATCCTTCTCTAATTCGATGGGAAATTTTAATTCTTTTATCTTGTCTGGCATTGGTAGTGTATCATCTTTTTCAAATACTCTCTCGTGATATAGCTCGATATTACCGATTAACCGGATCAAGAATCGAAACTCGTCTTCAACTCCTTTTTTTTCTAAGTTAAGGTAATCAAACATTTTTAACCAAGAATCAATATTAATTACTTGTAATTCCTTTTTAACTATTTTTTCTATAGAATAGACAATATTATTATCCTCAATATTACTTATTCCATTTTTTTCAATTACTATGGTTCCTTGCACTAACCCTTGGATTCTTCTGGCAATCAACTCGAGTAATTCTTCTCGTTCCTCAAATTTTTGTTCTAATTCTGATGCATGTAAATCCATTGTTTCACTTTTTGAATTATTATTTTCTTGTAGGTTCTTGATAAAGAAAGGAAACAATTCGATAATCTCATCTAATATTATAGCACGCTGGTTTAATATAAGTTGCTTCATCTCTTTTGGGCTGATTTCATTTCGAGAAAATTGGATGATTTTTGTTTTGAGTAAATCAAGCTTATCGTGATCAAATATCACTTTTTCTGCTAGTCCCTTAAGAATATCTATTGAATTTATGTTCGTTGTTATGCGTTCTCTCCTCCTTGTTGGATGCTGGTATACTCTTCTAATACCTGAGAGATCTTTTGGTGAGATTTCAATAATTCATGACATGCTTCTTTCTGGGTTTCAACAGAAATCGTAAGTGTTGATGGATAAGCAAGATAATTAAATACGTCCTCTTCAGATAAAGGAAACCCATCCATTGTAACTAAACTTTTCAAGAAACTCTCTCTTGATTCAAAAACTCCGATTTCGGGGAGTTGTTCTATTCGAGCTTGAATGTTGGAAACATACATCTCGGATAGATCTTGAGCGATGATTAATGCATGTTCGAGATTTCCCTTGTTTAAATCCCTCTCTATTTGGAACAAGTTCCATTGCAAGATATCAATCAATTCGGAACGAATAATAGCTTTTACACTTTTTACGGGTAGTTTTTTTATCATTGATCCTTGAGTTGGGAGGAACTTAAAATCGGGAATGGATTCAGATTGCTGGTCCATTATTTCAAAATCGATGTTGGCAATTGTTTTCCTTCGTGTTTCATAATAATCTTCTAAGACTCTATCAAACTTTGGTGAGACTTGGTATGAAGAACGAACGGATTGACCACCACTGGCTTGAGCAGGGTGACTCTCTACCAAGTAACCCCTATTGAAAAGGATATCTAAAATCTCATCCCTCATCTTATTCACTATTTTCCTATCTTGATTTATCAATGATAATTTGGAGTATAAAATATTCTTAAGTTCTTCTCGAATCTTGCTCTTATATAAATTACCTACCGTATGTACGGTTTTCAAACTTTCCAAGAAGGTAATGATTTCAGGGATCAGATGAGAATATTCCCCCATATCCTTTTCAAACACCGTTTTTTGTGCCCGTTCCAAGATCACTCTTTCAGCATTTTTCATATTAAATCCTTGGGCATCCATGTGAGTGATAATTTCCTTCCAATCGAGTGAGTCTAATTTCGCTAATTGACTCGAGTCAATTTTCACCGGAAATGGTTGATAAATATCAGTACGTTTCATTATCGCTTCAGGAGGACTCATGGTCATTAAATAACGTGTTTGATACAACTCATTACGAGATTTACTATACATGCCCGTTCCATGCATTTCTTCAAGGTTTAACAAGTTTCTAAGAGTGGATATGTCACGAGGATCGATCGCTTTAAATGCAATGTAATTATCAAGGATGGTGAGCACGTGTGGATGGAGATGATGTACTTGATCGGCAGAACAGATGAAGCCAAATCCTTTTTGCAATAATGGAGTCATGAACTTGGATATTTTCCCATATTTCATCGGTTTTTCAAGAAAGTAGACATCAAATATGAGATCCAGATGGGGAATAACTAAAAATTTGGGGATATACTGATCATTAAAGTTTAGATAATGAATAAATTTTGCCACCATCAACCATGTAAAAAAGACCTGTTTATTTAAATCCGATGATCCTGAGATATCTATGATTATGGTTTTATCCGTTTTTAAATACTCTAAAACTGATGAAACAAAATTACTCTCTTCATATTTACTAAACAAGTATGTAGTATCTTCTGCTGAGAATTCTTCAAGAGTAGCAATGATTGATTCGACGCCGTTTCTTTTTTCGTGGTCTGGTAAATTTTTTACATGAGTTACAAGCGTGGAATAATCAACACTAGAGTCATCGTCTTTTTTAATTGAGGAGAGCTTCGAAAGTGAATTTTTAAACAATGTAACCGTTCCCTCATCTTTCTTAAAGCTCATTTCATATACATCTAACATCAAGTTCAAAAACTCGAGATTGTGGGCATCGTATGAGATCTCAGAATGGATGGGATCGATCGTAATGGTTCTCCCTAATTTATAGTAAAGAATCGAATTTTCATGTTCCGTTCCCTTAAAAAGCCTGATCATTTTTGACCAATTGCCTGAATAATCAAAAACAATGGAATTTTGATTTTGCTTGATGAGTTCAGCAACTATAAGCATTGAAACTGTTTCCCTATTTTGAAATGTTCCATTCGTGATTAAAGAACGTTTAGCTTGAGCTTCTGTGAATCCAGCGTCAATTTCTCTACCTAAAAACTCAGTATTGATAGTAGTTCCGATATTTATATAACTTTCTAATTGTAATGGAGTATTAAATTCCGCAGCAATTTTAGTTTCAATTCCTTTCTTGAATTCATTAGCAATGGTGATGAAAGAAGTTAATGTGGTACCTTGTGTGATCATGTAAGGTAAGTAAGAACCTTTTAACTGAGTAAACCTGGTTTTGAGTGAACTCACGGTAAGGGCAGATTCCAAGTGATTTTTTTTGAGTGGTTTTATATTAAAAGTAGAATAATACGAATGGAATGAAGTTTTAAGGATTATCGCATTCTCCCGAAGCTGAGATTCAAGGTCTTGAAAATCAGCAGTAGAGACGTTTTTCACACGTTTATACACGTGAGTAGTATAAATTCCTACTGTTTTCCATATGCCGGCTCTTTGTATCATCCACTTGTCTTCTTCTCGCTTATCTCTTATCTTATTCATGTGATATTGTTTTTCTGATCGACTCAAGTATTTTTTTCCTAATTTATAGAATCGATAGTAAGAAATTGCGCCGGTAATTACCGTGGTTCCAAAGGATATTCCTTGAGACATGAGTGAGCCATAGAATTTGCTATCATATGCATATACAGGTAATTTAACTTCATCCACGCTAAATGCTTTCAAACCTCCCAATAAATTATCTCCTATCTGGAAAAAAATCGTCTCAGGCGCTCGTGAAAAGCGATAGAAACGAATATCACTAAAAGGATTTATGGGAATGATCTCAGGAGAATTAAAATTCTTTTTTGAAAAAAGCTGAAACAAGGGTTCTTTCCACCAGCCCATGAGAATCAATCCTATCACTATACTAGATGATAAAATTGTCAGAATCCCATTTTTCCAAACCGCAGAAACCAATCCACCAACAACTATTGCAGTGATTAAGGTCATTATTGTTTTGGAAATAATTTTCATCGTTATTTTGATGTTATTCTTTATAGGATTACTTGGAGGAATATCTTGTTTGAGAAATATGGTTCTCAAGGCTTGTACGGCTTCATTTTTCTGCAATAGAGTTATCTTGTAATGATGAAAGTTAGGGACAAAATCCGAATTGATAGTCAATGTTTTTGAGTGCAATGTTTCTAAGAATCGATTGAATCTATTTTTGGAAAAAATACCCTTAATCTCGTGAGATACTGCAAAATAGATAATAGTCCGAAATGGTGTCATTCTTGCCCCGTTTATCTCTTTTTTCAATGATGATATTTGCGTGGATGGGGTTAAGATGGGCTGTTGTATTACCTGGTAGGTAATGCTTTGAAAACGAGTTGAAAGCACTCTGATAAATTGCGTGATATTAGCATTAACATTTTCAGGCAACACCTCTACCCGAAAAATTCGTATTCCCACTGTGAGCAAATCTTCTCGATTAGTAAAAAAGATGGAATTTTGATCCTTGTTCAATTGCCAGAATGATAAAGATTTAAAAGGATTAAACGGTTGAGTAAAAAAACTTCGAGTTGAAAATATTAAAATGAAGACTATCATGAAAAACACGCAAAGAGGAACGATTTTGAACAAGTCTGATGATAATAGATAACCATGTATTGCAATGACAGTGGTTAGTCCTAATAATACCCCTCGTTTAATCCGTACTGTATTTTGAGTAACATCTTTTTTAACGGGGCTTAAGGGCCAGATGTTAAGATACTTCTTGCTTTCATTTTCGTCTTCTATTTGGATTATTTTTGGTTTTAAATATTCAGCGTAATTTACCATTTACCAATACCTCCATTTTTTCATGGCATTATAATATAGATATCCAAGTAACAGAATGCTAACTAAGAAGAAAATCATGAGCATTCCAACCGCTTCCAGCGAGTTCGGCATGATGATTGTTTCTGCAATCAATAAAGATTCGAAAATTCCCAATAAGATGATGAATCCCAATATAACCAACCATCCGATTCCTTTTTTAGAAGCTACGTAATTCGGATTATCTTTCAATCTTCCTTGAACAGGTATCTTGCGATTATCATTGCGATTAAGGGCGGACCTTATCTTCTTTAGCTGTAATGAAGTTTCTAATACGTCCCCATTCATTCCGTTCTGTAAATGAGAATGGAGTTCTCTTTCTCTTTTTTCAATCTCATCAATGAGGAGATCTCTCACCATTGAAGAAGAATCATTTGGAGTTTTTCTTGAAAATAAGTTAAAAGACCTAGTATTCGAATAATCTTGTCTTCTTAGCGTTCGGGTAAAGTTATTAAATTCTGGTATCCTTATCTTGCGAATATCATAATAAAGCGCGATAGCATCTTTTAAATGGTTTTTTGGTAGATTTCCATCTGATTTGAAAAAGAGCGTTTCAATGATTTTAACCCTATTGATCATATCAGCAGGGATTAGATTGATTCCTAAATGGACGATATAGCGATTTATTCGTTCCAAGAAATAATGGATAAACTCATCCTTTCTTGGATCTCTCCTACCAATTTCTAATTTAATACCTATCATATCCACATGATTACTAATAAGTTGCAAAGTGGTAGCTGAAAGTTTAGCGTGATTACCACTCATTATACATCTTTCCACCAAAGTTTCAAATTTATTATCCATTAAATTCATCATCATTGTTTTTTTAACCTCTTGCTATTCTTTCTTTGAGATTGAAATTGCTGGTATGCAATTTCGATTTTTTGGTCAACTCTACCTTCTCCTTTTAAAGGTGGCGTCTTGTGGGAACGCGTGATTAATTTTTTTTGTGAGATTAAAAAGGCATCTTCTTCCGCAATGAGTTGGTCCAAGTTAACAGATTCTTTAACTGCTTGCATTTGAATCCTCTTCTTGGGAATTCTTGAGTGTTGTTCAAAGGTGGTGGCTACTTTATAACAAAAAAATGCGTATGGAAAAGTCAAGATAAACCCCATACATTGAAAATAGTAGCCAATTCCGATTCCTTGATATACATAAATGGAAAAATCACCGTTTTCAACAACCATTCCTGGAAAAAATAACCCATTAGAGAAGAGGATCATAAAAGGAAATATAATTATCATAAGAATTGTCATAAAGGTAGTTGAGAGGAAGAAATAAGAATTGGATCTAGTTGTTTCCAAGTTAGACACAGTTTCTGGGTTTCTAAATAAAGCGATTACTATCGAACCAACTAATAAAAAAACTTGGATAAAACTCATCATTGGTGATATCATGTAATTTTGAGGAATGTATTGATTTAACAAGCTGCTTTCAAGATGTTTGATAGTAGCCCAACCATTTAAGATTTCATAAGTGCTTTCCATGAGCTTTTGCCCGATATCATTCCGAACTTCCACGGAAAACCATTCTAAAAACAATGAAACGAACGTGAACAAGAGTCCAATGATAAAAAACAGCTTGAGCAAGTCAGCCGATTTTTCATAAAGTTTCATGCAAGAAGATACTTTTAGAGCTATTTAAAAAAAAAATCTCTTAGTGAATATATATTCGAGTTAATATCCTAGTTTTTTCTTTTTAAATTAACAACTATAGATTTAAATATATAGCTGTAATGTATTGATCTTGAAAGACGTAAATGCAAAAATTATTAACTATGATACGACCATCTGCCACCCTGGATTTTTGTCTTTTGGTAGTGCAATTACTGCACTTTAATTTCGCCCTCCAAGAGTCGTGATATACACGGAACTGGGGAATCCCCCTTTAATTCTTCAGCGAAAATACTTTTCGCAGGCAGATGGAAGTATCACCTTTCATTCAAAAAATATTAAAAATAATAATTTTTGCACTTTTCTCCTAAAAGTACTGTCAAAATTATGCTTGAGTATATCATTCTAAAATAATTAACTAATGGTAAGTATTTTAGTCATCCAAAAACGACTGGTATTTAGAAAGAATGGCATTATTTTGATTCAAATCTTGCTCTCTTTCAAATTCAGTTTCTATGGACAAGGGTTTAGTTTCGAATGGTTCATGATTCCCTTGGTCATTTATCATGGTTACCTTCTCTTTTTTAGGTTCATAAATTGATTTCTTACTTAAGAAAGCCGTGAAACTGTTTTTCTTTAATTTAACAGGTTTTTCTACCCTCCTATAAGTTACTTCGTACTCAATTTGAGTCATCCATTCCTCAGAAAATTCCTCGCTTATGAGGATGAGGTCTTCCTTAGGAAGAACAAAGCGTTTCTCGTAATGGGGAGTCTTAAATTGAATTGTCATGTTGTTAGTTGCTTGAAAATAGCGATAGAAGACAAGTGCAATGGCCCCCAAATATATAAAAATCAACGCAAATCCTAATGATGTAAACAAGCGCACTAAATCTCCCATTTGCATTGCCAAGAAAAGTGAAAACAAAGCTCCAAATCCTAAAAAGGGTAGGGAATAATTCTTCGCGTTTCTATAGAACGAATTTTTCATCTTAAGTTGTTTAATGAGCGCGTTTGAAGAGGAGCCTTGAGTTGTTAACAAAGTGTACTTATGCTCCAAATATTCTATTAACTCTTGTAGTTCCTCCAGTTCGATAAAATGCATATTAGAAGAATATTGATAGGGAAATGGGATGGTTTTCTCAATGGATGAAACAGATTGATTGGTTATGAGTATCGGATCAATGATGATCTTGTATTCAACGTCTCCTGATGTTATAAAAAGTGGTTTTTGCTTAATACCTCTCTGAACAAGGATCTCCAATCCAAGGTAATTTGATAATAAAGTGAAAAGAGTCCCTTCATTTGTAAAGCTTTCAAACATTGCATCAGAAACCTTCTTGAGCTGTCTTAAGTGAGCTTCTGGAATGGAATCTGGAACATATCTTAATGAGGAAGCTTCATTTGTGCTAAGATGCTTCAGGATTCTTTTTTCAGATACCATTAGGCAATTTCGAGAGAGGAAGTATTTTATAGGCATGAGTATTATTAAACGGGTGTTATTAGACACCGTAATGACCTTGCATCCCAAAAAGTCAATTCCCCGTCGAAATTCCCTCATATCTTGTCTATTTAAAGGTATCTCGTGAAATTGTCGATCTTTTGCTATGCTTGAAATTTTTTGATAAAATTGATTCCTCTCAAATTTAGGTGCTGTTTCTTGTGATGAATTGCGATTTATTTTTGGTATTGATGCTCGAAAGGGTTCGGGTAATTTGATCAATGTATCTTCCATTTCAGGTTTACTTACAAGAGGTTCCATTTGCAACTTGTTCATATCAGCACCCTTCTTATCAAAATTTACTCTTACACTAGAGCGAAAAACTTGATTTCGAAAGGGTTTTACCTCATCTTCTTCAATAAAGCAAGGTTTCTCTACTTCAAATTCTTCTTCAATTACTTTCTCTTCATTAATTTTAGGAGGTTGTTCTTCTGATTCAACATCTGATGTTAAGGAATCATCCATCTTTTCTTCATTAAGCGAATTTGAAATCATTTCGCTCTCATTTCGTTCTTGATCTTTACTGGCATTAAACCATTCATTGAGGTTATTAATAATTACTTTACTTTTATGAGATCGTAACGTTAACCTTTCTTGAGGAAGGAGTCTTTTTGGTTCTGATGTGGAAAGGTCTTGGATATTGGGGATTGTTTCATATCCATTAGTGCATTCCTTTGCATTCGTTATTATCTTATTTGCGGTAGCGACCCCGATTCCGGGTATGCAAGCTATTTGATCAGATGTGGCCCTTGCTATCTCTTGAATGGTATTAAACCCGTTTGATTTCAATTTCAAGGCAAAATTCGGCCCGATCCCTTTCACACTCGTGAGATCTTCACATTTTTCTTGATTTACTTGAAAATTAATTTTGGATACTTGAAGCTGATTATCATGTAAATTCCTGGACTGAGCAAGTTGGTCCAAAACTTCCTTAAATCTTGCAGTCCATTCTGCATTTTCTTGAATTTGAGCTTCATTTAATGCATTCTCAGCAAATTTCATCGCTTGCGCGATATGATTTTCATTGACTAACTCTTGCAGATTTTCAAATAAAAATGCGAGATCCCATTTTTTATCTACTTGAAGTGTTCCATTCACGCTAACCATAATTTTCAAGGATAATTAGTCACAGTCTTATTTAAAAAAAAAATTGAAAAAGAAAAAAGAGGGGAAGAAACCTCCATACTTTCAACTGCTTCTCTCTTTTTATCTAACAATTTTTCTTTATAAAATGAGGAGGATATTAACTTCTAACGTGTCACTAAAAAAATATGTCAACCTCCAAGAACCTTTATTAGACGAACCACCAGAAATACTTAATTTCATAAAAGATGAGCGACTTCAACGGGTCCTTTTAGAACACCAAATTTTTACATTACGATCCATTCAGAAAGAAGCAATCGCGAAAGGATTATTTTTTCGAAAATCTTTCTTGGTTTGCGCTCCGAGCGGGAGTGGGAAGACTCTTATAGGCGAGTTATGTGCGGTTCACGCCATTTTCAATAATTTTGGTAAATCAATATATCTAGTACCTTTTAAGGCTTTAGCATCCGAAAAATATCTCTCATTCAAGCACGATTATGAGCGTTTCGGTATTCGCGTGGAACTGTCCATAGGAGACCAAGAACCTGAAGAAAAAGCTTTGGAAGATGCTGACCTAATCATTACCACCTATGAAAAAATGGATTCTATCCTCCGGAATTTTCACGACAAGCAATGGATTTCAGACATAACAACTATAGTGATTGATGAGATACATGTTATTGACGAGTCGGATAGGGGTCCTCGCTTGGAATCACTTATCGTCAGACTCAACGAATTCTTGCATCAACCTCAAATCATAGGACTTTCTGCCACCATTGCAAACCCTGAGTTTTTCAATCAATGGCTTTCTTCACTTGGCAACAAGATGATTTTAATCAAGTCGGACGTTCGACCAGTGCCGCTTCATTATCAGATTGAAATTTCCCGCAATAAGGATTCTACACTAAAAAAAATCGTAAATGATACCTTATCTCAAAATGGTCAAGTATTGGTGTTTGTCAACAAAAGAAAGTTAACTCAAAACATTGCCCTCAATCTAAGAATGCTGGTAAAAGGTCATCTAAGTCCTGAAGAACTGAATGAATGCAAAAAAGCGGAAAGTAGCCTTTCATCGCTTCGAGGAGGCATTCTTGACTTGAGAAAGTCAATTAAGCACGGTGTTGCATTCCATCATGCGGGCTTGCTTCACAAGGAGCGTAAAGTGGTAGAAGAAGCATTTCGAAAACACTTCCTTAAATTAATAATTTGTACTACAACCTTGTCGGCGGGTATTAACCTTCCCGCTAGGGTTGTAGTTTTAAGAGATTTCAAGAAATATACCACTTCAGGGCATAACGTCAAGAATTTCGAAGATCTCCACGAAAATGGAGATGGCTTTTCCTATTTCAAGCCATTTTCGGCCAATGAGGTATTTCAAATGTTGGGAAGAGCTGGTCGACCAGGTTTGGATTCAATAGGACATGGGATCATCCTTGGATGTGATGTAAATGAGAGAGAATGGATTGAAGATCACTATTTTTCTGTAGATCCAACCGAAGAAATTGTCCCTAAATATAATAATTTAGGTTCCGGGTTAAATACCATCCATACTCTCAAGGAGCAAGTTCTACTAAGAATTTACGAAGAAGAAAACATCTCGATGGAACAGTTAAAGAATTTCTTTAAGAAAACGTTCTTTTGGTTTTGTATTCAAGATAAAATGGGAGATGATGCCATCCCAATAGAGCAGTTATTAATGATCGAAGAAATATCTCCAAAAAACATTTTGAGATTACATTCCCAACCCGAAAAAATAAAAACCATCAGGAAGCGATCTTATCCCATAAAAATATCAAGATTCACCAAAGAGGGCATTGGGGGATATGTGAAAACCGATTACGGGGTTCATAACGTCCAATTTGATCTTGATAGAGGAATTGAATGTTCTTGTGGATTTGAGAACGGAATGTCAGATGGATATGCAACCACCAAGTTCTCATTTGAGTTTTGCGACCACGTACTTGCCTTTTTACTCTATATCTTTGAAATTCCCGACTCTAACTTTCAGAAACACGTGGAAGATGTTATACCCCAGTGTTTAAAGACCCAATACATATTGAATTACCTTTTTGAGAAGGGATTAATAATCAAAAATGAGAATGGTACCATAAAGTGCTCGCAATTTGGAAAATTAATTATACGTTTATACTTGTATCCCGTGTCAGGTGTATTAATTCGATCCAAGTTAGAAAATTTCGAGATATCTTCCTATCAAGATATGATAAAGAGCGCCTTTGATATTCTTCGCGCTGAAGCACGCGTTAGAGATTACCACTTGTTACAACCGCTACTCGAATGGACAGATGAGGAGCCCGTAGACAGCATCATCCAGAAGCACAATATCATGGCAGGTGACCTGTACAGCTTGAGAGATAATTTAGAGAGAATTATCACTTTCATGGGAATCATTGCCATTCACTTGGCAGATACGGGAAGTGACCTTCAAGATAATTTAATTAGAGTAGCAGAAATGGCAGAAACATTAAAGATTAGAATCCATTATGGCGTGAGGGAAGAACTATTTGATCTTGTCATGCGTTTGGATAATGTTGCTCGAGTGAGAGGGCGTATTTTATTCGATGCTGGATACCATACTTCAAATCAAGTGAAAAAGGAGATACCCTCTGTTCTTCACAGAAAAACGGGAATAAGTCTAATAATATGTAAAAAATTATCAAGACTATAAGGTGAGAAAGTGTCTTACGAAGCCGATGATGATCCCTTGTTTGCTCCTAGAAAAAAACAAATAAAAATACGGGAATTTTTAGTCATAGAGAAAGAAGAAAAAGGAAATACTAATTATATCATAAAATCATTTGGATCTTCTAAGGAAGAGGCATTGGATGCACTTTCATTTCTCAAGAACGCAATTAATTCATTTAACAAGTTATCCCCTTTACAAAAAATCGAATTTTGTAAAAGCCAACGAACATTAATTAAATTATATCTAAAACTATTAAACCAAAAAAATAATCATTTATAATTATTTAACGGATGCCTTACATGGAATAATAGAATATTTTATTTTTTTTTTTTGAAAAAAGTTTGAATGAAAATATAATCACGACAGGCACTTTCAAACTCGATTCGTAATAAAGCCTTGAAAAGAGGATCCCGCTTGGATAGAGGCAAAGATCTTGAATCATCGTTACCCTTCCTAGATCTGTGGAGGAATTCAGAATGGGGGATAATGATTTTGGATAGATCCTTTTCCAGCGGGAGATCCTCTGCGTGCTCCGTATCCGATAAAATTTTTCGAAATTTTTTTCCGTGAGAACTCATGAATATAAATCCTAATAGATCTATATAAATAACAAAAAAACAAAAAAAGAATTTTCAATTAAGTACTTTTTAAAATATAATCTTCATTTCGGTTCATGAGATGTCCCTCTTTCAAAGCTCGCCTCATTAGGTTGGCAAATTCTGATTGAGGAATGTGTTTATTTTCTGCCATAATTTCAATGATATATTTTGGAAAAGTTTTATACATCTCAGAGAGTTCTCTTAACATTAAGATAAACGAATTAAACATTTGCTCATCTTTATCTTCATTTTTTGATGGTAATATAGAAACATCACTCACATTACTCGAAGCAATCTTAAATCCTCCTTCTGAAACAAAATCAGGCTCTCCTTTCAGTTCTTGTCGACTAAATTCATGTTGTAAACGTTTTGTTCTATTTACCGCATTTGTCATTCCATTAACTAGCTCTGATTTATTTAAGAGGCTCTCGACTTTATGAGAATGCCCACAACGTAAACATTTTTTTGTCTTTTGCGTTGTTTTTACATAACTAAACTGGTGACATTTATGGCATGCAAATATCAGGTATGGGGTCTCATCTCGCTTCCATTCTTCTTCCATTCATTTCACCTCGTTTTTTTATGAGGTGTATACAAATTTTTAATAATAAATACTAATTCTTCGGGAACATCAATTGATATGGTTCGAAACCAGTTTTGATCCCCCCATTCGGAAATCCTCTGCTTGAGCAATCGCTTTTCCCCCTCAAACTGTTCGGTGAAATCCTCGAAGTCAAATACGAATAAGACGAGTTTCCTTGCTTGTCGAAGCCGTATCAAATCCTTCTCTGATATGGACACGCTTTCTTTAATAAACGTGCGAGGATCGATAATAAATAAAGAAATTTCAGAAAAAAGATCAATTCTCCTTCCAGTTTCCTGCAAACCAAGGATGATACCTTCTTTTTGTAATTTTTTACGTAAACCAAATTTCCCCGGCACATCCTTGCTAATCAATATTTCTGGATCTGGAATTCTCAATGAGGTGCTGGATATAGGATGCTCAGGTTTCGAAGAAGAAAAATAAGATACCAAGGTTTCTTGGTTTGGAGATCGAGGTTTTGATGGTGGCAAATATTTAATTTTACTAGTCACCTTTTCAATTTTTTGTTTGAATTTTACTTCTTTCGTATCTCCCATATCATTTTCCTGATAATTAATTGGTCCTTTTTTATTAGTTTCCTCTGTAGACACCTTAAGATTATCATTCATTTTTTGTATTTTATTGAGTGCAATTCTTAAGTAAATTTCATCATTAGTCTCCTTGGTATACAACAAGATGACCTTACCTTCTTTTTGACGAGCAGTTCGTCCCTTTCTTTGGATATACCTGATTTCTGATGCCACAATATCATAAAATACCACTATATCGCATTCAGCGATATCCAATCCTTCCTCCGCTACATTTGTAGCTACGAGAACATTAAATATGCCTTCCTTGAAGGACTTCAGAATCTCCAGTTGTCTTTTTTGACTCATTCCCTTATCTTTTTTTGACTTGGTCGCTTGCCCCACGAATCGAGTGGGCTTGATCATGGATTCTTTTTCCAAACGTGAAGTGATATTTTGGATAGAATCCCTCAATTTTACGAATACCAAGATTCTTGAATCGGGATTTTCATGTAATTGATCGATTAGTATCTTTTTTAAAACAATATATTTAGGATGGATCAAACCTTCTGGATATTCGGATTCATGATTTTTTAGTTCAAGATAAATTCGACGTATTCGGTTATCTCCTGCTAGATTCTGATTTGCCTTGCTACTGTTCTGCTTTCGGGCCTCTTTCATTAATTTTTCTAAATACGTGAGTAGGATATCGAGTCCTTGTTGTTCGATGAGTTCTAACATGTGATATAGAATGAGTCCTTGGGCATTAACTGAAATAACACCATAGACACTCTTATCCCCAGAGGACATCTGCTTGATTAATTCTGTATTGAGCCTTAACAGGTCTTTTCTTGTTATCTTTTTTACCAACGTTTCTCCTTTTTTTTCGATATGCCCCATTTGGGAGAGATATTGAAGTCGTTCTTCCACCAAGCGATTGATAACGATCAGAGCATCTTCCATTAATTCTGTCATATCCACTCCGATTTTAAATATATTCATTGGTTGTAAGTAGTTTTTCACATCTTCATCCTTTCGGGTTCTCACGTGGACATTGTTTTTATCAATATGTAATAATTGACATAGTTCATTAATGCGTTCCTTGGAAGATCCCGGTGAAGCGGTAAGTGCTAATATGGTACCGTCGGGGTTTTGGTCTTGAAAGGTGTCTGCAATGAGTCCATAGGGATAATCGCCACTTGCGTGGTGTGCTTCATCAAAGATGATAAGGCAAGTGTTTTTGAGGTCATAATGTTTTGCAACTAAATCATTTCTTAGAGTTTGAGGGGTATAAAATAAGATCTGATGTGCTTCAAATAATTTAGGTCTTTCTTCTGATGGATTTTTCCCAGTAAGCGTAATCATAGAATCATCGGGAATTGCGAGGAATTGAGCAAATGATTCATGATGCTGATTAATTAAAGGACGTGTAGGTGCTAGAACAATAATTTTTGAATTTCTGGGATAGGATTGGAGTGTTTCTGCTACTACCAATAGTGATATGATGGTTTTTCCCAGACCAGTAGGGATGACCACTAATGAGTTTCTATTTACACACTTTTTCGCAATTTCTACTTGGTATTCTCGAAATTGGATTTTATTTGTTTCAAGGAATCTAAAGGGACTCATTTCGGTCGCACGGGCCATTTTATTATCCTCCTTTAATGTATATTTGATAGCCATCAATGTTAACGTGGGAAGGATCACGGTTAGTTTTTTTAAACATAGCAATCTCAGTTCCTAATCTTATAGCTAAGGGTGAAGGGTATAGTAGAAAATTTTCCCCCGAGTTGAAAAAATAGGGATAGTTCTTGTATAAACGCACAATTTTCTTCGTGAGCTGAGAGTTAGCAATCTGAATATCAAAACCCTTTCCAATCTTCACTCCTTGGAAATAAAGAACCATGTCACTTAAATCATTTGCTATTTCTTGAGAGATCCATACTTCCTTCCTCTCACCATGCCAAACTTGTTCATTTCTGGGCCAGATGGTTAAATAATTTTTGCCATTCATCCATCTTTTCTCTAGTTGATATCCCTTAAATGAATTTAAGAATAAATCTTGAAACTGTAAGATGAGTTCCATGATAGATTCTGTTTCTTCACTTGAGATGTCCCATTGAACGGCTAATTTGCTAAAATTAAACGATTTATTCGAATCTTTATCAAATTTCTTAAGATTTAAAATGAGATTCTTCAATCCTTGAAGAGTAGCCAAAAATTGTGTTCCTTTTTGCATTAAAGAATATCATCGTCGAAATTATTTAAAAAAAAAACTTTACTAAATAACACTTCGAAAAAGGCAATGACAATTATAAAAAAGTGAAAAAAATCTCATTTTTTGAATTTATATATCTTTTTATCTGCTTGCTTTCTTCCAGCCGTGTAGATGATTGTTCCCGGTACTGAAATGAATCCAATGATGAGACCTACTGCCCATAAAAATTCGCCTTCGGATAGATTGAATTCAGGTGGACTTGGATTCCCAGTTAAAGAAATTTGCGTTTCTCCCATTAATATCGATTCAGATGCATAACCATCATTTATGTAAATTAATATTCGGTATGAATCCGTATTAAGTGGCGTGTAAAGGAGTGAAAATATCGTATATGTCAAAAAATCCTTCTGAGTAAATTCAATGTTTTTAAAGAACACCTGATCCTTATATATCTCGATATAAGCATGACCTTCAAATAATGGAGTCTGCCCGGTGCCAAATTTTTGAGACGCGTTGATCGTAATCAATAAGGTCTTAGAAGTATTTGTCCATGACACGCTTTTTATTAATTCATAGTAGGTACTAATAAAGATCTCTTGAGTAGCTATCTTATCCAAACCTTCATATACAGAGATGTATCCTGAAGCTAAAGGATAACAGGAAGGATCCGCAGGAATGTAAATTGATTTTTCATAAGTTCCGTCTGGAAGTACATCTAACACACTTGAACCTGCGAATTCGGATTCAAATTTTACAGTGGCATAAGGTCCGAATTTTTCCAATACCAGGTTACCTAATTCTACCGATAAATGACAGTATTCACCTAGTAGTATAGGTCCATCTTGAGTCGCATCTATTCGCACATCATCATTTCTTGCCATTTCAAATATCCATCCAAAAATACATGGCTCTATTTGTTCCCTCTCTGAAGTGAGAAAAAATTGGTTAAATTCGTTCGAAT
The DNA here is from genome assembly GCA_964493715.1 of uncultured archaeon. GTDB lineage: Archaea > Asgardarchaeota > Lokiarchaeia > Sigyniarchaeales > SOKP01 > SOKP01. Next base: position 136,065 of record CAZBPC010000001.1, read on the forward strand.
AAATCGACTGGATTAGAGATTGCGTTTGAGTTATGTTAAATTGAACGGAAAGGTCATATAAACTCGCAATTTTATAGCAATAATAGATATTTTTAATATTAGTATAATTGAGGTTCGCTTCTACAAATTGCTGAACTTTTACATGGTTGAGATCCGGCTCTCCTAATGCATTTAGGATATATAATGCTTGATAGGTGTTTTCCAAGGCTTTTTCTAGAGTATTATCGTGGAATGGCAATAAATAAATAAAATTAGCAGTTTCTACCAAGCTTCGAGAAATATGGGTAATTAGAGCATCTGCATCCATTAAAAGATCTCGTAATGGACCTACATTCAACTCCTTGGTAAGAAGCTCTAAGGACCGAATAGCATTATAGGAGTTCTCGAATACTATAGTTTTTGCTTGCCTTTCGTCAGAAAATATCATGTCTTGCACTGACATACAAAATCCCCCGAACAACTGAGATTTAGAGGGATTTAAGTATTGCGCGTTAGTGATCCCATGAATCACGGTACTCAAGTTTATATCGCTCTTTAGATCATCCATTTTAAATAGTATCTCTAACACGTTTAATGCATCGAGCATCCATTCTAGTGAAAAATAATTTCTCACTTCAGGAATGATATTATAATCGCTAAATGTTATAAATTCTATAGGATGGGATCGAAACCATCCCCTAGTAATATCCATATCAGTACTTCCCAAGAATCCATAGCCATCCACTGAATCGAAATACTTTATAGTAGCACTAATCCAATCGTATAATTGTTGTATCGGAAGTTCACTTAGACGGTTCATAACATCATAAGAACCTATCAATGACTGTAATTGAGCTAATGATTGGTAGTCGTTAGTTAGAGGAGCATATCCTCCTTTTGATTTACAAAAGGAAATAAAAGATGCCACTTGAGCCTTTTCTAATAGGCTAAGAGAATTAAGCTCACTCGTTCCTTCTAAAGATCGAACAATCTCAAAAGTATCAATGAGTTCATGATAAGGAACCGTGCTGGATGATACCCATCCTCCCAAGTGAGTTCTTCCGTCCAATATGAATGAGATTAATTGAGTTCTGTCAATTCCTGTAAATCCCATTATATCAGATAATTCCAATCCGATTGCACTAGCTACGATATTACTTTCATTGAGTGGATATGGAAATTGAGATACAGAGAAAAAATTCTTGTCTGAATCGTATAATGCTTCCAAATAACCATAAAAATCTTGTATGTCGATAGTTTGTTCCATTCCAAGCACTTCCAATGACTTTATTGCATAAAACGATGAACGTAAGTTAGGATCAAATGCATCAATAGAATTAAAGGATATGTCCAGATCATTATAAAACCCCCCACTCCCGGCTTGTAATGAATTTAAGTACACTATCAGATCATCTATCACATTTTGATAGGGCGTCCAATCGCTCAATAACATATCTAAAGTGATGAGCGCATAGTAGGTATTATCGGCAGTTGATATTAAATATTTTGGCTCTAAATTCATGTCAAAGGGTCTTCCAATGAACCCTGAAGTGATGGGATTATAACAGCTCCAGATAAAATCAATGAGTTTCTGGGAATCAATCGATCCTAATTGATATAGCATGTTCAGGGAAAGAAGTCCGTAGCAGGTGACTTCAAGCACGCTGGTCAAGGGATAAAATTTTTCCTCAAAATCGACATCCAAGTATCTATAAGTTGTATCATCAATGAAGCAAGAGTTCAACGGCATGCAATGACTCATTATATATTGTCCAACTGCAACTTCATCCACTTGCGAAAGTTTTCCAAGAGCCCGTAATGTAGAAAGTGCTTGATATGTAGCTTGAAGGGTAGGTTGGTAATAACTTGAGAAGTAACCATTAGCATTATATTCAGCCGTCTTTTCGGTCAAAATATCCTCCAGAAATTCCATAGTAGCATCAGAAGTGAGAGGAGAGAACTCTTGCTGGTCAAATGAGGAATATTTACCCCGCCCAACTGATTGTTGCCCCGCTACATTGTAAAAGATTGAAAATAAGAGTGTACAAATGGTACATATCAACAATAGACCCATGCTTACCTTCATGTATAATTTCATTTTTGTAACCTAAAAATATTGCATTTAACCCTAACTGAATCTATAAGTATTTAAATAAAAAAAGAAAAAAACTCTCAACATTACTTAAATTAATGTTATCTAATCAGATTATGTTTAATCCTAATTTTGATAAGAAAAAGCGAAAAAATGGAAAACCCGATTGACACATGAAAAATAAGGTAAAAATAGAAAGAGTAAAAAATGTCAGTCTCCAATTGGAGACCAATCATCATGGTCCTACCACCTGCAGGGGGGGACCTTTTGGATAATAGTAATTACGCACCTTGATGGTAATCTTCTCGCTACCCGGTGTTCCTAACGGAATGATCATTTTTGAACTGGAAAACTCGTGTTCATAATCTATTGGTGATTTATTTAATAAAATAAATGATCCTAAATTGGTTCTAACAGCATGCAAGTAATATTCAAAGCTTTCATGAGGATTAAAGATTTTCTGAGCGGCCCCCAATTTAACCTCCATTAGCGATTGAACCAAGGGCATCTCCTCCTCTTGCTCAATTAACCCGAACTTGATCATGATTTTCCGGAGCAGTTCAGATGATTTCACCAAGCTTTTAAACCCTTCCACTCGCAAGTGATTGAACACATTCTGTTCCACTTGATGTTGAATGGTACTCATTTGTATCCCAAGATGAGAGCAAATAGTATTTACTTTTAATCGTTTCTGCTTGTCACATAACGCAACAATGCTACAAACGACCCCAGCAATAACATCATCTTTCGTGCATTTAATAGTTTCCCAGAAAGTGTACATTATTCTTTTAGCGGTATCGTAAAACTCCATGTTCATTCCAAATTGTTCTGTTATCTGTAATATTTTTTGTAGAATGTAATTCTTCCGATCTCGCTTTTGGTAATACGGGATAAAGTTCTTCACTTGGAGCTTGAAGGCGTTAAATTCTTTCTTGGTTATTCGGGAAATCTCAAGGAGTTCTTGTTCATTAATCCCCTTGCAATTTAGCTTAAAATGAAGGTAAATGGTAATTGGTACCAACTTCTCCGGACTCCTGAATTTCGTTCCAGGTTGTAACACTTTTCTAATGGCACTAAATTGTTTGAAAATCGGTTGTAATTCAGATAATGGAAGGGCTAAACCTGATAAGATCCTCCTAATCTCTTTTTGAGCTTTAATCTTCACGTCTTCCTCACGATCTCGCTCTGAATCAAGTTTTTGCCATTTTTGCAATTGAACTGATTGAGCTTTGGTAACTCGTTCTTTATAAAATCCTATTTGAGTTTTTCCACGAGGAGCGTTTTGAATTACGGCTTCATCATAAGGATGATGGTATTCAAAGACTAAACTTGAGAGAATTATTCCACAATTCGCACATACGTACCCTTCCCGGGTTTGTTTGATGTCCGTGGAATTGCACGCATCACAAGCGGAAATATCATTGTCTACTGAATACTCTTCTTGCTGCCATTTTTTTATTACCATTTAATAACCACTTATTTTAATATTTTTTAGTCGATCTAGTCGACCACAATTTTATATTGCATGAGTTTGATTTTTGAACCTTATCTTTCTCACTTTTTGTCACTCGGATCACTAATTCTAAAGGGATCATAATAAATTTTCATAAAAAATTGGAGAGATAGAAAACAAAAATATTAAAATTGTTTAATAATCTTTATAATTAAGAAGAAGAGAGGAGAGATAGAAAAATCGAACTTGAAAATATATTTCACTGATTTCATTTCGTGGATCACCCCCAAAAATAACTCGTGAAGAAGTAGACGCACATCGATGTTATTTCTTAAATTGACTCCAATAATGAAAAAGAATAGCTTTCTCATTATCTATCTAAATGAGGAAACAGTTTACTTTGGTTGATTATCACACATGCTCTCATTTTTTAATTTTGCTTCCTCAAATCCCTTTTCATGCGTGCTACTCTTTATTTTTAAGAACTTATTTAAACTCAACTAAACTTTAAAAATTTGAGTTACTCCTTTTTAAGGTTATTATTATTTTATAATGTAATATAGATTGGAGATATGAATTTTCCATCAAGTCGATGTAGAATTGCAAAAGTCAAAAAAATCATAGAGCAGTATCTTAATGCCCTAAAAAAAGGATCCTAAAATATTTTTCACATTATTAGGTGGATGTAAAATTCAGTAGTTATAAGACCCAAATTAATGGCGTGTTTTTTGTAAAATAAAATTTCCTAAAAAGTTTATAACTATTTAGCTTCTTTTGATTACACGGTGATTATATTAATAATAAAAAATAGGAAACTTTCAGAAAAAGAGCTTTCACAAATTTTTAACGTGGTAAAACATCCATTGCGGAGAGGGATTCTTAAACTTTTATCTAATAGTCCACAATCTTATACAATGATTTTGAAAAGCCTTGAGATTCCTGAAAGCAGCATTTTAAACTATCATTTAAGAGAAATGGACGATTTATTGATTAACAAAGATGATTGTGGAAAATACATATTAAACGAAATCGGAGAAATTTGTGTGCAACTTATACTTAGAGTCAAGGAAAAAGAGGATATTCATAGTATCAATAAACTTCAGTTAATGGTAGAAAAATTAAAATCAACATTATTTTGGATTCAAATAGTATTCTTACCACTTTTAGTTATTTTAGCATTAGAACTCTATATGCTAAATATTATTAATTTTGGATCTATTCTTGAAATTTTTACTTCAAGTGTGATTTTTAGTACAATATTTGGAACTAGTTTCATCATAATTAATAAAGAATTGGGCATTACCTTAGAAAAGAAAGAGAAAATCGGAAATTATTCCATATTATTTACCGTTTGGATACTGGTTCAAACAATATTCACTCTTATATGGTAATTAGTTATTTTTTAATTAAAGGGTTCCAATTTTTTGTTTAAATAGAAATGCATGATAATCCTCAATAGGAATTAATTTGAGGTATACATGAAATGGAAGTTGAATTTGCAATATTAATTGAAGAAATGAGAAGTGAAGAACCTTTTGATTATGCTGCGTTTTTTGATTATTCTCGATTCTTACCTCCTGGAGAATTGAGTCTCTCAAAAGACAGTAATATCGTCTGGTAATTTTTTTTTTAATATTCTAATTTTTTTTATTTAAAAATAACGAGTGGCTTCTTCTTGCAGAATATAAATAAGAAAAAGTCAAAAAAAAAATGTACTTATCGATAAGTATTTGGCTCTGGTTTCTCGGCATATGGGTAGTATCGCAAGCCACAAAATCGGTTCTGAGTCGTTCAAGGGGATTAATTCGTGGTATTTTTAACATCCTCTTTTTTTTCGGAGTGTTTGTTCATGAATTCAGCCATCTGATGTTTTGTTTCATATTACGCGTCCCAACCAACGGAATGAAATTTCAATTCTGGGATAGAAGAATCGGAATGGTAAATCCTGCAGGTTCCGTGGGTTTACCAGAATTCCCTCGGATGTCAATGATGCAAGCTTTAATGGTGGGTATTGCACCATTATTTGTATCCACTTTCTTATTCATGGGATGCTTAGATCTGATTTTCACGTTTGAAACAACTTTTGAAATTCAATTGTTCATAATTATTCTTGCGATTTCCATAATCTGTACAGCAGCTCCTTCTGGAGTAGATATCTCGAATATTCTTGACGCTGCAGCTGGAGATCCTCTTCAATCGTTCCTTCAATTTTTATATGCGGGTGCATCCTTAATGATCAGTATTTATATCGTGGATTTATCGGGCATTATATTGCCTTTAGAAGTGCTGTATTACATATCATACTTTACGCTTACAATTATCATTTACTTATTAATTATCCTTATAGTTAGGATGATAAGAGCATCTTTTAGACGTGCATTTCCTACCGACAGTTATTCTTCACAGCAAGTACTGCGAAAGAGGCATAAACCTAAAAAACCACCAAAACATGAGGAGGGGAGTTGGTAAATATGAAAGGGATGTGTTTAATAGTTATTGGATTGGCTTTTTTTATGGTTTATCAAACCAATCCAATGGGAACACTCATTATTGCTGGAGTGATTCTCGCTGGCTATGCGTATATCAAATCTAGAAAGAAAGGCAGTTCAAGGAGAAAAGGGGTATTTTTTGGGAAGGGAGTGAGATCGATGCAAGAAAATTCTCCAATTAATGAAATCATGACAATGTTTTTAGTCCAGCAGATTTTGGATAAAAATCGTGAGAAACTATCATCTTCAGAATCTCAAGAAAAGGATCAAGAAATATTGGAATTGGAACAAAAGAAGCGAGAAATCCTGTCCCTATTGGAGTGAAATGAATAATGATGAATGTATTATCCTTACTCGAAAATAATTTGAATGAGAGAGGTCAAATTATCTCCATTTCTGGTTCCTCAGGAACGGGAAAAACGACTCTTGCGCTTCAAATTGTTGCGGAATCATTGACTGCTAAGGTTCCATTTGAAGAACAATGTTTGTGGATACAAGCAAGTGAAGGCTTTCCAAAAAAACGACTGGAATCAATGTTACGATCTGAACCCTCAACCCTGAATTTCTTGTTGAAAAACACGTTTATCGTGCCATCAAGGAATGTCTTTCATGATTTTGATGAACAATCCAAATCGTTACGTGATATTCCTTTACAATATTTACCCCCTGAGATTAAATTTATAGTTATTGATAACATCTCTCATCATTTAAGATACCGAATAGCTGAAGTAAATGATTTTGCAGGTCGGTCTAAGATTATAAACAGATTTTTTGATGAGATCTTATTTCCTCTCATCATGTTTTGTAAGAGAACTCAGATTCATCTCATTTTGATTCATGAAGTATCACAAGATCCTGAAACCGGAAAAACTAGATCATTTTATCATAAATTATTCGACAGAATTCAAGATATATCAATCACTTTAACTCGACCAGGTTATAGTAACTTGAGATCTCAGATGCAAGTCGAATTTGGTGAGGAGCAACTTATAAAATCTTATATATTGGATGATATAGGATTAGTCCTAACTACTTAATTCTTCTCTTCGGAGACATAATTTTTCTAATTAACCCTTATTAAGTCCTTTTTAACTGCACTTAAAGGAAAAAAAAATTTCAAGGATCTATCTTTTTCTTTAAATATGCTGGATGATATTTATGTTACATGTCAAGCCATCATGATTCTGATACCAATGATACCAATTCGGTCGTGATATGTTCAGTGTGTCATTCAGAGATTATTGATCTAGTCGGAGTATATCAGTCACCAGTAAATTTTGCAGTCGTGTGTAAAAAATGTTTGACTCGATTTACGCGCAATGACATCGAGATGATGATCGGTCTCTTTTTTTTATATGGAGGTTATTTTGGTAAATTAAAAAATAGAACTTTCTCGTTAAATAAAGTGCTTTCAAGCATGGATATGCCTATTAACAAGGAAGAAGTTGAAGAGATGAATCAAAGGCTAATGCATCAAGCGTTAATTCACGGGCTCAGGCCATTTGAATTCAACAAAAAACTTGCTCTTTATACTGGTTATTAGTGAATGATATAACTTTTTTGATATGAAATCAATATTTTATAGAATTTTTTATTTAAAAGCTTTTGAATTAATTTCACCCTAAATTGAAATTTATAATAAAAATAGCATAAAAATGAAATATCATGGCAGAATTGGATTTAGTAAAAAATATTAATGCCAGGCAGATCAAGCTCTTGCAAGAAAACGGTATCAGCAGCGCAGAAGCGTTGGCAATGTCCCCACACACCATAATAAGCGAAATCGATGGACTTGGGGAAAAGACGGCAAAAAAGCTCATTTGGAATGCTCGAAATGCATTAGGAATGAGCGAATTTATCACTGCTGAAGATATTGATGAGAACACCGAATACATCACGACCGGTTCAGCCGAATTGAACCGAATACTTGGAGGGGGTTTTCAAACTGGAAAACTTACCGAAGTTTACGGTCCCTTCAAATCTGGGAAAACTAATTTAGCTCACACGATTTCAGTTTCCGTCCAATTACCGAAAAATAAAGGAGGATTAGGAGCTAAAGTAGCATATATTGATACGGAGAATACTTTTTCTAAAGAGAAAATTAAACGGATTGCCAAAAGATTCGGGGTGGATCCAAAAAAAGTACTTTCTGGCATCTTTCATGCTAGGATTTTTAGTTCTGATCATCAAGCTCAAATGATTAGTAAAGCTGAAACACTTTGCAAGACGCGCGGAGTTCGTCTCATCATTATGGATTCCCTAATGGCACTCATGCGGGCTGAATTCGTTGGAATTGGAATGCTCGCTAGGAGACAAAGCGTGCTTAATAATATGATCCACGCTCTTTCTAGAATTGCAGAAACTTACAATTGTGCTGTCCTACTCACTAACCAAGTTGCCACCAAAATGATGGGTATGTTCTCAAGTGATGATGCAATCGGTGGAAACATCATAGCGCACGGGTGTCACTTCAGGGTAATGTTCAAAACCAAGGGATTCTCCTCCAATAATTCATTAAAACGAAGAGCTATCATCGTGGATGCCCCAGATCTTGCACCAGAAGAAGTCGAATTTTACATTACAAGCGTGGGTATTGCTGATACAGAAAACGCTGAATTACCCAAAGGAGATACGACCGGATTTGAAGTTCCTTCATTATACGAAGAGGTTGATGATGATGAAATCGAGACTTCTATCACCCCTGATACACCTTCTGAAAGAGAGAGCGATGAAGAAAACCTTACATCTGTAAAGGGAATCGGAGCCGGTATGGCTGTTCAACTTAAGAAAGCAGGAATTAATTCGGTTAACGAGTTAATATCTGCCCAACCGGAAGAAATCGCTTTAAAAGTGAGCGGTGCATCATTGAAAAAGGTTCAAGAATGGCAGGGCAATGCGAAGGGCATGGTCCAAATATAAATCAAATTGCGTTTTTTTTAATATCTTTATTTTATTCCTGAAAAAAAGTATTAATAGCATATTAGTTTCTTTGTAGTTATGAAAATTTGCCTGATTTTTTTCTCACCAACTAATAATACTGCTCAAATAGCAGATGTAATAAAAGAGGTATTAGTTGAGAGAAGTATTGGTGTGGATTTGCATGATATAACACCATATGCAGAAAGACAGAAAAAATTTGATCTTCAAGATTATGATGCTTTTTTTTTTGGATTCCCAATTCATGTTCAAAGAGTGCCATCTATTATTCGGGATTGGATTCATACCTTGAATGGAGGGGGAAAGTTTTGTTCAATATTTTTTACGTATGGAGGGGTAACTACTGGAATTGCTCATTATGATACAAAAAGAAGATTAGAAAGTCAAAATTTTCAAATTATTTCGACTGCAGAATTCTTAGGAAAACATACATTTAACCTTGGTGGTTGGAATTTAATGCCTGATAGACCAAATGAAAAAGATTTCTCAGTTGCGAGAGTATATACTATTAAAACCCTTGAAAAAATTATTTCACACAATACTCAAATGATCGAATTCGAAGAACCTAAAATTACTGAAAAACAACTCAACCGATTAGATAAAGTACCAAAGGGAGGCATGACACCACCTTCACGTAAGGGAAAGGCTTGTTGCATGTGTTTAAAATGCGAAATAGAATGTCCAAATAATGCAATGGATGCTAATGCGGGAATTTCTAATGGAAAGAAATGCATTAGATGTTTGAGGTGTGTATTTATTTGCCCAGATAATGTTCTTGAGATTAACGATATGAGACCAGCATATTCCGTTATTGTTAATGCTGAAAATACCCCAGAAAAATTAGCGAAGAAAGAGAGTAAATACTATTTATGAGTAAATTATTATTCTAAAGGATTTTTAATAAGGTAATTACTGACATACCTTAACAATTTTTTTTCAATAGCCCACTTTATTATCTTATTAGCTGTTTCAAAGCTGCACCATTTCCAATCAGTGTGTTCAGCAGGGTTCAATACTGGATCCTTAGGGCGATCTATACGAGCGATGAAATTATAAAATGTAATCTCTTTTACTTCTTCTTGAAGATGAGGAGGAGATTGATCACCTTCATCTTCTTCATTTTCCGCATATAATTCTTGAGGTATATTTATCGGGAGAATAAGAGTAGGAATGTAACCTGTTTCTTCAAAAAGTTCTCTTTTTGCACACTCAAGAGGACTTTCTCCTTTCGGGTGATCAAGTGCCCCCATTGAATCTCCTACTGAACCAGTTACGTAATGCTAATTATAACTCAAAGTAGCTCTTTTTATCATGAGAAACTCTAACTTATTCTCTTTGTACCTGATAGGATACACTCCTACCATCTCTTTCTTAACCAAATTAATCACTTTAAATCATGTTTACGTAAAGATTTTTGTGTTTACATGGACCACCATACAAGATAGACTTTTATATATTTTAATTCCCACATTGATTTAATGTCTTTTCATCTATTAAGGTAAAATTTTGATTACAATTCATAGTTTTATTTATATGATAGGAATTTTCATTGAAATAAGACTCTGAATTTACTTTTGTAATGAATTAAGTATGAATATCGATTGATTAGGTATTAATATTACATTAGTTTCTTTACTTTAATGAAAGTTTGCTTGATTTTTTTCTCACCAACTAAAAATACTGCTCAAATAGCAGATGTATATTCTTTAATCTTAAATTGAAGGATATACATTTCTCAAAAGATTTATTAGCTTTAGTTACCCTATTAAGTTTGAAAAGACATCAACTCAATTATTATTTAAAAATAGAAGTGAAATAAAAAATATGGATAGCAAAAAAAGTTATGAATGGGTCATATTTGTATTTTCTTTCATCGTGCTTGGTTTTACGTTAATTTACCCTGCCGTCTCGTATTCAGAACATGCAGGTTCCATTAATTTGTATCTTTCAGGTTATATCTCTTTCACAATTTATGGGTATGGAACTGTATCGGGGTTTTTATTGGATCCAGAAATCCAGATTACCTCCGCGTTTGCAATGTTTACCATGATTTGTAGTTTGTTCACGTTGTTGATATTATCATATTCTCTAAAACAAGATATAAGGAATTTTAAAAAATTAAATTTAAGATATTTCTTAATCATTAACGCCGCATTGTTATTAATTCCAACGATCGTGTGGATCATTCAGTATAATCAAGCTACGAGCGTTCTACCTCAAGAAATAATCGATATGGGATATGAAAGTATTTGGGAGATACTTACTCCTTCTTTTGGATTAATCGGGGTTTTTATATGCTCGGGGATAATTTTTGGGGGGGTTGCATATATCCAACTTAACTATGTAAAAATACTTGAAAAACTCTTACCAACAAGGGAGGAAAAAAGAAGAGAATTAAACATGATAAGTCGAGATATTTTACGTGAATTGGACCGAATCAAGAAAGACGCTAAAGAACGTTATTTTGAAAATAAAATTGATTCAATTTTGTTGGAGATACTAACAAAGGAGGAATTGAGAAGATATTCTCACTTAAATCAGCGCTTAGATAAGCTCAATTCTATTTTAGAAGTAAAAAAATAACAAAATAATTTTTCGAGTTACGATATTAGAATTAGCCAAATAATTTAGAGATTAAACTGAAAAAGAAATTAGTTTTCTAAATGAGAAAAAAGAAAAAAAATTAATCCATTTTGGATTGGTAATTTATTGCTTCTTTACGTTTCCGAAAAATCATCATAACTCCAATTACCAATATGACTCCCCCCAGACCCATTCCTGCCACCATCATAGTTTCTGGAGGGAGAAAAATTCTCGGGTTATCGGAAGGGGTCGTTCCATTGATGTCAGTAGGATCTTCACCCGATGCAATAACTCCCTTATTTACCATTGCATACGCGACATTTATGTTTTCATGACCTACATCAACGTAAATTTCAATCCGTATTGAATAAGTTCCTCCTTGAGATGTGCCAAACAAAAATGAATTGATTTCTGACACCCCTGCTAACGAGTTGTTCAAGAAAACTGCATAAGGAAGGTCATTTGGATCAAACACCGTTAAATCAACACGATCCACCGTGCTTAAATTCCCTTCTGCGGAGACGCGTCCTATGTAAAATTTATACGAGTAATCCGATTGTAAAGCAAATTGATGGATGATATAGGTCTGGTCAGCATTAAATCGTGTCACCTCGTACAATACAAAATTAATTGGATCCCATTCAGGAATTTTCTCTCTCAAGCATTCATACTCTTTCTCAATCTTGATGTGAATATTTACGTTAAAAATACTCTCTACTTCGAAAGAGAAAGTATGATTACCTTCCATAGCTGTTCCAAAGGGTATTTCCTGATAACTTAAATCGTATGGAACTTGCTGTAAGGTACCATCATACACGATAAAAAGTTTTTCGTCGGGATCATATATTCGAACCGTTATATTACATGAGTGGGGTGTGACCAAGCGAATCCAAGTGAAATAAGTGAAATCCTCCAAGAGAGGAGTGTCTGTAAAGTTTAATGGAGCTCCTCCAATCTCAAACGTGAAAACTTTATCCACGAGGATGTCCTCTTCAGCACTTAGATGAATTGAACTGGAAGGCTCCATTCTCGCCACATTTTTCCCAATAAAATCATGAGGAATAAAATTAGATGCCGTGATCATGATAAAAAACAATAATAAGGTTAAAATGAAGATGGTAATTGTATTAATCTTAATATCCATGCACCTCTAATTCTTCAAATTCCACGATGAGTTCGGCGGTAACGGGACATTTGTCGTACTGAATGCAGGTAAAACAAGGCTGATCGCTCCAAAAATAGGCTTTCTGGTTCGGACGATCTACTATAAGTATTGGAATTCCAGATCGTGGACATAATAAAGCAGAATTGCTGAGATTCCCTCGTTTTGGTAATGCATAGGACAGCCCGCAATTATCGCATTTCACATATCGCTTATAATTCTTCGTTTTAAAAATCATCAAGGAACCATCACATTGAGGACAAGTTCCTATCTCGTCTAATTGTCTCATGTCATCAAAACCTTATCTCATAATTAAAAGATAAAGAGATAGTTAAGAGAGTTTCTTGACATTTTTATTTAAAGAAAAAATGAAAAATTACTAAATCGGGACTCCACTCTTTTTTTTTTTAAAAAGAAATGCATGATAGTAATTTCATAATGGTGATATTTGATTATCTTGATAATCTGGGATCTGGAATGGAATTTCTTCTTGCGTTAGGCTCCATATTGGGATTAATAGGAGTCGTGGTTGGGTTCATTGTCTTTGTTTGGGGTGGAGGTCGCTTGCGAAAGCACATGTTAGGTGTAATTGTTTTCTCGATCGCTTTATTAGCAGTCTGTGGAATAGAAACAGGTGTGAAATACTTCCATATCTTTCGCTAAATTGATTCCAATCATAAGTTAATAGTTTGATTAGTAAAAGTAGAGGTTATTATCTTTTTGAATGGAGAAATGATATTTTTTCTAATAAGCTTAAAAAGTGTATATTATAAATTAAAAGAAATCTAATTAAATTAGCCCCAATCGCATCTATATCCAGTACCTCCTGAAGGCCACGTGAAAATAATTGCTTCCTCCTGACAAACATACCAACATGATGCACATTCCATGCATTTTTCTAAACTTTTTATCTTTGCTTTTTTTTCAACCATTTCAAAGCAACCTGCAAGGCATACTTTTACACAGTTCATGCATCCTATGCATTTATTTTCATCGATTTTTATGAAATCTCCAGTTTTTTCAACCCATTCCACACCTGGGAATTCTTTAAACGTTCTTACCACTTAAAAGTCACCTCATTTTAGTTCTGAAAAACGATAGGATTTGCATTTTCGACAAATTTTAATATTTTTTTACTCAATCGATTTAAAATAGGGTTAAATATCTTTAAAATAAAAAGATAAACGGGTTCAATAATCGGTAGAGCTTTTATCATAAAATTATTCAAAGAATTTGAAAATGGAACTAGTATAAAGGAAAATACTTTTCTTATTTTTTTTAGCGCTTTTAAAAAGGTATCTATTAATATCAAAAATCGCATGAATCTCCTTTCCATTTTTCTGAGCTTTTTAGAAGGTATTTTTTTGATTTTTTTTTCCCCAGGGTGATCATACGTCTCAAAGAGCCAATTTTGAAAATACCTAAAAAACATCTTTATCCATTTAGTTATTATAGTTGGGTCCTTATAAACATAAGAAAGAAGAATTTTAAAGAAGGGAGTCATAAAATGGGTTAACGCCCCCAAACCCCACCCATTATGAATATATTCTTTCAGCTTTTTTAAATCGTGCTCTTCTTGTGCAATTCGTAAATTATACCTATTTTTTCCCGAAATTGACCATTGAATTATTGGATGTTCTTTTATCTTTCGGTCATATTTCTCCAAAAATGATTTTGAAGTATCATTGACTTTTATTGCTTCAATTGCTATGTTAGCAGCTATTTCTGCAGAAAACCAAGCTGCAGGGACTCCATCACATAATTCTGTGCTTTCAAGTCCTGCTGCATCTCCAATCAATATCATACCATTTGTGTGATTAGCCATAATACGTAAGTTTTTGTTCAAACCAACATATATTTCAAATCCTGCCCACATCCTTGCCCTTAATTCAGCATGAGGAGCTACTAGAGTTTTCCACCAAGGTAATTTTTCGGTAATGTTGCGATGGTATTCTTTAAAATAATTAGTCAAATTTGTGACCATATTGCCATTTTTCCTTAAGCACTGATCCTGCATAAAGTGAAGAGAATTTCGATAAGGCCAGACCATTAGACCGTTTCCATAACCAAGAGGAGGTGCTATCTTTTGTTCATCCCATCCCCAACACATTTTTACAGAATAACCAAAAATCTTATCAATAAATTCTTTTGGCATGATATAATCATAAACGTCTGCCAAGGAAATAGTCTCAGGCTTATATTTTTTTCTTATACCTGCTTTTATTGCTAACAGTCCTTTTGAACCTTCGGCATCAATGACAATTTTACACCGTATATACTCTCCTTCATCTGTTATTATTCCTCTAATATAATTATCCTCCTTAATTACATCTATAGCTGTTGTAGATTTTTTCAATATCACACCTGCATCAATCGCTTTTTTAACTTCCCACTCGCAAAATGGCTTACAATATGTATTATACCCAAAAGCAATTACAGGGGAAAATGGTTTTGGAACTCTCAAAGAATCATCAATTTCAATATCTCCTTTCTCAATATCCTTTATGATATAATTAATAATTCCATCAGAAGGGCGTTCAAATGGGGGATTGCCATCTCTAATAAAATCTGGTCCAAACAGAAATCCATAAAATGGAATTGTTAATCCAGAAATTACCTTGTCTCCAACGTTCTCAGATCTTTCAAGCAATAGCGTTTTCAATCCCTTTTCTGCACATATCTTAGCAGCAATAGGTCCGCCAAATCCCGCACCAACCACAATAACATCAAATTCTTCATCCATTTTATGACTCTTCCTAAATTCTCAATCCTTTATATATTAAAGATTCTGTTGAGTTAGATCATATTTTTTTATAGATTTATATTTGTTATTATTAGTAATAAAACTAATTCTATAATTTTACAATTACAAAATCATACTTCTCTATTTTTTTCATGCTTTATAGTAAATAAATTGGATTACAAAAAAAAGATTAATTTAGTGGAATCCTGGAGAATTGGTTGGTTGGTAAACGGTCATTCCAAAAAGTACAAGAGTCCCACCCGTGAGAAACGCTCCCATATAAAGAAGTAGAAATCCCAAGACCATTCCTCCAACCCATATTTTATGACCTATAATTAGTTTTGCTCCCACGATTAGAAGAGTAAATCCCCCGACGGTTTGAAATATCTTTCCTAAATAATCAAAAACCAATCGAAATGAAGTCCCAATATAGTATTGCAAAGTAATTCCATAAAATGGCATGAAAACCAAGAGGAATAACACCACTCCAATTACGAGGATTGTTATCCTGCTGGTTCTCCTCCGTCCATGATGACCGTCTCCATCATTAGCGTAATACGAATACTTATCATGCAAGTAATAATCTTCACGATCCATGAAATAGTTCACCTTATTTCTCCTCAATTCTTAGTGTTTTAATTTAAAGAAAAAATGGTAAAGGTCATTTTGTTTTTTATATATTTATAGCCATGAATGTTATCATGGGAATCAAACTTCGCGATTTAGTCACAAATATACCAATTGATGCATCTGAATTAGCAGGGAGTGTTATAGCAATTGATGCACCAAATATTATTTCCAGTCTTTTCTCGTTTTCCCATAAAAATTCAGTTGATTCCAAATATTTTCTGGATGGCACTCAGCGTCCAATTTCTCACCTTTACGGTTTATTATATCGAGTGAATTTTTACTATTCCAAAATGATCCTTCCTATTTTTTGCTTCGATGGCATTGATTCAGAGCTCAAAAAAATTCGTACCAAGGATCGGCTCAAGGATTTCTTGTTTACCGAAAGATGGTTCAAGCAACTATTAAAGGATGGTGATAAAAATCGAGCTCGAGAAATAGCGATGAGTTCAGAATATCTTTGGCCCAATATTATTAAGGAATCAAAAGCCTTACTTGGAGCTTTAGGTGTCCCTTACATCGAATCTCCTGCATCTGCAGAATCGCAATGTGCTCAATTGGTCAAGGACAACATAGCACGTTATTCGAACTCTCAAGATTATGATTCCCTTCTTTTTGGATGCCCTCGCGTGGTTCGAGATCTTTCTAAATCCTTACGCAGAAAAGAACACGGAAAGTGGACCTATACCAAAATACAACCCCAGCTCATTGAATTAAAGTCATTTTTAAAAACGTTGAATATATCTCAATTCCAATTAGTCGATATGGGGCTACTTATTGGTACTGATTATTTCCCAGGAATAAAAGAAATAGGACCTAAAAATGCGCTGAGATTGATAAAGCTCAAGGGTACAATTGAAAGGGTGATAGCAGTCGAGAGAAATAAATATGATTTTTCCAAATTGAGCACTGGAATTATAAAAGAAGTGCGGAAGATCTTTCTCTTTCCAGAAGTATTAATTAAGTATCCTGATTTTCATTGGAATATGCCCCATGAAGAAAGAATCCTTTCATTGTTATGTAGGGATCATCGATTAAATGAAGAAAGGGTCAGAAACAATCTCGAAAAAACGATCACGCATTATAATGAAACGATCAAGCATTCTTGCTCTTACTTAAATGAGCCTCGCATAATACAGAAAAAATTGTTGGAATTTTGATTTTTTTTCTTTAAAAATAAAGAAATCATTTTCATCCAAAAATGTCTAACATATTGTGATTAAAGTGAGTTCTTTTAGCGATGAACTGTATCAAATCCTATTAAAAGAAGGACTTGAGGATGAAGAGATCGCAAAGGCAATAAGAAAGAAAAGTCAAGAATACGGAGGTTTTATGAGCCAAGAAGGAATGTTGTTTCTCATCGCTAAGGAACATGGCATTAACATACGTAACCCCGATTTAGATCCCGAAGTATATCATTTGGTTGAAGAAGAAATTGATTACGACGAATTTACCATCCCCGTTTCGTCAGTTAGAGAGGGAATGGCAAATATTGTTTTATTGGGGAAAGTAATTAAAAAGTTTACTATCAATGAATTCTCGCGAAACGATGGTTCGATTGGAATGGTTGGATCTTTTATGCTACAAGACGAGAGCGGTGCAATCAAGGTGGTGGCATGGGATGATCACGTTAAAATGCTTCAATCTGAATATTTTAATGACGGGGTCTTAGTGCGAATCATCGAAGGGTATTCTAAAATGGGAAGGAACGAAGAACTTGAAGTAAATCTGGGAAAGAGGGGAAAATTAATGCTTTCGCCCGAAGACGTCAGTTCCAAAGTAAAGAAACGTCTTGAAAATTTGGACTCATCAGAGAAAAAAGCTATAAAAAATGAAGTTAAAAATCACGTACCTTTACGAATTCTGATGCAGAACGAAAAATTTATTCGCGTGGTGAAGGGTATCGTGAACGTGGAAGAATTCAAAGAAATCACGTTAAAATCGGGACAAGATTCGTTCCTCCTAAAACTCACCATCACGGATGAGGAAGATTATTCAGCTCAGATCATCATATGGGGCGATGATGCCATTAAATGCTTGAAGATGATAGAAGAAGGTGAATACTACTCGTTTCATGATTTGATGGTTAAAGAAAACTCCTATACAGGAGAAAAAGAGCTCTCTTTCACTAAAAAATCTTCATTAAAAGCAACATAACAATATCAAAAAATCTTATTTTCTTTTTTTTTTAAATATCTTCCCATCGTAATAGTCATTAAAATATTTTTACAAGGAAAGAAAAACACATGACAAACTATACTCCGAAAGATCTATATGAAAATGAAATTACAAAAGTATTGGATAAAATGCGACACGATTATGGGATGCTCACCAGAAAGGGATTCATCCATGGAATGATTGCCATTGACCAAGACGCTAAAATTATAGCCATCGACTCTCGATTTGATCGAAAACTCAATTATTGGGATCTAAGCTCGGTAGGTGCAGCCATGTATGGAGTTGCGCGCCAAGCCCAAGACTTTTTTGATGCTGCTGATTTAGTTAGAGGGTCGATCATCTTTAAGGATTTGCAACTCTACGTGCGTTCGGTTGGGGATGTAATTTTGCCAAGGAAAGGTAAACGCGAGATTCTCATCATCCTATTGGTCGATAATGAAGTTAATATAGGTGTAATTATACTTCAAATGAATAAGTATGCCGAATTACTGCGAAAAACTATTGAGCAAAGCTCTAACACAGTTTCCCGATTGGAGATGACCGAAGTCGAGCTCAAGAAACACCTCATCAATCTCAAGAAGAAGGTATTTCAATCATCTTAAATCCCTTGGAGGTGAAATAGAAGATGAGCATTAAAACCGATAAGGAAAGAGATGTTGAGTTATCCGCAACTTCGGGGACCAACAAGTTGGCTGATATCTTGCAATTCAAGATCGTGTATTGGGGACCTGGAGAATCAGGGAAAACAACTAATTACTTTAGGTTGAGGGAAAAGTTCGATGGAGTGAAACTTAATGGCGGTTTATCCATTGAAACCACTGATGGGAGGACTTTATGGCAAGATTCTATTCGTTTATCATTCTACGTAGATATAGGGAAAATCAAGTTTAATATCATAACCCAAATCGTCACGTGTACCGGTCAAGAACGGTTCCTTTCCACGAGGGAATATGTATTAGACGGAGCGGATGGCGTTATCTTTGTCGCCGATTCCAATCCTGGCATCATGGAAGAAAACAAGCGAAGTTTCAGGGAATTGGTGGCGTTTGCTAGTCCTAGGAAGATCCCCTTTTTACTTCAGTTAAATAAAAGGGATCTCCCGAATGCAGTTTCCATTAAAGAATTTAAGAAAGCAATGGGTCTTCCAGACTTCGACCGGTTCGAAGATGAAACACAAGTTGTATATCCTTGTGTTGCTCTAAATGGAGATAACGTTCGAGAGTGCTTTCAAGATCTGATGTATCAAATCATTTTTCGGTACTTCACGGCACTTGCAGAGCTTTAATTATAATTATTATAGATCTTTAGACCATGAAAAAGAAATGATAGAAAAAACAATATTCACAATTAACGATTGGTTGGGATGATATAGCCTAATGGATGTGGGATATGACTTTTTGACACCTGAACTCATGCAAGCAATCTTTTTTCACCAAAAAAACTTGGTGATATATCCTTATTTAGATATCAAGCATTTGCGGGCATTAGAACTCTTTACTACTGGACACTCCCCCATTGAATTGGACTGTACGGCGTTAAATGACATTACAAGTATCTTGGAACATCAAGACGGTACCTATTCTCAAAGCCCTCCATTTTTTTTCGTTTATAATGCCAGTAGTAACATTATTCAGTCTATCAAAAAAATGGAAAATGTGAGATACATCATCAATACCAATGAAAACGTGGAATCTCTTGCTAATGGAAGCCATTTATTATTTTATAACAAAAAAAGCAAGAAGTTTGTCAATCCTTCTATAGAAAATAATAGTGAGTTGGAGTTTGAAACCGAGCTTTTTCGCCAATCATATGGAGATCAAGAAATCTTACATGATTTACTCATGCGAATCAAGGGTATCGCAACCCGTATTTACAAGGAGTTTGTTGAGTCAACTGACTTTAAGCGTGTCCAAATCATCTTGGAAGAATACGAATCAGTTTTTGCCCGAAAATTTTGGTCGAGAATCCTTCAATTTACTCAAAACTTTTTTAAAATTGTTGTTCCTGAGGAATTAACCAAGTCTTTGATTAACTCTATTCCAAGGGTGATATCATCAAAATCAAATAATTCCCCTAGAGATAATGAAACTGATTTCTCAAGAGAATATGAAGCTATCTTATCAACGGGTCGAAGCATTGCTCAAGCTTTTATTACTTTACTTCATGATTATAGGAG
Organism: uncultured archaeon; assembly: GCA_964493715.1. Taxonomy (GTDB): domain Archaea; phylum Asgardarchaeota; class Lokiarchaeia; order Sigyniarchaeales; family SOKP01; genus SOKP01. The sequence goes on from CAZBPC010000001.1 coordinate 156,484, forward strand.
TGAACATGTCAATCCAGCGAATTTGGAAATTGTTCAGCTCTATGATCCCAAGGAACTTTATAATTACTTACGGAATCATCACTGGAAGGATGGAATCTCAGCAGATTTCATAGAACAATGGGTAGGATTTAAAGATGTATTAAACGATGAAGAAGTTGAATTATTTTTTGAATTATTCTCAAAGCTTAACATCTCTACTAACTGTTTAAAATTAAATGAAAAAAATAAAGAAATCACTCCAATTTACACTCAAGCTACTCCATCTACCGAAATTAAAAAGCAAGAACCCAGGTTAATTTCTTCTCCCGCGAAATACACACCACCTCCTTCAGTTAAGAATTTTAATAAATTTAGAGATTGGATTTTAGCCCAGTTAGAAGAGTTGGAACGAAAAAGTTGAATTATGAAGAGAGAGAGATAAAATAAATTTTCAAGTATTTGTTGTTTCTTCCTTGACATATAGGATATTTTGTGGTGTTGATTTAAATTCATCAGTATTAGTAGGTTTTTTGATGAAGGTATTTAGATGTTCGATTTTTTCTGTAATGAGATGTTCTAATAACATTCGAAAAATCTCTCCTTGAGCAAACGTGAATGGCTTAGGATAAGTCCCAATTTTCAAAAGATAAGGTAAAGATTGATTCTCCCTTGAATCAAATTCAATACTGGTCATCTCTTCCTTGTATTTATGCACAGATTTCCATGAGGAAGGGCATTTTTTAAAAATTTCCTTGAGGGATATCATTTCTTCTAATGACAAGCGTATTGTCTTGCCTTCTCCTTGAGATATTTTTTCCCAAATACCATCACGTTTTTTTCTTATACATGTTAAAAAGATAAATGGCTCATTTAGCTTCCTACTTCTTAGAATTAATCCTGTTGATTTACCGAAAAATGAATAATCATGGGTTTCTACTATAATTTATCACCATTAAAATATTTTAATTCCATGGATTTATGTTAATATGAATCAATATAAAGAAAAAGGTTACAGACTTCCGATTTATTCAATTATTAATTAATTTTCCTTGATATTCTCGAGAGGGGATGTCCTTTAGCTTTCAATTCAAGTTCATTAAACCACCCAAAGGGAGGTCTCAAAATCTCAAATTTTTCACTAAGCAAGTTTTCAATATCCTTTAGAGCGGATAAACCAAATTCAGGAGAACTAAGTTCTCCGAATAAGTGAGCAAACGATAGAAGAACGATATTTGAAACTTTTAGTTGGGCGATGATTTTTTCTATCTCATTAATACATTTTTGAAGAATCTGGTTGTCATTTTCGTCCTGTTTCTCGATGCTAATAAAGAATACAATAGAATTTTCAAGCGATCCTTCCTTATTTTTTTCAGTAAGATCTTCAAAAACTTTTGAGCGACTTCTTTTAGTTGTTTTATATCTGAAATATTCACAATGAAAAGATAAAAATCGCATTATAATAAAAGAAAGAAGGAAAAAAATATAAATCATATTATAAAATACAATCTATCTCTTCGCTTGTTAAAGAAAATCATACTATCTTCATAATACAAAAAGAGAATAAGAGTAATACTAACCCCTATGAATTAATGGAAATTTAAAAGATCTTTACCACAGCTATATCTAACGGAATCATGACTTATTCTGATAGCAAGAAATTTAATATTATAATAATAATTCCATTCAATTATGTCTCTTATTGAAAAACTCGGTTTCGATGTTAATAAAGATAAGGTTGTGATTTTTCACATTGATGATATGGGATTTTCGCATTCTTCAAATGTTGGAGCATTCGAATGTCTGGATTATGGTCTTGCTAGTTGTGGATCAATTATTACTGTTGCTCCTTGGTTTTTAGAAGCAGCGTCAATTTACAAGAAAAATCCAAGATATGATATTGGAGTTCATTTAACTCTGACTTGTGAATATGATCTTTATCGATGGCGTTCAATATCAAGTGTAGACTCTGCTACAGGATTATTAGATTCTGAAAAATCCTTATGGAGAACATCAGAAGAAGCTGTTGCAAATATAGCTCCAAAAGCTGCGGAAAATGAGATGCGTATGCAAATTCAAAGAGCTATTGATGCAGGAATCCAAATTACACATATTGATTCGCATATGGGAGCAGTAATGGACCCAAAATTCATTATGATATACCTAAAATTAGCTCGTGAATTTAAAGTTGCACCGTTTTTGCCAAGAGTTTCTGAGGAAGAGCTCCATGCTATGGGGCTTGGTGATAAAGTTGATCTTTACATGAAATTGTTTACTAATTTAGAGAATAGCGGAGTACCACTTCTGGATCATCTTATAATTGATACGTTGGGTCCTCAATCGAATAAGATTAAATATTATTGTAAAAGATTTTCTCAAATAAAACCTGGATTGACTCATTTTCTATTTCATCCTGCAAAAATGAGCCCAGAATTGCAAGCTATTACTCCCGATTCCGCATCTTGGCGAAATAAGGATTACGAGGCTTTTACAAATCCCCGTTTAAAAGAATGTGCTGAAGAAAATGACTTGCATATAATCGGTTATAAAGAGATCCGAGATTTAACCTATCCATAGATATTTTTTTAATTCAATTCCGAATTCACTCTTAAATTCGATTCCTTCTTCTTTTAATAAATTTTTTTGATAAAAACGATCGTCATTTGAATTTAACGCAATTAAACCCTTCGAATTAATGACACGATGCCATGGTAAATCGTATTTCTTTGTAGAAGAATGCAGTATCCAAGATACTTGTCTAGCAGCTCTTGGATTTCCAGCAAACTTAGCAATCATTCCATAAGTCAAAACTTTCCCCTTAGGTATGCTTTTTATTATTTTAATGACTTCTTGAGTAAATTCACTAGGCATTTCTTTCACTACATCTAATTTTGATTACATCATGCAACAGTATTTATATTTCTTTCCACTTCCACACGGACAGGGTTCATTACGTCCAAACTTAATATTCATTATCGGAGCTACTTCTTTCACTTTTAATTCTTTTCTCAGTTCTTCTGCAAGTAATTTGAAACGAGGATAAGAGTGTGCATAGAATTTTTTCCATCCTTGACACAACCAACTTAGAGATTTAGGCTTCCTTAATCGAAATTTCTGGCAATCACCATTACATAATTGAACAAAAAGACAATTATTACAACTTTTATTCCAAACAGTTTTTTGCTTTCCAAATTCTAGATATGTGGGTGATTTTAAAATTTCATCCCAGGTACTCGTTTTTACATTGCCTAAAACAAGATCTTCCCTTACAAAAAAATCGCAAGGATATACGGAACCATCATAATCAACAACAAAGTATTGGCAACAATTATTACCCATAGAGCAAACATTATATTTTCCATACACTAAATACTCAATTATTGAGTCAAAAAGTCTTATGGAAATTTTACGCGTATCTTCCTTTACCCATTCATCAAAAAGTTCACATAAAAAATCCCCCCATTCCTTCCCTGATATTGAATAGGGTAAGGGTTTGTTAGTTTCTCCGAATTCAACACAAGGGATATATTGATGAAAATAAAATCCATTACTTTTCAAGTAATTGTAAATTTCCCCTGCATTTTTTACAGTTTCATTATTTATTAGGCTTAGTATATTAAATTCAACGTTATATTTTTTTAGATTTTCTATTCCTCGCATAACAAGATAGTGAGTAGGAGTTTTTCCTATAGTCTTTCGGTATTTGTTGTGTAGGTACTCTGGACCATCTAAACTTACTCCAACTAAAAATTTATATTTCCCAAAAAATTCTGCCATTTCTTCAGTAATTAATGTTCCATTAGTTTGAAGACCATTGCTAACTGTAGCTCCAGGGGGTGCATGTTTCTTCTGGAGTTCAATAACAGTTTTGAAAAAATCTAAACCCATTAGTGTGGGTTCTCCTCCTTGGAACCCGAAAGCATAGTTTAAATTTTGATTGGTTTGCATGTAGCTTGAAATTATCCTCTCTAAAACTTGAACAGACATTCTAGGTTTTGGTTTTTCCTCATCCAAGTGATCAATATAAAAACAATATTGACATCTTAAATTACAATCAGCTCCAGCGGGTTTTATAAGGAGTGAAAAAGAATCCATGATTAATTAAATGTTTTTATCTTAATTAATTTTCCACCAGAACGAGCTGATTCGGAAGCGGCGATACCCGAGAGACAAAAATTTGCGCCGATTTTAGAATTTATTAAAGGTAATTTATTTGATTCAATTGCTGAAAGCCAATCATCTATTACTCTGATAGATGCACCAAAATATTGACCAGGAATATTTGGAATAATTTCTGATATTTTTGAATTATCAATTATCTGAGCTTTTCCCTTTCTGTGTCGCGTTTTTGTTATAATGTGTCCATCTGCTAAAAATAAACGGCCAGGTGCTCCCAATGTATAGCATTCGTATGTCCCAGTTCTTCCAATAACTTGGATCATGAGGCGAGTGGGTTCTCTTGCAAAAACGTAGGCATTAGCACACTTAGCTATAGCCTCTGTCTCAGTTCTAAATAGTCCAACTTGAAACGCTTTTGCTGGAGAGCAAATTGGTTTACCTCTGTATCCCCCGATATCATTAGCAAAGCTGGTGACCTCAATAAATGAAGCGGGTCTCTCGATTCCTGCTAAAGCTACTTGAGCAGGTCCTATGGAATGAGCATACATTAAGGGATCAAATAATTGATACCAAGAATCAACTCGAGTTTTTCCTTCATCTCCATAGCTCCCTTCCTTCCATCTATAAGTCACGTCATGGAGATATTCTGATTCAGAATAAACGGTAGGTCCAATTTTACCCGATGCAGAAAGGTATCCTGCATATAACACTTCAGGAATAAAACAATAATTCTCTCCTAATTGATATTTTTTATTTGATTGCTCCTCAGTTTCAATAATCTTGATAACATCATTTTTATTTATAGCCATAGGGACTTCTGAATAAACGTGTAATCCAGATTCTAGAGCAGCTATAGCTTGTTCAGCATGGAACTGGGGAGGACTGCAAATAATTACTGCTTTAAGCTCAGGAGTATCCAAGAGATCCTCAAAAGATTCTGCTGCTTTCACTTGATCTAATTTCTGAATATATTCACGAGCTTTAGGATCCGGATCAAATGCAGCAACTAGTTTGGTACGACCTATTAGTTTTGGAGATTTTAATTCAGCGATATGTTCCACCGCATTAAGACCATAACCAGCTAATCCATATCGCAATGCTTTCCCCATATCTTATTTTAAGGATTGAAATTATTAATAGTTATACAATATTAAATGCAAGCAAAATATAATTAAAGCTAAATATTTCATATATCATGGATAAAAAAATTGTATTGATGGGAGCTGGGAGTGCATCGTTTGGTCCTGCCACGCTCATGGATATCAATTTAAGTGAAATACTCCCGGGTTCAACCATTGTTCTATGTGATATTGATAAAGAAAAACTGGAAATGGTGTACGAAGTTGTATCTTTGGATAATAAAAAAATAGGAAATAAATTTATCATAGAGCAAACGACGAAGAGAACAGAAGCATTAAAAGATGCAGATTTCGTAATTTGTGCAATAGAACACGGTGATAGATTCGAACACAGGTGGCAAGATAATACAATTCCGAGAAAATATGGTTCAACAGAAAGGATGGCAGAAAATGGGGGACCTGGAGGATTTTTTCATAGCGCTCGCCAAATACCCGAGATTGTTAGAATTGCAGAAGATGTAGTCAGATTATCTCCCGATGCATATTTCATTAATTACTCAAATCCAATGTCTCGAATATGCCTAGCTCTTAAAAGGGCAGTTCCCAATTTGAAAGTTTTAGGATTATGCCACCAAATCTCATTATTAACAAGAGAACATCTTTCAAAAATGATGAACCGCGACTTAAATGATCTTCAATTAGTAACTGGAGGATTAAATCATTTTGCATTTTTGCTTGGATTAAAAGAATTAAGTACAGGATTTGATTTATTACCAGAATTTAACTCTAAATGCATGGAATATTTTAAAGATAAGTGGCACCGATTTCACTATGCAAATTTAACCTTTGAAATATACAAGCGATTTGGTTGGTTTCCATATGTTGGAGATAATCATATTTGTGAATACTTACAAATCGGTTCTCAATACACAACAGCTCAAGACCTTACAGATTGGATTACAAGGATGCATCAAGGAAATATGGGAGGAAACGATCGCTTAAAGAGATATTACAAAAGACTCAAGCGAGGAAAATATCCCGAAAAAGGCATGTTCATGAAGGATTTCTCTGGAGAGAGAGCCATTCCCATAATTGAAGCGATTTTAGAAGATAAAAACTCCTATGAAGTAGCGGTAAACATTCCAAATGAGGGGATAATCGAAAATCTTCCACAGGATTTAGTGATAGAATGTTCAGCAATAGTAAATAAAGAGGGTCTACACGGTGTAAAACTAGGAAATATCCCTAAAAGTATTGCTGCGATACTAAGAATTGAAGCCTCCATTCAAGATTTATGTGTAGAAGCTATTTTAAAAGAATCAAAAGATCTTGCAATTGCTTGTTTGGCTATTGATGTTAATTGTGGTAGTTTTAAAATGGCAGATGCCATTTATGAGGAAATGAGTGAACTTCAAAAGAAATATCTGCCAACCTTCAAATAACATATTAATCTTAATCAAATAAACTCATGTTTAATGCACGTAAGTTATTTTGATTAATTTTGATTTCCTTACGATCATAAGTAAGTAAACCGTTGAACTCACCCTCAACATCAGTAATTTGAGTATAAATTGCGGCACTTAATCCATTTTCTATTAATGTCTTGAGCTTTTTAATCAATCTTGCATATCTCTTGGTTAATTTAGTAGAATCAGAAAAACTTCTATAGACAAACTTTTCAGATGTATTCCACATGTGATTTTCGACTTCTAAACCAAGACCTCCGAATTCCCCTACTACAAGAGCACGGGATTTAGCTTTATCAACATCTGGCATGAGTGGATTAGGATATCTATGTATATCATAGATATCACCAACTCCAAAATCATACCATCCACTTGCAGAATCGATAAGACGTGAAGGATCTAACTTTTTTATCGTTTTAGTGACTCGTTCAGTGTCAAATTGACCCCACCCTTCGTTAAATGGAACCCAAACAATTATTGAAGTAAAATTATACAAATTTCTGATCACTGCTTCAAGTTCTTTATAGTAATTTAATTTGTCTGGCTCCTCGCGTTTTGTCTGGTATTCATTAATATTAATTGGTTGATTAGTAATATCTGTAACCCCTCCGTTTGGCATGTCTTGCCACACCAATATCCCTATTTTATCGCAATGATAGTACCATCTTGCTGGTTCCACTTTGACATGCTTTCGAATCATGTTGAAACCAAGTTGCTTTGTAATTTGTATATCATGCTTTAGTGCGTCATCAGTTGGTGCCGTATATATCCCATCAGGCCAATATCCTTGATCTAAAGTACCATATTGAAATAAAAATTTGTTATTTAGCTCAATCCGAAAGATTCCATCCAATCCTTTAGATAGTGTTATCTTTCTCATTCCAAAATAACTATCTATTTCATCAAGAATTGTATCGCTCCTCTTAATTCTAAGAAGGATTTGATAAAGATAGGGATTATGAGGACTCCACAGATGTGGTGACTCAATGCTTATTCTAATTTTTTCATTGATCTTGCCTATATAGGAAGTTAATTCTTGAAATTTTTCGTCGTATATTACTATCTCTAGCTTATCATTATATTCAGGATTAACGACAATTGTTTCAATAGTTATTGATTCGTTATCAATGTCAGGTGTGAGGAAATAATTTTTTATATAAGTATTAGGCACAGGTTCGAGCCAAACTGTTTGCCAAATGCCAGATACGGCAGTGTAAAATATAATTTTAGGTTTTAGCGATTGTTTTCCGTATTCTTGCTTGCCTTTATCAGTAGGATCCAAAACACTAATACTAATCTCATTTTTTCCATCATTCAAGCTATTTGAAATATCAAATTCAAATGGTGTATATCCTCCTTTATGTTCTCCTATTTTTTTTCCATTTATCCAGACATTAGTTTCCCAATCGACAGCTCCAAAGTGCAATAATACCTTTTTTCCTTTCCAATTATCAGGAAGGATGAAAGTTCGATGATACCACAATTTTTGATTAGGTTTCAATTTCTTTCCAATTCCAGACAATGCGGATTCAATAGGATAAGGAACTAAGATCCTCCCGTCATAACATGTAACCTCTGTTGTATCTTTCGGAGAGATTTTATAATCCCAAAATCCATTTAAATTAAGCCATTCATCACGCTCTAATTGAGGACGTGGATATTCTGGAAGTGGTTGATTAGGATCAATATCATTAACCCATCGAGTTAATAATTGATCTTTGATAGGTTTCCATATTTCATCATTTTTCATTGTATACCTAAATGGAAAATGTAAAAAAAAAATTACGAAATCGTTTCAATTGTCCAGATTTCGATTTTTTTTAGGTTTATTGAACCTCGCTTTGAAAAGATGGTAAAGCCATTTGACATGTTAGTTTTGGGAAATATTCTACTAGTAATGCAATCATGATAGTTAATGAATACTTCGATAACCGATCTATCAATGAAAATGTGAAAAATAAAGTCCTTGTTTGATTCTTGATGATTTAGCCTTCCATTTTCATTTCCAAGAGAAATTTTTGATTCGCGTGTATCAAATTCCAATTTTTCTCCAACATTTAGTTCATCGAGAAAGAGACCAAAACCAAAAATCTCATTTCCGCTAAGATCCAACTGAGCAATAATCTCTAAAGACAATTCTGGATAATCTCCTAAGAAATATTGTGAACCTTCCGGTATTTGAAGATTTTCAAATGCTAAATGTGATTTCCTTAATTTTTGAAGTTCATTGGCAGGATTCATACTTAAATAATTATTAGAGTCAAAATTTAAAATACGAGGTAAGCTAAGGCATCCATTCCAGCCACCTGAACCCCCACCTTTAATCCAACCCCACGCTATTCTTCTATTTTTATCATCTAACATTGTATTAACAGCATATAAACATTTACCATGATCAAAAATATTCCAAATACCCGGTAAAAACTTGAATTTTTCATATTTTCCAATACTATAGATCACTTTTTTAAAGGGAGATACTATTAATACATGGTCTTCTCCTAATGAAAACAAGTTAGGACATTCCCATCCCCTTCCTTGAGTCCGATTTCCTCTACATAAAATTCCTTTTAGGTGCCATTTAATTAAATCTGACGATTCATAGATCAATACAATTCCATGACTATTAGAGGGAGATTTATGTTCGTGTCCTCCCAATATCATGTACCATTTGCCATTTTCTTTCCAGATATAAGGATCTCTCCAATCATGAATTTCGTACGGAGAATTATCTCTAGAAGTTAAAATGGGATTGTTCACAGACTTCTCCCACGTCCTCATTCCATCTCTACTAATCGCCATCCACTGTTCTGCATATTCATGTGGAGAGGTATTTTTGCTAGCACTTGTATAGATAATAGTTGGAATTCCATTATTGATTACACAAGCACCCGACCAACATCCATCCTCTCCATTTTCGTGTGATGGTATTATTGCAATTGATAGATGTTCCCAATGAACAAGATCACTACTTTTAGTATGACCCCAACACATTTCCCACCATTCTTTTTGTTTGAAATTATCTTTAAATGGATTGTGTTGATAAAATATGTGGTATTCTCCCTCATAGAATATTAATCCGTTTGGATCATTCATCCAATAAGCAGGAGGTAAAAAGTGATATCTTGGTCGAAATGGACACCTTTTAGCTCTATCTATCCCTCTTTGCACATTCTCCATTGCAAGTCTAATATCCCTAATCATCAAGTTGCTAAGTTTCCTATATGAATGTGATAATTAGTACCATTCTCAAGCTTTAATAAATTGTATCAGAAAAAAATATGAAAATAATAATTAAAAATTAAAAAATAAAATTAGGGCGTAAAGTCGTCAAAAGCCCAATAATGCGCTTCTTCTTCTTGTATGATATCTTCAAACAATTTTTTCGTTTTAATATCTCCCAGTTTTGTTGCTTCAGAGATAACTTTCCGATATAAAACAATAGCGTAGTTTTCTGCTTCTCTATCAAGTTTTATAAAATCATCGGCTGAATTTCCAATTTCAGGTAAAGGATCTACTGTAGCGATTGATTCTCTGTCAATTTCATAAATTCGTTCAGAGATTTTTTCCATGTGGTCCATTTCTTGAAGGAATGTTTCTTTTAGAACTCCCGATACGACGCTTGCCTTATTTTTTCCAGTAGCAACTTCTAAAGCATTCTTCTTGCGTTTCAATCTTTCTAAACCTTCAGCTTTCTCATGCTGAGTGGTATATTGAACAATAGCTGATATTTCACTTGCTAGAGCTTTATTGAGTAGGGCAACATACTCATCTCCAAAGATAGATCTCCATGCAGAAGCAGGAGTCTCTCCTAAATCAGGTTCATTTTCCATCTCGACATAATCTTGAAATTTTAACAAATGTTCTTCTTCATCACTATATATCTTAGCAAATAATGACCATGTTTCACGATCACCGCTATTTTTAGCAGCTTCGATTAATTGACGATACAGATCCAAAGCCTCCTCTTCTGCTTTTAAATCTAATTCCGCAAATTCCCTCAATGAGTTTCCGATAATAACTTGATCCGGTTTAGTGGTTGCTTCTCCTCCTATTATGTAAATTCTTTCCATGATTTGCGCAAGGTGCTTCATTTCCTGTATAGCTAATTCCTTTAATATTTTCCCGAACTCGTCATACGTCGTAGTCTCAAGTAAGTAGTTTTCCTTAATCACTTTTCTCTTAAGTTTCTCCATTTTTGTGTGTTGTAGCATATATTGTGTTGAAACTTGAAGTTCACGGGCAACAGCTTTGTTTAATAATGCTAAATATTCATTTGTAGCTTTTATAATCATTTTAGATTCATCTTCATAAATTTTAATTAAATGATGATTTTTACTATTAAAAAGTTTATTATAACAAATTATAATTTAACTGCTCTACTACGTCTGTAAGAAGAGAATGTTATTAATGCGATTAGGGAAAACCGGTAGAAAATCATAAAAATATCAAAGAAAAAAACATAAAAGATTATTTAAAATAACTATAATAAGAATACTTTTCTTTTATTTCATTAAAAATCTTATCTGCCATCTCAAAACTTCCAATGTTAGGATCTATGGCTAATGCTGTAATAGCTTTCTCTTTTGATTTATTAAGAATTGCATCTACACATAAATCTTGAGCGGATGCTTCAATTCTTAGAGTTCCCGCAATATTTTTTGGTAGATTCCCCCATTTTACACCGTGTACTCCTTCTTTATTTATTATTCCAGGGCATTCAATCACTAAATCCTGTGGAAGATTTTCTATTATCCCATCATTTGGAATGTTTACCGCTACTTCATATCTATTTTCATCATTTAATATGGCTTCAATAATTGGAATCGCTCCTTCTCCCGATAAGAATCTCAACATTCCTTTTTTTGGATAATTCCCTTTTTTAAGTCTATTATAATATCTCAAAAGGCGCTTATATATCCCTTGACCGTATTTCTCCGTTCGATCAATCCAATCCAACATATCTTGCGTATTTGTAAATTCTTCACCAAATTGGAGATATTCTCCTAAATGATTATCTCCAACATAAGGGAAGAAACCAAACCGCTTATATACTTCAAGAGTTAAAGTAGAGAATTCAAACCTATCTTCATGTTCTTTGAAATAATTAAGTGCTTTTGTATTAAATTCTGGCATTAAATCTTTCCCAGTTTTAATTTCCTCAAGTCCCATTAAAAAACCGAAGTGATTTAACCCATATGGCTTTATTTTCATTTCATGTAGTTTTTTATTAAGTAAAATGGGTAAATGCAGATACATAGCATTAATTTGATGGCATAATCCCACAAATTTTAAGATTTGAGTAGCGCGTTTAATTGCTAAACACACTCGAGACATTGGATTGGAAAAATTTATGAAAAATGCATCAGGGCATACTTTTTCTGCATCCTTGACGATATTAATTATATCTGGGATGATGCGGAAAGCGTGTAATGTACCTCCTGAACCACCACATTCACCTAAAATCTGAGTAGAGCCATATTTTCTGGGTATATCATAATCCTCTCTCCATAATTTCATTCTATCTCCAATTTCTATCGAACTTATGATAAAATTTGCATCTTTAAAAGCTTGAGTTCTATTTGTAGTATATTCTAAATTAAATTTATTGTTGATTAGCTCATTTTCTGCCTCTAAAAGTGCATTAATCGTCTTTAGTTTGTCGATATCGATATCATAAAGCACAATTGTTGACCCCTCAAGTTTAGTGCTATGATATATATCTGTAAACATTGATGGTCCAAATGAGGTGCTTCCTGCTCCAACTAACACTATTCTCTTTTCCAATTTTATCATCCTCAATTTGCCTGTTCAGAATGTTTAATCAAAAAGATTTATTAAATTAAAAATTAGTTAAATTTGTATATTAAGAAACAGTGTCCTGGTAAAGAATATGGCAAAGATAAAAAAATTTAAATAATCAATCTCAAAAAGTCAAATTTTATATTCAATCCAATTCCAATTTAATTTAGTATTAATTGATTCAAAGGGAATTTACAATGAATAAGGAAGAGATATGTTTTTTACCAGCATTTGAAATGAAAGAAAAAATAGCATCTCAAGAGCTTTCTTCAATTGAAATAACTGAAGCTATTATAGAACGTATTGAAAAAATAAATCCTATTATCAATGCTTATTGTACAACTACATTCGATTTAGCTAGAAGT
>CAZBPC010000002.1:0-143469 GCA_964493715.1 uncultured archaeon
TTCGAGGGTTCGAATCCCTCCTCCTGCATTTTTCTCAATATTTTTATACAAGAGGTTCCCATTTCATTTTATATAAATATATAAAAGTTAGATTTAATAGTTGACTATCACATTACTATTCAGAATAATGCTCATTATTTTACAATCTCAATAAGTAATGAATTATGACCTTGATATTAGATGATCCAGAAGCAACCATTAATCATGTCAACTCCTTAGCATTTAATAGATCTGCCGGTTCAGAGGGAGAAACAGAAGCAGTTTTTTATATCCGTGATCAATTAAATAATAAAAATATTGATAATCATATTGAATATTTTACGTATTTAGGTCCAAAAAAAGTATTAATGAGACTTACATATCTTATTTTCCTTACTTATCTAATATTCTATAAACTCTTAGTTGTTATTGTTTTTTACTTTTCTATAAAATATTCATTTTCGACCACGCGTAACTATTCATTGATAAAAGAAGAAAGTTCAAAAAATTTGGTAACAACAATACCAGCAGTTAATCAAAGAAAAAAGCGTCCAGTGGTTATACTCACGGCTCATTACGATTCCTTTTCAACTAAACTTCCATTTAGAATTCAAAATTTCTTATTTTTTATTTTCAAGATTATTATTATTCCATATTTTATGATCAAATTAATCTTCTCGCTCTGGTTACTCGGAGATTTTAGCTTTACTGTAAGTCAATCTCCAGTCATATTAGAACTCATTTTAATGTCATCTATAATAGAATTTGTAATCGTTTTCTTAATTTTCTTACTCATCTATAATACTAAAATATCAATGGGCGCTATTGATAATGCGAGTGGTGTTTCTATAATACTTGAGTTAGCTAAAAAATTAAATGAGAAACCTTTAGAAAATATGGATGTTATTATAGTATTCACAAGTGCAGAAGAATGGGGTTTAATTGGTTCAAAAAGGTTCTGCAATCGAAATCTAAAATCATTTTCAGAGAAATATATTCTTGATAAATCCCTTAGTATAAATTATGATATGATTGGTACATATATAGGTTTACTCGATAAGAAAAGCTTATTTAATAAAAAATCAATCAATCAAACACTTAATAAAAATATTGAAGATACCGCGAACAATTTAGGGATATCATTAGTTAAACACAAACCCTTGATTACTCCAAAGACTGATCATAAAATGTTTTTAAAATTTGCAAAAAAAACCGAATCAGATTTTCAGGTTGCTTGTTTTCACGCTGCTAAGGACGTAAAATATATCCATTCTGCAAGAGATACTCCAGATAATTGTGATGTTCAAAATTTAAATAAAGTTTTAGAAATCAGTCTGGTAACCTTACGTAAAATCGATTCAGAGTCATATCCTTCAGAAAAAATCTGATAATTTTTGTTGTTTTATTTTTGGATTATTAGTTAAACTTTCCACGTATTGTTCAATTAATTCCATTCTTTGAACGGTATAGTGATCCAGATTGAATTCTTTGCAAAGTTTTTGAGCTCTAGGAACATATTTTTCTATACCTCCACTATTTACCGTTAAAATCACTTTTTTACCACATTTTGGACATTTACCATTATTAGATATTGGAACACGTCGAAATTTTTCATTACATTTAACACATCTGAACTCTTGAACTGAAAATTTGCGTAAATTCCCAAGTATATCTGGATTGAAATGTGTAGAAAGAATTTTTTCAGCAACCTTCTTTGCATCAACCGCTTTGATAATTTTCGCAATATGTAATTGAGCTTCAATCTTTTCTTCCATATTTTCATGGGTTTTATATGCTGTCATTAATGGCCCCTCATTAATATCATCCGTGGGTATATTAAATCCGATATCTTCATATTGCTTTTCTGTGCCTAATCGAGTTTTCACTAAATTCATAATGTCTTCAACTTTTTGTGGTGACGCAAAATTTTGAGTTGCTTCATAGAATTCTAAAGGATACCGGTACAATGTATCGATGTTATGTGCTTCTCCATCAATTTCATTAGGATCTAACTTAGTAGAAATAACTAAAGTAGCATCCATTCTCCCCCCAATTTTACTTGGTAGATAATATCTGGAAAAATTTAATAATGGATCTAGTAAAAGCATAATACCATCTTCATCGCCATCACAATTACGCCGCTTAGCAGCATGCCAATACGGATGAGCATAAATAGATCTTGCGGGGGAAGTGCCAATTATTCTACCGATGATACCCGCACTAGTGTGAGGTGCTAAACCAACAACTAAGTGACCAATTAAATCATCTATACCAGATACATTATAAAATCGTTTCAATTGATAAAAACTTTCAAGCTCATCATCTAAAAATTTCGCAAGCCGTAAAAAATAATTGGCACAATCTTCAGATAAGAGAACATCTTGTACTTTTAATTCTATAATTTGATCAGTTTCTACTATTGGGTTGCCTTGATAATCATATTCATATCCTAAATCCTTCAGTTTTTTGATAGATGTGCCAATCTCTTTAGGTTTAAAATGGGTTAATGGTATATCAGTAGCATCATAACGTATCTCTGCAGTTTTGTATACTAATAATCCATTCTTTGCTCTTAATATACCTTTCTCAATAGGTTCAGGAAGTTTAAATTGATTGGTTAAGCCAAAAATTGCTTTAAATTTTTTAGGTAGAGTTAATCCTAATGATGTAAGAGCAGAATTGATATAATTTTTAAAATTAAGAGAAGCTTCATTTGAGAAGCTTAATATTTGACCGCACTGAGAGCATTTATCCATGTCCTTAGAATATGTTTTTTTACATTTAACACAGATCTTTTGTACTTCTGTATGACTTCCACATAATGGACATTTATTGAAAAGAGATACATTATGACAATTAGGACATTTTTTTCTACCTGCGTCAATTTTAATTACTCCAAGCTCTATAGCTTTTTCAACTAATCGTTGATTTCCCACCTTATCACTTAATGGAAACAATGAATGAACACCTTTCATGGATTTTCGTTCAGATTTTTCTGGTCGTCCCATTCTAGTTCCCATATAATAAGGAGCTTTATTCCTTATTTCAAGTCCAGATCTAAGTTTAAAATAAGAAAAACTGTCACTAATGCCTTCCAAAGATATATTATTTGAATTTAAAAGATCGAAAATTGATTGAAAAATATAGTTCTTAGCTTTGCTGAATTCTATAATTCCATCTTTAACCAAATGGACTACAAAAGCCTTTTCTAAAATTTCTTTCACTTTGGGGTCGTTCTTCAAATAAATTTTCTTTTCTGATCTATTAAAGCCTTCATTCATAGCTATTCGAAGTACTTCTAGTTCAGATACAGATAGATTTCCCCAATAATCGGTATAAAAGGGATGTAGTGGAATTTTTAAACTATTCGCTAATTTAATAGCATCCTCTGCTGAAGGAACATTATAAAACGGGTCTTTTATGAAACTTTTGAGTTTTGGTGGTGTTTCTCCTGCTTTTTGCAGAGCATTTTCTAATTCTAGCGCCCACCATTCTTCAACATAACCTGACGGGACTAATTTATGGTTATTTTCGGCGAATTCTCCAAAACCAAACAAAATATCACCTAAAAATAGTATGCTTTCAACTTCTGGAAAAATACGCTTTGCTTTTTCCTTAGTTTTAACCTTAATAACGCTTCCATCCTTTAACTTTACTATTGGAGGCTCAATTGAGTTTACAGGACAAACACTTGCACTTTTACCAGGACGCTCTATTCTTAGTTGAGTACCAATTGCAATAAAATTATCCAATAGTGTCATAGTCGCCGGATGTATGCCCGCAGCCGCAAGACCAGTGTTTCTAGACCTACCATACCGAATTCGATGACCTCCGATGCGTGAGGGATGACTGAAAACGGGTCTTCCTGCTATGATATCTGAAACATATTTTGAATTTGGTGATATTTTTTTTTTATTGATAATATCCTCTTTTTCCGAATTTTCCGTTTTTTGAGATATATTCTTTAATGATTTTAACCATTCCCAACCTTTTAGATTCATACTTGCTGCAATCTTCATTAATTTCGGTGCTTTAAGAAGTATACCATCATTTAATACTAAACAAGCACCTCCTCGAATTTTATTAGTATCAACCCGTGGAAGATCCCGAAAGGCAGAAACCTCTTCATCTTCAGTTGAATCTCCATTAATTTCAATTGGTAAATGCTCAACAGCAAATCTTATTTCATCATTTGAAGAAGGATATTGAAGATGGACTCTACGATCATATAATTTAACTTCTTCAACATATCGTCCAATTTCAGCTTCAGTAGCCTCATACTTAGGAATATTTGACTTTTCTCGTACATAATCCGCAATAAGCACACATAAAGCTGCAGTGGTACCTCCTGCAGCTCGAATTGGTCCAGCAAAAAAAAGTGAAAGATAAGATTTTCCATAATTATCTTTTCTAATGAGAATTTTTGAAATTCCTTCTAATGGAGCACTAACAACTCCCATTGTCTTTATTGCTAACCCTACTCTAATCGCACGTTCGACTCTTTCATCTAGGGTCCCAATATTTCCTAACTTTTTTTCCAAAATATCAGAAACAACTTGAAAAACAATTTCATCATCAGAATTGCCAACATTCTTTAAATTTCGTATCACTTCAGCAATACCTTCTGGACCTACAAGTTTTTCAACTCTTCCAGCTAGATCTTTTGCTTGTGGAGATTCTACATATGTTTCAGGATCTAAACCTTTCTGACGGGCTTCTTCAGCAATTTCATAACAATGATCTACTTTTTGCTGAATTACTCTAAAGTATTCTTCCATATTTTTGCTTAAATCTGACATAATGAGATAATATAGATATAAACTGAATCCAATAAACCAAATTTATTATGAATATATTGTATAAATAAATCTTGAAAAAATAAATGGAATTATTAATAGGATAATTGAAAAATTAACTTAAAAATCAAATGAGATGATTGATTTTTGAATAAATCGATTGAAATAAC
Organism: uncultured archaeon; assembly: GCA_964493715.1. Classification (GTDB taxonomy): domain Archaea; phylum Asgardarchaeota; class Lokiarchaeia; order Sigyniarchaeales; family SOKP01; genus SOKP01. Next base: position 4,946 of record CAZBPC010000002.1, read on the forward strand.
ACTCTCTCTTAAAATATAAGATGTGATGTTTTTTCTTTAATAATAAACAATATAATTATTCATTACAATACATAATATAAATTCTATCTCGAGAGAATAAACCTTGAATCACGAGTATCTTTCCCATAAGAAGGTATTAATAAATAGATTAGCGAATTCGGGTATAAATATTTCTCCCAAATCTATCGAAGTCATCATGAAACTTGAAAATCCTCTAATTAAAACCGATATCATTATACAAGAAATGAATACCATCCCCACTTTTAATGGACATCTTACTTTAAATGTAATGCAAAAAATATCTAATGAAGAAATCCAAAGGGTGTTAAAAAGAGAGAATCTGATAATAAGCAATGATGAAAAAACTACCTATAATGAAAATAACTTAGAGAGCAATCGAATAGACATTCCTTCTTCAATTAAAAGTGAATATGCGAATTCTATAGAAACTCAAAATCTTATTAATACTCCTCAGCCAAAAAAACCTGAACTAATAGTTATTAACCCTCTTCCTGCAAAAAAACAACAACCAAAAATTAAACAATTTGATTCCGTAAAATCTTCAATTTCATTTAATCCTATAGCGAAAAATTATGAATTTGAATATAATATTTTAAAGGATCCAAATGGTAAACTCTTCACAAATGGATCCTTCGAAGATTTCTATGAGATGACTGTGGATAAATACAATTCATTGCGTAATTTAATGAGAAATCGAGCTGAAGTGCTCTCATCAACAAATATTGAAAAGATAATTAGATTATCTAACAATGCTGAAGTATCTACAATGGGGTTGATCAATAGTATACGATTAACAAAAAACAAAAATTATCTTTTATCATTAGAAGATTTAACGGGAGAAATCTCCGTATTAATTAATAAAAATGATGAAGATCTCAATGAAATGAAAAGAGCTGAACGGCTCATCAATGATCAAATGATATATGTGGAAGGTATATATAATCCAAGTAATACTAAAGGCAAAGGAATTATCTTTGCAAATAAATTCACGAAGATAGATATTCCTACTAATTTCCAACCTAATAATTCAACTGAACCTCTTGCTATTGCATTAATTTCCGATACTCATATCGGAAGTAAAGAGTTTGAAGAACCATTATTTAATAAATTTATCCAATTCTTGAAAGGCAAAGTTGGTGATAATAAGGTAAGAAAATTAGCTGGAAAAATTAAATATTTGATAATAAACGGAGATCTAATTGATGGAATTGGGGTTTATCCAAATCAGAATGAAGATCTCATCATATCAGATATTTATAAACAATACGATAAGGCTACAGAATTTATCAAGGAGATCCCCGAATATATTAAAATTTTTTATGTATCGGGTAATCATGAACCCGTGAGAAATGCTATTGCGAGACCCGCTGTTCCTAAAAAATATTGTAAAGGATTAGTAGATTTAGGAGTTAAGTGTTTAGGTAATCCTTCTCTAATAAGTACCCATAGTGTTAAAACCCTTATATTTCATGGGGAAAGCATGCACGATTTAAATATGGCCGTTCCAGATTTGGATATAAACAATCCAACTGAAACAATGAAAGAATTGCTTATTTGCAGACATCTCGCCCCTACATATGGTGGAAAGACTCAAATTGCACCCACAAACAAGGATTGGCTCGTAATCGACACGATTCCCGATATATTTCATACCGGTCATCTACATATCAATGGATTTAATCGTTATCGAAATGTTAACTTAATCAATTCAGGATGCTTTCAAGCACAAACAGATTTTATGAGAAGTTTTGGTATAGATCCAACAATAGGAATAGTACCAGTTATTGAATTAGATTCCTTAAAAACAAGTATATTAGATTTTAAAAAGCAGCTTTAATTAAGAATTATCATGGATTTAACAATTCCCCGTAAAAATCTTACAGAATTGGTTTTATATATTTGGAAAATCATTGGATTATCTTTAATATCATTAAATGATCTTCTATATCGACTTTCATTCGAATTATTTTTATTTGATCCAAAAGAAGCTAAAAAATTTGTTGAAACTGCGATTTCTCAAAATTATTTAATTTTAGATAGAGACGATAATCTCAAATTATCAACGGAACTAAATCAAGAATTGAATATGTGGCAAATAAAAAGAAAGGAAGAAATTTCTGAGAGATTAACTTCCTCTAAAAGGATTAAAGATTTAAGGGGTGAAAACGGAACACAAAAAAACGCAAATCAATTCAAAAACCTATTTAAAATTTTCGTTGATGAAGCTACAGCGGGAAGATCAGCTTCTATTTTAAATTCTCATATAAAACTCCTCAGATTTGATGACAAAATTGGAATTCTTAAAGCAACTGTGAAAGGATCTCAAGAAAATAATTATAACGTAGAGATAAATGTTGGGTTAAAAATATTAAAACATGATTGTCATGATTTTCAAACAAAAAAATCTAAATCCAAGAAATTTTGTAAACATTTAGCAAGATTATTTTTTCTAATAAAAGAACAAAATGAAAATTCAGCAACTTATTTCCTAAAAGAAATTGGAGAAAATATCAATGAATGGGAATTTATTGGTTAAAGAAGCTTTTTAAATACGTTACTTTTGATTTTTACTTTATCAGTTTGTAATAGTAATGGTTTATAATTCAATAAATCAGCCAATGATATGTGTTTTATTTGAGATAATACTTTTTCTGTCAATGATAAATCTATATCTAAAGTGATAATTTTGGTCCTCCCATAATGCCCCATTGATCTTGTAGTAGCTGTTATAATACCTGCTAAAGCAAGTTCATTTATGTAATCTGATATTCTTCTTTTGGTTAATAATTTTGTATTTGTTAGCTTATTTGTAAGTTCTAAATGGATATCATATATTTCACCTGAAGTGATTATATTATCCCTAGAATACTTTCTCATCAAATAAATCGCGGTAAGTGTTAATTGAGACTGTAAGGGCATCCCTAATATATATTCAACAACATTGTCTTTCTCAATATCCTGTTGAGCTTTATTTACATCCAATTCAGAGATAAATGCTCGCTGATTTCTTTCTGAATTTTCTCCTGCTTTTCTTAATAATTGAAGTGCCTTACGAGAATCACCGTGTTCCTTAGCAGCTAAGCCCGCACATAATTTTATGACTCCTTCATTGATGACTCCCTCTTGAAATGCAACTTTCGCTCGTTTCTCAAGAATATCCGATAATTCATTTGCATTATAAGGATGAAAAACCAATTCTTCTTGTCCCAAACTAGATTTTACTCGTGGATCTAAGTAGTCCTTAAATTTCAATTTATTTGAAATTCCAATAACATTAGCCCTACAAAGATCTAAATTTTCATTTAATCTGGTTAGATCGTAAAGAATTTCGTTTCCTCCCTTTTTTTCAATAAGAATATCAATTTCATCTAGGACAAGAAAACAAACATTTGTATTTATGCATAAATCTAGTAAACCTAATAGTTTCTTAAAAATTATATCTTTTGGTAAACCCGTGGGAGGAATTTTTTCTTTTCCGGAGATAGTGTTATATATATGTGCTAAAACTCGATAAGGTGTTGAAACTACATTACAATTTATATATATCCACCAAGGTGGCTTTGAATCACAGTGTTGTGCTAACTTCTGACTAACATATCTTATTGTAGCTGTTTTACCCGTACCAGTCATCCCATAACATAAGAAATTTGGAGGAACATCTCCTTTCAATGCACAAGCAGTGAGTCCTGCTATTTTTTCTATCTCAGCGTCTCTATGTGGCAATTCATCTGGGATGAAAGATGGATCTAATGCTTCCCGATTTCTAAAAATTTTAGGACCATTCATATAATTTTTGTAAAAACGATCAATGTTAAAGCTATAGTTACCATTATTATTTGGGTTAGTCAACACTCACATCATTCCTTTTATGTTTATATATAGGATGAACAGCAAAATAATTCCAATCGAAATCATATTATTTCCAATGCAAGAATCTTATATAAATTTATTTATTGAAATCATATTAAATATTTAATAAGACCATCTTGCAACAACCTAATCAATAAAATATTATATTATTGTCGGGAATATAAAAGATCATTATTAGTTGACAAATATTATTAAACTCCTATTAAAAAGGAAAGTAAAACTTAATATTTAATTTCAATAAAAAATTAACTAATCTAATTTTCCCGTCTTTTATGGTTCTAAAAATGACAGAATACGATAATAATGATCCTTCAAAAAGGAAACACATTAGAATTGCTTTAATTTTAGCTCTTACATGTGCTACGTTGATATTTTTAAATTTTGTGGTCATTTCAATTATTTTTGATTGGGCCGATTGGGTAGCCATATTAGTTTTTAGCATAATCTTCATCGTACCAGCATATATATCAAATGCGGGCATGGTAATGGTCGGAGGTGGCAAACCAATAGATGGTGGAAAGTTCTGTAAAGACGGAAGAAGAATCTTAGGCGACCATAAAACAGTCAATGGTCTAATAAAGGGACCACTATATGTTGGAATTCCCATTTCTTTAGGAATACATCTTTTATTTTTTATTTTATGGCCTCTGATTCAACTTATTCCCATCCAAGCCGCTTCTCAAGGGTTTTTTGTTTTATATGCTGATCTTAGATTGTATGAATTTTACTTTATTGGTGGACCTTTCCCCATCGGAATTCTCATATTAGTCCTTAGGATTATTCTCTGTTCATATGGCGCTGTTTTAGGGGATCTTGCAGGTTCTTTTTTAAAGCGACGCCTTAATTACGCAAGTGGAGCCCCTTTCTGGGTTGTAGATCAATTGGATTTTGCTTTAGGAGCAATCCTTCTTGGTTCAATTCCAGCATTGATCTTTCCTGGAATTTATTTAGCTCCTGACTGGAACATTATAATATTTTTAATGATAATAACACCTTCTGTCAGCATCATAGCCAACACAATCGCTTATGTTGTCGGATGGAAGGATGTTCCGTGGTAATTTAAATTCTTACAACCTCACATTTTATGTTTATTGGAAAACCATCATCATTATTAAAAATAATATAATTTTCAAATAATTTATTTACCGCTTTGATATACTCTCCTTTACACCCAATGGCAATCCCCCTTTCTACAAAACTTAAAAAACCAATAATTATATCTTTTTTCCCAGAATACACATTTCGATAAACTCTTATGTCATGAACGTAAGGATCGGGAAAGAAGTTATACAGGAGTCTTAAAAGTGTTCTTTCATCACGAATAATTAATATCTTTTTATTTTGGATTTGTCGCCTCATGAGAGGTAAGGAAAGTTTTGCATTAAAATACTCTTGGCTATTTACAAAAAAGAAAACGAAATTACTAATCAAGATGATATTTTTAGGATAAACCTTGCAGCATTGATAAAAGTAATGGTGAAGGAGTAATTCTTGGTTAGTATATTTTTTTTTAATATGAAGTCTCTGATTTAATGACGAATCCGTAGAATCTGTAGAATTTATATCCAACATGTATAAATAATTTTTTCAACAATCATTTTAAAGTCCTCTAAGAAAAAAATATACAATATGAGTTACTTTTTTAATTCAGAATCAATTTTATAAATTTATAACGTGAATGAAAAGAAAGTGAAAATTCCCGGATTTGAATACATAGATCACACCGCAGATGTTCAAGCTCGTTGCTACGGACGTACTCTCGAACAAGCATTTGAACAAACTGCCTATGCAGTTATGAAAACAATCTCACCTAATTTGGAGAAAATCCTCCCAATAGAGAAAAAAGAAATTACAATTAAAGCAGAAGATAAGCAAGCTTTATTATTTGATTTTTTATCTGAATTTTTATACATCTTTGATGTTGAAGGGTTAATATTTTCCCAAATAATCGTTGAGAAAATTAAAAAAAGGGGGGATGAATTTACCTTAATCGCGAATGCCAGCGGAGAGAAATTTAATAATTTACGTCATGAAATCGGGATAGAAGTGAAAGCAATCACGTATTCATACATGAATATTGAAGAAAAAAGTGATAAAACCATAATCGATATTGTTTTTGATATATGATTATCCCTTAACAACTCCTACTGGCACTAAACGTACGATCTTTTCAATAATTCCAAGATCGTGGCTAACTTGAACTACTTGATCAATATCTTTATAAGCTCCTGGAGCTTCTTCAGCAACTACTTCATTCGAAGCAGCTCTTATCGAAATCCCTTGATTTTTAAGGCTATCTGTCAATTGTCGAATATTAGGAAGGTACTTTCGTTTTGCTTTAGATCTAGACATCACTCGACCTGAACCGTGTGCTGTTGAACCAAATGAGAGATCCATAGCTTTTGGTCTTCCAACACAAAGATATGAAGCTGAACCCATGGTACCTGGAATCAACGCTGGTTGTCCAATACTTTTATAATCCTGTGACAATTCTGGATGACCTGGAGGAAAAGCTCGCGTAGCTCCTTTTCTATGTACATTTAATAAGATCTTTTTACCATCCACTTCGTGTTCTTCTATTTTAAGGATATTATGAGCAACGCCATATATCAGCGTGAAATCTAATTCCTCAGCACTCTGTTTAAAATGTGATTGAAATGATTCTCTTAACCAATGAGTAATTAATTGCCTATTATTAAATCCAAAATTCGCAGCACAAGCCATTTGACTTAGATACATATCTGCTTCTGGTGTATTTGCAGGCACACAAGCGAGCTCTCTATCGGGAACCTCAATCTTGTATTTTTTCATGGCTTGTTCTATAGCTCTCAACGAATCAGTACATATTTGATGACCTAAAGCTCTTGAACCTGTATGAACCATCACTGTGACTTGATTTTCTTGAAGAATTCCTAATTTCTTTGCTATATCTCTATTGAAAATTTTATCTACTTTTTGTATTTCTAAAAAATGGTTTCCACTTCCTAAAGAACCGAGTTGTTTTATACCTCTTTGCTTTGCTTTCTGTGAAACTAATTCTGCATTTGCATTTTTTAAAAAACCATTCTCCTCACAGTGTTTTATATCTTCTTTCAAGGCATAGCCATTATCAAGTGCCCAGTTTAATCCATTATTTAGAACATCATCTAAATCTGAGAAATTTATGTTTAATTTTCCTTTTGACCCTAATCCTGAAGGAATATTCTTGAATATTGTGTCTAATAAAGTTGGAATTTTTTTTTGAACATCTTTCATCATTAAATTCGTTCGTAGTAATCTTACACCACAGTTAATATCGTCTTTGGCATAAAAGCCTATGCTCTTATGTATCCAACGCCGCCAGGCGAAATCATACCATCTGTGGCATCCGTTCCTGCAACTCCTCCAATACAAAAACCGTATCCTTGATGAGCATCAGATAATGCGATTGCATGTTTTTGAATGCCCGGCAAACAAGCAACATTACTTATCTGATCAAGAGTTCTATCTTGTTTAATCTTTTCCATGATATATTCATTGGCGTAAATATGTACTGGGACTTTCATTTCAAATTTTTTAATTGTCCCCTCAACTCGTGCCATCAAAGTTTGCGGTTCGATCTCATAAATATTTTCAGCAATTTTTTTTACATTCATTATCTTCAATAATTCTACATTTATCAAAAATTTAATTGAAAATTGAATAAATTCATTATAAAAACTTATTTATAAGGATGTTTAAATTTTTTGATTATTGAAAAAAAATTAAGATTTTAAGTAATAGCTTAATTATGGCAAGGATTAATGTACTGTGGTAAAAATCTCTTTTAAGTATGAATAAATATTCCAGCAGATAATCCAAAATTATTGGAATCTTCTAAACATAGATTATAGATTTTCAATGGTTCACACTCGATGATTTCAATACTAATAATTTTATGATTAATCACTTTATGACTTCTGGTCAGATGCCCTGATAATCCTCTCTGTGAGCCAAAAATTTTGTCACAAAGAGGACAAGGGAAGCAACCAACTTCTCGTACCTTATGGTCTGGGTTTTCAGGACAGTATCTTATATGAGTACTTAATCCTCCATTTCCCTTGAATAATTCATTACAAAAAGGACATGATATTAATTCATTGTGAACCTCAGCATAGTGTTTTTTTAATTCACTTGCCCCAATTATCATTTTTCCACATTTATGACAAACCATCTTTCCATTTTTTGCCTTTTCTGATTGATTCTTCCGTCCTTTTTCACTCCTTACATATGCTTTTGAAGCTTTTTGAAATTTGTTCTGCAATTCTAACCAATGAGGTGGATGAGTGTTTTTATAATGCTCAATCATTTCCGCTCTGCCATAAACCAATTGACCACATATCTTACATATCATTTTGCCTTGTTTTCCTATTTCGGAGGACTTTTTCCGCCCCTTTTCACTTTTATTATATTTTACCAAATACTCTTTACCCCTTTTCCCAGCAGCCCTCGTCATATCATAAAAGGCTTCTGATTTTATATAATCACTTATATTTTTCGATGCTCTTTTTGAGTGTCTTTTTTGAAATTGCGGATCTCGATGTAACTTTCTTATATTCTCTGAAGCCATTTCAGAATAGAAATCTGGATATAATTTATGTGCTCTCCCCCATCCAATTTCCCCTTTTACTGCTCTTTCACTGGCGAATTTACTATGGATTTCAAAATGCTCTTTAAAAAATGTTCTCCTGATATTAGAGGGATTATTATTATATTTATCGAAATCGATATGATGCCTTATTTTCCCCATATCTTTTGTATAAACATTATCCCTAATATTGTAATCATCAGCTAAATTATGTATATAATCATACGTTCCTGTTCTCGGATTATAGACAACCAGATAATCTTCTAATTTTAATCGCTTATCTTTATAAGATCTGTTAGCTACGGATATATCTTTAGCATAATAAATTTTTAAAGGCATTAATGAATCTTCATTATGCAAATGAACAACTTCAATTAATTTATTATTCCTGTTTATAAAAGCACAATTATAATCACAATATATTATGGTAGAATCATCCAAGGTAATTTTTATTAATTTTGATACATCTCTAATTCTTTTTATTTTTTCTATTTTTGAAATAACAATATTAGAGTATCGATCTAATGAAAAACAATACAATTCATTCCCTAAATTACATTCTTCCATTAATTTTAAGAGAGTTAAATCACGTCCATCAGCTAGGTGAATTTTACTACTTCCTATTATACCCCCTTTTCTAAAATTCCTCTTTTCCTGTATATTATTAATGGTGCTGGACATTTTTGATTGAATTTTGTTAAAATCATAAGTATTTAAATCCCTAAATATCATTGCTTCAAATTTATCAATCAATCCCTTATTCCATAATTCAGAAACTAATATGAATACTTGTTTTACTAACCATCTTAGGTATATTATGAATCTCTGGCGAAAGATTGGGTACAATTTTACCTTATTGTGTATTTTTGTTAAATTAGAATAAAAATCTGCCAGGGTTATCTCATTTAATTTATCCAAAAAATCTTCTTCAACATCATTATGTAAAATAGGCATTAGAGCCCCCGATAATAAATTAAGCAATTTCACATCAAGCTCTACATTATCGAATTTCTTATCTAAAGTTTTTTCAAGATACCTAATATTGAAATAGATCATACGGGCAAGAACAAGTGTTAAATTGTCGATGAATCCAATCTGAATATCATGATCTTCGGCAATAATCTCAACAGGGTGTTCAATAGAATTGAGAGTAGTTTCGGAATTATTTTCTTCTGTATTATCCAAATTAGTGAGATTGATTTTATCCAACTTGCTTCCACAACGCTCGCAAAAATGTATCTTATCCTCATAGCCAGATATTTCTCTTATCTGATTATTTAAAATGCGCCATTCACAATTAGGGCAACTATAATAGTAAAGTCGACTATTGTCTACTACCATTAAAAATCATTTATTTTTTTATGCAAATTTGTAGTATTATTTCACCCTCTCTTTAAAAAGGAAAATTTTTTATTCATAAAATAAATTTTTTGTTTATTAAATTGAAGAATCTCAATTTATAACAAGGTATTAAATATCATCCTTAAATCACGTTAAAAAAAGAAAAATCAAAAATAACAATCATTTAATATCAATAAATTTCAGTAAACCCAAATCATCCAAGTCATCAATAATAACCTCAATCTCAGCTTGAGGAATGCCAGCTTCCTCTGCTATATCTGAAATTGTATGAAATCCATCAGCTAAATGCGCAATCTTGTAAGCATTCTTATCCAAAAAACCCTGCGTGATAACTTGCCTAGGTAATCTCTTTGAAGTCCATTCAGGTTTCTGATGTTGTACTGTACGTAAATCTTCTTCCGAAACAACTAACCCTTTCTTAGAAATTTCTTTGCTTTTTTTTAAAAAATCTTTTTCATATATTTTCAAAATTGGAATTTTGAGGGGTACTTCTGCAACCTTACCATTTTGTAAGATATTGTCGATGATTGCTTCAAAATCTCTAAACATTCGAACATCTCCTGACCAATTCACAAGTTTATCACCAAATTCTTCTACGAATCTCTCGATTATGTCACTCAAGCATTTATGTGTGATTTTTGCATCATCATTCTTATCTGCGGCTGCCGTACAGAGAATTCCAGCTTTAAAAACTAATAACAAGTAAAAAACCTGCATATCTATGATTTTTAATTCACCTGATCCCTTCGAGAATTCGACGCTAAAATCTTTAAGGGCAGTTAAAAAACCCGAAACCAAATCTTGGTTAAATTCTATATTTCCATAACTTCGATGGACAAGACATATTCCCGAATATTGGTGTATCAGATATAGGTTATGAAGAACTTTAGGCACCTCCTAATTCAAATATTGCGCTCTTATTACAGAAGCAAGACTTCAATTAATTGTTTTAATATTAATAATATTACCAATATTTATAATTTCTGAATTAAAAAATTTGCTGAATATAATATTATTTCCATTTTAAATTAGCGTTGTTGAATTATTAATTTTTTCCCTTCAGCTTCTTTTATTCTGTAGGGTGATAAATTTAAGATATTATCAATTCATTTTTCTAAAACGTATGAATATTAATTTCTAAAATATTGTTTAATACTCTTCATAGAGGATATGCAAAATCGACACATAATTCTTTACACATTATTATCAAAGCACCAAACTCTGTAATCCCTTCAATCACTCTCTTCTTTCCCAATACATACTCTTTAATTTCATTTCTGGTTAATCCAGTTTCTTCAATTATTGCCCTCAAGATTCTTTCATTCAATTAATCTCAACACCTGCTGCTTAAACTTTGAATTCGGATTGAATTAATATCCAGAATTAATTATTTAAACTCCGATTAAATTTTAAAGTCTAAATTAAAATTTGAACCATCTACTATCATTTTTTAACGTTTCATATTCATTTAGATCTCCAAAATCTCCATAGAAGTGATCTTTACTCATTTTGAATACTCGAACTTGCCAGTTAAGATACTTGATTCCAAATCTTATAGTTTCAGGAATTTCAATTTCACCCCTAGCAGATGGTTTTTGTTTCTTTAATATATTAAATATCTTTTTTGAAAGTATAAATATCCCCGCATTGTTTAGATTCGTTGAAGATGTTCCTTTAGGTGGTTTTTCAATAATTTCTGAACAATATTGATTATTTAAGTATATAGCGGCACCCTTATAGGGATCATCAACTAAATTCCCCACTAAAATGAAATCTGGGTTTTCTTTTCTATAAATTTCGATTATTTCTTTATAAACTTCATATGAAACAAGCGTATCTCCCCATGTTAAGAAAAAGACAGAGTTATCAATAAACTTTTCACATAAAAGGACAGCTTCACCTGTTCCATTTAACTCCTTCTGTTCTATATAGGATATCTTTATTCCCCAATTACGACCATCTTGAAAATAATCGATAATTTGCTCTTTACGATATCCAACAACTAGTATGAAATCAAGAATTCCCGCTCTTTTTATACCTTCAATAATGAATTCTAATACTGGTTTACCCCTAAATGGTATCATTGTCTTTTGATAATCATCCGTATAGGGTTTCATACGCTTTCCAAAACCAGCACAAAGTATAATTGCCTTCAAAAATCATTCCCCTTTATGTATAATTAAATAACTTGAATATCCAAGCTTTTCCACCAGCATCTCTTATAGATTTTGCAACTTCTTCTTGTTTTCCCGGACATAGTGCGATCATACACCCTCCTCCTCCCGCACCCATTTGTTTCGCTCCTAATGCTCCCGCTTTCCTTGAAACCTGACATAATTCTTTAATTTTTTGAGTATCTGCTTTCAAGATGGCTTCTTGGTCTTGTTGAGTATTCATTAATAACCCTAATTTTTGAAAATCCCCTCTTAGCAATGCTTCTTTTCCTTCATTTACACATTTTTCAATGATATTAAACGCTTTTATTGTTCCGGGTTCTTCCTTTTTAATTTGAATTTTTATCCTATTTAAAATAGAACTAGCCTTTCTTTCTTCAAGGGAATCGCCTATCACCATTGGTAATTCTTTAATATCTATTCTCTCAACTGTTGTATTAGCATCCGTATGAATAAAACTTACTCCTCCATGAGCTATGCTATATTGATCCATTCTACCACATTGGATACCTAATTCGTGATTTTCTCCCCAGAAAGCAATTTCAGCAATATCATTATTTCGTAATCCCAAACTATATGCTCTATTCATTACCTTAAGGAACCCTACTGATATAGCTGCTGATGTTGATAACCCACGACCTATAGGAATATTAGAATTTACTTCCAAATAAAATCCCGTATTAATCTTTTCATTCAATCGTTCATATAAAACACTCCAATAAGAAAGATCTTTATTTCGGGGAGGAGTATCTCCTAATTGAAATTCTATTTTTTCTTTAGTATTGTGACTATAAAATGTAATTGATGAGTTATCACATTTTATAAAATTGAAATTCATCATTAAATCGATTGTTGCTGCGATCACGGGTTTCTCCATTAAATCAACTTTATCCCCTAAAATACAAATGCGACCAGGTATTGAAATAGAGAATTTATCCGACATTTTATTGTTCAAAACGCAAGATTGCTTTTTAATTGAGATGCTAAATCTTAGGAGTAGATAAATTTTATTTAGAGAAAAAAGTTTGTATTTAAACATTCATTATCAATGATAAATCAATAAATTTGCCATTGGTGCAAAAATATGAAATATTGTATTTTTTTTGTTACTGTCTCGAATATCGAAGAAGGGAATAATATCTCAAGAATTTTAGTTGAAGAAAGGCTAGCAGCTTGTGTGAGTGTTGTACCAAATATTATTTCCACTTATTGGTGGAAAAATAACATTGAAGTTGAGAAAGAAAATTTACTGATTATAAAAACTATTAAAAGTAAAAGTGATTTAATAATTCAAAAGATCCGCGAGATACATAGTTATGAAAATCCCGAATGTATCAGAATACCTATAACAAAAGGCTCGGAAAAATATTTAAATTGGATTACCAATGTCGTAATTGATAAAAAGGAGTAATTTTAATGAGTTTTGATATTTTTCGAGTCAATTGGATACTAGTTAGCTCAATCGTTATAATTCTTTTAATAATATTTTTAATATGTGTCAAGATTTATAAGATATTAACTCGTTGGAGGTATGCATTCGTTAATGAAGATATCTCTTTGTCATCTTATATTTCAATAGAGAAAGAAAATGAGTCTAATATTAAAACTTGTCAGTGGAACTATGCTATAAATAATAAACTCATAGATAAAAACGATCCTATAATAATCATCCTTCGGACAAAAAAGAGGATTAATTTATTAAGAGTCATAACTGAAGGACTCAGCAGTTATGGATTAAGAGTGATAAATATATTATTTTCAATTAATAAAAAACCCTCACAAGAATTATATACAAATAATATCAACCTTGAGATGAAATCTATAATTAGTTCGATAATGGAAATTATATCAGGATCTTTAAACAATAATAAATACATTTTATTATCTTATAATGATAAAAATATAGATCCCATTTACATCACAGATGAAAATGATTACCAGGGTCATATAATCATAAATTCTAAGTCAAACATTGAAGAAAACCAGGAAAATTTGATAAGAAAGATAGGAATTAACTCCGTAAGGAATATCTATTTCATATACAGCGAATATAACATATTAAGGTTTAAAAAAAAAATCGTTAAGAAAAGTTATGGGACCCAAACCTCAACTAATTCAATAATTGTTAGTAATGCTAGTCGAAATTTTAAATATTTTGAAACTATTTTATTTGGGATAATTCTAACTCTTATTACTAAAATCAAAACCCACGAATGAGTTGACAATGGATAATATATTAAGAAATTATAATAGAATCATCAAATATAAAAAAAGTAATTGGGAGCTTCTGAATAACAAAAGACTACAAGCTTTAAAATTACTAAATATTTTTGTTGAAGAAGGTTTTAATCCATACATTTATGGAAGTTTAGCTCGTGGAGATGTAAATATTGATAGTGATATTGATATTGTATTTCTACAAAGGATATCATCATTTCTAATTGAGCATATTTTATTTAAAAAAGGTTATGATAATTATTTTAGAGAAATAGTGATGGCCACTCCAAGAGATACAATAAAATTATATATTTATTTAAGTGAATTAGAAAGCATCACAATCCCAATATCCCCTTTCGATAAAAAAAACTTAGAATTTTATTCATTTGGAGGAAAAATCAATCAAGTTCAATTAAAAAATAAAATTCGAGTCCCTGGAATAGATAAACGGTTAGTGCTTATTAACCCTACAAATGATGGTCATGAAGAATCCTCTGTTATAGGGAATGAGCATAACGTCGCTAAACAGATTAACGTAGATATTGAAACTGTTATAGAAAGAAGGAACGTACTTTTAAGGCGAGAACAATATGGGCGTACAGGGGTCTTCATAAAAAGATCTTTAAAACCAGATGAATCTACAGAAGATGTTCTAAAAATACTTGCTAGAAAAAAAACAATTATTAGAAATAAAATGCGGGAAATATGAGAAAAAAAAGAATTGTTGATTCAGGAAAAAATAACTTACTAATTAAAGGAAGAGGGATCCCAAAGGGATGTCAAATATGTTTGAAAGGAGCAAAAACAGTCTTATTTCTAAATGGATTGTGCCAGAATCCAGATCATTGTTACTGGTATTGCCCCATTTCTGAAGAAAGAAAGAATAAATCTTTAATGTTTGCTAATGAGATCCAAATTACGACGAAAGAAGAAATTCTTGATGAAATTTATAATACGGATGCCTTAGGTATGAGCATCACGGGAGGAGATCCCCTTTTTCCACCAAATATTGAATCTACACTTGAAATAATTAGATTTATCAAATTAAAAATGGGTAAAAAATTCCATATACACCTTTATTCGAATGGTATTAATTTTGATGAGAATTTGGCAGTAAATCTTGCGAATGCCGGCCTAGATGAAATCAGATTTAATCCCTCTCGGAATAATTGGAATGTTATCCGTTTAGCACTTAAAAAAGGAATGAAGGTTGGTGCTGAAGTGCCATTAATCCCTCAAGATAAGTATTTAAATGATATAGAACATCTTATCTTATTTTTAGATAAAATTGGGGCTGATTTTATCAATTTAAATGAATTCGAATATAGTGAATCTAATTGTATTCATTTAAAAAATAGAGGTTTTGAATTAAAAAAGGAGACTATAGCTTCGGTTAAGAATAGTAAAGAAATGGCTTATGAACTAATAAAGCGTATTTCTCCTAAAGTATCAATTAAAATTCATTTTTGCACAAGTATTACAAAAGATTATTGGCAATTAAGCAAACGATATTATCGACGAGCAAAAAAAATACAAAAATCATATGAATCAATTTCTCTTGAAGGTTTATTGATTTACAGTCAAATCGAAGGACCTTTAGACGATTTAAATGAATTGAAAGAAGAATTACTAAAAATGACGAATTTAAAACCGAAATATTTTGAAATTGATAATTCAGTTTTAAAATTACCCGTTAATACTGCACTGAATGATGAAATAATTCAATTAGTTAATAGTAAAGGATTAAAATGTTATATTCAAGAAATCACTCCATTCAGAGAAGAAAAATATAAACAAATAACAGAAAAAACACCAATTAACGTATTCCGGGAGGAATTAGGATTAAATGAGGATAGAAAAAGTCAAGATCAATGATTTGAGCCAAATAAATTCACTTGAGAAAAGTACCTTTAAAAATAATTCGTTTTCAGAAGAAACTATTGAACAACTAATTTTCCATAACACTTTTTTTTTGAAAATTGTAAATAACGATGAAAAAATAATCGGATTCGTAATAGCATTAGAGCAAGAAAGAAATAAACTCAATATTATAAATTTCCTCATAAGAGAAGATTATCGAAATATGGGATTAGGCTCTTATCTCCTAAATCATATATTAACGGAAGTCAAGAAATCAAAAAATTTTGATCGAATCATATTAAATGTACGAACGTCTAATCTAATCGCTCTTAAGCTGTATAAAAATCATAATTTTCATATTGTCAGAGAAATTGATAATTATTACTACAAAGGGGATAATGCTTACTTAATGGAGCTTAAGTTCTAGCTTTTTACTATTAACTTAAACTTATAAATAAAAACTATTATAATATCAGTATAAATAAATGCTTTAAATTCAGATTAATAATCAAAAGAGAGGTTGAGGTATAATGACCCCATTCGATAATGAACTGAAAGAGGAAATAAAAAAGGGTGTTACTCTCCAAAAAGTAGATGAAGAAGAAATGAAGAAACGTGAGGAAGAAAAGAAGAAGCGGATGGAAGAATTGGAGATGATTAAAAAAGCTCTTGGAGATAAATGATTATTTTTTTTTACTATTTTTTTTATTTAGTTTTGTAATTTGAAGTATAAATTTATTGGAAAAATTACTTTTCTAATACTATTACTATTTATTTTTAACCCTTTCATAAGAAAGATTGATTGGTTATGAAAATTCTGGAAAAAAATGATAAAACAGGAGAAATAACGGTTCAAATTGAGACCTTAAACGATTTATGGAGCCTATACAATGTAATAGCAGAGAATGATCAAGTTGCTGCTCGAACACAAAGAAGAATTGTATTAAAAGAAGGATCAAAAGGAGAGCGTAAGCCAATGTACCTTAAAATTAATGTAGAAGGTGTCTCATTTCATGAATTTTCTAATCGCTTAAGGATCAAAGGTACAATATTAGAAGGACCTGAAGATTTTGTAAGTTTTGGGACCTATCATACTTTAAATATTGAAATTGGTCAAACATTAGTTATTAAAAAGGAGAATTGGTTGAGAAGCGAAATAAAGAGATTAAATGAAAAATCTAAATTTGAAACAAATTTTAATATGATTATAGTTGCTATAGAAGCAGGTTTGGCCACAATCTCCCTCACAACAAATTTCAGCCATAAAAGAATTGCTACCATAAAAAAAAATATACCAGGAAAACGATATGAGCAAACACACAGAAATAAAGCATATGAAGAATTTTTTTTAGAAATTGAAAAAATACTTGAAGAAAATATAAAGATTAATGAAATTAATTTGATTGTTTTATGCGGACCTGGAAGCACCAGAAATCACTTTTTAACTTATTTGAAAGAAAATGTAAAAGCACCTTACCAGAATAAAATTCAAAACTTTCATGCAAGTTCTGGGACTGAAAGTGGAATCATCGAAATTCTAAAATCTAAAAAATTAATGAGTATAAAAAATAATGTAAAAATACTACAGGAGAGTCAAAAAATAGAAGAGATCTTTACACTGTTTGACAAAAACCCTGATCTTGTCGCTATCGGCTTTGATGAGATAGATGTTGCATCGCAAAAAGGTGCAGTAAAAGAATTATTTCTTGCTGATACCCTAATTAGAGGAGCAATGAAAAATCAAAAACTACAAATTGAAAGAATAATAAGTAATGTAGAGAGATCACAAGGTATAATCCACATTATGAATAGTGAGCATCCAACTGGCCAACGTATCGATGATTTAGGTTCTCTCGTAGCAATATTAAGATATAAGGTTTAATCAATAATGGTGTAATGAATGCATCAAGATATTATTTATGTCAATGAAGCATCTAATATCCCCTTGATGGGAGTAGATTTTTTAGGTTTAATTGATCGTGGTACAAACATTATTGAGATTAAGCCCATAACATTATGCAATTTGAAATGTAAGTATTGTTTCGTTAGTGCTGGAGATTATAGAACAAATTTTATCGTGAGTTCGAAATATATAATAAAAGGAATAAAAAAAATAACAGAAATTAAAGGAGCTCACGATTTAGAGATTCATATTGCGCCATATGGTGAAAGTTTACTTTATCCTGAATTATATGATTTATTGACGAAATTATGGAATATTGAAGGAATCTCTACAATTTCTATGCAAAGTAATGGATTATTATTAACAGAAAAAAAAATCAACATGTTGGAATCATTAAATCTCTCAAGAATAAATATTAGTTTAAACACACTTAATGAAAATCTCGCAAGAAAATTGTGTGGTTGCAAAGTTTATGGTGTTAATGAATTATTAGATATTTTAAATTTACTTATCGCATCAAAAATAGATGTACTTATTGCACCAGTATGGTTTCCAGGGAAAAATGACATAGATATTGAAAATATTATTAAATATGTAATCTACTTAAAAAATCAAGGATATAAGCAAATCCCAAAAATTGGGATACAAAAATATTTAGTTTATAAAACTGGTAGAAAGCTCAGCAGAACTTATCCAAAATCTTGGGGATATTTCTATGAGCAACTTACGAAATTAGAAAAAAAATATGGATTAAAGTTAAAACTAGGACCTAAAGATTTTGGAATTCATAGAAGAGAATCGATCTCTACCTTAAATTTAAAAAAAAATGACGAAATAAAATTAGTAATAATATCTAAAGGACGTTGGGAACAAGAATGTATTGGTAAAATTACTAAAGAGATAGGTATTAAGGTACTATTGCAAAAACCCCTTAAATTTACAGATAATATGATTGGTAAAGAAATTAAAGTAAAGATTATAAAAGCTAATTATAAAGATAATATTCTAACTGCTAGATATCCTACCTAATTAAATCACTTTGAAAAACCTAAAAATTATAATATCAAAATGCTATTAAATTAATATTAAATGTAATGATTATTTATTCGAGTTGAAAATTATGAGTCCTATTATAACGCATGAAGATGAGCTAGAATTAGCCAAAACTGAACAAGAACTCGTTAAAGAAATTAAAAAACTTGCGAAAGCTCAATCAGCACTTGTAAATTCTCAGAAAAAGTATGCGGAAAACTTAACTAAAGCGACTCTTGCAAGAGAAATGATGAATCGAACTTATAGAGATGTTTTAAAACAAATGCAAACATTAGTGAGAGAAAGACGATCTAATATTAAAGACGAAGAAGTCCAGTTGTTTGATGATATTATTCATCAAAATGATAAATATATTGAAGCTAACAAGAGTTATATTGATTCTATAAAAAATCTTACTCTAAAAAAGGATTATTTAATTGAAAAAAAAGAAGAATTTGCTGACGCATTAAACGAAGTAGCCCAAAGGAGAAGTGTCATCATAAAAAAAGCTCTATTTGTAGAAAAAAAGAAAAATAGCTTGGAAGAAGGCGAAAAAATAAAAATTTATGAATCCGAACTAGATGATATCCAAAGAGAATTTGATAGAGCTCGAGACGTAATGCTTAAAAAAATTAATCAATTTTTACAAGTTAGAGACGAGGTAGACAACTTGTGGTTAAAAGTAAAAGATACAGTATCCAAGTCAAGCTAACTAATTCTTCATTATTTTTTTACCAATTTTGATTTAATGACTTTTCATAGGTCACTACTTAAATTTATTAAA
This sequence comes from uncultured archaeon, assembly GCA_964493715.1. GTDB lineage: Archaea > Asgardarchaeota > Lokiarchaeia > Sigyniarchaeales > SOKP01 > SOKP01. The sequence continues at coordinate 24,775 of CAZBPC010000002.1, forward strand.
CATCTCTAACATATAATTATTAAAAATTTCTATGAAAATCAGTAATTAATTATCGGGATTAAAAAATGTGTGCAGAAGAATTTACCAGCTTTTTAGAAAATGCTCGTAAATCTCCGATTGAAGAAAAGATCAATGCTTTTGGAGACATCGTTGAAAAAATGATGATCATGTTCCTAAGGATTCCAGATCTTGTTGATCAAGCCTTACTTACAATTAATCAGCAAATAACAACAATGGAATCACGAATTAATACGATAAATACAGAAGTATCTAATATAAAGACAAAATCTACCCTTTCAACTCCAATTGTAGCCACACCTACCGCTCCGAGTAGTGCGCCTCCTCCATCAGGAGGACCACCTGGAAGACCACCTGGAGGACCACCTGGAGGACCACCTGGAGGACCACCTGGAGGACCACCGCCTCCACCTGGAGGACCACCTGGAGCTGCTCGTCCTGCAAATCCCCAAAGTTTAAGGGGAGCAATAATGGGTGAATTAAAGCAATTATTTGCCAAACGGAACCAAGGTTAATATATTATAGCATTTAAGTACTTCATTTATCTTATTAGATGTTTATTCCAATAACTTGTACCACTCTATCTTATTTTTTGACCTAAAACTATTAAAATGAGAAAATAATTTAGCTTGCTGAATCAGTTTATCCAGAAGCTGATTCTCAAATTAGAAGATTTGGAGTATATTTAGCAAGTTTTCTAACATCAAGATATAATCCGATTGGTAATAACCTGATGATTCTCTTTAACAATTGGAGTCAATTCATTCATAAAAATCAATTATACCAAGAGAAAATCATTAAAGAAATTCTGAGCCTGCCGCTATGGAAGCATATATTAAATCCTGTAAAAGATATTATTTTGAATTTGAAGTATTAAAACTCTAGAAAGCCTGGATCATCAAAAATGTCTTCGATTTTCTTTTCCCGCTTTACTTTACCTTCAGTTTCATCAAATAATGAATCTTCATCAGTTTTTATACCTTTTTCAAGTTCAAGAGTATCTAATTGCTGTAAAGCTCCCTTTTCAAGTTGTTTATACTCTTCGGATTTCATGCGCCAATGATTAGCATCTTCTAATTTATTACCTTCTTCCTCTTCCAAGGCGATTGCTGCTTTTGCTCGGCAAATGTCTGATAAAATAGAATATGATAATGCCAATTCACCCCATTCATTCCCTTTTTTTAATTTAAAGATTCTTTTTTCTAATCTTTGTAACTCTTGGTCTGCATAATAAACATCGATGAAATCCCCAAATGCATCAACTGGTTCAGATATGGAATTTACTATTACATCCTTATTCAATCCACAATATCCACATTTAACCGTTGCAATAGCAGATTTTCTTATATTTTCTACTTTGACGGATTTTTCTCCGCAATTAGGACATGTAAAGATCTTTGGTACTCTCTTTACTCGTTTGTATGATTGCTGCTTTCTTTTTCTTCTTCCCATAGAACTTCACGTGAAAATGATTACAATAATGATATATAAACCAAAACTAAAAAAATTTAGCTTTTTTAATGAGAAATTAAAGTATACCATAAAATTTTTTAGGAATGCTTAATTATGATAAGTACTCTTTTTGATTGAAATGATTAAAATTAAGGTGAGTGGACAATAGGCATGGAACATAAGTCTCTATCAATAGAAGAAGATGAAAATTTGTTAATCAAGATCCTTGATGATGCAGATATGCGTTACATAATACTGTATATGTATATAATTCGAAATGATTTGCTAAAGGATCTTAGTGATTCTAAAATGATAGAATCTTATGAACGTGTTTTAATCTTGGATGAAATATTTAAAAATAATATAATTGAATTTTGGGATGAAGAATTCATTGAAATAATGATAGATCTGGGTCTATTCAAAAATATAAGAAGTTTGGGAGAGTATAACAAATTAGAAGGAGATTTTATCCTAAAGTTAGGAGAAGAAACCATTACAATTGAAAACAACACGATTTCTGTACCCGATGATATTCTCTTCTTAATTATTAAAAAAAAATTCAAATTTTTGAACAGAAGGAATTTCAATCTCGCACTTACGAGATTAAAAGGAGTCAGTTGTGAAAAAAGCAGTATTATTCATCCTTTTATTTATGAAATTGGAGATCACGACTTTACTCTTTCTAATGATCTTTATTATATATTGGATCAATTTGGAAATGTATATCAATCAGTTAAAATTGAAATTACAATTGAAGGATTTTACCAAAGATTTGAAGAATTACTTGAAAAAGTCAATAATTTTATTGATATATTTGATCCCGTTTTAAATTCTAAACCAGGAATGAAAAGGATTGATGAGGCTCTAGAACAAAACAAAGAAGTCATATCATTTCTAAAAGATTCAAAAATTCAACTTTCAGATAAATTTAATTTAGAAAATGTTGAAAAGTCAGATGATACATATAAGAAGTGGTATACACAATTAACGATTTTACTAAATTCGAGGTATCAATTAAATAAGATTCAAGATAAACTGAATGAATTAAGAAGTTATTATTCAGGAAAAAAAAAAAAAAATAATTATCTTGAATTTATTGAAAAAATCTCGTTTAATGAAAATGGAATAGTTAATACTATTCAAAACACACTCATCAAATTAAGAAAAGAAATTGTTGAAATTAATACTCAAATTTCGGATTTTACAAAAAAAAAATTAAAATTATTAAATTTAGATTATGAAAGAATAATTGTTGAAAGCAAGAATGAATAATTATGATATGTCCATCATGTAATGTTGAAATGGAACCCCTTGTAGCAGGTATCTTTCAATGCCCTAATTGCAGAAAGATAGTAAAATCTAAAGAAAAAACAAGTAAAAATGTTTCAGACGAGGGTGAAGATAAAGGAGGATTTTTAGATGGAAATTATTTTCATGACCAGTTAACATTAAATAAAGAGTATGAAATTTGTGAAAAAGGTATAATTATCAATAAAACAGAAACTAGAGTACTGGCTGCTCTAATTTGCCATAGTCCATTGTTAAAGAGTGAAAGATACGTTCGACTTTCATGGTGGAAAACATATCAACACGCAGGAATGCTTAAAATTTATGAAAGTCACGTTCTAACTAACCTAATTAAAGCCTTAGAAAAATTTGATGAATCTTTTGATGATTTGTGGAACTGGAAAGGAAAATTTGATAAAAAGGATTCAAAAACTGAAGAGGATCTAGAAAAAGAGAAAAAATTAGACATCATTAAATATCGTATATTAGAGAATCGAACATGCCCTAATTGCCAACAGAAAATGGAAAAACATAAATCTCATTATATCTGTCAACATTGTTCAGAAATTGTTATTTTAGAAGGATATAATCAACCAATTTTTAATATCGATTCTAAAGATCTTGATTTGAGATTTCATAGTAATTTTCCCATTAATTTTTATATGCCTACAAGTGGAATAACCATCAAATGGCTTGTAGGTGAATGGAAAGCTATAGTCGTTATTTATTCAAATAATAACCCTAATAGACGCTGGCTTAGATTTTATTGGTGGACTCGGGATTTAAGTAAATTAATAAAATATGGACAAAGGGAGATGACTGAAGGTACTCAAATGGGATGGAAAGCGCAAAAGGGAGTGTCTTCTCCAAATATATTTGATAAAAAGAATATTAGACCATTGATTAATGCTTTGGAAAAGATTTCTAATGAATTAAATTGGAACTAAAATAGGAAAGAGAAAAAATGGAAAAAAGAACGAATTCTTCATGGCAAAACCTCTTACAATCATTTGAAAAAGGGCTTGAATTGGCAATCGATCAAGTAAAAAAACGTGATGTTGAAAGCATACCTGGAGCAAAAGATGCATTAGTTCAACGGCTTGAAAATATGAAATTACACTTTCCTAGGAATAATGGTGATTTATTTAAGAAAGCAGTAAATGAAAAAATCCAATTTTTTTTTTTCCCTAAAACTAAAAATTTCTCTGAAGCATTTAGTAAGATTTTAAATTCCCGGACCCATGAACAAGATTTTATAATAAATGAGTTACTCAATGGTTTTGTCACCTCCAAGGCAAAAGCAATCGCCTCGGGAACGCAAGTGCCTATTATAGATAGGATGGTAGAAGCTTTTAGTAAAAGAAATGATTTCCACATAGTGGATCATCAATTTTATGCTATGTTTGGGGATCCAAATAAACCTCGACATTATGTTAAAAACCAACTTGAAGAACTTGTCAATATGTTTGGATTAATCTCTAAGAAGCTTATCATTGAGAAAGATGTAAGACGAAGTGAGGAGAAAGTTTATACTTTTTACACCTTTCCTGATGATATTATTAAAATCCTTGAAGAAAAATACCTAATACTTGATACTAAATTAGGATATGCTTATGTTTCTAAAAATTTTGATAGAAATGTATTTATATGTATGTTTTTAGCAAATGTAGCAATTAACAGTGATAATATTGAAAAAATTGGAGGTTCTTATACCATAAATGGAATTTGTGCCATTTTTGCATTAATTTTATTACTGAGTTTTATGCCAAAACTATCCGTGGACGAAACAAATCCAATTTTAAATGATCCTGGTTATAATGAAAGTAATATGAGTGTTATTCCAAAATCTTGGATGATGCGACAAGTTTTAGAGCCATTATTTGAACCACTGATTAAAATTATTGCTTATAGATTAGGGGGAGGTTTATGGCTATCAAAAGTTATTGATTCAGAAATAAATAAAAGGATTCACAATCAAATACGTTTCTTATTAAAAGATGTCAATAAATGGGTGTTGGGTGAACTAGTACGTGTAGAGATTCCAATTTTTGTAGAAATTGCGAATATCTTTGCAGAAATTGTAGTTGGATATGATAAAGAATAAATTAACTATTAAAATGAGATATCATGAGTTATTCAAAAAAACCTGCAAGAAAATCTGGACGTAAGCGCGAGAAATGGACTGATATTTTACCAAGATACCTTACATTTATTAGTCATATGAGACCAATTCTTAGAGAAACAAGAAAAATTGTTAGTGATTTGGATGCAGATTTATTGATAGACACAGAAATCTTAGATAAAATTCGTGAAGAAGAGGAAAAAAGAAATATAAGAAAAGTAAGAGCACTTTCCGAATTCTCTGCAATGTATCGATCTAATGTTTATGAAATAATCAAAGGCTTTATTACTAAATATAGAGGAACAATTCCAATTATTGATATTAAAGATTACATCATTGAGTTCTTACATGAATCTATCGGTGCTCTATATATTTTAAGACATATAACTAATCCAGATCAAAAAAATTTGGATGATACCTACCTTTATTCTCTTAGCAAATTTATAGAAGAGCGTTTATTTCATAAAGGTGCAAATTTAAGAATGATATATGAAAAACTTCATAAATTTTCGACGGAATACTATGAATGCCAAAGACATTTATTGCAATCACATACCTATTACAGAGAGAAACTAGATAATTCTGATTCATTTGAAATACCAGGAATCTCTCCAAAAATGTATCAAATAATAAACAACATTACATCATTGTTTAATCTTGATCCTAGTTTCGGGGTTTTTCCAGAACGACCTGATTATGAAATTCCAATGATTTTAAAAAGTGATATATTTTTACCTTATATCGACTCTATAGCTAATGCAGAAGAGGAATCTATTGAAAATCTAGCTGAACGAATCGGTATGCGATTAATTGATGATCTATTTTTAGCACCTAAAGAGGAATTTGTAAATATATTAGAAGAAAATAATTATTTAAGAACAAATAAACAATCCGATGGAACAATAAGATATTTACCTCAATTTAGTAATGAAACCCTTATCTTGCATTACCTTGCATTTGTTTCTCAACGGAGGGGTTTTTTATCAAAAGAATTGATTAATTGGATTTCGATGAATTTTGCATTTTTGATATATATGGGGATTTTAAAATGGAAATTATCAGATGAGAATATCTTTTATTCAATATTTAAAGATTTACAAACTAATGAAAAAATTTTACCTTATTTAATGAAGCTAATTTGTTTTCCGAATTATCTTGGATTAGATAAAATGAAGATAAGAGACTCAGTTCAATATAGGAAGGAAATATTTAATTTTATAGGATCACAAATTGATAATTTAAAAGATCTCATTAATGAAGTTGCACTATTTTGTGAAAAATTTGATAAAGAAAGAAAGAAAAACTAAATAATAATATACCGAAAAAAGAGATGAAAGAAAATTTCTAAATTAAAAGATGATCTTGAAAAGAAAGTAATATTTACGGATGACGTTATTAGAGAAAGACTTGGGAAATATGGTGTGGTATACTTTCCGGAAGATATTAAAGAATCCGTTGATGATATATTAGGGAATGCAAAGATAAAAGAAATACTTGAAGATTTCTTCAAAGCTTTGAACAAGTATTATGATTTTGTGGAACAGTTAAAAAATACCAATTTAGCTCCAAATCTCACAGTACTTTTATATGGTCCTCCAGGAACAGGCAAAACCTCACTAACTAGAGGATTTGCAAAAAAATATGGCGTGCCAATATGTGTAGTTGAATCAGATCGCCTTGTTTCACCGTTATTAGGAGATACAATTAAAAACATAAGAAATGTGGTGGAGTTAGCTTCAGAAATTTCTAAAGAGAGAGGTGCTTTTGTTTTATTTTTTGATGAAATTGATGCTGTTGGTTCAGAACGATCCAACACACATGAAGTAGGAGAAATCAAAAGAGCTGTCATTTCGTTTTTACAGGTAATTGATAGAGTAAATTATGAAGGTGTACCATTAGCAATATTCGGAGCCACAAATCACCAACATCAATTAGATTCAGCAATATGGAGGCGCTTTACATTTCATTTTAGATTTGATTTTCCGGATTATAATTTAAGAAAGAAGATAATTGAAGCTTTTTTAGATAAAATCAAACAAGCAAAAATAGGTGTTGATAATCAAATTTTTTCTAATTTAAATGAGGAATATAATCGTATGCAAAAAATTGAAAAAGAAATTACAAATAAAATGGGGCAGAACGTCACTGAATTTGATGATATAATATTATGGAATGAAATTTCCAAGAAAATTAAAGGAGAGGGGTTATTAAAATTGACTCACGGATATTCTGGATCTGATATCGAAAGAGGAACTAAAGTTGCATTATTAAAAGCGATTACTATCGAACTCCTAACTTACGATCTATTCTATGATTCCTTAAAGTTAGTTGGAGGTACAGCAATTCATGTCGAACGTCAAAATACTCTAGCAACTACGAGAGGATTCATATTAAAAGATGAAAGAAATGAGAAAAAATCTAATAGGGATAATAAACCTCCTGAAATTTAATCCTTTAATATATGAATATGATAATAAAATTGATGAAAAATGTCAAAAGATTACATTCTTGATTTAAGTAGAATAAAAAGTATCACACAACCTTTATTAACCCTCCAAAATGGATTAGGGTCCCTTTCCCCTTTATTAGAGCAAATAGAGCAATCGAAAAATGGTTTTCATAAAATCCTCTTTTTAAATATGGATAAACAACAATTTAATCAGATAATAACTCTAATTCAAGAATTACATAAGGAATTAACTCAAATAACACACAAAAATATCACTAATTTCCTTGCTTTTCAAGATAATTTGTTGAAAAAATATAGGGAGCAATATAGAGATCGTTTATTAAGATTGAAAATCGACCAGGAAAAAAGTAAAAACCTTGGCCTTTACTTAATTGGTCAGAAAAAAATAAGCAAGGTAGATCATCAGATTTCCTACGTTAACTCTATTATTCTGGATGACTGGTTCAATCTTTTAGATTCTTTAAATCAAAACTCTAATTTTTTGAGTTTAATCCCTAAAATAAGAGATTATTACAAAAAAATCACTCACAATAGATTAAAAATGGAATTAGAAAAGATACCTGAGGAATTTGATGTAATGATCAAACGTGAATTCAAGAATGCTTTTAATGAAGATCCTGATTTATCTTTTGAACAATTTTTCAATGAAAATGAAAAGATGTTAACTGCTGCCGATTTAAACACAAGAAGAGAAGTGTTACAAAGAGTCAAGGAAAAAGAAGAATTAGAAAAATTAAAATTAAAGCAAGAAGAGCAAAATCAAGGTTATAAAGATTACTTAAAATTATCTGCAAAAGAATTTGAAAGGCGAAGGAGAAAAAAATCAAGAGAAAAATTAAGTGAGATTGATATTTCTTCCAACCCAAAAGAAGAAATAGAAATTAGTAAAGAAGTATCTGAGAAAATAGAACAATTTAAATCACAATTCGAAAAAAAATTTCAAGATGATTATTTAACAGGATTAGATCAAGAACTAGATCCACTAGATTTAATTAGAGAAAGGAAAAAACTGAAAGCTGAAGAGTTTAAGAAATTCAAAAAACATTTTGATCAGGAATGAATAAATGACAGTTGAGGATGAACATAAACAAATAACTATAGGAACGCAGAAATATAATATCCAAGATAAGTTAACATTGATATTAGGAAAGATTAAAGACGATGACTTAATCTCATTTAAGGATGAAAATTTAGTTGATTTAATCACAAATTTAGATCCTTTACCAGTAGAGAATATTATTAAAAATCTAAAATCAGTTTACCCCGTTATCACAAAATCGATCAATCTCTTGAAATACTTAAAAGATTATATTAAAACTATCGAATTAAATACTGAAATTATATCAGATTATAATAAATTGGCTCAGAAAATCATTCTTTCATTTCAATTCGTATTTCTGAACAATGAAAAATCTCAACTCAATGACGAATTAGAGATCGCAAAATTATCCAAGCAATCAAGTGAAATAAAAGCAATTTCAGATTTATTGGAGAAGTTAAATGAATCTTTAGCACATAATAAAACCAATTTGACTTATTTAGAGCAAGATTACCAAAAAAAGAAAAATCAAATTGATAAAATAAACCAAGAAATCCAAAATGCAAATGATATTATACAAAGCTTGACAAATAAGAAAAAATTATGTTTTAGGTATATCAATAACATCACACGTAATATGGATTTATCATCAAAATTAATAATTAATGAAGCAGAAATCAATTCAACATTAGATTTAGATCCTGATTTAACCAATGCTGAAAAAATCAGAAAACTGCAAATTAAAGCAAGAGAAATACAGCATGACATAAATCAGCATAAATTAAAAATAGACGAAACTAAACTTAAATATGACAATTTATCACCCCAATTTAAAATAATTAGTGAGGATTATGAAAAACTTGTTCATTTGATTGAAGAAGATGAAAATAAAGTAAAAAAAAAAGAACATAAACTGAAAGATATGATATCAGGATTAGATCCTAAAATGAATGAAAAATTACAAAAAATTGATTTTAGATCTATTCAAACCCCCTCCCAAATAGAATCAGAATTATCAAATATTGAATCGAGATTAAATACAATTTTAACAAACGAAACCTTCATCCATGATAATTCTTTTATTAAAGTCGAGGAGGTAATAAAGGAGCTTAATAAATTAATTATTTATTCAAAGAAAAATAAAAACCAAATTACAATTTCTGATGCAAATCAAAAATTCACCGATATGTTTGAAGGCTACTTCACATTAGAGTCTATTGTTAGTAAATTAGAGGAAATACTTAATTTACTATTAAGTGAGATAGATTTACGAGTAAACTTAGAAATATCAATTACCGAAGGATATACAAAATTATTAATTCATCCTCAATTTGCCAGAAATAAGGCACAAAATTTACAATATGATGACTTAACGACCCCCGAAAAGATATTTTTCGTAATTATAATGTACATATCAATAAAAATGCTCCAAAAATCAAAAACAATACTTTTTTCAAATGTTTTCATTCCCGAATCTTATAATAAGCGAGGATCGATATTTAGAACAATTAGAAGGTTAGTCCAAATTTTTGAGAGAAATTCTTATTTCAATGATTATACTATCGTCTTTATAATTTCAAATTTAGAATTGAAAAAACAAATGGAAAATATAAAAATAATAAAAATTAAAGAAAGTGATTAGAAATTTATGGAAAATCAAGATATTGAAACTACTGTTAGAAAAATAACAAAGCTCATTTTAACAAATCCTCAAAAATTAATAAGAGAAGAAGACTTGAAAACTTTAAGTAGCGAGCAAGATTTTGAGGATCTTATAAGTAAAGTTTACATTAATTTACAAAATGTTGGATTTGAATTAATCAAAACAAAATTTTTTGACCAAAGCTTCTATGTGTTAACCACCGATGGCATGGATGACACTATCTCACCCTCTCAATATGGAATATTAGCTTTAATAACTGCTCTTAGTAAAGAACTAGAAGAAAATTTACCAATAAAAGATATTAAAGAATTATTTGCCGAAGTATGGGATTCAGACGTTAAATTGTTAATAGATAATGATTACTTAAGAGAAAATGAGGATTTAGCAATTATTAGAGTTTCTCCTCTTGGAAAAGCCATACTAAAGAATATAATTCAAGATCTAAGATTAAAAAACTTGTTAAATGTTTTTGAAGAAGAATAACCTTATTATAATAAAAAAAAATAGAAGATGCGATTATTTCTCAAGATCCAATATAAATTGCTCATAAATTTTCTTTACTCGATCCGCTGATGGCCCCGTTCCTCTCACTCCGTTTTCATCAACGATAATTTTACCATTTAAAATTGAAATAATGTTTTGATCTTCTATGTAATTAACGTGTCCAGAGAAGATTGTTCCGATTCTCTCTGATAAAGCTACCATGGGAAATGGTTCATCTTCTATACTCACAAAATTATAATACGAGCTACGCACTAATAACTTAGGAAAAGATTTATTTTTATCATTTTTTGCGTTCACAAGTATAAGGTTTGAATCTTCGGATACTCCTTTTAATTGACCTACAAAAAATCCATCTCCCTCTAAGTAGACCTTAACGATCTTATCTATGAGTAAACCTAATTCTTGATTATATGATCTAAGCGACATGTTTATGATTAATTAAGATTATTTTCTATGTTATTAATATTAAATATGATCATTTGCTTTTATTCTTAATTCAGATCAGTATGCGATTTCTTATATTTATATTAAGAAAGGAGTAAATTAATCAAATTAGATATATTCTCTCCAGTCTGTGCGCTTGTAGGAATTACTTCTAAATTAGGATTAATCTCTTTTGCATCTAAAATCATTTCGTCAATATCTACATCAATAACATCTAATAAATCGATTTTATTAATTATTGCTATATCTGACATCTTGAATAGCAAAGGATGTTTTTTTATCACCCATTCTCCTTCTGTAATGGATACAACGACAATTCTTTTATCAGCACCTAAAATAAAATCAGATGGGCAAATCAAGTTTCCCACATTTTCAATAAAAACAATATCATAATTACTTAAATCGATATTTTTTAGCACTTGATTGATATGATAAGAATTTAAAGCACATTCCCTTCCAGTATTTATTTGAATCGATTTTGCCCCATATTGTTCGATCCTGTCAGCATCAATTCTTGTTGCAACATCACCATTAATAACAAGTACGTTGTTATCATTAGAAATTTTTTTAACGATTGCCTCTAGTAAGGCAGTTTTACCTGCTCCAATAGCACCTACAATATCAAACGATTTTATATTATGTTTTCTAAATAGTTCACTATTTTTGGATGCTAATCTCTCATTATTATCGATTAAGTCTTCATTTAACTCAATAATTTTCATGATATTTGTTTTTAGTTTTTTTTGATTTTAGTATCTACTTCTTATTTGATATCGAAATACAACATAAGCTCCAATGATTCCACCTAAATCAGGGAGATAGTATATGAAAGAGAGAGGGCTAAATAATACTGGGAAAATCCTCAGTAATATGATTATAATTAATAAGGTTTTTCCTTTCAACCTTACTGGAATGATCATCATTAGCGCTGTTATTTCTTGATTCATTACGGGGAATATTGAATATGAAATTAAACCTAAAATACCTCCCCATGCGAATCCTATAGGAATTGCCACTAAATTTATTGGTGCAATACTAATTAATGAAAATCTTAAAAGGATAAATAACAAAAGAGAAAAAAAACTTGATATCATAAAAAGTTTGAAAAGAAAGGATGATCCAAATCTTATTTCAATAGATCTGGAGAGCAAATACGTGAAAAATAACATTATCGCTAAAAAAAATATATCAATAAATGCATAGTAGCTAAATAAATTAATTTCTGTAATGAATAGAGAAGTGAGAATCGTTTGAAATGCGTAATTATTTATTAATCCATTCAAACTAAAATAAATAAATAATTGAAGATTGTTTGCTGCAAAGAATGATGCAACTATGGAAAAGACTAAAATAAAAATTAATAGTGTTTTTGTCCCTCTAAAATTCGTGCTCCAATTATTTGAGCGTTTTACTCTTGGTAAATAATTTTGGTCTTGCCGTTTTAAGTAATTATTCAATTGTTTTTGCTGCTTGGACTTAGATTTTATTTTTTTTGGTTTAATAAGTAAAGGATCCCCTCCAGTAGAAGTCTTCGGTACTAAGGGGATATGCTTTAATTCAAACGTACACTGATGATTCTCAGGTAATCTATGCTTCTTACAAAATTGTTTCCCGCAGTATTTGCACCGAAACGGTAAATATCCAATTTCTTCTCCACAAAATTTACATAAGGACATTAGATAGCGATATTCAAATATATTAATTTAAAAATATCATGAAACTCATTGATACTCTATAATTATGGTTTATAAAAAAATGATTCTGTTAAATTTTATTATATCGGGATATATGGATTCGATCCAACTGGGGCATATATACTAATCAAGGTTATAACTAATAATACCGTTAAAGGTACTATGAGAGTGATATAAACTTTTTTGCTCCATTTCCAGATATTCTGACCATCTAAAATTCCAAAGGGGATCATGTTAAATAAACCAAGCATGAAATTAAATTGAGCTCCATATCCAATAAAATAATTCAAGGGATATAATACAGGGGGTATTATGTAAGAAATTAATAATAGAATAGAACCATAAATCAAATTAACAAGGGGTCCAGCAGCTTTACATAATCCTGTTTTCCTACTTACTTTATCTAACCCTAAAACGACTACCGCTCCGGGTAAAGCCATTCGTCCCAATGATATTAACGTCATGAGCATCCCGTAAGTAAGCAATCTGAATTTTGTTTGCAAGCCAAAATGAAGTGCTACCTGCCGGTGACCAAATTCATGGAAGAGAAAAGCGGTCACGTAAAATGCTGAAAGCATGAACCAAGCCCAAATTAAACCATATGATACCACGTCAAAAAACGACACAAGTCCAATAATAAATATTAGAGTGCTTGCGATCAGAAAATGCACTAATTCCGATTTATGTGCTAATAGAATCCCTTTAAATTTTATCCCCGAATTCGGATCAAATGCATTATCAGGAATTTGTTTTTCTTGTTTATACCACGTATATGTACCGTCAGTGGTTCCTCGAATTATAGAACTTCCTGATTCATTTTCAACCATAGATGATCGAATTGAGGAAGTGACTGATTGAGGGCTTGCTTGAAATATTTGAACAGTTGAAGATTCTTTAACTATATTACATTCATGGTCTATTGGATCTTTATGAAGAAAACAATAATTCTGTCCACATTGAATACAATTATGTATTTCTGGAACAACTTCTCCGCAATGGTAACATATTGGTATTATGAAAAACCTCTTTATGATAATTTAATAAAAATATAATATATATTATGATATATAATTTGATATATAAAATTCCATGCTTTTAATTGTCATCAAAATAGATTTATTAGGTCGTAGTTGGATAAATTAATTATATTCAAAATTATTGATCTGGATAATAAGAAATTAATTATGAGTGATGAAGAAAATAAACCGACTTCTGAGGATATAAAAAAAGAACGAAAAAATTTAGAAGAGCTAGGAGTGACTAGCACATGGAATCTTTTATCTGATTTAGCAAAGAAAAAAAAAGATGATGATTAAAGATTCTTATCAAATCTTTTAAAATTCACAATTGCTTTTTTGGATTCAAAAAATAAATTAAAGAAGAATAATTTTAGAAAATAATAAAAACATCAACATTTGGTCGATTAATACGGGGAAAAACGTGGTCTATTGTCCAGTGTGCGAAGCAAACGTAGAGCTAAGGCGTAAAAATTTTGAACATATCTACCACGAAGTATTATGTTTTTTGGTTACACTTACCGCAGGCCTAGGATTCATCGTCTATCTTATTTTAAAATATAGTAAACCGAAAAATCGTTGCCCAAATTGTGAGTTACAATTTGATTTAAACAACCTACCCAATATATTGGAGAAAAATTAAACATCAACTACTTTTACCTTCATTTCCTTCTTACATCGTGGGCAAATCTTATCGTTATCTTTAAGGTTTTTCTTTCTTAATATTTTTTTATACTTACACTTCGAATCTGAACAAGTTAATACAAATTTAGTTAATAAATGTGAGTCCTTATTAGTTTCTACAACTGGTGGTTGAAATTCGAATTCCTCAATTTTATCTTCTATTTTTCTTTTTTTTGGAGGTTTCTTTTGAACTTTTTTGTTATCTCCATTATCTTTTATCCATTTATCTAAGCTCATAACATAACCACTGATTTTATAGCATTTATTCGATCATTGTAATATTACATCTAAATATTATTACTTCATCTTGCTACAAATAATATAATTCTGATCTATATATAAAAAAATAGTAAAAATAAAAATTAGGTTTGATTAGAGTTCTAAAAAACTTGTTCTTTCCCTTCTATTAAACGTTTTCTTAAAAGTATTAAGCTTTCTTTTCTCAACATTTCTTCACTTACTTCAGCCGCTATTTTTTCAATGCTTGTAAAGTTCACATTTTCAGCTGGGATCAATTCAATTGAATTTATCCAAGGGTCAGTTATGGGACGACCAATCTGAGATAGTAGTTTAACATGTGCCTCTATGATATCTCCTTCTCCTCGGTTTACAATCGCTCTGGCCATGTTTGTTGCTAAGATATTGTATATTTTTCCGACATGATTAATCGGGTTCTTTCCACAAACAGCTTCTAAACTCATTGTACGGCAAGGAGTGATCAAACCATTCGATCGATTTCCACGACCAACTTCACCATCATCACCAGCTTCTGCAGAAGTTCCTGTAATTGTAAGATATACTAATCCCTTTTCGAGGTTATCGCCTACATTTACTTGACAAGTGACTTCTCTATCTGGAATTATTTTTGCTGCTAAATCCAAAACTGCATCTTTAATTTGGTTAGTGTAGCTTACATATTCATCAAGATCATTAATGTATTTGCTAACCATTGCTGCTGCGATTGTAATTCCTACGTTATTCCCAATCCTTTCAGTCATTACCTTTATATCTTCTCCTGAACCTTTACACTTATCTTTAAATTGTGGAGAATTTAGTAATCTTTCCGCTTCTAAAGTTATATTCTCAACATCAGAGAAGGGAGCAAAACCTACACCGAAACTTGTGTCATTTGCTAAAGGAACTTCATTAGAATGATGCGATGAGTCAAAAACTCCTGTCAAGTCAATTGATCCTGGACGAACAGCATAATCAAATTGTATATCTCGATTTAAATCAAGGTTTCTAAAAATTTTTTCTAATTCAGTTCGTTGGGTTTCGATGCATATTGTCGCAACGGGAATATAATCTAACTTAGTTTCAGTTCCACACTCAGTAAGAATCTGATTGATAGCTCTCCCTACGATTAGAAAATATTGAGGTTGGATTATCATCCCTCCACCATAAGCAGGTTTCGCAGTTCCTCCAACTAAAGCTGCTTTATCGACATTATGATGGTATACGCGATCATAATGTTTTAAATAATATGCACATAACGCTCTTGAGCAAGCATCTGCGACAGCATCACATACAGTGTCTGGATGCCCTATTCCTTTCCTTTCAACTATTTCGGGATTTTGACTTTTTTCGATTGGTAAAAAATTTGCATTTGTTATTTTTAACATGTTGCTAAACCAAGTTCTTATACATATAACTATGTTTTTATTTTAACTATGTTTTTAAATTAATGAGCTTATTTAATAATTATTGAAATGAAAATATCTCTGCAGCATTTTTTATGCATTCAGATTATACTAAATAAATTTTATGGATAAGTAATTAGAAATAAAGAAAGAGTTATGAAAATCTTACCAGAATTTAAGGAAATCAAAGCTTTGAGGAAGTCTTTGAATATCAGCCAGAAAGAACTTGGAAAAATCTTAGAAATTCCCCAATCTACAATTTCTCGAATTGAAAATGAAACCATGGATCCTCCATATTCTAAATTTAAGAAAATTTACGAATTTTTAGAGATAGAGCGTAGAAAGAGAAAGCAAACAGAAAATATCGCTGGTGATATTATGACAAAAAAAATTTATAGCATTGACTCGCGCTCAACAATGAAAGATGCGATGGAAATAATGAATAAATATAGCATTTCCCAAATACCAATAATAGAGAATAATGGGCAGAATTTAGGGAGTATAACTTCTAAAAAAATCCAAAAACTCATCATTGATAACCCAGAACTTATTAATACCAATGTATTGAATTTTAAAGAATTACCGTTTCCAGAGGTAGAAAAAACTTGGAATGTTAAGGATATTTCAAATCTTTTGGTGAATTATTCAGCTGTTTTAGTAAAGGAGTTTGATGAATATTTGGGAATCATAACTGATTCGAATTTTCTTAAATTAACTTTAAGGTGATGTGAATCAATTTTAAATCAAAAAAAGAATTTTTTAAGTAATTCATATTTCTAGTAATGTAGATATTATGGATGATATTCTTGAAAAAATAAATTTCATTTTGAAAAAAGCTAATTTTGAAACATTTTTACTTAATAATTTCTATGAAAAAAAGAATAAATTTTGTTTTGATCTGTTAGCAAAAAAGCAAGGAACTATTTTTAGTGTTAAAATATTTTCAAATATTGATAATCTTAATAAAGACTTAGTAAATGATATTAAATCACTGTCAATCTTGCTTAAATCAAAACCTTTACTGATAGGTCTTAGAAATAGATACCAAAACTTAGAGGATAATGCTCTATATATGCGATATGGATTGCCTTTTATTTCGATTAATACATTTGAAAAAATTATAGAAAATGACGAATATCCATACATATTAGCTAGGAGAGGAGGTGGCATTATTTTCTTGGATGGGCAACTTATGAAATTAAAAAGAGAATCTGAAGCAATCTCACGAAAGGAGCTTTCAGAGAAATTGGGTGTTACGAAAAGAACAGTTTGTGCCTATGAAAATGATAGTATGCGGCCTTCAGAGAGTATTGCTTTAAAAATTCTTGAATTATTACATGATAATATGATCCTAAAGAGAATGAATCCATTTGGCTGGAAGATAAAATTTGACTTTAAAGAAACCTCTATTAGTGAAGAAAAAGATTTAAACCCTTTTGAAACTCATATACATGACGTCATTGAGGATATTGGAATGTCAACATATTGGTATAGTAAAGGACCCATCCCTTTCAAATTTTCTATTTATTCCCCTTCTGAACCCCAGGTTAATGTTTATCCAATCTTTTCAGGGATCTCTGAAGAACAAAAAAAAATATCAGAAACTAATTTAAAATGCTTGAAAATATTCACAAATTTATTTCAGAAAAAAAGTCTATTAATTGTAACCAACGAAATTAAAGTAACCGATACTATTAAGCAAAACTTTATTCCAATTGTAAAAATTAAAGACTTAGAAAAAGTAGATAACGAAGATGAATTTATTGAACTCGTCAAAGGAACGACAAACAACATCTAAATTGATTTGTGGATTAGATGAGGCTGGCAGAATATAATTCGTATCGAATGATATGTTAACAGGACCTGTTCTAGGCCCAATGGTTATTTGTGGTGTTTGTTTCCTCGAAGAAAATATCCAATCTCTAGAAACTTTAGGAGTGAAAGATTCAAAAAAACTAACTATAAGAAAAAGAACCGAATTATCCGCAATATTAAAATCAATTTGCTTTTCTTATCAAAATGTTATAATTTCTCCTCAAGAAATTGATGAGAGGATTTCATTGAGAATTTCATTAAACCGACTTGAAGAATTAAAAATGGCCCAAATACTGAATCATCTAAAGCCAGAGTTAGTATATATAGATGCCGCTGATGTGAGAGAAGAGCGATTTGGACGGTCTATAGCTAAATTATTAAATTATTCACCAAAAAAAATCATTTCCAAACATAAAGCTGATGATCTTTACCCAATAGTTTCAGCTAGCTCAATTATTGCTAAAGATATGAGAGATAGACTCATTGAAGAACTAAAAAAAAATTATGGAGATTTTGGTTCAGGATATCCCTCAGACGAACGTAGTACGACATTTCTTCGAAAGTGGATAATAGATAATAAGAAAGCTCCACCTATTGCAAGAAAATCATGGGAAACTACGAAAAAAATAATAAGAGAAGAAATATTTAATAAGAAGATTACTGATTATGTATAGATATATTGTAAGATTAATTTAGTTTGAAGAAAAATAAAATTTCTTACAGAAGTATTATTTAAATTATTTGTGGGCAACTAAAATGATGTGATTTGCTGCATATCTGTGAATATTTAAGTTTTCAATTATTTCATAACCTGCCTTTTCCAAAGTCTTTTTCTCTTGAAGATAAATTTTTTCAGGCTTTTGAACACTATCAATTGATTGAGATTTGATTGCAAGAATTAGAAGTCCTTTATCCTTTAGATAATAATTGCAGTTCGCAATGGCAATTTGTGCTTGGTTTGGTTGAGCTATATCTTGATAAACTAAATCAATTTTAGTAAAAACAGAATTAGCATATTTTTCGGGAAAATTAGCATCTCCTAAAATTGGAATAATATTTTTTCTTTTGTTAGTATTCTGAATCAACTGTCGCATGCTACGTTCAGCAAATTCTACTCCATAGATAATTCCATCACATACTATGTCTGAAAGGTGAGATATTGTTGTACCTGACGATGCTCCTAAATATAAGCATTTTAATTCACTTGATAAAAAATCCTCTAAAGGTTTTTCCAATATCATTGCAGCTAATTTACTTCTATAAGGATCCCATTCTCGATACTCTTCTCCTTTAAATGTAACTAACTTCTCCCCGTACACTTTATTACCAGAAACTAAGTTTTTAGAATAAAGTTTTAGGTTATTTGGAGGACCAGATATATAAACATTAGAATATTTTGGATGTGCTCTAATGCTTTCGTTGCTCAAATTAATTTTCCCTCCTTCTTTTTTTATTTAATTGCTTTTTATTTGGTTTTATTTTTGGCTCACTTTTTTTAAGTGGGGGTTTTGTATATTTTTTTTCAAGCTCTTTTATTTTTTCTTCAACTTCGTTTGCTAAAGTTTCTCCTATGAACTCACCATTAAAAAAATCTACTTTAGTGGCAATTCCTATTTTCCCTGAAATAACTCTAGAAATCTTTCCACGGTTATATGCTTTACTTCCTCTAATCAAATTCCATTGAAAAATTAAACCGTGTTTGGGTCGTTTTTCACCAGTTTTAAGGAATCTATACAAGGCTTTTTCAGCTCCTAAAAGTTGAATCCTCGAAGCTGGCATATAAGCTAAGTTTTTTAAACTTCCTGCTTTTGATATCAATTTTGCTCCTATCAAACTTCCAATAAGTTTAGTAAGATTAGGTGCCGCTTGAGTCATTAAATCTTCAAGATATTCCTCCAATACTTCTCGAAAGGCATCTAAATCTAATATTTGTCGAGCGTATTTTTTAATTATAGAAAGATCTAAATCTGCTCCCATAGATCGGGCTGCTAAATCTTGTAGCATTTGAGTTCGTTTATCTGTAAAAGTAAAATATTCACTAATATTCTCAACAGTATAATTATCTCGATGACCTAATTTGTCAACCATTTTAGCCAAGATTACATTATCCTCAATTAATTTATCAGTTAATTCCGGAAAATGTAAACCATACCATTCCTTTAACCGGCTTGCAAATAAACTTATTGATTTCTTTAAAATATCGAGGGATTCGATCACTTGAATTATTATTAAATCTTCTTTTCCCCCTGCTTCTTTTATATTAGTTTTGATTAATTTTTCTTGCACATGTTTAAAATGCAATGAGATTTCATTAAATTCAAGGTAATTTCCTATTTTTTTTAGCTGTTCTGTCAAATTAAATCGAAAATTTCTGAATTCCAAGTTTTCAATAGCATGAGTCGTTTTTAAATCTAATGTCTGGTTCGTAATAGTTGCTAATGCCTCGTTATCAAAAATTAAAACATCAAACCCAGCGGCACTAATTTCTTGGACAAATTGTTCAAATTCTTTACTGATAATATTTTCCTTTAATCCATTGAAAAAATCAATAGCTTTATTTTCATTTTTACTAAAATCAATAAAATTGATAATTGTTTCTCCTTCGTCCAAGGCATAGATTCCTAATAATGTATCAATTACAAAACACTTCATTTTTCATTAAACTTGTGATATGAATTATCTCAAATAATAATAATAATACTTTCTTAAATTATAATAGTAATGCTAGAGGTAAATATTTCTGGTTTAAATTTAAAATCACCATTCATTCTAGCTTCTGGTATCTTAGGAGTTTCTTTTTCTAGTATGAAGAAACTTATGGATGCGGGCTTTGGGGCTATAACAACTAAATCTATTGGTCCTAAACCCAGAAAAGGATATAAAAATCCTTCAATAATCGAAATTTTTCCCGGCACTTTCCTGAATAGTGTAGGATTAGGGAATCCCGGAATAGATTATTTCATTTCAGAAATTAAAGAGATTAAAGCGAACAATATTCCTTTAATTGTGAGTGTTTTTGGTGATACAAATGAATTATACTTAGAGGTAGCATTAAAAGCACAAGAAGCTGGAGCCGATGCAATAGAAATTAACATTTCCTGTCCTCACGCTGAGGTTTCTTCTATAGGCATAAATAAAGATCTCACATTTGACCTAACAAAACTTCTTAAGGAAAAATTATCGATTCCTTTATTTGTAAAATTAAACCCTAATGTCACTGATATATGTGAGATAGCTCTCGCTGCCCAAGAGGGTGGTGCAGATGCTGTTGTCGCGATAAATACAATGAAAGCAATGAAAATCGATGTTAACACTATGAGACCTATTTTATCTCATGGAAGTGGAGGGCTTTCTGGAAAGGGAATTCACCCTATCGCAGTGAAAAAAGTTTACGATCTCTACAAAATTTTAAAAATTCCAATAATAGGATGTGGAGGAATATCTAAATGGCAAGATATTATAGAATTTTTCCTTGCTGGAGCAAGAGCTGTCCAAATCGGTACAGTTTTATATAAAGGCTTAGAAATTATTCCTGATATAATAAAAAATCTTAATACATTTTTAGAAGAACGGTCAATTGATAATATTTCTAAACTGATAGGTAAAGCACATTATTTTAAAACTCAAGAGGTGCCAGATTTTGACTAATTACTCTATAAAAATTGTACCTATTATTGAATCTTATGAAGTATGTAAGGATATAAAGAATATCACCTTTAATATTAAAAATCTTAAGGACTATAAGTTTGAAAAGCCTAAACCTGGTCAATTTGTAATGGTGTGGGTACCTGGCATTGATGAGATTCCGATGTCAATATCAAGTTTCGATGATGATGGAAATTGCAGTATTCTTGTGAAAAATATTGGAGAATGCACCAATGCCCTAAATAATCTAAAAACTGGAGATTATATAGGTGTGAGAGGACCTCTTGGGAATTGGTTTGAAATACCAACTGAAAGTTTTAAAAAGATTTTCTTAATCGCTGGGGGAGTGGGTATAGCACCATTGAAATTTTTAATTATTGAACTAAATAATCTGAAAAAAAATTATGTCTTGATCAAAGGTGCTAAAGCAAAAAATGAACTAATCTTTATCCATGAACATCAAAACTTTGATAAAGAAATCGCAGAAATTTTTTATTGCACTGATGATGGAAGCTATGGTACTGAAGGATTTGTTTCTGATGTTTTCAAAAACGTTATTAATGATTTTTCTGAAAAACAATTATCAAACGCACTTGTTTATACCTGCGGACCAGAAAAAATGATGTATGAAATTTTTCAGATATGTGAACAAAATGGAATGGAATTACAAGCAAGTTTAGAGAGAATTATGCGCTGTGGTTGTGGATTATGTGGTTTATGTGCTTTAGATCCTCTTGGATTTCTTGTTTGTAAGGACGGTCCAATATTTAATTCCGAAAAGTTAAGGAAAATAGAAGATTTTGGTAAATATCGCCGAGATTTTACTGGAAAGAAAAATCAAATCGATTGAATCATATAATTTATAATATTTATATAAAAGTTTATCTCGATTAATGATACGAAAAATTTGCTTTAGAACATAAAAATTGGGTTCCTATTTTTAACGTAAAATTCTCTATATCATTAATTCAAACTTTTTCAAGTAAAAAAACTTAATCTGATCGTTCAACAAAAGACATGTTACAAATGTATAACCTATTATAAATAAAATTGTTATTATAGGTATAGGAGTAATTCCTGGCAGCCCTATTGAAGAAAGTAATAATATAATAATGGAATTAATAATAATCACAATAGCTAAAGGTTTACTCGGTTTTGAATTCCAAAAGTGCTTTCTTTCTCTAACGGTGAGTACCGTAAAATATCCTGAATACACCAAAAACACAAGTACAAATGTATGTAAGGCATTTACATTTCCCAGTATTCCAAACATTAAATCCCCAATAAAGACTAGAAATATCCCCTCAATAACCATTAGAACGCCTAAAATCGCTCCTATTTTTACCATTCCGTTAACATTCCAAGTTTCTGGTTTTTTAGAATAACGAACATTATCGGTAGAAAGAGATAAAGTGACATAATCACTTAAAAACAAAAGAATGATAATATCTAAAGCAGAAACAATATAAATTCCAAAGATAACAAAAGCAAGAATTATAAATAGTACTCGTTTAAATGTTCTAATCATTTTATTTATTATCCAGGTTGCAATCCTTTGATAAATCATTCTTCCTATTATTATTAAATCAATGATACCCTCTAACCCCTCAGTAGTAAGCACCGCACTTGAAGATTTCTTTGCAACATCTGTAGCATTACTAACAGCTATTCCAACCTCTGATTGCTTTAGCGCAGGAGCGTCATTGACGCCATCTCCGGTCATACCAACGATATGATTATAATTTTGTAAATCTTTTACAATTAAATATTTATCTTCAGGATAAATTTCAGCAAATCCTATGGCATTTTCAATAATATCGTTTTTATCTTTATCTGTTAAACTTTTCTTTAATTCTGTTATTCTGATTACATTTTTACCTAAATCAAGCTCCGATGCAATCTCTTGTGCTATAGGTAAAGCATCTCCCGTTAAAATTTTTACAGAAATACCTAAATCATTAAGTTTCTTGATTAATTGGGAGGCATTTTCTCGAATTTTATCATATAGCATTACATATCCTACCAATCGTAAATCTTGCTTTTGAATCCCATATGCAACAGCAAGAAATCTATATCCTTTTGCTATGTAAGAATTAATTTCTTGAGTTATATTATCAAGTTCAATAAAATCATTTTGAACTAAATCTTGAATTTCCTTTACAGCACCTTTAAAAACGTAGAATTCAGCATTATTTTTTTTAATGAAAGCTTCTGTTTTTCTTGTTGATGGATCAAAAGGGATGAAATATTTTTGCTCACAGTCATTAATTTTTATGTTTTTATATTTTGTCATCGATATAAAAGCATAATCAATGGGATCTTGGTTTGCTTCTTGAGATGCCAAGGCTCCATAGAAGAGAACATCATTTTCTTCAAATCCAGGACGTGGTAAAATCTTTACAATAGAAAGTTTATTAATAGTGAGAGTTCCGGTCTTATCCACACAAACAATATCCATAGTTGAAGCATCTTCAGTTGCATCCAACCTTGTTATTAATACACCTTTTTTAGATAATTCCAAAGATCCTAAAGCCATACTTAATGTAAACATAGTAGGCAATGCAACGGGAATAGAAGCAACTAAAAGTATTGCAATTAAAGGGAGAATCTGGAACACAAATTCAATTCCTTTTAACAATGATATGCTTATTGCTATAAATATTGATATAAATACAATTGCAAGAAGCCACTTAACTACTTTTGATATAATTTCTTGAATATGGAGTTTAGGTTTAGCAATTTGAACAAGTTCAATAGTGCGTCCAAAAAAAGTTTTCGTTCCAGTTTTAGTAATGAATCCTGTAATTTCTCCACGTTTTACAATGGAGCCTGAATACAACTCATCACCTTTTTTTTTCTTAATAGCCATGAATTCTCCCGTTAATGTAGATTGATCTATTTCCAAATTGCCCTCTAATATATTTAAATCGGCCGGAACGAAATCCCCGCCTCTTAATCTTACAATATCGCCCGGAACTAACTCTCTTGCAGGAATTAATGTCCAAACTCCATCCCGTTTAGTCCGTGCTTTAATACTAAGCTTTTCCTTAAGAAGATCCACTGCGCTATTAGCTTTCTCTTCTTGATAATAACCGATTATAGCATTAAACAGGAGAAGCCCCATAATTATATAACCTTCAATATATTTACCTAATAGGAATTCTAATATAATCGTAAATTCTAACATCCATGGAGTAATACCCCAGAATTTTTTTAAAAATTTTTGAAGTAAGTTTACTTTTTTTTCAGGAACCTCATTATAACCATATATATTTAATCTGGTCTTAATTTCCACTAAATCTAATCCCTTTTCTAAATCATTAGAAATTAAATTCAAAACTTATTTCTCCTTTACATAATGCTATAAGATCTTTCATTCTAAACATTTTAGAATAAATCTATTATAAATACCTTTTTCTTATAATATTTAAACGATTTTTAAGTTAAAAGTTTTATAAACCAAAAAGAATCACAATAAATTTTTGATTAGATGGTATTTAATTAATTATGAAATGATCCTAATTACTCTAAAACAATAATATGTTTATTCTCTAATGTTATCATTGATGTTTCTATAAATAATTAAAATATTGATTTCAAAATCATAAAATTTATCCTATTATAAAAACTATGTTTACTAAATGGCTGAAGATCTTGATGATTCTGAAAAGTTGGAAAAGATATCTCGAGAAATAATAAATTATTTAATTAAAAATCCTAACATAGCACGTCATAGAATTACAAATTTAAAGGGAAAAATTGGAAAAAAATATCATCTTGATAACGTCATAAAGAATGCAACTATTTTACAATTTGCCACAATTGAAGAAAGAAGAATCATTGTACCACTACTTAAAAGAAGAAAGACACGAACAATCTCAGGAGTATCAGTAATTGCAATTATGACCAAACCACTTCCGTGTCCCGGCACGTGCATTTTTTGTCCTGGTACAAGCTCTCAACCAGGTCAAAAAGTTGCTCAATCTTATACAGGACAAGAACCCGCTGCACTCCGTTCTATCCATAATCAATATGATTCCTTTAAACAAGTCCAAAGCAGAATATCTGATCTAGAAGCAATTGGTCACGTTATAGACAAGATTGAACTTATTTGTATGGGTGGTACCTTTTTGTCAGCACCTTTAGATTATCAACAACAGTTCATTCAAGGAGCCTACGAGGGTATTCTAAATAAAAAAGTATCTGATTTAAATGAAGCGAAACTATTAGCCGAAAATTCAAAACGTCGGTTAATTGGATTAACTATCGAAACAAGACCCGATTATTGCAAAGAAGAACATGTTGATAGAATGTTATCGTATGGTGTAACAAGAGTAGAACTTGGTATTCAAACTGTATTTGATGATGTTTTTGAGTTGGTAAAACGAGGTCATACTACAAGGGACAATATAGAAGCAATCAGGATTGCTCGTGATGCTGGTCTCAAAATTAATGCCCATATCATGCCGAATTTGCCGGGTTCAGATTATAATCGAGATCTAAATCTATTTCGGACATTATTTTCTAATGCGGACTATAGACCAGATATGCTAAAAATCTATCCATGTTTGGTAATAAAAGGTACGGAACTATATAAATGGTGGAAAAACGATTTATATCATCCATACTCAACTGATCAATTAATTGATTTGATCGCTCAAATTAAAAAAGAGATCCCACCTTATGTTAGAATTCAGAGGATTATGCGAGATATACCAGCGCCATTAATCGAAGCAGGATGTAATAAAAGTAACCTAAGACAATTGGTAAAGGCGAGATTAGATGAAAATAAATCAAAATGCAATTGTATAAGATGTCGAGAGTATGGCATAGCTCTAAATAAAGAACAATACGCTGATAATAAATTTGAAGATTTTAAGCTAGAAAGACTAGATTATAAAGCATCCCAAGGAGAAGAAATTTTTCTTTCGTTTGAAAATGAAGATTTACTAATAGGTTATTTGAGGTTAAGAAAACCTTCTGAATTTTCTCATAGATCTGAGTTAAATGATGGAAATACCTTAATTGTTAGAGAAATTAGAATTGTTGGTGAGATTGTTCCAATAGAAACTGTTCCAAGTTATTTTAACCAAATTCAACATCGTGGCTTTGGAAAGATGCTTATGGAAGAAGCAGAAAAAATATCAAGAGAAGAGCATGATGCAAAAAAATTAGCAGTCATTAGTGGAGTTGGGGCGAGAAACTGGTTCTATAAATTAGGTTATGAATCAGATGGACCATACGTTTCAAAAAATTTAGTTTTTTAATAATAAATTTAAATTTTCCTACTTGATTAGTTATTGCATTATTATATTTAACATTAAAATGATGATTTTTAATGAAACAATTTAATTATAAAGATTTAGGGCTTAAATGTGGTCTTGAAATACATCAACAACTTGATACTGAAACTAAGCTGTTTTGCAGATGTCCAACTAATCTCCAAGGAACAAGAGAACCTGATTTCACTCTCAAAAGACTAATGCGACCCGTGTTAGGAGAAATGGGCACGTTTGATAAAGCAATGCTAACTGAATATGAAAAAGGTATGGAGGTTGTTTATGAGGGTTATAATGACGTGATCTGTACTTATGAAATGGATGATACCCCTCCGTTTTCATGCAATGAAGAAGCGAGAAAAATTGCTTTGGAATTGGCAATGCTATTAAACGCTAATATAATTGAAGAAATGCATGTTTGCAGGAAAAACTATTTAGATGGGAGCGTACCTTGCGGATTTCAAAGAACGATGATCTTAGGAACAGATGGATACGTGGAACTTAAAAATGGCAAAAAAATTGGAATTGACATTTTAAGCTTAGAGGAGGAAGCTGCTAGACGAATTAAAACTGAAAACAGAACAAATTATTTTAGGTTAGATAGATTAGGAATTCCCTTAGTTGAAATAACTACTAATCCTGATATAAATCATCCCGATGAATGTAGAGAATGTGCTGAACGATTGGGATTGCTTTTATGGTCAACAAAAGTAAAAAAAGTTCTCGGTTCAATACGTCAAGATATTAATGTTAGTATTAAGTTAGGAACTCGAATCGAGATAAAAGGAGTACAAAAATTAGGATGGATACCCGTTCTAATTAATCATGAAATCTCCCGGCAACTTGGATTGGTACATATTAAAGAAGAGTTAAAAAAAAGAAATCTTAAACCAATTGATATTCCTTCTAATGGTCAAGATTTAACAAAGTTAATTAAAGCAAATACCAGTTTCATAGGGGCGGGAATAAAAAAAGGTAAAACACTTTATGGTCTTAATTTGAAAGGTTTTAAGGGTATATTCGGTACCGAGCTGATGGAAGATTATAGATTTGGTACAGAAGTCAGTAGTAAAGTAAAAACTCTAGTAGGATTGAAAGGGTTGATTCATTCAGATGAAATTCTTAACAAGTATAAATTTTCAAATGAGGATCTTAAGAAAATTAGAAAATATTTACACTCTGACTCTCAGAATGATTGTTTCCTGTTGATTTTAGGTTCATTGAAAGATGTCGAAAAAGCCATTGATATCATTATTCAACGGGTAAAATTATCATTCAAGGGGGTCCCTCCCGAAACTCGAAAAGCATTAGAAAATGGTAATACTGAATTTTTGAGAGAATTACATGGCGGAGCACGATTATATCCTGATACCGATTCTAAAGCTATCTTTAATCCGCCTAAAGAAGCAGAACTTATAAGAAAAAATCTTCCAGAATATCCTTGGATAACGATAAAAGAATATTCAAAGAAATACTCTTTAGAAGAGAAACTGATTAAGAAATTGATCTTCAATGATAAACTTGAATTATTTGAAAAATTAATCAAGATATTTTCTGAAAATCCTGGTCTTATAATAAATGCAATATTAGAAATAACTACTGCCTTACGAAGAGATGGTAAAAATATGGAGAATATATCCGATTCAGATTTTGAAGATATATTTATGGAAATAAAAAGAAGAGAAATAAGTAAGGAAGCAATTGAGGAAATTTTGATAATGAAAGCAGATAACCCCGCTCTATCTATTGATGATATTAAAAAAAAATTAAAACTTGAGAAAATGACTGTAGATCAACTAAAAAAAATAATAGAAATGGTGGTTATCAACAACTTGGAAATTATAAAAAGTAAAGAAATGCGAGCAATAGGACCTTTAATGGGAGAAATTATGAAGGAAGTGCGAGGTAAAATTGATGGAGCAATTGTTTCTGAGGAATTAAAAACAGCAATTCAAAATAAATTGGAGGAATTAAAATAAATGTTCGATAAATTGCAAGGTTATAAGGGAAAAGTTAAAAAGTATTTGGAAGAAAACAAAATAGAAATCTGGGATATAGTTGAAATTGAAACCATCAAAACAACATTAAAAGGTATTCTTCTTCCTCGAAATGAATACGCAGATCCTAATTTTATTGAAATTAAACTTAAAAATAATTACAATTTGGGAGTAAATCTCAACGAAGTTAATAAGATTACTAAAACTGGGAAAAAAGAGGCTATATACAAGATCCCTGAAAGAAAGTTCCCCATTAATAAGGAACTCCTAAATGTTAGGCTCCTTGGAACAGGTGGGACGGTTGCTTCAAGGTTAGACTACACAACGGGAGCAGTAATTCCCTCATTTACTCCTGAGGAGTTATTTAGTTCTGTTCCAGAATTAGCTGAAATATGTAATCTTGATTGTGAAATTGTATTTGAAATATTATCCGAAAATATGAAACCCGAATTATGGCAACAGTTAGCTATTAAAATTAAAAAAGCAGCGGATGAGGGAATAGATGGGATTATCATTGGGCACGGAACAGATACGATGAGTTTTACTAGCGCAGCATTATCTTTTATGTTAGAAAATTTATCAATTCCCATTGTATTGACCGGCAGTCAAAGAAGTTCAGATAGACCTTCCTCTGATGCTGCACTGAATCTTATCAACTCGGCAACAGTTGCAACATCAGATATAGCAGAAGTCGTAGTAGTAATGCTTGGATCAACTTCTCATGATTATGGATTAATTCATAGGGGAACACTAGTCAGAAAAATGCATTCTTCTGTAAGAGATACGTTTCGCACAATCGATGATATTCCAATTGGAATGATCAAAAGGAATAGAAAAATAAAACTGTTTAAAGATGATGTCCAGAAGCGAAATAATCGAGAAATAATTCTCAAAACAAATTTCGAAAACAAGATAGCTCTTATCTATTCATATCCTGGTATGGAAAATGAATTGATTGAATTTTATATAGATAATGGATATAAAGGGATAGTTTTTGCTGGCACGGGATTAGGTCACCTCAGTACCGATATATACAAGGCAATCAAAAGAGCGATAGAAGAAAACATCACAATTTTTATGACTACTCAAACTCTCCATGGTTTCGTGGGTATGGATGTCTATTCAACAGGAAGAGAACTCCAAAATCTTGGGGTAATACCTGGAAAAAATATTTTACCCGAAGTTGCTTATGTTAAACTTGGATGGGTTCTTGGACAAACCAAAGATCCTAAGAAGATTAAAGACTTATTATTAGCAAATATCGCAAGGGAATTTATTGAGCGAGAATTGCCCATTGCATTTAATTATAATATTGATGAATTGCTCAAAAATAATAAGCTCTAAGAATTTTTGCTTTATTTATTTGAAATTTTATGAGATAACTCAAAATAATAAAAAATTTATACTTTATTTAATTAATAAAGATAATTCTACTTTGTCTAGTGATATATATGGGAAAACGAATACTTGTTCAGAGAAAAGGATACGGGCACTTGTGGGCACAATCTCCAAGTCATCGACATATGGGAGAAGTTAAATACCGATCGTTTGAGAAAGGGGAGAAAAAAATCACATTTAGTGTAACAGAATTAGTTCATTCCCCGGGAAGAGGAGCTCCATTAGCACGAATAAAATATGAAGACGGCAAGAAGGGATTGTGGTTACCCCCTGAAGGAATTTATGAAGGTCAAGAATTTATTCAATCTAAAAAAGGTTATGGCGTTCCTGTCGAAGTAGGAAATATTATCCCTCTTAAAAAAGCGCCTCTTGGAGCATTAGTGTTCAACATTGAAGGTACACCTGAAGATGGTGGAAAATTTGCTCGAGCTTCTGGAGTTTCTGCTATTGTTAGGGATAAATTAGACAATAAGGTACAATTATTATTTAGATCGAAAAAAATGCGTTGGTTTAATGATAGTTGTCTATGTACCATTGGAGTGGTAGCAGGAGGAGGAAGGACAGATAAACCATTTTTAAAAGCTGGAACCAAATTCTATGCCTATCGATCAAAGGCAAAAAAGTGGCCTATTGTGAGAGGAGTTACTATGAATGCATGTAGTCATCCTTACGGTGGAGGCGCAAAGCAATCTCCTCATAAACCAACAACAACTTCTCGTAATGCTCCTCCCGGTAGAAAGATTGGGCAGATAGCAGCAAGAAGAACAGGTCATCAAAACTAAAAATTTAATTTTCTGATTTTCTCGATGTCTTTGAATCATAATAATAAATCAATTCTGGCAAAGTCTAAAGCTATCATTAAAAAATCTAAAATTCCTGAATTTAGACCGTAAAAATATCAAAAAAATCCCCTAAGATTTTTTTAATCTTAGAAAATATAAATTTAAAAATATAGCTTTAATAAAATTTAAAATTAAATAAGAAAAATTAAAAGAGAGAGTTTAAAAAGAAAATTCGACTGAAGTCAAAAGCTCCTTATATCTTGATCTTAGGGTAACTTCTGTCACTCCAATTATTCGTGAAATGTCTTTCTGACTAACTTTCACATTTCTTAGCTTGGAAATTAAATATATCGAACCAGCACATAGACCTTTTGGATCCTTGCCCGAAATCGATGTTTTTCTAATAAAGTTCTGAAGCACTCGCATGGCTTCTTTCTCAACCTCAATTCCAAGACTTAAATCCGCACAATAACGAGGAATTAGTGAAACGGGGTTAATATGTGATATTTTTAAATTAAGTTCTCTTACTAAGATTTTATAACATTTTTTAACAATATTATCATTTATCGATGCTTCTTCTAATATTTCTTGAAGCGTAATAGGAACTTTCTCATCTTTACAAGCATAATAAGCGCAAGCAGCAATCATCCCATTAATTGAACGACCACGGAGTAATTGGCGTTTAAATACTTCTTTGTATAAACGTACTGCAGATTTCTTGACACGATCAGGAAAATTGAGATTTCCTCCAATTCTTTTTAGCTCAGTTATTGCCATCAACATATTTCGTTTTTCCCATGATAAGTGAGTATTCCATTTTGCAGCTCGACGAAGATCAGGACTTTTAATTTTAGAACGATCAATTACAGTACTTAATCCAATATCAGGCATTAAGATGGACATTGGAGAACCTGTACGTTCTTTTTTGTCTTTTTCTGATTTAGAATAAGCTCTGATCCCACTATGATTAATATCAAGACCCCTTTCAAAAATAACAAGCCCACATTGCATGCATACAGTCTCTCCTCGCTCTTCACTTGCAGTTGTGCTTCCACTACATTCTGGACATATGTTTGTTACGATATCAATCTCGACAACCATTTTTTTTACCCTTTTATAATTCTTTTACAATAATATATTTAAAATTCTTGTTTGTCCCGTGTTAAATTGGGATAACAAAAATTAAATGTTTACACACAACAATTTTTTTGTTATGATACAAATATTATGCTTTTGTATTTAAATCTTGTGATTTGAATTTGAAAATTGTGGCGATCTATATCCCATTGATAGGCAGTTATCTATATTTATTTACTTTTTTGATAATTTTTATTTTTATAACAAAATAAATATAATCACATATGTTTTTATAAAAAATATAATTTTTAGTGTGCCATCCATACTAAAAAAATGATATATTATGTTAGTGATAATTTTCATAGGACCATAGGGCCTTCTATTCCACACGAAAAAAAATTCTATTTTAATTGTGGGTTAAGAAGAAAAAAAGATACTAGAAAATAAAAAAACTTGACTTAAAAGAGACTAGTCGATTTGTATTAAAAAAAATAAATTATCATTATAGGGAAACGAAAAATTAATTATTACAACTCTAACGTAGGAGAAGAGATAAAAATAAATTTAAATAATTTATCTCTTATCATCTTTTTGAACAAAAAAAAAAAATGTGGTAAAAAACCTTTGTTCGAATGACTCTCTTATCAGGTGAAATTTAAATTATAAAAAAGGCTCCAAATTCCAAAGAAGAAGCAAATGAGCCCGAAAAAGGGGATGAAAAAGAGCAAAAGGTTTCTGATAAATCTTCAGAATCAAAAGATGAGGATTCAAATGATGACAATCGTCCTCATTTCACAGAAGAACAAATAGAAAATCTTGACTTGGAAAGTGAAATGCTAAAATTTTATATGCGTATGTATGAAGATGAGACTGATAGATATGCAATTTGGAGAAATACGATAACGGAGGGTTTTAAAAGATGGCTAAAAGGAGAAAAGATCTACATGCGCGACAAAGAAAGAATCTCGCTATACGTGTCTGAAGAAACGAAATTAGAATGGCAAGATTTTCTCAATCAAAATAAAGATGATTATAGTTCATTTTCAAAACTCATTCGAGAAAGTGTTAAAACATTCATCGAAGATTCACTTAGAAATAGTGATGATATTTCAAGAATTGATACTAATACAATTGCAAACATATCTCATGCATTGAAAGAACCTTTAACATCAATAAAAGGATATTCTCAACTCCTTCTTGAAAGCAAGGAATATGAAGATAAACTCACTGATATCGTGAAAGATACTATCAAGAATATTTTTGATCAAAGTAATATCCTCGAAAACAAAATTAAAGACTTTTTGGATAATATAAAAGTCCAAGCTAATCATATTGATGTTCTTTTAATTGAAGATGATCTACCAACAATTCGATTAATAACTAAAATCATTGAAAGTAGGGGTTATGTATGCAAGGGAGTTATTAGCGGTTCAAAAGGATTAGAAGAATTAGGAAGAACTTCTCCAAAGGTAATCTTATTAGACATTATTTTGCCTGATCTTAGTGGATATGATATATGTAAAACAATCAAGTCTGATAACGAATGGAATCAAATTCCCGTATATTTCTTAACAGCTATTTCTGGATCTGAAGTCAGAAAACACCTGAATGAAACAAAAGCAGATGGTTATGTTCTCAAACCTTTCAATTTTTCTGATTTTGAAGTCATTTTTGATATTTTAAATGGTGAAGCCTAACTTAAAATTTTTGTAAAAAATTTTATATAAAAAGCACAAATTTGTTGTTATAACAAGATCTAATTTTTTGCACAATAACACAATTACTTTTAAACATTATTAGGTGATTAGGCTATTAAAAAAGGAGAGAAAGATGCTAAAGAGGAATTTTACGATTCTCCTCATTTGAGCGATGATGAGATTGAAAAATTAGATTTGAATAGCGATAAAGCGAAAGATTTAATGAGAAAGTATCAAAAATCTTTTGATAAATATGCAATTTGGAGAGATTCAATAACTGAAGGCTTTAAGAAATGGCTTAAAGGAGAAAAAATATATGATCGAGATAAAGAGCGAATTTCTCTTTATGTATCAGAAGAGATGAAAAATGATTGGCAAGATTTTATAAAAGAAAACAACTACACTATCTCAAAATTAATAAGAGAGAGCGTAGATTTCTTTATAAATAAAAAATTAAGAAGATTCAATGGAGATGTTCTTAAAACGGAGAGTCAAGCAATTTCTAACATATCACATGCACTCAAAGAACCGTTAACTTCTATTAAAGGCTTTTCACAATTATTGATTGAAAATTATAAGGATGATTTAAATGAAGATGTTTTTAACACCATTCAAAACATATTTGAACAATCTCAACTCTTAGAGAATAAAATCGTAAATATCCTTGATAATATCAAAACCGAAAAAACTCAATATGATATTTTGTTGATTGAAGATGATCAAGCAACTATTCGACTCCTCACGAGTTATTTCGAGAGCAAGGGATTTAATTGCCAAGGTGTTGTTAGCGGTACTAAAGGGTTGGAAGAATTGAATAACAATATTCCCAAAGTTATCTTATTGGATATAATTCTTCCCGATTACAGTGGGTATGAAATTTGTAAGATAATAAAATCCAATAACAAGCTAAAAGATATAAAGATTTTTTTATTGACCGCCATCCCTGGTTATGAAGTAAAAAAACACATGGAAGAAACTAAAGCTGATGGGTACATCCTAAAACCCTTTGATTTCTCTGACTTCGAGATTCTTTTCGATTACCTCAAAAAGGATGAATAATTGAAAATATCACTGGGATTTATATAAGAGAATGGCGGGCTATGAGGGAATTTCGCAATCATCCTATTCGGACGAATCTATCGAACCCCCGACCCCCCGGTTAAGAGCCGGATGCGCTACCTAGCTGCGCCAATAGCCCTGATTTTATATATTTTTTTACTACACCATTAATCAAAACGCAGACGGAGGGATTCGAACCCCCGAGCGCTCACGCGCACCGGTTTACTCGAATATGAAAACACTCAAGACCGGCGTCTTACCAACTAGGCTACGTCTGCGTGTTTGAGATAATAAATGGTGTTGATACTTAATCATGAATAATTAAGTTAAATTAGATTATATTCAATTAAATAAATTTTTTTTTATTTTATCTTCATTTTTTCCTCGAAAAAAATTAAGATGTAATTTCTCTGACCGAATGTGCATTACTTGCACCATTTATATCAATAAGGCACAAGACTGAGAGAGATTTACGAATTTCATGAGTAGAACCAAATTTTTCGTAAAATATAAATTTTGTTGTATATTAGAATACTACATGAGTGCCGCTAAAGACTTTAGATATTTAATTCCTCAAAAAATATTTGATGAAATAACAAAAAAAGCCACAGAAGCATATCCTAATGTCGAACATTATTGGATATTTGCAGATCGCAAGGAGAATTTTGGTATTGTGACTAAATTCATTCCGAACCCTGACTTGAAAAAATCTAGAACTCATATGAAGCCTAGAAGTTGGATGCGATACAAAAAATCTAAAATCTATAACATGCGTAAATTTAAGCAAGAATTAGGTGTTGATATTGTTTGGCAAGCTCATACACATCCCTCTGGTAACGAAAAACTCCACCAAATCGATAAAAGAATACTTAAATACCTTTCTAATGGAGTGATGATTGTGGTAATACCTGAAATCCCAGATCAGAATTTAAAAGGAAATCTAATTGGCTGGTATTATGATAAGCGGTATACAAAAAAACCCATAATTGAGCGCATGACATTTGAGATCATATCCGAATAATTTGTGAATCAATTTTACTCTTTAAAATCTATCAAAAAATTATAATCAATTTCGACGTGTTTCAATTAACTCCAAATGATTATGAATGATATTTTCCCTATTTCTTATTTTTCTTTACCACTTAATTGGGAGACGTTTTAGTAGTTATTTATAAGTTTACGATAATTACTGTAAAAATAATTATTTTATTTATGAAAAGTAATAACAATGGAACAATCTACAGAAATATTGAATGTAAATTCGAAACAAGAAAATAAAATTACCTCTTTTTTCCAAGTTGATGTTCTGAAAACAATAATGATTTTTCTTGTGATTTTTGATCATACCATTCCGTGGGATATAAAAAATCACTTAGGAGTGGCTCTCTGGGAAAGGATCTCCATTCCCGTGTTTTTGGTCATAATGGGGTTTAACATGGGTCTTTCATTTCAAAAGAAAAAAAACCAGTCTTTAAAGCAGCTTTATTCCTGGAAATACTTTCGGCACAAAATTATACGCTATGTCTTACCATTTCTTCTCCTATATCTTATTTCTTCCATAATTGGAGGATTATTTTATGGACCAAGTCTTCATAATATAGCAACTGGACAGTGGGGTACAAGTTGGGATGATCGTCACTTGTTCATAGGAATATTGCCCTTTTGGGGACCGGGTAATTGGTTCATACCAGTGATTTTTGGAAGTATTATCATTATGCCTTTAATTTATAAAGGATTCTCAGGATCGACATTCAGGGCAACTATTTCTTTAATTATATGTTTTTTAATTGAATTTAGCCTGCAATTATTTGTCTATTATGCATTGAAAAATCCTAACCCACCTCCAACATTTATTACGTGGGATGATTATTATAATTATCTTATCATAGCTTGTAGTATATTTTTTTATCTTTCAGCAATTGGTTTAGGAATGTGGTTTTCCCAGAACCATAATATTTTTAATGTTCATAACTGGTTTATGTGGGTGCTATTTCCCTTGAGTCTAGCCTATCTCATAGCATACCAATTTTTTGATTTTAGGTTTAGGAATGAAAATGGAGTTTCTTTTATATCTGGTGATTATAATTTCTTAGTCTTTCCTTATTCAGCTTTCTTGGTTTTAATCGCATTGAAGCTGTTACCTCACGAATCTAAGAATTGGTTTTCAAAGGGGATAAAAATGATAAGCAGATCAACTTATCACATCTTATTAACACAAATATTGTATTTTGCTATTGTAGTAGCATTGTATGGAGATCATTATAGAGCAAGTATCATTGGAATTAACCCTGATCAAGATATAGTTGCGTTTTTATATCTCATAATAAATTGGGTCATTTGTATTCCGATTGGAGTATTTTGGTGGTATGTAGAGACGAAATTAAAAAATATTATTAGCACAAAAATCATACTCAAAAGAAACCTAAAATAAATTCTTTTTTTATTTTTTTTTACATAAATTGGTCTACAATTCACAATAAAAAAGTATTAAAAATTTAAAACGTTATATAATTATATAAAAAGCAATCGTCGCCTAGTGGTATGGCGCTGGTCTGCTAAACCGGTGTCCGACGGACTCGTGGGTTCGATCCCCACCGATTGCGTTTATATGATAAAAACATCGGGCCAGTGGTCTAGTGGCTATAAATCGTGAGATCTTCTTATAATTGATTAGGACGCCACGCTTACACCGTGGATATCGGGAGTTCGAACCTCTCCTGGCCCATTATTTTTATTCCTAATGGCATAATTCTCTAATTCTAGAAGGTCTAATCGCATTTAGTTTACAATTCCGTAAATATTTTCCTATATCAGCGATTATCCCAGGAGCTTCAGTATTATCTGAGAGAAGAACTACGTTATCTATAAAATTGTGCCTATAAATGGAAACGATATCTCTTAGATGTCCCGTTTTTATCAAAGCTTTTTTTAATTGACCTTTTGTTTCTCCGCTAACATAAACAGCCTCGAGATCTTCATCAAGAACTTTTTTAAAGAAATTTAAAGTTGGAATATCTAACTCACCTTGAGCATTTTGCTTTTCAAGATCTATTTTATTAATTTTTACGTGAACAGGAAATTCATTTATGAAATCATATGCTTTAATAATTTCAGGTAAAGATTTTTCTTTAAAATTACATAATTGATCCCTAAGCGTATGTAAAGAAATTAAAACATCCGTTTTAGGATTTAAGATCCCACAATCTACAAATAACCCAAATCCTACTTTTCCGACATCTACTAAATTTCCTTTCAAACGCATTCCATTTTCTAAATTCTTGAATTCCTGGATCGTACCAATTTCTTTCTTTAACATGTTAACGATAAACACTTCCTCAGGACCTGATATCGTGATTTCCACTCGTTGGTCAAACTTTCTTACTTTATTGAAAATTATTTTTGTGTTAGGAAACCCTTGAGTTAATTCAAGGATGTATTTTTGATACCTTGAAACCAAATCTTTTGAATTTTGATCATTTCTACTATTATAAAGTCTATCGAATAAAACAATCTGCTTTACGATTAAAATCACCAGAGGAAAAAATTAGTATGATATAATTAATAATCTAAACGAAATAAAATACTTTCTCCTAAGCTCATTTTTCTCTTGTACATTCTATTCCAGTAAATTTAAATTACTTTTCTTTTATTGTAATGGATAGAAAAAAATATTAATGAGAAAGATTACCCATGGAAGAACATAGGTTTTTTAATATCGTAGAAAAGCTAAAAGAATATGAAGGAATGGATGAGATATTTCTATTAAATTCTGAAGGAGAAGTGATCTATAAATCGGAAGATTTTACTTTAACAAGCGATGAAGCAAAGACACTTTTAAAAGCGTGGAAAGAAAAAGAACCTGCTATTATTTTTCACGATCTGCGTTTTGCGATTCTTAAAAATGATGAAATTCAATTAGCTGCAAAAAATATAACAGGTGGAAAGGGAAATATAGTAGGATCCATAACTAAAGAAGGAGATTATCTTGTTGCGCATACAAGGGATGAAGGATTGATCCTACTAGAATGGTCAATTTTTATAAATAAAGTGGCATGGAGTTAATTACCATTTTCTTTCTTAAGATAAAATAAAACTAATTCGAAAACACTATCTATTTATTTTAATGTAGAAAAAATGAAAGTTGAAATCCGGGAAGCTAAAAGTATTATAACTAAAAGTAATATCCCTTCAATAGATTATGTGATAAATCCATATACAGGGTGCCAACATGGTTGTATTTACTGCTATGCGGAATTCATGATTAGGTTTACTGGTCATAAAGGAGAGAAATGGGGCGCTTTCTTAGATGTTAAAAATTATGACTTTGGAAAGATTAAACCTTCAAGATATGATGGTAAATCAATTCTGTTAAGTTCTGTGACAGATCCATATTTACCATTAGAAAAGAAATATCAAAATACCAAAAAGATTTTAGAAAGTCTTGTTGGAACTAGTGCTAATATTCAAATCCTTACAAAATCAAAATTAGTAACCAGAGATATAGAGTTATTCAAAAAATTTGAAAACATAAAAGTTGGAATTTCGATAAACACATCAAGCGATAATTTTGCCAGAATTATCGAACCCGCTGCGTCTAAACCTTCAGAAAGATTAAGTGCAATAGAGCAAATTTCTAGAGAAAATATAGAGACTTATGTATTTGTGTCCCCCTTTTTTCCAGAAATTACTGATTTTAAAGCTATATTAGAAAAAGCTGAGAATTATACTAAGAATTTTATTTTTGAAAATTTAAACTTTAGACCCCATAATGTTCCAAGAATTTATCAGATAATTGATAAGTATTATCCAACATTACTCCCTAAATATAAAAAAATTCGACAAGATCAGAGTTATTGGGACTTTGTTGAATTAGAAATTAAAGAATTCTGTGAAAGTAAACAACTTAATTATGAAATTGAATTTCATCATGGTGGATTTTCAAAAAGCTGAGTTAATGTATTAATGTCATTATGAAATAATAAGAAAGAGAATTATTATGAACAAGATTCTTTTTTAAGGACCTCCTTCATTCCTTTATTTTTTCAAATTAATAATTGTCACAATTTTTTGTACAAAAAGCAATGTATTGGAGAATTGAATCAAAATGTATGTATTATAAAAACAAAATATAAATTATTTGATTTATTACTTCTTTTTAACAGAATTAAAATACAAGAAAAAATTAACGCAAATAAAAATCTGTATTCAGAAGTGTTTAGGTTCTGATTAGAGTTTTGCGGTTTATACAATTCCATAATATTTGAGCTAACATCTGTTGTAATATAAAGAAGGTGCATGAGAAATGTTCAGTCAACAAGGTCGTGGATATGATATGGCTATAACGCAATTTTCGCCTGAAGGAAGATTATTTCAGGTAGAATATGCTATTGAAGCCGTTAGACGCGGTACTACTGCTATAGTTTGTACCAACAAGCATTCTGTTGTATTTGCAGTAGAAAAGAAAAGTTTAGAACTTCAAGAGGTTCGCGGTTCAGAGAAAATTTTTAAGATTGATGACCATATTGGTGTAGCTATTGCTGGACTCACGGCAGATGCCCGCGTGTTGGTTGACCGTGCAAGAGTTCAAGCACAAGTTAATTTATTAAATTATGATGAAAAAATTTCAGTAAAAGATTCAACCTTGAACATATGTGAATATCTTCAAATGTTTACCCAGAATGCTGGGGTTAGACCTTTTGGAGTAAGTCTTCTGGTTGCTGGAATTGATTCAGATGGAAGCACTTCCTTATACTTAACAGATCCAAGTGGAGCAATGTGGGGATATAAAGCTTTTGCGATAGGGGCAGGTGCAAATGAAGCAAGAGCATACCTTGAAGAGAATTATAAAGAAGATATGAGTGATGAAGAATTAAAATTATTACCATTACGAACTTTAAAAGAATTAATGGGTGAAAATTTAACATCACGCACATGTGATGTAACTTATATTTTGAAAGATGATGTGAAGTTTAAATTATTGAGCGTTGAAGAAAAAGAAGAATTATTAGGTATGCTATAATATAGAAACATCCTCAAGGTAACCCTTTATAATTATAATCAATAACATAGACAAAGAATAGACGAGATAAAAATTTATAATTAAAGAGCAATATTTGATAAAGCGTATGATTGATAGAGCAAGAATTGATTTAGGTGGATATATCATTGGACGCATCGAAAAAGAAGGAAGGACTTTTGAAATGTTATTAGACCAAGAAAAAGCATGGGATGCAAAAAAAATCATACGAGATGAAATAAGCAATAACCTAAAAAGTGGAAGTGATAAATCTCGTCTTTCCGTTCAAGATATATTAAACGACCCTAGAATTTCCGTAGATCTCATTTTTGAAAGTTTTTCGGTTTTTGAAGATCTTAAAAGAGGAAAAAAAGCTACTGATGGTGATATGGAGGCAGTTTTTAACTCTACTGAGGGCAGGACGATTGCTGCTCATATTTTATTAGATGGAGAGATTCATTGGACTAAGACACAGAGAGAAGAAGAAAGAGAGAAAAAACTAAAGCAAATAATTACGATTATAAGCAAGAATGCGATAAATCCACAGAATAAAAAACCCCATCCATATCAGAGAATTGAAAAAGCTATAGAAGAAGCAAAAGTTAAAATCTCTTTGATGAAAAATGCTGAGGAACAAGTTGAAGATGTTGTAAAAAGTCTACAATCTATTATCCCAATTCGAATGGAACAAGTAGAGATTGCACTTAAAATTCCATCATCATTTACCGCAAAAGGATATAATGTTGTTGCTCAAATGGCTCAAATTAAAAAAGAAGAATGGCAAGCTGACGGATCATGGGTATCTGTAATTAACATTCCTGCAGGTCTTCAAATGGAATTGATTGATAAACTGAATAAGCTCACACATGGAAGAGTTCAAACAAAACTCTTAAAATCCTAAACTTTCGTAGTTTAACTAATTTTTTTAGCGCTATATTTTTTCATTTAGACAAAAGAAAAAACGTAAAGAGTGTGAAATTATACAAATGAGTTTTAAAGATGAAGAACAAAGACTTAAAGATGATAATCAAGAAGAAGAGGCGGTAAATACTGAAGAAGATTCTGATCCTGATGAATTTGAGGATGAGGAAACCACTCGTAATTTAGTTGTACCAGGTGAAATCCTTACTACAGATACAAAAACTTACTTACCCGGAAGAGGAACAATACTTAGTCAGGATCGCTCTAAAATAATATCACTTAATATTGGATTAAAACAAACAAAAAAGAATTACATCAACGTTATCCCTCTAAGAGGATTCTATACTCCACGTCCCGGAGATAAAGTATTAGCATTGGTAATTGATAAAAATCCTGTAAAATATAGGTGTGATATTAACGCTAAAGATGATGCTATTCTTAAACCTAAAAATACAATGAAACGGGGGAGAATATCCAGAGGAATGAGAGGAGGTCCTCCAGATCGTGATAATTCAAATGCTGAAATGTATGATATTGGGGACATATTGATTGCCAAGATAGTCTCTGCAGATAGATTAAATGCCCCTGAATTAACTACCGTTGGTAAGTATTTAGGAAAAAAGAATAATGGGATTGTTATATCAATTGATCCCCCAAAAATTCCTCGTGTTATAGGAAGAGACGGATCTATGATTAAAAATTTAAAAAATTTAACTAAAAGCACAATTTTCGTAACACAAAATGGGCGTATCTGGTTAAAAGGTGAAGATATTGCTCACGAGCGATTATTAATTGATGCAATAAGAAAAATCGAACGAGAAGCCCATACAGTTGGATTAACAGATAGAATGGTAGATTATATTGAAAATGAAAAAAAAAAGAGAGGTTTGAAATAAATGCCGTTAGTAATTAATGATGAATATCCTGAAAAGTTATTTCGTGATGATGGAAAAAGGTTAGATGGGCGAGATAAGACTGAATTAAGACCGATTAAAATGGAAGTAGGCGTTATAGAGAATGCAGATGGTTCTGCTTATTTGGAATGGGGAAATAATAAGATTTATGCAGCTGTATATGGTCCACGAGAAGTACACCCGCATCATTTAGCCAAACCTGATAGTGGAATTTTACGCGTCTTTTATAGAATGACAACATACTCCGTATTCGAGAGAAAGCGACCTGCTCCAGGTCGTAGAGAAAAAGAGATTTCTATGGTGATAACTGATTGCTTGAAACCACTTTTATTTCTAGAATTATATCCCGGCACATCTTTCGAAGTTTTTATTGAAGTTATGGATGCTGACGGTGGAACAAGATGTGCAGCAACTACAGTAGCAGCTCTAGCTTTAGCAGATGCAGGAATTCCGATGAAAAGTTTGGTGACAGCAGTAGCTGTTGGAAAGATTGATAACGAATTAGTCGTGGATCTATCAGGTATCGAAGATAAAGCAGGACAAGCGGATTTGCCATGTGCTATAACATGGTTTAATGAAGAATTATCTTTATTACAGTTTGATGGAGATATGAATCTTGAAGAAATGGAAGAATTTCTGTCATTAGCAAAATCTGCCTTATCAGATATATACGAAATACAATTAGCCGCCTTGAAAAAGAAATACATTGACATTCAAGAAGAAGTTAGTGGAGGTAATAGTTAAAATGATGAATATAAAGCGCGTCATTTCTGCAATAGAAAAGAATTACATAATTCAAAATCTTAGAAAAGAAGAACGGTTTGATGATCGAGGTCTATGGGATTACCGAAAAATTTCTATTAAGCACGATGTCATTGCTTCAGCTGAGGGATCTGCTGATGTGTCTTTAGGTAAAACAAGAATAGTCACTGGATTAAAATATGAAGTCGGGGAACCCTTTCCAGATATGCCTAATGAGGGTGTATGTACAGTTATGGCGGAGTTGTTGCCTATAGCATCCCCACTCTTTGAAAGAGGTCCGCCTGATGAACAATCTATTGAATTAGCACGCGTAGTCGACCGAGGAATCAGACATGCTGATTGTGTTCAAACTAAGAAATTATGCATAGAACCTAATAAAGCAGTTTACATTCTCTTTGTTGATATGTATGTGTTGAATTATGCGGGAAATTTAATTGATGCAGGAGGAATAAGT
Source organism: uncultured archaeon (assembly GCA_964493715.1). Classification (GTDB taxonomy): domain Archaea; phylum Asgardarchaeota; class Lokiarchaeia; order Sigyniarchaeales; family SOKP01; genus SOKP01. Next base: position 68,624 of record CAZBPC010000002.1, read on the forward strand.
GCGTTAACCTCATTGATATCGAGCCATATTCCAGAAGGTAAAATGGAAGAGGGAAAACTCGTGTGGACTGGGAAATATTTAGATGGAGAATATATTGTAAAGGAACTTCCTTTAGTTTTAACTTACGGTAAGATTGATAATATGATCTTTCTGGATCCTAGTTTACCCGAAGAATTAATCTGCGACGGAAAAATCTCAATATCTGTAACAGAAGATAAAATCACTTCTATTCAAAAAAGTGGTGAAGCAACATTTTCCTTTGATGAAATAAAAATGTTAATCAAAAAGTCGATGGAAATAGGTAAAAAATTGCGGAAAGATTTGAACTTTTGGCAATACAAAGTAAATTATGAATAATTTTTTTTTCTGTTTTTTGATCTTTTTTTTAATTTCTAACTTTCCTTAAAGTCTCAAAAGTTCCGTATCCTCCTTTAATTCCATCTAATTCAAATTTTCCAAATGCTTGGACTAATATTGATTTATTTCCCTCTTCATCTTTAAATGGTACTGGAATTATAGGTCCGACCTGGGCTTTTAAGTTATGCTCTTCTCCCAGATTATCAATTATATGTAGTTCAGAACTAATGGGATAAACGCCTTGTTCATCATATTCTTGTTTTATGATGTTAATAGAACGTAATGGAATATTTTTACCATCCTTGAATAAAAATCCACCAATAGATAATCTTTCATCATCAGTAACAATTGCAGCTGGATTAATCGTTAAGTTTTCATTAAACCATACAACATAATATAACCAATCCCCCACTCCTGTCCAATCACGCACTCCATAAGTATGATCCCTCTGACCTATTACTGAATTTACAATGTAATCCTCTTTTCCAATACTAATTTTACCTTTTACTCTTCCTATTTGTTCCCAATGCTTGTCTCCCGATTTCTTCCCAATTTCTAAAGATTCCGGTGTCATGTATTCACTATATTCGTAAATTTCATTTAGAGGGTTAAAAGTTAGGTCCATCAATACTTTATTTGATTTGAGAATTAATTTGGGATTCGCTCGGACTTTAGGTAAATTTAAAGGATCAGCAACAAATATCATTGTTCCTTTAAAGAGGTATTTCCAAGACTCATCATCTTGCCAATTATGGGACATCCCCCCTACGTGTAAATTTTCAGAAAAATTTTTTAGTTTAATCTCTTTATGATATCCTGCTGCAGATCCATCAGCTAAGAACAGAAAAAAAAAAGTCATTCCCTCACTCTTATTTGGCTTAAAACCAATTCTAGACATTCCTCCTATATTATTGGTTTTATCGAAAAAAACAAAATAATAACTTTCATTCCATTCAGGATGATCAGTTAATTTACCTTTATGTATGATTTTTTCCATCAAAATCTCTCAATTTTCAATTTAATATTACTTCTCCATTATATCCATTCAATGTAATTACTTGTCCATTTTTAATTAGCTTTCTGGCATTTGTGATATTAGTCACTGCAGGAATACCATATTCTCTTGACACGACAGCACCGTGTGAGAGAATTCCTCCAGTTTCAGTAATTAATCCTCCAATCTTTGAAAAGATAGGTGTCCAGCCTGGATCTGTTCTTGGAACTACGAGTATTTCCCCTGAATGAACACTTAAGATTTCATTGACATCATTCAATATGCGTACAGGAGCAGTTATTATTCCATGACTTGCTGGTATCCCCCTTAATATCTCACTATCTCCACTGAATGGGAATACATCATCATATTCTCTTGAACCTAAAAGGAATTTAGGAGGAATTAGATTTTCATACCTCTTGAATTCTTCCAATCTCATTTTGATCATTTTCTTTAGATTATTAATTTCGGAAAAATTGTATTTATTATTTATAAGAATCTCTAATTCGAGTCTATGAAAGAAAAATATTTCCTTTTCTTCATTTAGTATTTCTTTATCAACTAATATTTTAGCGATCTCCAAAAAAACACTCCTATTTCGGGTAATCCACTTATCAAGGTTAAATCGTTGATTTTCTCTAAATATGATATACTTGCGACTATTCTTCAAAATTGTAGAGAATAATTTCCATTTAATAAGACCAAATTTTTGATTTTTAACTTTAGTCTCAACCAGACTTTGAATTATCATTCTCTGTTTTTCATCATTTAATTCCGATTTATCAGAGAAGCTAAAATTATCTCTAACCAAAGATTTACAAATATCCAACACCAAATAAGGAGATTCTCTCCATCGAGGGTAATAAATCTCTCTAGTATAACCTCTATCACCATATTCCTCAAGAAAAATGTTCAATGTCTTCAAAAAATCTTGAGTGATTTTACTAGAATCAGATTTTAAAATGCTATAGATGTTTCGTGAATCATTATTTAAAAAAATATTTCTGAGATATTCAGATTCTTGAATAATAGATGCCATTTTATATATGCTTTCATTTGTTAAAGTTAATTTATGTTCGAGGCCAGAAATTAAGATTGGGAAGGTCTTTTGGCACTCTTCTTTACCTAAGAATCGATTAAGGAGATATTGAGTCAATAAATTCATGCCGATATTATGTACTGGTATACCATACCTAACTAATCTAAAATGTGCAATCATTATTTCATCCAATTCGTCTATTAAATGCAGCAGATTAAGTTCATCACTTGTTTTTATGATATTTTCCATTTTAATATCAAATAATTTTAAATAAGGATCAAATACTTCATTTGTCCAATTTTCATATACTTCTGCAGTTCGTGACATTGCTCCATCAGGATCATGAAATTTTACTCTTAATTGAGCAATTAAATAACTTTTAAGATGGAAGGGAAGCTTCTTAATGGTTTCCTTTCCAAATGGACCAGACCCATCGGGAAAATAATTCAAAACATCTTCAAATCGCATAAAAGTAGGGATTTCATATTCTACTTTGCTTTTCAATACGTTCAAATTAAAGTACACATGACTCTTGAATAATTTGAGCAGTCGAAAATCCATCTTTCGATAACCCATAATGCTATTTAATTCTACGTTTACTATGTTCGTAAGATGATTTCCTAATAGATCAAAAAATAAAGGAGAAGTATTATCATTCCAATAATCATCCGAATAACCTCTACTCCATAAAATTTCTTCAGTATCAATTTTATGCCTCAAAGAAGTAATTGGTCTAGATTGCACAATATTTATTCTTGAATGATTGTCTATAACCCATTCTATATCTTGAGGATTCCCTCCAAACGCTTCTTCTAAATCAATTCCTATTCTTACTAATTTAATTATTGTTTGGTCTGAAAGAGAAACTCTATTCCTTTCAAAATCAGATACTTCATTAAATTCTACACCTATTTCATTGGATTTTGGATTAGCCACAAGATTTTTGAAGCCAATTTTTTTGTTTAGAATTTTAAAACCTTTTATTTTACCTAATCTCTTAATTAGGAATTGATCTGGACTAACTCGTCCAGAAACAATAGATTCTCCTAACCCAAAATTTGATTCAATAACTAATTCAGATTTTTCTGACGTTAGAGGATTAGCTGTAAATAAAATCCCAGAACTATTTGCTTGAACCATTTTTTGAATAATTACAGCGATCTCTGGTTCTTCATGAGTTAAATTATTATTAAATCGATAATTGAGAGCACGTTCACTCCAAAGTGAAGCAAAACATTTTTTAATATGAAAAAAAATTTGTTCCATTCCTTTAATGTTAAGATATGTATCATATTGACCCGCGAAAGAAGTATTCGGTAGATCTTCTAATGTTCCAGATGAACGGATAGCAAGAGGCTCATTATTAAAGAGATCTAAATTTGTTTTAATTTGTTCTACTAAGCGATCTTGTAATTTACCATTCTCAATTGCAGCAATAATCTTGCTTGATAGATTTTTTATTGATTGGGAATTTTTTCCATCAAATGAATTCAAATTTTGATCAATCAATTCAGTTAGGTTATTAAATTCAATAAAATCTTTATAAGCTTTTATAGTCAAAACAAAACCATCTGGAATTGGAAAATCCTTTTGATTTAAAAAAATAAGATTAGCTGCTTTTGTTCCAACTATATTTGCTGATACTTTATCTTTCGATGATAAGCTTATCGTATACATTTTTTACAATCAACATTTTGTAGTTTAGGAAAACTCATTCTATTATCCCAATAAACAGTTTTAATCTCCCCTTCCTTAAAACTCTTTATATATTGACTTCAAGATGGTTAGGAATTGTCCAAATGAATATTGGTTAAAGAAATAGAAAAATTAATTTATCAATAAATATTTGAAGTATTAATATTGAATTTGTAATATTTTTAATTAAAAACTAATGTGATTATATGCCAAAAAAGAAAGTAACTATAGACGGTCGTTTTGGACCTCGCTACGGTGCAAATGTTAGGAAAAAATGGCGCTTGGTGATGGAAAAAGAAAAAAGCGGCAAAATTTCTTGTCCTAAATGCGAAACTATTGGATCTATTAATAGAATTTCAACAGGAATTTGGCATTGTCGAAAGTGTGGAGCAAAATTCACAGGAGGCGCCTATTATACAGAAACCCCTCGTGGAGCCGAATCCTATAGGATTTCAAAACGTAAGCAACGAGAAATAGAAGCTATTGAGGAATAATGGAAAATCAAAAAATTTTTTCCATTGAATCACAAGTAGTTTTAAAATTTTCTAATTCTGATTTATGCAATATAGCTTATCAATCGTTTTTACCAGATTTCAACACAAAAGTATCCTCACGTTCAAAAATAACAATGGATAAAAAAAATTCCTCAATGATCTTTAAGATTAATAGTGTTGATATCACTGCTTTTAGAGCCTCAATTAATGAAATAATAAATTTGGGTCGGATTATTTTAGAAATTTATGATATAATGTAATACTTTTTAAAGTAGTAAATTTCATATTATTATTTACATTTTTTCATTCATAATAACTATAAGTGATATCTTACATGACTATAAATTTAGACCAATTAGATGAGGCCACTAAGAAAAAAATACAAGATCTAAACAATCTCAGTCGGAATTTGGAAATTTTAACTCAACAAAATTTGCAGATCGAAAACTCGATGAGTGAAGCTTCCCTCGCAATTGAGGAGTTAGAAAAAGCAGACCCTAATACCATTGTATATAAAAATATTGGTGGAATTATGGTGAAAAGTGAAAGAAACAAGCTACTTGATGAAAAAAAATCACTAAAAATAACACTTGAAATGAGATCTAAAACGCTTGCTCAAAATATCAATAGAACCAAAAGTAATTTGGAAACTATGCAAAAATCTCTTCAAAACGATCTACAAATTAATTAACACTGTTTAGTATATGTATAATTCTAAAATTGACGAGCTAATTCAATTTTTAAAGGACAAGACGCCTTTAATCACTACTCATAATCTAGTCGATATTGATGCACTCGCCTCAACACATATTTTCAAGTATTTTCTTAATCAAATTTGGCCAAACAAGAATGTATTCTTAACCTATTCTAAATTCAAGAAATCAACAAAGAGTTTCATTTTAAAATTCAATCAGAAATTTCCCAAAATTGATCTATATGGAGACAAAGATTACGATCTTTCTCAAATTGATGTAATAATAATTTTAGATTCAAATAATTACAATCAAGTAATTATAAACGGAGTAGAAAATATTACAAAACTGGAAATCCCCTTCATTTTTATTGATCATCATTTAAATTTAAATCCAAATAGCTCTGCATTTAATTTAATAGATGATACACGATATTCTACTTCAGAAATAATTTATGAATTTTATGCCCAAAAATCTTTAAAATTGTCAACACCTTACATTTTTCTTCTTATAGCAGGCATTTTAACTGATACAGGTTTTTTTAAATATAGTGATAATGATTCAATAAAACTTATTTCAAGTTTACTAACACCAAAAATTGAGTTCCAAGAGGTAAAGAAGTTAATAGAAATTGAAAAAGACATCTCAGAGAAAATTGCTGAAATTAAAGGGCTGCAAAGAGTAAAATTAATTCGTGTAGAAGATTGGTTAATTGGTATAACCCAAGTGAGTAATTTTAGAGCTTCTGTTGCATCTACTTTATTAAACGTTGGATTTGATGTAAGTATTGTATATTCAATCGATAAAACGGGTATTAGAATAACTACGAGGGCAAAAAATGCTGTATGTCAGAAATCAAGATTGCATCTTGGTAAAATTTTAAATGAATTACATCAAGGTAGCGGGGGTGGGCATAATGGGGCTGCTAGCGTATATATTAAAGATAAGACTGATGAAATTCTTGATGAATTGATACAAGAAATAAAACAAACTTTAATTAACGACCTTTCGTTATAAATAAAAGAAAAGTAGACCCGTTAACACGATGAGCTTAGTTAAGTTTCATAATTTTTATTTTCGGTATAAAGGAAATGAGATCTATGCTTTAAATGATATTAATTTATCAATTGAAAATGATAAATTTATATTATTGGCTGGAGAAACCGGTTCAGGAAAGACTTCCTTAATACGGTGTATGAATGGGTTAATTCCTCAATTTTATACAGGGTATTATAAAGGGTGTGTTGAAGTTCAAGGTAGAGAAACGACATCAACATCTATCGCAGCTCTCTCTTCTGAAGTAGGAGTTGTTTTTCAAAATCCTGAGAATCAGTTAATTACAATGAATGTAGAACATGAACTTGCCTTTGGATTGGAAAATATTGGAATTTCCCCTAAAATCATTAAAGATAAAATCCAAGAGGTTGTAGAATTAACTGAAATTAAGAATCTTTTATCTAAAGCTCCATTTGAATTAAGTGGTGGAGAACAGCAAAGAGTTGCAATTGCTTCTATTTTAATATTAGAACCAAAACTCATCATTCTGGATGAACCGACTGCTAGTTTGGATCCCCTATATGCTCAAAAAATTATTAGCTTATTAAAAAAAATACAAGAAGAAAAAAAGGTGACCATTATAATTAGTGAACATAGATTAGATTTACTTATATCTTTAATTGATGAGATTATTTTAATGAAAGAAGGAAGGGTTCTTATTCATGACTCAACAGAAAAGGTATTAGAGAGTGAGGTTTTCGATAATTTGAATATAAATAAACCTATAATTTATTCGATCTTTAATCAATTAAATGTATACCAAAAATCAATCCCTTTTTCTCTTGATCAAGCATTAAAAAGGTGCGCTCTTAAAAATGGTAAATGATATTAATTCATTAATACGCTTTCAAGATGTTAATTTTTCCTACCCCAATGGAACGATAGCATTAAAGGAGATAAATCTTAAAATTAGTAGAGGTGAAAAAATTGCAATTATGGGGCAAAATGGGGCAGGAAAAACAACTTTAATTCGAATGTTAAATGGATTACTTCGACCTACATCTGGTCGAGTTTTGATTGAAGGAATTGATATCATTAATTCTACAATAGGTTCATTATCAAAAAAAGTAGGTATTATATTTCAAAATCCTATGCACCAATTATTTTCAAATACTGTAGCAGAAGAAATTAAATTTTCCTTGAAGAGTTTGGATTTAGGTAAAGAAGAAGTAGAAGAGAAAACTAATACTATTTTAAGGGAGTATGGTTTTGAAAAATATGCGGATCATTCACCAATGAATTTGTCTGGCGGTGAATCAAAAAAATTAGCGAATGCTTCAATTATGTGCCGTGATCCGGATGTTTTGGTCTTTGATGAACCAACTCTCGGTCAAGATGCTAATGAAATTAAAATTTTTCTAGATATGCTTGAAAAAGAGGGTAGGAAGAAAAAAACAATAATAATGGTTACTCATAATGTAGAATTTGCATTTGAACATGTTCCACGAGTAGTTTTAATGACTAACGGAAGAATTCTCGCAGATGGACCTACAACCAGATTATTAACTAATGAAACTCTTGTTCATCGTTCCTCATTAATATTACCTCAAGTTTTTAGGTTAAAATTAGGGTTGAAAACCCTAGGATTGGAAGTACCCGATAATGTAATAAATCAAGCAGATATGGTAAAATTCCTCTCTAACTATTTTGAGACGGAAAGTAAGAGGTGAAAAATTGTCATTACAATTTTTGAATGCTTTTAGATTTTTAAAGAAGAATACTTTAATACACAACCTTGATCCACGCGCTAAACTCTTATTTGCTATTATTTATACTTTAAATGCTTTAATGTTTAATGAGATATTACCTTTAATGATATTGTTTATTAGTTTAATACCTCTCATCCTTCTTGGTAAATTATTCAAATCATGGTTTAAAAGCTTAAAAGGCATGTCCTTTCTCTTTATCATCATTATCCTGTTAAATACCTTATTTATTTCATTGAATTTTGCAATTGCAATGACCCTTAGAATATCGATAATGCTATCCGCATTCTCTGTTTTTTTTCTAACTGTCGATCCAAATGATTTAGCTTTATCTTTAATATCCATGAAAGTTCCATACGAATTTGCCTTCTCATTTTCATTAGCATTTAGATTTGTTCCTACTATTGCAATAGAAGCCCAAAATATTATGGATGCACAACAAAGTAGGGGGTATGAAATGCAGCAGAAAGGTATAATTAACCAAGTGAAAAATCTATTTCCTCTCTTAGTCCCTCTAATAATAAGCTCTATAAAGAGAGCTTTCAATGTGGCAGAAGCGTTGGAATCAAGAGCTTTTGGAAGTGAAAAGAAGCGTACGTATTATTTTACGATTAAATACACAGCTAAAGATTGGTTATTCACGTTGTATTTATTAGCATTAATATCTATACTAATTATCATAAGGATTAATATGCCGATCTGGCTTTATTGGAGTATTCCAGTATGATTACAAGAGCAATTATAATTAGTGAATTCGATTTGAAATATAGTGTTGGTATCTCGAAAATCCAATTGGGATTAAGTTCCTTGAGTTTGGAGGGACTCGTTAAATTGATTGAGGATATTCAAAAAGACAAGAAAGGATCTATGATACAATTTTTTAATGAGGAGTTCATTCTAAACTCAGAACACGTGTTTAACGCCGCTTATTTTACAATTAAAGCGTTTCATAATGGGATAAACATATCTAATCAAAAAAATTTAGAATTTATCCTTTATTTAGCATCAAAAAGACAAATAAAACAATGTTTACAAGATTTTGGATTAAAACCTATACACATATCTAACAAAGAACTCACATATTGCATTATATCTTCTTCAACGGAGCTCTCTCTAATAGATGAAGTCATCCTTCAAAAATTAAATGCTAAACATTTGCCTCTCGATTTGAATAAAATTAATTATGATAAATTTAAACGTGTTAAAGATTATTTCCAAATATCGGACAATCAAATTTCAGTTGTCTTAAAAACATATAGTTTGAAATTTCTATCGGAAACACCCTCTAAAGAAGATTTAATTAGTTTATACCAAGTAATAAATGACTTATTATGTGAAAAAATGGCACTGTTAAGTTTAGAGAAAATAAAGGTTAATTAAATCTTACAATTCTCTTTAGAAGCTTTAATGATATCATTTACTTGTAAAAATGATATTCCACAAAAATTTCCTAAAATTTCTATCCTTATTATCTTATCAGGATTGTCCAAATCCACTTTATTGTTAAAAATTTCTGCGATAACCTTAATTAACTGAGTTCTATTAATAATTTCATTATTCCGTCTTTTCAAATCTATCCGAAAGGACGCATTTTCCTTAAGATATTCTTTATGATGCTTTAGGATAATTTCTTTTATGACATCAACATTAGTTTCACATACAAAATCAATTGGAACTATTTTTAAAATATATTGAAAAAAATTTGGATCTGTTTTCAATAATTCTTTAATTTTAGAAATTACCTCCTCTCTTCTAAGAGCTGTAAATACAGTTAATAAACCTTGAAATTCTAGACTGGAAATAATTGGATAGCGATCTCCACATATTAAAAAAGTAAACCATAATTCTGCCTTAGCATTAATCTCATTAAAACGGGAAGTTGATACTAAAAAATTGAAATTATTCGTCATGTTCTTTAGATCATTAATATTCTGTTTTTTTCAATACATCGAGAACCTCTTCTTCCGAAATTGCACCTATTCTTAGAAATTTCGGTTCTTGGGAAGTACAATCTACAATAGTGGTAGATATTTTAGATTTTGATTTACCCCCATCAATAATAAAATCAATTGGACTTAAAAATTTATGGGCAACCTCATCTCCACTAATTGAAGGAGGTTCTCCTGAATAATTCGCTGAGGTTCCAATGATTCCTCCAAAACTTCCTCTGGCTTTTAACTTTTCCAGTATTTTCATAATTATGTTATTTTCTGGAACTCTAATACCAAGGGTGTTTTGAAATGCGGAGACCTCTTCTGGAATAATACATGATTCCCTCCTTTTTAATATCAATGTCAATTGTCCCGGCCAATAGTGTTTTACTAAAATTTTTGCCATTTTATTGAATTGAGCTATTTTAATTGCCTCTTCATAATTAGAAACTAATAATAATAACCCTTTTTTTCGATCTCGAAATTTTATTTCAAAAATCCTTTCAATTACATCTTTATTGAGAGGATCACCTCCAATTCCATATACAGAATCAGTTGGAAAAGCGATCAATTTACCCTCAATGATGTTATCTACAGCAACCTCAAGGTATAAATCAATTTCATTAAGTGTTTTTTTGTTAAGCTTTATTAGAAAACCCATTAGAACTCTCTTTAATAATAATTTTGTAAAAAAATCTGAAATATAATAATAAAAAAATTTAGGTAGAATTTTCTTGGCATTTTATTTCATTGGCGATTTTTACCCATTGAAGATCAAGTCTCTCTTGAAGTTCAATTAGAACTTTCTCTGATACTTTAGAAAATCTTTTTTGGCGGGACAAATAATCTATTAATGGCGCTCTTTTTGAAGGATCTAATAATGGTTTACTCTTTTTTGATAAGCTCATAACCCCATTTTCAATTTCATATAAAATCCAAGATCCTGTCTTAACTGCAAGACGAGGAATTTCTATAGAATCTTCAGAGGGTATTCCCCATCCTGGGGGACAAGATGCTAACACATGGATATATTTACATCCTTCAATAGATTTCGCTTTCTTAAATTTCTCGAAAAGATCTAAAGGTTCACTGACAGAACAAGTAGCAACATAGGGAATTTCATGTGCTGCCATTATTTGCGGAAGATTTTTTTTGTATTGTTCCTTTCCCAAAGTGGTAGTTGTTGTAATTGCACCATGGGGTGTACTTGATGAACGCTGAATTCCCGTGTTCATATATGCTTCATTATCATAACAACAATATATGATATTTGAATTTCTCTCAGCAGCACCACTTAATCCTTGAATTCCTATATCAGTTGTTCCTCCATCACCTGCAAAAACTAAAGTTGTCATTTTTTCCCACACTTTACCAGGAAACCTATAAGCTTTTGCTTTAAAGGCTGCAGAAACACCCGTTGCTGCAGCAGCGCCTGCTGCAAATGCCATATTAATAAATGGGAAGTTTGGAGCTGCTTTAGGCCATAATCCTACAACTACATTTAAACAACTTGCAGGTGTGACTAAAGATGTATTTGGTCCAAGAGCTTTCATTGCCCATCTTAAAGCAATTTCAAGTCCACAACCAGCACAAGTAGAGTTCCCTGGTAGAAAAAATTCCTCTTTATAGTTCTCTAAAGCTTCTTTTATTGAAACCATTTTTATTCTACCTCCAATAAGCCATCCCAGAAAGTTCCATCAATCATCTCCCTTGGGAGTTCCCCAGTTTCATTCAACTTTATCAACATTTTAAGCTGGTTCTTTTGCTGTTCTAAGCTTACTTCTCTTCCTCCCAAACCCATAATGATTGGCAAAACTTGTGTAGAGACACCTGAATTATATAATGCCGATTTCACTTCACTACTTAAAGGTCCACCAGTAGGAGAACCAAATGCTGTAGCTCTATCCGCTACCCCAAGAACTTTGACTTTCCTCGCAATATTTATAACATCTTCTACAGGAAAAGGTCTAAAATAACGTAATTTAACACAACCCACTTTATATCCTTCTTCTCTTAAATCATCAACTGCTTGTTCCATTTGCATGGCTAATTCTCCATAATTTATTATTGCTACATCAGCATCATTCATTCTATACTCTTGAATCAATCCATTCCCGTACTGTCTTCCAAAAGTGGTTCCAAATTCGTCCGTAACTTCTTTTATTTTTTCTTTAGCTAATAGCATTGTATGGTGAATTTTCAATCTAAACTCATTATAAAAACCAGAAGGCATTATTAAATTTCCATGCATCATTGGTCTTTCTGGATCAAGAAATATATGTGGCCAACCTCTTTCATCTGGAAGTGGTGGTAAAAATTTATCGACTGCGTCTTGATCTTCTATGGTTACTGGTTTAGATGTGTGAGATAGCGTAAATCCACCATATGCGACGAATTTTGGTAATAAAATATCGTAATCTTCACTGATCTTATAAGACATTAAAATATCATCATAAATTTCTTGATGATTTGCTGCAAATGAAATCATCCATCCAGTATCTCTGCAACTCATTATATCTGTAAAATCTGCCCAAATATTCCAAGGTGGTGCTGGTCCTCGTGAAGCTATTGTTGTTACAATGGGTAAACGAGCACCTGCGGCCCAATGAACCATCTCATACATATAAAATAATCCTTGTCCCGAAGTAGCTGTGAAAGTGCGAGTTCCTGCAGTACTTGCACCAATAATTGAAGCCATCACTGAGTGTTCTGATTCTACTTTAATATATTCTGTTCCAGGCATCTCACCATTATCCACAAACTCGGATAGTTTTTCTACCACAGTAGTTTGTGGAGTAATTGGATAAGCACTTATCACTTGAACACGCGCGGACTTTGCAGCGTATGCTGCTGCCACGTTCCCCTTTATTATTTTGGTTTCTCTTTCTTGCACAAAATCTTCTTGTGTTTCCACCATATTAATCTTCACTCTCCCTTACCATTTCTATACTTTTAGTTGGGCATTCTTTAGCACATATTCCACATCCCTTACAATATACATAATCGACTTCAAATTCTCCTTCTTCATTTCTGATTATAGTAGCTTCGGGGCAATACATCCAGCAAATCCCACATTTTGTACAAGTATCTCTATTAACGACTGGTTTAAACGTTCTCCAATCTCCTGTCGTACCTATACTGCCTTTAATAGGAAATGATATAGGAATTGGAGGTAATTCTTTCCAGTTATGATATTCTTGTACTTCTGGTCTTTTATCTTTATCTTCACATATATTTTTCCATTTCACTTTGATCATTCATACTCAACCTCCTTAACACTATTGTATGCTTCAATAGCAACATCCATATTTTTCTTGCCTCGACTCTCTCCAAATTCTTTATATATAACTTTTTTCATTGTATCGATGTCATAATAACCCGTCATTTTACCAAATGCTCCTAACATGGGAATATTTAGTATGGGTCCACTGGAATGCATGAAATTTTGTTTAATACATATACCAGTAGCATCTACTATGAAATATTTGACATTTTCAGGAAAATCACAGGTATCAATTGGATTTTTGCTGTTAATAAGTAAAGTAACTCCACTTTTTATAGTGGCCATAATAGCAGGAATATCTAATAATGATGTATCAAAAATTATCATATAATCGGGAGTTTTCACGCTATCAAAGGTCTTTATTTGTTTATTCCTCGATAACTTAGAAAATGCTTGAATGGGGGCCCCTCTCCGTTCTGCACCTATTATAGGGATTGCTATAGCGTCTTTAAATCCTTTTTCATAGGCAAGTTGTGCTAATAATTGGCTCGCGGTAATTGCTGTTTGCCCACCGCGACCATGGAAAGTTACCTCTACAATTTTTTCCATATTCGTATCATTCCTCATATTAATCAACACATTTAGAAGAAAAATAATTAACATTCCATTAAAAATTTCTGGAAAAGAATCATAAGTATACGTTTTAATAAGAATAAATCATTTGAAATATCTTAGTTGACAATAAATAGTAAATCTCTTCATATTTTAAAGAATTATACATGAGATACAATAGAAAAAATCAAGAAATAAACGTTAAAATGTGAGCCAATGTCTGAAAAAGCCAAAGAAATGGAAGAAGAATTTTCATTCAAATGTCCTATTTGTAATAGTGGAACGATCGAAATAACTAAAACAGTTTATGATATGACTGACGGAGACAAGATGCTAATTGTTAAATTTGAATGCAATAAATGCACGTTTATAAAAAATGACGTGGTTCCATTAACAACTAGAATTGAACCCGGAATTATATCATTACAGGTGATGAATGAAAATGATCTCAAATCTAAAGTTTATCGTTCACCAGTTGGCATATTAGAGATTCCTGAATTAGAAGTGTCAGTGGAACCGGGTCCACGTGCAGACTTTTATTATACAAATATAGAAGGAATCTTGGAGCGATTTCAGAAAGCAGTGCAAATTTATCGAAATGATCTTGATGAAAATGAAGAAAAACAAGCAGAAATCGATGAAATATTAAATAATATTGATAAAGCTATGAAGGGTGATTTTAATTTCACCTTAAAGATAACTGATACGGGTGGAGGTAGCTATATAATTCCTCAAGATGAATCAAAATATTCCTTTCAAAAAATAGATCTTCCTTTAACCATGGATGAGTAAAAAAGGAACATCATAATTTATTTGAATAGTTAATACTACTATGAGCTTTATTTTTCTTAAAAAATAAATTGAGATTTATAAAGATATAAAGATAAAAAATATTGAATAAATTTAATTTAAAATTAAGATGGTGAATTAACAGAGAAGATTTGAAGGAAATAAAAAAAATAGGAATAGATCATTATAACAGATAAAAGTGAATTTAATTGTTCAGATCCTAATCGATCCAAAAGACAAGAAATTAATCCCGGGTTATGTTATTTTGAATATCCTTTAAATAAATCTAGAAAGGATTTTCTTGACAAAGATGTTAATTTTTTAGAGATAATAGAATCAAAACATTATAATAGATGTTTAACTGACAATATTCAGACTTATCTAAAAAGTCTTGAGGGTGAAATCAGAATTTTATTCGAACCTTTCATAGAATTTAAGAATATGGGTGCACTTTTTGGGCTTCATAATAATTACATGCCAAATAATAGGATGTATAAAAATTGTAAAAAAATTATAGCTAAAAGTACTTTAGATGAAATGCGAGTTAATTTCAAAAAAAATATTGAAAATTACACAAAGAAATTTCCACATTTGGTAGAGTTATTATTATTGTTTCATTCTGAAATTTTGAAATTTATTAATGAATATGAGATAATTCTTCAACCAAAACCTACTCCAGATTATCAAATGTTCAATCACCATCCTAATCTTAAAAGAGATTATTTTGAAATAATTGATACATATGAAAAAGCGTACTGGCTTGGATTTCTATTTGCTGATGGATGGATAGCAATAGAACATAAAAAATCTGGAGATTATTATCGAATGGGGCTCCAATTATCATATAAAGACAAGGATGTGCTTCAGAGGTTTTGTAAAAGTATTGGATTAAATCCTAAATATATAAAAAATCGTCTTGTTGGAAGTGATTTTAGCACAAAATTATATCATATAGGTGAAATTAGATGGGGAGATCAAAAAATAGCTCAAGATCTTGTAAAATTAGGGATAATATATGGATACAGTGAACAAAAAGGAAGGCGCGTTAAAACCCCTAGACTTCCAATACTACAGAACCGAAAACTGATGTTGGCATTTTTATCAGGTTTCTATGATGGTGATGGCACTCTTGGATTTGATAAGAAGACAGGCAAAATTCGTCCAAGAATTGCCTCTTCTGAAATAGACTTTTTACATCAAATAAAGCAATATTTCGGAATAAAGTATCAAATTTCTACAACAGAAATGGTTAAATTTAATATAAGAACAGAGAAAATGGTTAATATAATAGGTAGTAGACTAGATGTTGATAAAGAAATATTTAAAGAAATGTTAAGTATATTTAAGAATAGTCTTGAAAGAAAGAGAGTTCCAATAGATTTCTTTAATGAAAAATAGCAAGTTTTTTTTATAGATTGCTTTCTTATTAAAATTGTAAGTATTTAGGAGAAAAATTTGAATAGAATTAAAAAGGTAGATTTAATGGCTAAAAATGTAAAGCGAATAGGAATTTTAACGGGTGGTGGAGTTTCATTTAAGATACATCTTTTTGAACCACAGACTGTCCCGGATTAAATTCAGTGATTTATGGGATAATGCTGAAAGCTTACGATGCGGATGTAGAATGCGTAGGAATTCTAAAAGGATGGAAAGGTTTTGTTGAAAATTTAACGATTCCCTTAAACATTGCAGAACATGACGATCTTCATACCAAGGGAGGGACAATATTGTATACAAGTCGTACTAATCCATTTAAAGGAGTTGAGGCTAAAGAGGAAAAAGCAAAGCAATTAACTAATCAATTCAATGTGTTAGGTATAGATGCATTAATTGCTATCGGTGGAGATGATACTCTTGGAGTAGCAGATACCATGTATAAAATTGCTAATGCAAATGTAGTAGGGGTTCCAAAAACGATAGATAATGACTTGAAGGGTACTCATTACACTTTTGGGTTCTGGAGCGCTGTACAATTAGCTTCTAATGCGATGGATAATCTCACAACAACCGCACGTTCACACCAGCGTGTTTTTGTAGTTGAGATTATGGGAAGAGATGCTGGTTTTTTAACCATGTATAGTGGAATTTCAGCAGGAGCTGATATAATATTGGTTCCTGAAACCCCCTTTAGTTTAGAAAAAGATATTGTTGACGTACTCAAAAAAAGAGCTAATGCTGGGTATAAATATCACATCATTGCCACATCTGAAGGAGCTCATCCTCATATCGATTCATTAAATCGAGATTTCAAGACAATTTCAAAGGAAACAATTGATAAATTACCTAAAGATACATTTGGGAATCCTTTATTAGCAAAGTTAAACATTTCACAAATTATCGTTGATGAATTAAATTTAAGAGACGATCTAAAAGAAGTATTTCTCCAAAATGACGTCGAATTCGAATGCAGGAGCGTAGTTTTGGGACATACAATGCGAGCTGGAACACCTAATTCGTTCGATAGAATTTTGGGATTGAGATTTGGATTAGCAGCCATGAATATGGTTTTAGAGTCTAAATTTGGGAACATGGTTTCGCTTCAAGGTAATAAAATTAAAACCATGCCGCTTTCGGAAGGGGTAAAAAAGAAATATATTACCTCAGATAGTGATAAAATGGAATTAAGAGATTTACTTGTAAAAGTGCGGTATCTATCGAAACAAAAATAGAATTTTACGTCATTTTTTATATTTATCCGAACTGCTTTTCTTCTTCCACATCGCTATCAAGAGTATTTTTCTCTAAATATCTGTCAAGCCCATTTTACGTTAGAATACCACTTCCAGAAGGGGTAAAAAAGAAATATATTACCTCGGATAGTGATAAAATGGAATTAAAAGATTTGCTGGTAAAAGTTAGAGATTCATCTAAAAAATTAAAATATTAAATCCTTAGGCCTAACATCAGGAGCTTTAAGAAGAATTAACCCTGATATAACCGTTATACAAGCTGCTACTGCAAAAGGAGTCCATCCTATTATTTCTATTAGTGATCCTCCTCTCATTATTGTAATACTTGATAAATCTACAATATATCCCATAAATATCGGACCAAACACAAAACCTATATCTCCAATCGTACGATACACGCCCATATAAATTTCAAGTTTATCCTGAGGCGCAATATCAGTCACATAAGCAGCTATTGGCCCTGAAAGCCCAATCAAAGCTCCATAAATAAACATAACAAAAGAAATGTAAATCAGATTTGAAGTAAAAGGAATCCAAAGGGTTACTGGTGCAGAAACGACAAGTGATAATAAAAGAGGAGTTCGTCGCCCAATTTTGTCTGAAATCAAGCCAATAGGTAACATGGTAATTGTAGTTGCAATAGCCGCTATGGTTAATAATATACCAATATCAAATTCATTTAAACCAAGGTTATTACCCGAAAAAAGTGGTACAAGAGTGTTTCGCACTCCCGTCCGTATAAAGAATAACGAAAAAATTGAGGGAAGAACTGGAATGAATGATGGATCTCTTAAACTGAACCTTACTTGATGATAGAGATCTTGAATCTTAATAGGTTCCTTTTCATTCGAATTATTCACTCTTGGCAACGTAAGAGTGGGAACGATCCCTATAGCAGATATAATAGCATAAGCAAAAAATGGAGCGTTTATACCATATAAATCTGCAATAAAACCACCAAAACTTGGCCCAAAAATGGATCCCAATAATAAAAAACCAGAATAAATGCTCATTAAAAAACCTCGTCTTTCTGGGCTAGCAACTAATGCAATAAAAATGGTTGCAATTGTTACATAAATTGCAGAACCAAAACCTTCAATAAATCGAGCTAAAAGTAAAATCCAATAATATTGAGCTGATCCCGCCAAAATTGAGGATCCCGATATGAGTATTAATCCCAAAAGCATCAAATTCTTTTTATTATATCTTTGAGATAAGAAACCAGCTGGTAAATCAATGAACATGCGAGCAATTCCAAATGCAGACACCACAAGTCCAATAAGCGTATAATTAACATTAAAAGATTCGGCATAAAAAGGTAAAATTGGAGCAATTATGCTTAATCCCAATAATACGAGAAAGGTGACAACCGCAAGGTTTAATGTGATTATAAGGTCTCTTTTTATATCACATCTCCCCTTGTTATGATTTTAGCATAACTAATTAACCAAAATGTTTTTCTTCTTGATGATCTGAATCAATTGCGTCTTTCTCAACATCACGATCAACCCATTTTTCGCTTAGTAATTCTTTATAGTATTCATGTTGTATTATCATGTTCATGATCTCTGTGGTTCCCGTCCACAATTCACCTATCCTTGAATCGCGTAAAATTTTTTCGATGGGATAGACTGTGGTATAACCAATACCCCCCATGATCTGCATCGCATTGTTTATGACTTTCCAACAAGATTTAGTTGAAAATTTTTTCGATTCTGAGACTAACCTTCTTTGTAAAGCAGGTGGTGCTCCTGCATCAATCGTTCTAGCAGTATTAAGAACAATTGCTCTTGCAGCGTCTAAAAGTGTAATACTATCTGCAACTTTAAAATTTATTGCTTGGAAGTTTTTTATTGTTTGTCCAAAAGCTTTTCTTTTAGTTGAATATTTGGTAGCAATATGAAGACAAGTTCTTGCTGATCCTAATGAACCCGCTGCCGTTGTGAGACGTTCAGGAACCATCATTTGATAAAAAATTCTTCCTCCTTGTCCTTCTCCCATAATGATATTCTCTTTCGGTACTTGAACATTTGTAAATTTGAGTCTTCCAGCACCCCCACCTCTAGTTCCTAATAAACCATAAATGTACTCCGTTTCTACACCTTCGCTACGATCCACGATAAATAGACTAAGAGATGATCGAGAATCCGATTTCGGATCCAAGTTAGTTTTAGCATAAACTAAAAAAAAGTCAGCTCCCTCAGCTCCCACAACAAAACGTTTTTCCCCATTCAGGATATAATAATCCCCTTCTTTAACAGCGGTGCAAGTTGCTCCAAAAAAATCAGATCCTCCTCTTGGTTCTGTTAGAGCTTCTGCAGTATACTTTTTACCCTCACACATTGGCTTCAAGTAATTTAATTTTTGACCTTCAGAGCCAAATAAATTCATGGCTTCTCCAGTAATAATAGGAAGAGAATATAAGCATGGTAATGAGCTCCCAAGTACGCCTACTTCTTCAAGAGCAACAACTTCACATTCCCAATTTAAGCCTCGACCACCAAATTCCTTGGGAAACCTTAATCCTATAAGATTTTTTTTGCCAAGATTCTGCAGGAATTCAGTTGGATAATTGATTTCTTCTTTATCCATTTTTTTAATTAAGGTGTGAGGAACATCGTCTCTTACAAATGAACGTACTTCTTCTTTTATTTTTTTAGCATCTTCACTTATTATATAATCAAACATTCAAGATTCACTTGATTAATTGTATTGTTCTATGATAATATATTCAAGATTATAATTATTTTTTATTATTTATTATATGTATCAAAATTAATTCATGAATTCATTCATACTTCACTTAAAGAATCTATTTTAAGTAGAAGTCGTTTTTATTCTAGGGTATAAATATCTGAATATATATAACTATATAAAAAAGTCATAAGAAAAATTATAAGTTAACCAATTATGTTTACAAAAATAAAAAAAAATTATAAGAAATACCCAAATCCATTTAAAGTTCTGATTCTCGCCACATTCATCGATAGATTTGGAGGTTTTTTATTATTTCCCTTTTTTTCAGTGTCTCTTATAGAACATTTTAAAGTAACAATAATTGAGGTAGGATTTTTATTTTCTATATTTGCTGGTGGAAGCATAATTGGTAGTACGATAGGAGGAGCATTAACTGATAAATATGGCCGTCGTTCGATGCTGTTATTAGGTTTAATTTCAAGTGGAATTGGTAGTATCTTAATGGGTATAGTTAACGATTTATATCTTTTTTTATACTAGCAGCAGTTTTAGGCACATTAGGAGACTTGGGAGGTCCAGCCCGGCAAGCAATGGTTGTGGATTTACTTCCAGAAGATAGACGAGCAGATGGATTTGGATTATTACGAGTGGCTGTAAATCTCGCAGCAGTAATGGGACCAATTCTTGGTGGAATGTTGCTAAATAGTTCATATCTGTTCTTATTTATATTAGACGCAGTATGTCGCTTAATTACTGCCTTAATTGTATTCATAGTCATTCCAGAAACAAAACCTGAAAAACCAGAAGGCAAACTGGAAGAATCTGTAATGAAAACTATAGCTGGATATGAGGAGGTCCTTAAAGATGGATTGTATATATCATTTCTTTCCATTTCTGCTTTGACGGTACTAGTTTACATGCAAATGAGCAGTACGTTATCGGTATTTTTGTGGGACGTGTACGAGTTTCCATTAAGCTTGTTTGGTGTGTTGTTGAGTATGAATGCGCTGATGGTGGTATTCTTTCAGTTCTTGATAACTAGAATGACCGCAAAGTATGCACCCATGAAAATGATGGCTTTCGGCACACTTCTTTATATGATTGGTTTTGGGATGTATGGTTTTGTCTCCTTACCATACTTGTTTTTCGTGGCTATGGCAATTCTAACAGTTGGAGAAATGATTGTAATACCCGTATCACAAGCTACAGTAGCTCATTTTGCTTCTGAAGATAAACGAGGGCGATATATGGCAGTGTTTGGTTTTCACTGGTCGATTCCAACCTTATTTGGAGTCTCAGCTGCTAGTTTTGTCTATATTTCGCTTGGTCCGAATTGGGTATGATATTTAGCTGGAATTTTATGCCTGATTGCTATCATCGGTTTTTTAATACTCAATGGTATCGCAAAAGATCGTTTTTCGAATCCGACAGAAATTTTGGTTGAAAAATTTAGTGAATAACAAATATTCCATTGATTTTTTTACTTTTTTTAGAGATTATTAAGGTAATATAGAGATCTATCTTAAAGTATTACGAAGGTATATATTAAAGTGCGTGAAAGTTTAGTTTCACGAATTCATTAATGTAAAAAATCTTGAATTTTAAATCTCGAATATTTCTTTAGCTTTTTCTTCTATAATTTTGTTATTTACTAGATCCCATATTTCAGAGTAATAAAACTCATCATCATTTTTTACTATTAAAGGAATACTTTCTACACATGCACTCATATCGCAATATAGACTGTTAAAGGTCGGATTTTTCATCAAAGGATCATTAAAATCATTTGGATCTTGGTAATCAAGAATCTTATAATCAATGTTCTTATCTTTTAGCCATTCTTTCAAGATTTCACAGAAAACACAATGCTTCTTAATAACAATTTTAAATTTAGCCATAATAAAATATATTTTAGTAATAATTTAAATTTTTATTTAAAAAAACCAATGCTAATCTTCAATTTCAAAAATAATCTTTAAGTATTCATATTTAGAATTGAGTAATTTTAATATTTTACGAGAAAAATCTCTCAAATTTTTTGCGTGAATGGGTTTTTCTTCTGCTTGTTCATGGTAAAAATCATGCAGCATCTTTCTAGTTTCATCTGGACCATTATCTTCTAAAAATTTAACCCAATGGGTCGATATTCTACAATATATCTTCAAATTCTCATCTGGATGTTTGGATTTATCAAAAATGGAATCATTATATTTATTCAATTCACTACTCACTTTTTCAAGATGACTAGCGATTGCTAAAGAACTGCGACATAAACTGATTAAATTGGAGGTGGTTCTTGAATTTCTAGTATTTACTGCTTCTTCGAATGCACTCCAACTTTCTAACCATTCATCTTTATGTATTCCTTCTTTTCCATCATTGATCATTGCTACATTTATAATATCGCTTAAATCAACATCATGACCTCTTTTGATTTTTTTATCAAAAATCTGTTTTAGATGTGAGCCTTCGAGAAAAGCACCTGCTCCAAAATCAAGCAATTGATTAAGATTATTTGCAGCAAATAATAATTCATTTTTTTTTTCTTCTGAGTTAAGTTTTACCCAATTAACTTTCTTTTCCCATTCTCCAGTTTTTTTATTTCTTATGAAATTACATTCCTTTAATTTCGAGTCTAAAAGACTAGTTTGGAACATCCAAAAATCAATATCATCAGTAAATCTTTTCCTTCTCCAATCTCTAGTGGTATATTTCCCAAGATATAACTTTAAAGTACCCCTAATTACGTTTAATTTCCCATTTTTCAAAGCATTACGCGCCTCTTTACAGTAATAGTGATTTGGATCATTTGAGCACAATTCTATTTTATTTAATACTTTTCTAGCTTCATTTGCAACAATATCACAAGGAATACTCCCATCAGATGGATAAGCTCTAGACCCCCCTCTTATAAAATCTTCAAATAAATCATATTCATCATCAGGAATCGAGTACCAAGGATTATTAAAAAAAAATTTTGTAAAGACATAATGAGTGAATTGATTTTCATCTTTCCAAGTTTTTTCTACAATGGGAGAAACATCTCTAAGATTATCACCTTTTGCTCTAACATCAGCTTTTATATCCCAAATTCCATTCATTTGAAATTCTTTTTAGTTTAATATTACTAATAAAATTAAATGAACAAACCAAACTTAAATCTTTTTTCTATAAAATAAAGAAGTAATCAAGCATATAGTATAAATAGAATATCTATTTCTTTCTCAATATGAAAGAACTCTTTTCAGTTTTTGTATATGCACCTTGGGATAAGCTCAAAACAAAGAAGCTAACAGAAATTAGATTATTATCTCTCAAAAGCATATTTGAAAAATATCCCGTAATTGAACGGAAATTTTTTGATGATCTATCAGAAAACATTAGCAAAAACATCCATTATTCTTGGTTCGAATGTATTAAAAGAATTGTAGGCCCTGACAAAGAAGATTATGAAATTCAAAGTTGGAATATTATTTGGGCAATGGATACGGATAATAGAATCTACCAATTCTTATTCCAAAAACTAGAGGATTCTGATGAATCTCAAGCAATTATGGTTGGTTTGGCTCCTCCAGAGCTTGGGAAGTTATTTTCAGAATATAGAGATGATGCAATTCTTAGGATTTTATCCGTATTGAATAATCCAACAAAATTAAAATTCTTGATGGGATTAGCTCCAAAAGGCATATCAATAGCTCAAGAACAACAACTTATACAGGCTAATAAAAATAATCTGGACAAGATCAACTTCGTAAACTCACTAAAAGAACTACCAAACATCCAAGGGCAATGGTTTTTTCCTCGTAATCCAATGTGTCCATTTTGTAAAGGATTGCTGGTTGAGAAAATGGATTATGATATTAGTTGTCAAAAGCTAGTGTGTCCTCAATGCAACTATGAAAGAAAGAAATAGGATATTAACAATAACAATTTTATTAAATATTAGAATATATAATTTATAACGAAAAATATATTATTTTGGTAGATAATTAACATGCCATATATTGTAGCACTCGATTTAGGCACCACAGGTTGTCGCACTTTTATATTTGACTTATCTGGAAGTATATTAGCAAGTGATTATCAAGAATGGGAGAGTATTTATCCTGCTCCATCACATGTAGAGCAAGATGCAAATGTTTGGTGGGACTCAATTAAAAGAACAATTGAGAGAGCTATTAAGAAGAGTGGTATTGATAAAACTGAAATTGTCAGTTTATCCATAACAAATCAGAGAGAAACTATTGTTCCTGTAGATAAAATGGGAAATCCTTTACACAATGCGCTAGTTTGGCAAGATAGAAGAACAACGGAACAAGTTGAATATATCAAGAAAAAAATTGGCGTTGAAAAGATATATAAAACAACTGGTTTAACCATAGATCCATATTTTTCCGCTACTAAAATACTTTGGTTTAAAAATAATAAACCTGAAATCTATAACCAAACTCACAAATTTTTATTGGTCTCAGATTTCATAATACATAAACTCACGGGACAGTTTGTAACTGATCATTCAAATGCTTCACGAACCATGCTTTTCGATATAAACAATTTGAAATATTCTGAAGAAATTGCTTCTGAATTGGAAATTGACCTTGATAAAATGCCAGAATCAATGGAAAGTGGAGTTGATGTTGGAGAAATCGTGTCCAACGAGACTGATTTTGATAAGAAGACGTTAGTTATCACTGGAGCTGGAGATCAACAATCAGCAGCATTAGGAGTGGGTGTGGTATCACCAGGGGAGATTAAATGCACAACTGGGACGGGTAGTTTTATCCTCGCCTTCCTAGAAGAACCTAAATTTGATCCTGAGAGAAGAGTCTTATGTAGTTGTCATGCTGTACCAGGAAAATGGGTTCAAGAGGCAAGCATTTTTACTTCAGGAGCTGTATTAAGATGGTTTAGAGACCAAATTGCTGTTGATGAATGTCAAAAAGCTGAAGAATTGGGTCAAGATCCTTATGAAATAATGACATCGGAAGCTGAAAAATCCCCCATAGGGTCTAATGGGCTGCTTTTTATACCTCATTTAGTAGGAGCAGGAGCACCTCATTGGAATCCTTATGCAAAGGGAATTTTATTCGGTTTATCACTAGGTCATCAAAGAAAAGATCTTTATAGAGCAGTTTTAGAAGGAGTAGCTTATGAAGTAAAAAAAAATATTCTTGTTTTTAAATCTCTAGGAATAGATCCGAAAGAATTAAAAATTACTGGAGGAGGTTCTCGTTCTGATTTATGGAATCAAATATATGCTGATACCTTAGGAATATCTTGTGTAAGAAATGTTAATGAAGAAGCTACATCTTTGGGGGCAGCAATATTAGCCGCATATGGAGCAGGGTTATTTCCAAATATATCTAAAGCTGCAGAAAATATTTGTAAAGTTGATAAACGATGGTCTCCAAATGAAAATCACGCTGAGATTTATGATAAAATATTCCGTTTTTCAAACAGATTGTATTCAATTCTGAGTGAAAATGAGGTTTATAAGAACTTTAATGATATATTTCAAATTTGAAATCCAAATCATTATTTATTTCTTTTGTCTAATTACTTGATTCTGGGGTTAATGAACAATTTTATATAGTTAAATTGTTATTCATTCTATACATAACAGATCAAGTGAAATTTATGGAAACTCTTAAAGAAATAGATTATAGTTCTAACCAAAAAGCTGTAGGTGAATTATTTTATATCTTTATGGTGATAGCATGCATTGGAATTGTGATCGGGGTTGTATGGTCTATTTTAGATTTTGTTATGCCTTTAGGGAAATTTGACATATTCCTTGCATTAAATCTAGGATACCAGATTGCGATAATAGCTGGATTTTTAGCCGCATTATTTTTGCTTTTGATCTTTTTCTTTGGTTTATTCAAAAAAGGAGCAAAAGGAGTATTAAGATTTATTTTTAGAGAAAGAGAACTAGAAGAAAGGTATAAAAATCGTCTTGATGTTAAGATTGCAGCAGGAGGATTATTACTTAGCATCATGGCAGTAATAGTCGGCATAATAATTGCTATCATACAAGATGTCGTAGCAGGATCCGGTTCTTCACCTTTAGCAAGCTTATTTACTGAATTTTCTGCTGGTAATTGGGTATTATTTGGAGGTATAGCATTCTTAGCGTTAGTAGGATTGTCATTATTTTTGATATTTTTCTGGAAAAATGGAAATTATGCCATCATGAAAATCGTGGGAATTCTCGAAAAAGAATAATCTCTCTTTTCTTTCTATTTTATGGTTTGAAATTAGAAAATTAAAGCAGTTATTTCATTTTTATTTCATACTTATCCTTTTTTAACTCAATGAGTGTTAAAGTGGGTACAGTTTTTAATTTCCTTCAATTACCAGATGTACATCAATTTCCATTTGTTATTGACAAATTAAATAATGAAAATATGGTTAAAAAAGGACAATTTGTTTACACTATCTCAATTGAAGGATTTTTAATTGGAATGATTGAAAAAATCATTCTCTTAAACGAATATTTTTCAGATGCACTCACGATCAAGGCATATAATAGTAGTAGTAATCCTAATATCCTTAAAGGGTTATTCCCAAGCGATGAATTTGAATATGCCATTGCTATAGTGAAAAATTTAGGAATTATCGAATTTAAAGACGAAGACAAGACGGAGATTAAATTAATAAAAAGAATGACATATCCCGCAAGTCCTGGAAAGAAAGTCTTCTTAGTCGAAGTAAATATCCTTAAAAAATTCATAGGACTTGATAATGAAAATGGTTTAAATATTGGGAATTTAAAAATTGCGAAGATTGAAGCAAAAATTAACATTAACAGGTTACTCAATAAACACTTTTCAATTCTTTCTATTTCGGGAGGAGGAAAAAGTTATTTAACTTCAATTCTCTTAGAGGAATTACTCTCGCGTCCTAATTCAATAGGTACACCAGCAATAGTTCTCATAGACGTGCATGGAGAATATGCATACCTTAAATCAATTCCAGAACTTCAAGATAAGATTAAATTATTCGATGCTTTGTATCTTCAAATTTCTGTCCCCCAGATGAATGCTTATAACTTTCGAAAATATCAAACGCAAATTTCCAGCGTCCAAGTTAGAGAACTCAATAATTTTATTAAAAAATTAAAGCAAGATAAATCTAATAATGGTAATTATTCCCTAAAAGATATCATTACTCTTATTGATGATGAGAATGAAGGGAATAAAAGTACTCGTCAAGCTTTAGTCGGGTGGTTAGCAGAATTAGAAAGATTAAATGTATTTGGGATCCAAGAAAATCCCATAATAAAAAACTCCATTAAACCTGGAGAATTAACAATTTTTAATTTTCAAAATGAGATTTCAATCAGAAAAAAACAAATTTTGGTAGACTATCTATGCAATCGACTCTTTTATATGCGACGGATGGATGAATTACCTCCTTTTCTTCTCATAATTGAAGAAGCTCATCAATTTTGTCCTGAAGCAGCTCAATCTAAAGCGATTTCAAAATCAATAATTGAAACTATAGCACGAGAAGGTAGAAAATTTATGGCTTGTTTATGTCTAATTAGTCAAAGACCTAAAAAACTAAGTAGTACTGCACTTTCTCAAATGAATTCGAATATGATCTTAAACATTAAAAATCCTTATGATTTAAAGCACCTTATGGATAGTTCTGAAGCCATAACTAAGGAATATGCCGATATGATTTCAAGTTTGGGTGTAGGTGAAACTTTACTTATGGGTAATGCGATAAATTATCCGATCTTTATTGAAATTAGACCAAGAAAGTACAAATCTAAAGTTGAAGACCTTACATTATCTCAAGTATGTTTAAAGTGGAATGACAAACAATTAACTTAGTTTTTCCATCACTTCATCTCTTATCTCTTGATTTGTCTTATTAAGAACTATCATATTCTTGTTCTTTGAGACTCTAAATAGATTAATAATATTTCTACTCTCAAGTTTCATAAATATTTCTTCTAGTAACAGACTATTGACAAAAGGGAACTCCTTCTTTAATAATTCTTCCAAACGTTTGTCTAGGATTTCCCCTCTATTTTCTATCAAGATCTCAATAATAGAGTTAACGATTGGCTTTTGATTCCAGCGATTTGATTCGATTTCATATCACCTTTTATTTTAAATAGAAATAGCTTGTATATAAATAAATATTGAATTTTAAATTAAGTTTGTGAATATTACACAAACAATCTATCCTCTTTTGATTTCTCAATTATTCGACTTTTGAGTTTTTCTCCAAATTGAGTATACCACTTGATCATTTCTGCTGAGATACTAGGGTTGGTAATTTCTCTGGCCTCTTTAAAATGTTCTAATGTTACTTTTCGAGCACGCATATTTTCCCTTAATGCAATCATTGCAGCTTCTCGACACAAGGTTTCAATATCTGCTCCAGAAAATCCCTTAAGCCTTTCATTTAATTTTTTAATAGTAATGTCATTTGCGAGTGGCATTTTTTTTGTAAATATCTTTAAAATTGCTTCCCTCTCTGCTTCATCTGGAGGAGGAACCAATAAGATTCGATCGATCCTTCCAGGTCTAATTAAGGCAGGATCTAAAATGTCTGGACGATTTGTTGCGGCAATCACTAAAATGTCTTTTGTAATTTCTAGCCCATCCAATTCAGTCAAGAATTGAGATAATACTTTTTCTGTCACTCCCGAATCTGAAGTGTACCTACCCCTGCTTGGTGCGATGGAGTCAAATTCATCAAAGAAAATAATGCATGGTGCTGCTAATTTTGCCATTCGAAAGACTTCTCGAATTGCTTTTTCACTTTCTCCTACGAATTTTGATAAGAGTTCTGGACCTTTGACAGAAATGAAATTTGCTTTACTTTCATTAGCAACTGCTCTAGCAAGAAGCGTCTTTCCACATCCAGGAGGCCCGTAAAGTAATATTCCCTTTGGAGGGGTAATTCCCATTCTAGAAAATATATTAGGGTGTGATAAAGGCCAATCTACTGATTCTATTAATTTTTGTTTTAAATCCTCTAATCCACCAATTTGATCCCACTTAACATTTGGTACCTCTACAAATACTTCTCGTATACCTGAAGGTAAAACTTCTTTCATTGCATTTTCAAAATCTTCCTTGGTAACACTAATTTGTTCCAATAATTCGGGATCAATACTATCAGATTCTAAATTTATTTGAGGTAAATATCGTCTCAATGATGACATGGCCGCTTCTCTGCAAACAGCTGAAATATCTGCTCCAACAAAACCATGGGTGATGTTAGCAAATTCTTTCAGTTGAATTTTCTTCTCTAAAGGCATGTTTCTAGTATGTATCATGAAAATTTCCAACCTCCCTTTTTCATTAGGTACTTTTATTTCAATCTCGCGATCAAATCTTCCCGGTCGCCTTAGAGCAGAATCTAAGCTATTCGGTCTATTTGTTGCTCCAATTACGATGACCTTTCCTCTACCATGAAGACCATCCATTAATGCAAGTAACTGAGCTACAACTCTACGCTCAACTTCTCCCGTAACAGTTTCTCTTTTAGGAGCTATTGCATCAATTTCATCAATAAATATAATCGAAGGGCTTTTTTCTTCAGCTTCTTCAAAAAGTTTACGTAATTTTTTTTCGGATTCGCCATAAAATTTACTCATTATTTCAGGTCCGTTAATAGATATAAAATGAGCCTCACTTTCATTCGCAACTGCTTTAGCTAATAGTGTTTTACCACAACCTGGGGGACCTCTTAATAAAACTCCTTTTGGAGGATCAATACCTAATCTTTTAAACAAAGAGGGATGTCTAAGAGGTAGTTCAACCATTTCTCTTACTCGTTCAATCTCTCTATCCAAACCACCTACATTTTCGTAAGTAAGGTATTCAGAGCCTTTCTCTTCATCATCTGTAACGACTTCACTGATATTTAATTGCGTTTCGGGTTTAATCAAACACACACCATTAGGTCTCATGCTTATAACCTTAAATGCAATTTCTCTACTAATTCCTATTGAAATATAGATAAAATCATCAATAGTTATAGGATAATTATTTAAGCGCCTTTTTACGAAATTTTCAAAACGGGGATTCGTTCTAATTTTTACATTGGAGGGTGCTAATACAATATTTTGAGCAGGTAATGCCTTGACCTTCCGAATTTCGATGGTGTCATCTATGCTCGTACCTGTATTTTTTCGTAGTCTGGAATCGATTCTAATTATCCCTAAACCACTATCTTGAGGATAACTAGGCCACGCAATTCCCGCACTTTCCTTTTTTCCAATCAATGAAATCACATCACCAGTTTTAATCAGTAATTTCTCCATCGTAAGTGGATCAATTCTAATGATATTCCTTCCAATATCTCTTTTTTTTGCTTTTTGGACTCTTAAAGTTAATTTTTGTCCTCCTTTTTCATCTTTCCCATTTTGATTATCTTTTGTTGACATCTTCGATCGATTCTTTTTTAAAAGTTTATTTTAATAATAATTAAATTTGTAAAAATTTTTCCATTTTATAATAAATATTTTATTTGAAAAAACTATCCAAAGATATTTGCTTTTTTGCTGAATCTAAATCCTTTAACTTTTTAAGAGCACTATCAATTCTATTTTGAGAAAAATTATGCTTTTCTACAAGCAGTTCATCTACTTTATCATAATCTACTTTTCCCCATAAAATCTTTGGATAATTAGAATTAATGGTTGGATTCAAAAAGATATCTTTAACACGTTGAACTAATTCTATATCGAAATTTATTTTTTTTCCAGATACTTGGATATTATTCTTGAGAATGTTTTCTAATGAATTGTGCTTTTTTATCAAATCTAATGCTTTATGTTGCCCGATTCCTTTAATGCCTGGGAAAAAATCTGTACCAATAAGGATTCCCATATCTATGAGCTGTTCCCGAGTAATTCCCAAATTAATTAAAAATTTAGAAAGAGAAATATATTCAATATCTAAGGAAACTGTTGTATCTTTTACTTTTTTACTACGGTTTACACTAAAGTTGCGTAGAAATCGTTCACATCCAAATAATAAAGTGTCATAATCTTGAGATGCACTAGCCCAAGCATCTCCTCTATTTACTAAATACGCAGCTTGTGCTTCCCCTTCTGAAGCTGCCTCTATAACGGGAATGCCCATGTATAACAGCAATGATTTACTTTCTTCAATCATATCATGATCCAATTTGGAGGTTAATTGAGCAAATTTTCTAGCTTCTCTAAAATCTTCTTCTTCCTGAGCCTTTATCATTTTCTCTTGCGCTTCTACTTTAACTTTTCGCCTTTCGTTAATTGTTTCTAATTTCAATTCTGGTGGTTTTCCATCAAATACATAAATTGGTTTAATGTTATACTCTAAAAACTTAATATTCCGATAAAATAATCCCGATAAATGAGAAGTTACATTTCCTTCCAAATCCATCAGCAAAGTACCATCTCGTTGCCGAATAATTGCTAAAAATTGGTAAATAGTGTTAAATGCATCAATCGCTATCTTTTTATTTAACAGATTTTCGAAAGAGATAGTTTTCCGTACATCTTTTACTAATTCATTTATCTTGACTCCCATTTTGTCATCTTCTCAAGTATTTCAATATATGAGTAGGCATGTTTATTTATAATTTCCACCATTTAATTTTGAATATCTATTTTAGGTCTCCTTTTAAGCCGAGAACCACAATCTTCACATAATTCGTTTAATTTTTCATTTTTATGAATTGTTTGGCAATGAGGACAATAAACTTCGAATATAATTTGGTGTTCAATTCCGTTTTTAAATAAAGATCTTACAGTAATATTTAGCTCAAAACAAAGATTTTGGATTGAATAATCATTTGTGAAGATTTCTACATCAAAGGAATTCATTAATTCTAAAGCAAGTGCTATGATACTATAATCTTGATCAGATAACGCTTTTAAGTCTCCTGTATTTTTTGCTATGCTTTTCGCGTGGCTAATATATTTTTCAGTAGGATTTTTAATAACTAATTTCCTACTCTCCACAGCAGCTTCTATTCTATTGATAATATTCCTATTACGAGATTCATATCTTATAACTTCAATCTCATTAATAATATCTGGGGTAGTATATATCTTGTTTGGAAACAAGTTAAAATCAACGCCCAAGAGAAATATGTTGGTATCAAAAATTAGAATTGAACTCTTCTTCTGATTCCGGGCTGTCATCAAGAGGAACTCTTACTGTACCTATAATTTTTTTTCTTAATCGGTTTATATAGTTAGTACTTAGATCTTTCGATAAACGTATAAATTTGGAATTAGAATTGGATTTGCGAATCTTGATTATTGTATTAGGTTGTATTTTTTTAAATGTTCTCTGCCCATCAATAATTATTTTTGCGTTTAACCTTGGTCTTAGCAATTGAATTTCGATTTCACTGCTAATAGGAAGGATGATGGGTTTAAGACCAGATCTGGCATAACTATTAATGGGTGTTAATTCCATTATATCTACTGAAGGATCAACAATTGCCCCGCCCGCGCTTAAATTATATGCTGTTGAACCCACAGAGGTTGAAATTATAATACCATCCAAATAACTTCTGTTTAAGTAAGTTCCATTGATTTTTACAGAGACTAAGAGTACTTTTGAACTTTTAGATGAAACAATTAAGATTTCATTTAGAGCATTATTAAGTTTTATCTCATCAGATTCTCTAACGATATATGCGGCTATTTTAGAGCAGGTCTCGATTATAAATTCACCATTCAATATTTTGATTAAATCATTGAACACCGTTCTTTCATTAGTTTCATCTAAAAAGCCGATAGAACCGATATTTATACCTAAGATTGGAGGAGGATTCCGTTGAGACAATCCACTAGCTACTCTCAACACTGTACCATCACCTCCAGCAGAAATAATAAATTTTGTATTCTCTGCCGTCATCTCTTTTAGATCCATTCCATTATGAGGTAATATTTTAGGTGCTATTCTAGTTTCTAAATGTACTATTTCGCCTTTTTTTATCAAGAATTCAAAAATATCCTTAGTTAATTTAATTGCTCTTTCCGAATCCATCCTACACGCTAAACTTATAGCTTTTTTCTCCATTTAACTCAAGATTTAATCGGATTATGAAACTCAAATAACAAAATTTGAATATGAATTAATAAAAATAAAGTATTGTCTTAAATATCCTTAATTTATTATAACTCTATTAATTAATGACTTCCCTGCAAGTTGCCAATACTCTACTTGAGCAGTAGACAGCTTTTTTGGATTTGCTTGTAATTCCTTTAATTTTGCGATTGAATCCTCATCTTTGGGCCAAGCAACATCCACCGATTCATAAGTTTGGAGATTCATTATATTGATTAATTTCTCTTCAATAAAATTAATCTGAGCATTATCTTTTATGATTTCTGGTACTTCACACATGTGTCCACTTGGAATCGTAATTGATCTTTTACCATTGTCAAATACTCCCACACAAACAACTCTGACTTTTGCGTGTCCGTGTTTACCTGATTTGCTTCTTTCTGTGGCCTTGATTATGCAAGGTTCATCATCTACCATTATATATTGACCTGTCTTTAATTTCTGAATCTCAATTCGCTTTATTGACATTTTTGTTATACCACCTATTCTCCAAATATTTTAAAAAATTGTATTTATTTTTTCTGATATTCAATAATATGTTTATTCTAAAATAAGTTTTTTATATGTTTTTAAAATTGTTTATATTTTTAAAGTTTTAAGATGTGTCAATTATCTGAAACATTAAATAAGAATTTAATATTATCACAGATTTAAATATATTAAGTATAAAAAACGCGAGTTATGATTCTATAATGGTTCTAGAGCAACTTGGTAGATCCTTGGATAATATTTTACGGAAAATAAGGAGATTACCTCAAATAGATAAAGAAGCAATTAATGCACTTATGCAAGAAATACAGCGTAGCTTGTTTCAGGCTGATGTAAAGGCAGAATTAGTCCTTGAAACGACTGAAAACATAAAAAAAGAAGCAATGAATACCACACTTAAACGCGCTCAAAGAAAAGATTATATAATCAAACTTATTCACGATCAACTTATTAAAATTCTCGGAGGAAAACCCGCACCAATAAGAATAAAGTCGGGGAAACACAATGTGATTTTACTTGTAGGTATTCAAGGTTCAGGTAAAACCACGACTATTGGGAAGTTAGCTCGCTTTTATAAAAGCAAAGGTTATAAAGTTGCATCAGTCACCACAGACACGTGGAGACCAGGTGCATATGAGCAGCTAGTTCAATTGTCTGATCAGGTTGGAATCAAGTGTTATGGAAACCCGACTGAGAAAAATGCTATTAAGATAGCAGTGAAAGAAACTAAAAAAGCAATAAATGATGGACACGATATAATTCTTGTTGATACAGCTGGGCGTCATAAGGAAGAAAAAGAATTAATGAAAGAAATGACTCAAATTGAAAGTGCTTTAAAACCCAATGAAGTTATTCTGGTTATTGATGGAACATTGGGGCAGCAAGCTTATAATCAAGCAGAAGCATTTTCGAAATCTACTAATATTGGAAGTATTATCGTTACCAAATTGGATGGAAGTGCCAAAGGTGGAGGCGCTCTATCTGCATGTGCCGCTACGGGTCAATCAATAAGGTTTATAGGAGTTGGAGAAAAAATTGATGAATTGGAAGAATTTCAACCAACTGCATTTGTCGGAACATTATTAGGAAAACCCGACTTAGAAGGGTTGGTTAAAGCAGTGCAAGACGCAGAAGTAGATATAGATTCCGATATGCAAAAACGGATGATGAGGGGAAAGTTCACATTGGAAGATCTCTATTATCAATTAAAAAGCATTAAGAAAGTAGGAAAAATGAAGCAAATTTTAGCAATGATGGGGGGCGGTAATATCCCAGATGTATTAAAAGAAGATGCCGAGAAAAATCTGGAACGATGGGAGGTTGTACTCAATTCGATGACATCAGAAGAAAAAGAGGACCCAAAATTAATTAAAAAAACTAGAAAACGACGGATCGCGATTGGAAGCGGTACAGATTACTCAACTATAAATAAAATGCTTGATCAATACAACCAAATGAAGAAATTTATGAAGCGATTCCTACAAATGCAAAAAAAAGGTAAAGGTAAAGGAATGCCAGGCTTAGGAAACATTGATCCTTCCTTTTTAAATAAACTAGGAAAGGATTTTAAATTTTAAAATGAAAATAAGTAAATGATAAATTTGCTATTATTCTTAATTTTAAATAATAGTTATACTAAATATAATAAGAAAGATATTGATATAGGCAATACCCCTCTTGATGTATATAAATTATGCTCTGGAATCCGAGAATTTTTTTGTTTATCCTACGCAATAAGGAAGAGTAACATATTATATTTATACTTTCATTCAGATCTCAAAATTATTAAATTAGATGGATCTAAACTAAGATTTTTAGGATCAGATGAACGATCTCAAGCATTATTATTATTAAAAGCATTAGAGAAATCGAGCACCTTAATTAATGAAAAATGGGAGAGATCGACTCCGGGTATTTATATGATGAAATTATTAAAACCGCTAAATATTGATTGGCTTATTAAGAACTTGAGTTTTGAACGGATTTTCTTAATCAATCAATCAAAAAATTTTTGTCTCCAAAATGAATTTAATAATAATAATTTCACATCCCAAGATCTTTTTATTATTGTAAACGATTTAGGTGATGAATTTGTAAGAGAATTGTTTGATAATATGGATTCCTCAACTAATATAATACAAATAAGCTTTTCAGGAATAAAATCTTTAGAAAACAAAATATTATATATTAATTATCTACTAGATCAACTAAAATAATAAGTAAAATAGCGTTTCTAATGATTTTAAAGAATGCGAAAATATTTATTGAAAATAAATTAATAGACGGAGCGCTATTTATCCAATCAGGCAAAATTCAATCAATAATTAAATTCCCCAATGAAGAAAAAATTGAAAAGATTAGATCGAATAATAGAAAAATAGTTGAGATTGATTGTGAAAAGAGAATTATTTTACCCGGTATAATCGATATTCATGCTCATTTACGTGATATGGGGCAAGAAGAAAAAGAAACTTTTCAAACTGGGACTAAAGCAGCGTTATTTTCGGGAATAACAACCGTATTGAATATGCCAAACACTAAACCTCCTGCTATATCAGAAGACCAAGTTAAAAAATGGATGGAGCGAGCGCGAGATAATATCTATACTAATGTAGGATTCATTTCAGGCGTTCCTAAAAACATTAGTGAGGAGGAAATAAAAAAAATATTAGATTTAGGAGTATTTGGATTTAAAATCTATCCTTTATCACCAATAAGTGATATTGATTGGAACGATCCAGATAATTTATTAAATATCCTTAGAATTTCAGCTAAATATAGTATTCCAATTTTCATCCATGCAGATTATCCTTTACTCGAAGAAGAAAAAGATAAAATAAAGCAAAAAATAAAAAATAACAATGTCAAATTTCTAAAAATTCATAATGATCTTTATCCTGAGGAAAATGAGGCTAAATTTATAAAATACGTTCTAACTAATTATGATAAAGTCATTAATGATAATAAATCACAAATTAGGAATCTTCCAGTAATACATTTTTGTCATGTTAGCTGTAAACAGAGTTATGAATTATTATCTAACTTATCTAAAGATTACGATATTTCTTTTGAAGTGACACCTCACCATTTATTACTTTCTCAAGAAATTTTATTAGAAAACGAGAGTTTTGGTAAAGTACTTCCTCCACTGAGGAAAAAAAGTGAAGCAGAATTCCTTTTCAGTAAATTAAAAAAAGGAGAGATTAAATTTATTGGAACTGATCATGCTCCCCATACAATGAATGAGAAATCTCAGCATTTTTTTGAAGCGCCATCAGGTTTTCCCGGTTTTGAAACATATGCTCTCAAAATACTTGAAAAAGTTTTTGAAAATATTTTACCTCTTGAGTATTTCGTAAAAGCAGCATCTGAAAATCCCGCTAAGAGGTTTAACATTATTAGGAAGGGATTTATCAAAAAAGGTTATGATGCTGATTTACTAATTATCGAAAAAATTACTCCTACTCATTTAAACTCCAAACTATTTATATCTAAAGCTAAGTTTACTCCATTCGAAAACTTAAACAGTTCAGACAGAAGCTCTAATGTTTTAATATGGAAAATCTTTTTAGAAGGTTCTGAAATTTCGTTGAATGAAACTTTTCCAAAAGGTAAAATGATATATAGAAGTACAATAAAAATATAAGATTTGAAATTCTAAATTAATTAAAAAAACAATAACTATCTTGAATTAAAATGTTTAAAGACAAAGAATTTGGATTAGACGATGGAAAAACCCTTATTAAATTTGCTCGAGAAAATATTGAGCATTATTTGAAAACATCACAAAGAATGGAAGTACCATCAAACATCAAAAATAAATATTATGATAAATATGGTGTTTTTGTAACCTTAAATGAATACAATGCTGAGGGAAACCCCTTAAGAGGGTGTATAGGTTATATCGAGCCCGTATACCCACTATATGAAGTCATTCATAGGGTATCGATTAGTTCCGCAGTAGAGGATTATCGATTTAATTCAGTTACTTTTAAAGATATGGATAATATAATCATCGAAATTTCTATTTTAACACCTCCAAAATTAATTGAAGTTATGGACCCAAAAGAATATTTTGATAAAATAGTAATTGGAAGGGATGGGCTAATAGCTGAAAAAGGAATGAAGCGTGGTCTACTTCTACCTCAAGTTCCTATAGATCATGGGAGGAATTGGGATGTAGAGACATTCCTTAAACATACTTGTAATAAAACTGGGCTTTCTGAGAATGCTTGGAAAGATAAGCAAACAAAAATTTTTTCATTTCAAGCAATACTTTTTGAAGAGCTTAAACCAAGAGGAGAAGTTGTGAGAAAATATTTAATTTAATCACCCCATACCATTAGCCTCTCGCATGATTTCGAACATTTCTTTTTCATCTTTTTCTGCTTCTTCTGGGAGAGCATAAATCGTACCTAATAAAGAGGCTCGATATTGAATTTTTGCTGCAAATTCCACTAGTTGTAACACTGTATATGCATGTTTTATGTCCGTTCCAATACATATATTACCATGATTAGGTAAAAATACAGCATAATTATTTCCTAATGCTACTAAAGCCTTTTGAGAGAGTTCTTCAGTCCCTGCCATTCCATACTGTGCTACTTCGCAACCTCCAATGAATGGTATAATTTCATCAACAATAGGACCTAATGGCATCCGCGCGATTGAAAGTATAGTAGAATATGGCGCATGAGAATGTATAACAGCATTCACATCTCTTCTTGATTGTAATATCTTCACGTGAAGATGCTTTTCTGAAGTAGGATTTCGAATTCCCGCAATTACATTAAGATTTTTATCAATTAATACCATATCATCTACTGTCATATCTTCATAGGGAACTGTACTTGGAGTTAAAAGAAATCCATCTTCTCCGTTTGGTAATTTAATTCGCATTGATATATTACCCGCTGTACCTACAATAAAACCTTTCTCGACCATAGTTTTACAAACGTTAAGGATTTCATTACTTTCTGTTTTATAACCGGATAAGGTTAATGGGATCTCTTTTCCTTTCTCTGGGAGGTTGTATCTATCAGCAGAATATCCCGGTAGCACTTCTGGATTTAGAATGTTAGAAGGGATTTCATTATTCATTAATTTTTCTATATCCTTAACAATCATCATACTATGGTTCTGATTTGTCTCAAAGGTGTTACCTCCTATATGGGGAGTTACAATTACGTTTTCTAATTGGAGGAATTCATTATATTGATCTACAGGTTCTACATTGAATACATCTATAGCAGCACCCGCAATTTTTTTTGCTTTAAGAGCTTGATAAAGAGCATCCTCATCCGTTATAGATGCACGTCCAAGATTTATAAAAAATGCACTTGATTTCATTAAATCTATTTGTTCTTGCCCTACAAGTCCATCAGTTTCATCCGTGGGGGAACAATGAATTGAAATAATATCAGATTTTGCCATTAAAGTATTTAAATCAACCAGTTCTCCATTGATATATCTCAACCTTGATTCTTGAACATAGGGATCATAGATTAAAAATTCAACTTCAAAACATTTCAAGCGTTTTGCTACTTCAAATCCAACGTTTCCTAATCCAATAATGCCAATAATTTTACCCTTTAACTCATTTCCTTTAAATTGGTTGTAATAATCAACATAATCAGTAAAGTCATCAACTTTAAATTGATTAGAATGTAGTATCTGTGATATTTTATGCACTCTTCGCATTAAAGCAAGCATAAGAGTAATAGTCATCTCAGCAACAGCATTTTTATTCCTACCAGGTGTAAAAAGTACAGGAATCCCCTTTTCTGTAGCAGTAAATAGGTCTATATTATTTGGATCATCACGAGTAGAGCCAATAATTTTAAGATCAACATTTTCTATAACATCCTTCTTAACATTATCACCCTCACATATTAAGATTTCTGCATTATTCTCCTTTAACTTACTTACTAATTCTTTAGCATCGAAATACATGTTCCTTGTATCACGCCAGCTTTCATAAAAAACCTCATCTTGTAATAAATCTTTCAGTTTTTGTATTGATTCTGGAGTCATTTGAGCTGTAATAAATGCCTTCATTTACATTACCATTAACATATTCTATTTAGAACATTAACTTACGTAATTTTAAAAGATTTTTCATCTTCCCTTTAACTTCAAGTCCTCCACTACTATAGGCTTTGATAGGATTAATTTGTTTTGCCATTATTTTAATGTATAGGCCTGAATCTAAAATTACTTGCACAGCAGCATCCTCTTCAAAACCTTCCTCTAAAATAATTCCTTGATCTTTATTGATCTTAAACAAGTATGATCTTTCAAGGTCTGGAAATGTCATCATTAGCGTATTTTGCCAATCACTAAACACTTTGGATACATTTGGGTTATTATATCGATCTACGATCTTTTGTAATGCTTCTTCGAGTGAAATATCAAGAACTGTATTTTGTGGGTTTTCCACTTTTTTAACTACTGGAACTGTTTCTTTAGAAACAATTTGTGGAGTTGATATTTGTTGTTTTGGACTTGGAAAACTACTCTTCATGGATTCAGTTTCAATCACAGGTATGCTAGGTCTAATAACTCGTAAACCTCCACCAATACCAGATAATTGATCTTTATTTTTCTCCAAACTTAAATCCCTCCCCTCAAGAAAAAGATCGATAATGTTTTTAATTTTAATCATTATTAATAAGGATTCAAAAGCTCCTAAAGATATCAAAATAAATCCAAATATAATCATTAGCATCACAAGATTTTGAAATAATTCATTTGTAATAATCACAGTATATTGCTCAAAACTAATAAAAAACCCAATCAAAATTAGAAATATCCCAACTAAGAATAATGATAATAGAGCGGTTATTAAATAAGCATTTAGCGCTTGAATGATACCTTTTTGTTTATTTGAAGAAATCATCGATTTGTATATAGTTGTTTATTATTTAATTTATTTATGAACATAAACATTTAAGCTAATAAATTTGTATTTAATCATCCCAAACGGTATTTGTAATATTGTTGATAAATATTTAACCAACTATTATATCTACTAACTAATTTCTGTATCATCAATTTTCGTGGTTCAAATTTATTTATGAGTTTTAGTTCATAATTTCGAGATTTGAGATCATCCAATGATCTTATTCTATTTGCAGCAACATCACACAACACAAGCATTCCTTGGATAGAGCATTCATAATTAGTAGATGAGATAATAGGAGATTGGAGAAGGTCTGAAAATCGTTGTAAAAGGGTCAAATTTCGAGTAATCCCTCCCATAAATGCATAAAACGGATTCTGAATTTTTGCTAGTTTAATGAGATATTCAATATTTCGCATTATGGCAAACTGTATATTATCGAAAACTGCAGCAATAAATGCATTCTTTTTATGAAAAACCTCTTCCACACCTCCAGGACTTTCAAAATGAAAAAATCCAGGTGGAAGGCCCATTTGAGTGCTTGCAAATGGTGAAGGACCAAGTAAAGAATATACTGACGATTCTCTTATTTGGTCTGAAGTTGCTTGTAATTCGAATTGGTCATAATGTTCAAATGCTTCATCTAATTTTTGAAATTTTTGTTTTGAGGTCGAACTCTCTTCTCCATAAAATAAATTTGCCGCCCATTTCAATAACTGTCCTGTTATTCCAGTACTAGCCTCTAAATAATAATGATCGAATAAGTCCTTACAAGCAAATATTCCACTCCATGTTTTTTCCTCGGGATCAAAATAAGGGTTTTTTGTTACTGCTTGCACTGGTGAAGTAGTGCCTAAAACAGCCCCAATTGAGCCTATTTCCATGCATTGGCAACCTAACAATGCTGCTTGAGTATCTGAAATTCCTGCAACCAATTGAACTTCAGAATTAAGGTCAAGTTCTTTTTGATACTGCTCAGAGACCGTACCAATTATTTCACCTGGTAAAACTGGCCATGGAAAAAAATATTCTGGTAAATCAAGAAGATCCTCCCAAGCAGGATGCCATAATTTTGTTTCTATATCAAAGAATCCAGATTCTCCTGCGCTGGTTATATTGGCATGAATCTCGCCCCCAAATTTTACCAAAATCCAACTATCCATAGGAAGGTATTGTGAAATCTTATGGTACCTCTCCTCTTCTTTTTTCTCTTCTTTAAAATATTTATATCGAGCTGGTAAAAATAATAAAGAGGGAAAATGTCCAGAACTCTCATAAAATGATTTTCCCGTTCTTTCTAAGAATTCTTTGTCAATTTCTTCGGCATAATCGATTCCCCTAAGTTCAAAACTTGCTCCAATATAAACAGCATTATTGTTTTCATCAGTAAATACGCAACTTGGACGCATTGAGGTGGCAGTAATATATTTTAAGTCTTTTGGATTAATTTTTGCAGCATTTATAGTAACTTTTGTAAGCTCAATCAAATTATTCCAATAATTCTTGTAATTCCATTCACGGTGGAAGCCATCCTTACTTTGAACAATTTTGCTTCTCCAAGATTTTAAAGCGATAATGTTCCCTGAATCATCTGCTATTGCACACTTCAATAGAGTACTGCCAGAATCATAAACCATCCGATATTCTGTCATCGTTTTACCACTATTAAAAAATTAAAATATTTTATTCTATATTAAGAATATTTCCTATATCTAATTCTAACAAATAAACATAGATTAATATTTACTGATAAAGTACACAAACCATTATTGTAAAACCCCAGGGTGAATTTTCCTTTTCATAAATCAAGCTTTTGACTTCTTCATGCGGGGCTATTCCGGTATTATCTGAAAATAATTTCCAAGCAAGTTTTCCTATTATTTCTTCTTCCTGCAAGATTTCAAGAAAATTCTGCTTAATTCCCCCCCAATATATCCGCTTTACGTCCATAATTTCCTTTAATTCAGATAATTCCATTAATCCTGCAAAAATGAGATTTTCTGTAACATTAGAGAAATGTGTAATAAAATTAGCTGAAACATCTTGAGGGGATCCCTCATTTCGATCATATAAAAATACTAATCCAATCGCTTTCATGATGTTATAGAAATGAATTATGTTAATTATATTCAGTAATTTAGAGTAATTATAACTTGAGGTTATTATTTAAAACTTCTTATCCAAAAAGTAAACCATAAAGTAAAAATCAGAAAATATTTGTTTATACAATTATATTTTATTATCAAAGCAAATAAGGTATTATTAATATTTATGAAATGAATTAATAACCTTACTTACCTGAAATTAATAATTAAGTTGATTACATGTCAGAAATAATGGATAAATTTATTGGAAAACTTTATGATAAAGCTGAAATTGAAAATTGGAATTTACCAGAAAAGACTAAGGAACAAATTGGTCTAAAAGAAAATAAGTACTTTTTTTTAACCTCTTCACGAGAGGAAAAACACGGAATGAGGCATGTACATTTCTCCATATATCCAACAAAGTATGAAAAGGTTTATTTTATTTTTGTTAAATTGCCAGAAATTAAGCCTCAAATATTGAGCAATGTATTAAATTATTTAAAAAAGTCTAATTTTGATATATTCAACTCAACGGGTTTTTGCTCTCAGGAAAATACCTGCTTTTTCGGTATATACTTCTCCTTTTATGAAGATCTTAATAAAGGCAAAATAATTGGAGATGTGGGTGAATTTAAAAACATCCAAGAAGTTAAATTATTTAAATATACTTGTATAGGATGTAATGAAGAATAATTACCAAAACGCTTTTTGGAATTTTTGAATCGTTTCTTCCAAACTGTCCTCGATTTCTTTTTCAAAATCATGGAAAATTGCTACATCTCCTTCCCACGTTTCCAAGATTTCTATTGGATATAAATCGAAAAAATGGTCAACTATTGATTGCAATTCTTCAATTACTTTTTTCATTTTGATTTTATTAGAAGAACTTGCCACGAATAGTATGTCATATTTCCTTATTAGAGTATATCTTTTGTCTTGTAATTCAAAATTAGAAAGCCCCTCATTTGTTAATTCTTCTGCGAAGGAATTTAAAGCACTCATAAGTCCCCCAAATAGCTGATCATCAAATTTTTCATTAAAAATACGATGATATAGCACGATACCTCCTTCCGAAATTATATAGAGATCTTGCAAGACCTTAACCAAGATATTCACCAAAAAAATTGATGTATGAATATTATATTTTGAAAACGTCTTAAATTTATAGTTACAAAATTAAAATTAAAAAAAAATTTTTCGCTAGTATTTATTCGCTTGTTTTTGGCCGAATATACCCAAAATATGACGCTATCATTCCTAACAACACGAAAATCCACGCTAAAAAATAAAACGGAGAAAATCCAGGTCCACCAAAAAGGATTAATAGTCTATCGATCAAAAAATTAAACGGTACTAGTATATAAAAGATGGACATCAAAGCTAATGATATAAATGCATTTTTGAAAGTTTTCCCTTCAGCTAACTTGAAAGATTTATATGAACTTATAAAGAATGGAACATAAATCATTGCCATGAATAGGAATATCAACAAGAATGCGAATGCATCCAGCAGAGTATTTCCTCTTTCATATACTAGCAAACTGAATGTTAAAGTGATAATCCCGTAAATAATCACGATTATCTTATGAACTCGATTGTATCCCTTTTCGAAAACATTTACTTTCAAAACATAGGATATAAAAATAGCAATAGTTAGGAAGAAAAAACT
This sequence comes from uncultured archaeon, assembly GCA_964493715.1. Lineage (GTDB taxonomy): Archaea > Asgardarchaeota > Lokiarchaeia > Sigyniarchaeales > SOKP01 > SOKP01. Next base: position 112,842 of record CAZBPC010000002.1, read on the forward strand.
AAATCGAAAATCAGTGATTCTCAAAACGAACCAAGACTGTATAGTTCCCGGATCAGCAAGAGTAGTATTGTAAATGTATTCTACTCCCGAATATAATACTAGAACTTTAGATAACCATGAAAAGATTATAGCAATCATGTAAAACAAGAATATCAAGAATAAGTATAGAGTAAATTGGTGTTTTTTTTGGAAATATTTCATTAATATTAAACCAAGTATAAATGCAGCTATGATAATAATCGTTGTTTCAAATACCATGCCAATGAATATTAAATCGGGCATATTAAAATCATAAAATTTGCATTATTTATACTTTAAGTTTACCAAATAAAATAATTCAAGTTGGATTAAAACTTTAGTATAAATATTATAATATTAATTTAAAACATTTTTTTGATTCCGAACCACATCAAAAATTTTATTGCTTTTTCAATATTTTAAGCTATTGTATCAATAAATCTATTATACCTCCAATATGATATCCACTATGACAACATACCATCAGGAATTGAAATTAGCAACCGAAATTGTAAATACAGCTTCAAAAATAACTGAATGGTTTAGAAATGTTGGTTTCCAATCTTTTCAGAAAGAGGATGATTCTCCTGTAACTATCGCTGATTATGCGAGTCAAATATATATAATTAATAAGATCTCGGAACAATTTCCCGAAGATCAAATAATTGCTGAAGAAGATGATAATTCTTTTTTTGATAATGAAGTAAAAAGATCGATTAATTCTTGTTATAAATCTTTAAATATTGGAGAAAATATCAATATTGAAAAAGCAATAATCGCGAAAGATAACAAAAAAACCTCCCGTCAGTGGACAATAGATCCAATTGATGGTACAAAAGGGTTCCAGAAAGGATTATCATATGCAATAGGTATAGGGTTTATGATAAATTCCGATCCAAAAATATGTGCAATCGCAGTTCCAAACTATAAGAAATATGGTAAAGCAATTTTTATCGCTGAAAAAGATAACGGTAGTAAAGTTGCTATTGAAGCTTTAAAGTTCAAAAAAATTAAAGTAAGTAATCAATTTCAGCTTAAACAAGCTAAATTGTGCCATTCATTGCACTATGATGAACCTTGGGTTATGGATTTTGCATCACGGGCGGAAATAACAAATTTCATTCAAATAGACAGTATGGTTAAATTTTGCATGGTTGCCGATGGAACTGCTGACTTGTATGTAAAACCAATGAATCCAAGTAGATCTTTTGTTTGGGATTTCCTTCCTGGAATCTTGTTAGTGCAAGAAGCTGGAGGAACTGTTACTGATTTGCGTGGAAACTCAATTGAATTTAATGATGATAAATGCATACTAACAACACCCGGATTGATCGCATCTAATTCTATAATCCATAGTGATATTATAGCAAAATTAGCGTGATCTGAAATTTTTAAGAAAAATGGTTTACCCTTTTAAATAACTAAGTAAATCTTTTTGAATAATGGTTGATCTCGAAATCAAATTCGATAATTTGATTCCAACTAATCTAATTTTACGTTTGTCATTGGAAAATTCTTTAAACAATTCGAGAATTATCTTGATTGTTTTTTCCTTGTTTTGTGTATGATTTGGAAGCGTCTTAGATCGAGTAAATGTTAAAAAACCTTCCAGTCGAATTTTTAAAGTAATTGTCTTATAGGAAATATTATCATTCTTGACTTTTTTATGGAGTTTTTCATTAATTTCATCAAATTTTGTTAATATCTCTTGAAAATCATTTGTATCTTTAAAAAATGTTCTCTCCTTGCTTATCGATTTTCTTTCCCTCATTGAATTCTTTACTTCTCTTTTATCCATTCCATTCGCAATATCCCAAACCCATTTTCCATTTTTTCCGAATTTTTCTATCATTCTGTGAAGGGGAGTATTAATTATGTCTCCGATAACTTTAATTCCTTGGTTATTATAATATTCTTTGGATTTTTTTCCAATTCCAGGAATGCGAGTAATATCCAAGGGTGATAAGAATTCCTTGAATTTCTCTGGTTTTACAATAGTGATACCATTAGGCTTTTTAAAATCTGAAGCTATTTTTGCAATTGATTTAGTAGGAGCACATCCAATTGATAGGGTTATTCCCACCTCATCTAAAACTCTACTTTGAATTTCTTTTGCAACAATGAATGCATCCTCATAAGTTCTGCAGTTTTCAGAGATATCTATATATGCTTCATCAATACTAACTTGCTGAAAAATTGAACTGACTGAATTTATGATTCCCATTACCTTTTCTGAAGCTTCTTGGTATTTTGTAAAATCAGGACGTAAATATATACCATAAGGGCATTTTTTATATGCAATTGAAATTGGCATTGCGGAGTGAAGACCATATTTTCTCGCTTCATAATTACACGTAGAAACCACTCCCCTTCCTTTTCCAGCTTTAGGATCTGCTCCAACTATAACGGGCTTATCTTTATAATCTGGATTATCTCTAACCTCAACAGCAGCGAAAAAAGCATCCAAATCGCAATGTAGGATTATTTGATTCATATTTTTAATTAGAGGAATTAATAACCAATTTCACAAGCATAAAGTGTTTTTATTAATATAAAAAATGCCTCATCAAGAATTTTTTAATTTGGAAAGTTTAGTATTTATTGGACATAAGCAAAATCTATTTATTTCAAATATTAAAATCAAATATATGAGTTTAATTGATGAAGATCAAATGCGTTTAGTGATAGTGAACGCATCAAAAAAGATATATAGCAGAGGATTAGTTCAAGCAGGAGAGGGTAATTTAAGCCTTAGAATCCCTGGTAAAAATGAAATGTTTATCACTCCTACTTACAATACTTATGAAGACTTACAAAAAGCAAATTTAGTGCAAATCAATTTTGATGGCATCCTTGTAAATTCCACGAGACAACCCTCTTCAGAATACAGATTACATGTTGATTTATATAAAGCGCGTCCCAAGGTGATGGCAATCATCCACACTCACTCACCCTATGCTACAATGCTTTCTGTTGCTAGAATGAAAATTCCAGTTTTAATTGAAGAGCAAGTCATATTTCTTGGTGGTCATATCGATGTTTCCGAGTTTGCTTCTGCCCATACTGAAGAATTTAGTAATAATGCAATAAAAGGACTAGGAACAAGAAATGCAACTTTGATGGCTAATCATGGAGTTCTAGCTTGTGGTAAATCAATGAGTGACGCTATTAAAATGGCAGAATTAGTAGAAAAATTAGCTTGGATTTATTATGGTGCAAAATTAATGGGTGGTCCCGTAAGTATTTCTGATAAATCTTGCCCTATGTTTATTGAAGTGTTTGAAGAAAAATTTGCCACACATGAAAAGTTAATTAGTGATTGTTAGGTTTGAATTAGCTTTTTTAATCTTTTTTAATTTATTTATATATGGAACCAGAAAAAATTAGGGAATTGAGAAATGCTGTTGTAGATGCCGCTAAATCGATTTTTTCTAAAGGTTTGGTTGAAAATAATGAAGGTAATGTTAGCATCCGTGTTGGGAAAAATGAAGAATATTTAATTACTCCAACCGCAAATCAATATGATACACTCACCGAAGATCAGATTGTTCATATGGCTTTTGATGGAACTCCTTTAAGTTCTGGAAAATTGCCATCAAGTGAAACCAAACTACATACAGCAATTTTTAAATCAAGACCAAAAGTTCAATGCGTTATTCATACCCATTCAACCTTTGCCACAATGCTATCAGTTGTAAGAAAAGGTATCCCAATAATAATGGAGGAACAAATAATTTATTTAGGGGGGTCCATTGATGTGTCAAATTATGGAGAAGCTCATACTGATGATATTGGAGAAGTTGCCCTTAAAGCTTTAGGTTATAAGAATGGTGCGATATTAGCAAATCATGGAGTTATAGTATGTGGGAAATCGGCTTCTAATGCAATAAAAAACGCAGAATTAGTTGAAAAATTCGCAAAGATCTATTGGGGAAGCCTTCTTATTGGAGAGCCTCAACTCTTGATTGATGAGGATTTAGAAAGATTTCATAAAATGTTTCAACAATTATTTGCTAATTGCCCAAGAAAATTATTAAAATAAACCTAAAGAAGAAATCATGTTATTAGGGATTAGTACTTTAGCACATTTAATAGACAATGTCTCCAAAAAAACTGGTAGTCTTTTTGATAATTTTTTTAAAGCAACAGAAGGTTGTTTTAATTTTGCTGAAGAAAATGATATTCTTGTTGTAGAAATTGTTATAGAACCTCAGACTATCATTAGAGGTGAAAATAAACATAAATTCATTGATTTAGTTAACTCATACTCGCTTCAAAAACAAGTGCATGGACCTTATATCGATATCAATTTATGTTCTCATAATAATACTATTTCTATGGCATCAGTTGAATCATATTTAGAAACGTATAATATCTGTAAAGAAATTAATATTAATCTGATGACCGTTCATCCGGGACAAGCCAACCCCATGATGACTTCAATAGGATAATATAATAAAATACAGCTTGCAGAAGGTGTATCGAAAATATTAGACACAATTAATAATTCAGAGTTTACGATTTGCCTTGAGAATATGCCAAAAAGCACATTTATTATGCTTGATCAGAATGATATTGAAGTTGTTCTAAAGAAAATTAATCGATCTGATTTAAAATTGACCTATGATACTAGTTATTTCTATACTAATGATGGTAATATTAAGTTTTATGGGATAAATATCATAAAATTATTAAACATGTCCACCTTGTTGAAAACTTTTCAAAATTTTCAGATACTCATCCAACCTTAGGGACTGGAAAAATTAATTTCCAAGAAATTTTCAATCAACTCAAAAAATTTCAATATGGGGGATCTTTAATTATTGAATTAGCATCATCGATTAATCTACAAACGAGTATTCAATATATTTATCAATTTTTAAAGTTAGTTAGAAGGGAACATTATTTTCTTTATTTTCGTTTAAAATTTATAATAAAATCTACCTTAATAATTGTAATTATGAAAATAATTTCTTTGCAAATTAGCGATGATTTATTAGTTAGATTTGAAAAAGTTAGATTCAGAAGTGGATTTAATTCAAAAAGTGAAGCCTTGAGGGATGCAATTGTAAAATTCATTGAGAATTATGAGAAATTTGAAAATCTGAATGGATATAAGATAATGACAATAAATTTGGTTTATCCATTTAAAAATATCATATCAGATGAGATTTCAGAATTATATAACCAATTCAACGCGATTATAAAAGCAATTACTGATTGGAGAATTGTAGAAAAAAAAATAGAAGTTGTATTAACAGTGGGAGAATTTGGACTTATTAAGGATTTGTATCAATCTCTGGCCAAAATAAAAGATGTATCTTGCTCAATTCATGAGATTGTTATCGATTAAATTGTTCAATTAGTCAAATCGAAGTGAAATATCGACTTTTTCAGGAGGAAATTGGGTTAATTCACTGGAGCTTATAATATCTGGTTCAGCAATCACATAATCGACGAAATTTTCTAATGTAATACCTCCTGAAACTTCAATTATTACCATTCCACGAACTTTATTCCTTTTCAATGTACTAATTGCATTCCCTACTTGATCAGGGGTCATATTATCGAGCATGATGATGTCTGCCCCTAATTTAGCTGCAATTAAAACATCTTCAACCCTTTCAATTTCAATTTCAATTTTTTTTGTGAAACTAGCACTCTTTTTTATTTCTCTCATCATTTCCTCTATGTTTCCATTGTAATATTTTAAATGTGTATCTTTCAATAATATCATATCATCGAGTGAAAAACGATGTGTTTCCCCTCCACCGAGAAAAACTGCTTTCTTCTCAAAAATACGCAATCCTGGAAGCGTTTTACGTGTACATGCTATCTTTACAGCTTTTCCAGAATTTTTAATAATTTCTACATACTTACGAGTAGTAGTAGTTATGGCACTCATATGAGAGAGCAAATTTAGAGCTGTTCGTTCTCCAAATAGTATTGATTGTGTTTCTCCTTTTAGATGGGCAAGGATATCTCCTTTCTTCACTCGATCTCCATCTTCTTTAACAAGGTTCACGGATACATTTAAAATGTCATATATTAAATTCAATTCTTCTAATCCACTAATATAACCACTGCTTTTTGCTATAACTTTTGCAGAACTAATTGCAATTTCGGGAATTATACTTGAACTCACGTCACTGAAATGACAATCTTCTTCAAGAAATTCTCTAATTTTTCTCTCTAAAATTAAGTTATTAAACTTCACTTTGATGATCACCAACTGTAGTATAATTATTATAGAATCAAATCTAATTAAAATTATGCTAATGATTCAAGGTAATGAAGTATCTTTAGAAGCGGAGATTTTTCAGTCAGGAAATGAATTTAACAATACTGTAGTCTTAATATGCCATCCTCATCCTCAATTTCTGTAGGGTTTCCTAAGAAAGGGAAAATATGGAGGATCGATGCATAATAATGTTATATCTTATATTTTCAATCATTTAGTTAAAAATGATATCTCGTGTTTACGTTTCAATTTCAGAGGTGTAGAAAGATCAACTGGAAAACATTCAGGAGGAAGTGGAGAGTTATCTGATGTTCATAGTTGTATTACATTTCTCCAAAAAAGAGAGATACAAAGGATAATAATATGTGGGTATTCTTATGGTGCCGCTATCGGATGCTCAGCTGTAAATTTTTCAGAATCAATCATAGGATTCTGCGCGATTTCTTTTCCGTGGGATTTTATGGGAAAAAATTACAAAAATCTCTCACAAACTGAAAAACCTAAACTATTTATTCAAGGGGATCAAGATTCTATTGCTAGTTTTGATAATTTCTTGTCTCATTATAATTTCTATAAGGAACCCAAAGAAAAAATTATTATCAAGGGAGCTGATCACTTCTATTGGGGATTAGAAGGAATTTTAGCAGATAAAGTGGTTAAATTTGTAAAAAAGTTCAATCCATCTTAACCAACAACATTTAATCATATGAAATCTGACTTAAATAGTTGATAATTTCTCTAAATCTTGAAAACTGTTTTGTACAGCCCAATCAAGCAGTTGTTCATAATATCTCTCAATATCATCCGATTCTGGTGGCTTAGAGAGAACAGCTAATAAAAATTGAGTTTTATCGTCTTTCATAATAATATTTCTGCAAATAATAAAATCATTAACATACTTGATCTTCAAACTTGCTAATAGAGATAAACTTAATTCTTCAGATGCTTTATATGCGGCATCACTCAGTAAGGATCCCATAGCCGCTATTACTCTTTCATCAACCTCATCTACTTTTTGTGAAGCTAAAACAAGTCCTGTAGAAGTAGAAAAAAGAGACGCTCGAAAATTACCATTATCATTGAGTTCTTTCAGAATCATCTCAAGTTTGCCAACCATTTTAAATTTCCACTTTCGTTAAATTGATTTATAAATATGTAAATTATAAGCTCTTTACTATATTTAACATTAACTGATTTCTAATTTTATACGATTACAATCATATTTTGATTCTAAAAAAAAAATAGCATTAACCTAATTTTAGATTTATGATATAAGTAGATAAAATGTTATTTTCATCAATAGACATGGTTATCACGCTCGGTCTCGCAACGGGTTTATCAAATCCTCGTTTTTGAGCTGGAGCCTTAGGATTTGTAGGGCTACCTGGATTTATAAGTAATGTGTTAAATCTGGTCCCTTTGATTAATTGTTGATGAGAGTGACCTATGATCAATATATGAATTTCATTACTTTTAAAGAAATTCTCCAAATCTTTGGGTTCTTCGTGAATAACACCGATGTTATATTTTCCCGCGGGAAACTTAATGAATCTTTCAAGATCTTTTATGTTATCGTCATGACCTTTAACAGATATAGTTGGAGCAATCATATTTAAATCCTTTAGAAAATTCTTGCTACAAATATCTCCTGCATGAATAATTTGATCAACATCTTTGAAAACTCTTTTTAACTCATATAACAATTCATTAGTCTTAGTTACATCATCATTTTCAGTAATGTGTGTATCTGAAATTATTCCATATTTAACCATGCTATCGCACCATTAATAAAAAACTACTCCTATAATAAAAATAAGAAATCCAAACAAAAAGTCGAGCATTATTCGTATTATTTTAGATTTAGTATTTTCTCTAATTTGAGCATCATTTTTGAAATATAGTTTTATATCTTTTGTACCTATTGAAAAGCTTTCTTTAATGAGAGGAAATTCTAATAATAATAAAACAATACCAATAACCATTAATGGAAGATAAAGAAACAATGCTAGAATCATAAAGTCATTTCCTTGAAGATAATTCCAAATTGCATGTGCAGATATAATATTATTAATACCGTGTGCGAATATAGCGGGAAAAATCCATCGCCGCCTTAAAACAGTCATCGAAAGGATCATTCCTATAAAAAATGCTTCAATCATCCATATAAAAGGAAAAAATATTGGAGCTCTTGGACTTGCAGGGCTAAATAAATAAGCAAAATGACCCATACCAAAATAAAAGGAAGAAATTACGACTGCCGACATTTTAGAAACATAATCACTTCCCCTATTTGCTAAAAATCCCCTAGTTAGAGATTCCTCATAAAAAGCGACTGAAAATTGTATGATTATTACTGAACCTAAAAATATGAGATATGGCTCAAAAAAATAGGAATTTGTGACGTTAAAGGTTAAGACCAAAGCAGAATATTCAAGCATTTGTGGCGCAAAAAAATAAGTTAAGAAATCAATTGGAATAAAAACTAAAAATAAAATCAAAATCCCATATAATAATTGAAACTTAAAATTCGATCTTTTTATAACAAATAAACCGAGAAAATTTCGAGATGGGCTCGTATCTCTCTCTAATATAAGTTCTCCTCGCTTCCCATATAAGGCAAAATTAGAAACATACAGGAATAAAGTAATAGCTACAATCACTATCATAGCTCTTACTAGAAAATATGAGATGCCATAAATTGCTCCATAATTTTGAAGAAATGATAATGGAAGTAATATAATTGAGGTAATGAGGATGCCCAGAAAAATGAGGACAGTCTCAAGTAAAAAATAGAATCTTTGTATAACCATTTTTTTCGTTGAACTTCGTTTTCTTGTCATAGAGGAATTACCTTAATAGATTAATTTAGAAATTATAATATAATTAATAGTATAAATATTATCGTTTCATTGTTAAGTTTATCATCAGTATTTAATCATCTAGTTGTAGTTAATTATATTCAAAAGAACCAAATTCTGATTTAATTTCAACGACATTTTTTTTAGCACTTGGGGATTCTTCACAGAAACCAATAATTTTTGATTCAATTGCAAACTTTCTACAGATCTCCATAATTTTTTTTGCATTGGACTCACTACAGTAGATTTCTAAACGATTCCCCATATTAAAAACTTGATACATATCTCTCCACGGCGTTTCAGAGGAGTTCTGAATAATTTCGAAAATTTTGGGTGCTTTAAATAGGTTATTCTTTATATATTTTATCCCCTTACCAAAATTTAGAACCTTAGTTTGCCCTCCTCCTGTATTTTGAATAATGCCATGAATTTCTTTTCTAAAATTATGTAAAATTTCAATTAATACTGGAGCATAAGTTCTAGTTGGAGATAGAAGAGATTTACCTATATCTAATTCTAATCCTGGAAGCTTATCTGTTAATAAATGTATACCAAAAAAGAGTAATTCCTCATTAGTCTCTCTATCAAAACACTCGGGATATGTTTCGTGGTATTTATGAGCCAGTACACCATGGCGAGCAAGTGTTAACCCATTACTCCCTATACCACTGTTATATTCATCCTCATATACTGCCTTTCCATCACTAGCTAATCCTAATATTACGTCACCGGGTTGAATATTTGATGCATCTATCACATCTTTTCGCTCCATTGTTGTAAACATTGACGCGTCAACTAATAAAGTCTTTACAATATCCCCCACATCAGCAGTTTCGCCTCCACACATAATCACTTTTAAGCCGAGTTCCGTCAATTTACTACTATAGGACTGATATTCATTAATAATTTCATTAACAATTTGTCCTGAAATGTAATGACTATTTCTCCCGATATTGTTTGATAAGAAATAATCCCCCGTTGCTCCTACGCATAGCATATCATCAATATTCATGACCATCGCGTCTCTAACAATACCTCTAAATACAGAGATGTCATTTGTTTCTCTATAATACATGTATGCTAAACTGCTTTTGGTTCCTGCCCCATCGGAATGAAATATTGAACAATATTTAGTTCTCATTCTTACATCTTCCACGATCTTACAAAAAGCTCCAGGAAATAATCCTTTATTGATATTTTCTATTGCATTGTGAACAACTTCTTTTTTAGATGAAACACCTAATTGGGAGTAAATATTTTTCTCATCTGGCATTTTCATATTGTATATTTATTTCTCAATATTTCTATTAAATGATCAATTTGAGCTTCTGCTAACCCAGTATATTGATGAGGATCCAATAAATCTTTCAATTCTTTTTCAGAGAATTTTTGCTTTATTTTAGAATTATTACTTAAAATTTCTTCTATGAACTTATTTTCATTTATAGCATGCATTACAGCTTGTCTTAGTATTTCGTGTCCTTCTTGTCTTCCAATTCCTCGATTAACAAGTTCTAACATAATTTTTTCACTTAAACAAGCCCCTTTAGTAAGATTTAAATTTTTTTCTACGTTAATTTCGTTAAATTCAACTCCTTGAAGAATTGAAATCATCTGTTGAATAATATAGTCTAAAAGTATGAAATTTTCAGCAAAAATTATTCGTTCATTGGCTGAATTCGTAAGATCCCTTTCATCCTCTAAAATAATGTTATCTAAAGCAGGAATAACGTTAGATTTTAACACTCTCGCCAAACTACAAATTCTTTCCGATTTATGAGGATTTCTTTTGTGAGGCATTGTTGAACTACCTACTTGACTTTTCTTGAACGGTTCAAACATTTCAGCAATTTCATTTCTTTGAAGGATACGAAATTCTCTGGCTATTTTTGCTATAGATTGACCAATTAATGATGTTAATATAATTACTTCAGCATGACGGTCTCTTTGTATTATTTGATTTGCGATTAGAACAGCATTTAAATCAAGAAGTTGCATTAATTTTGTTTGTAATTTAATGCCTTTTTCTCCAAAGCTTGCCATTGTTCCCACTGCTCCAGACATTTTTCCAAAAGATATTCTTTCTAAAATTTGCTCTAATCGATCAAGATGCCTACTTATTTCATAAGCCCAAACTCCAAATCGCATCCCATAAGTGGTAGGAATAGCATGTTGTCCATGAGTTCTTCCAATACATACCAAATTTTTTTTTTCTTCAGCTATCTTTACAATTACCATTAATAATTTGGTTAATGATTTCTTAATGTAGGTTAAAGCCTCTCGAAGTTGTAAAGCTGTAGCTGTATCCTCAATATCATAGCTAGTTGCCCCTAAATGGATGTATTTACCTGCATTTCCTTCACATTGCTCTGTTAAAGCTTTAACCATCGCCATTAAATCATGATGAATTTCATCATCAATTTCTTTGACTCTTTCAAGTTTAACGTATTTCAAGTTAGCCTTTTTATTAATCTCTTCTGCTATTTTTAAAGGAATGATATTCAATTGGGCATTAACGGTCGCTAAAACAGCTTCAATTTTTAGCCAATTTTTTAATTTAGTCTCCTCCGTAAAAATTGAAGCAATATCGGTTCGGTATCGATTTTCAATTGGATTTACAAATTGATGATTCATAATTTCAATTTAACATTAAATAATTTCGATAATTAAAGTAATCTCCAATCTTTTAATACTTTTTGGCTGGTAAGATAATAAACTTGATTTGATTCAATAAATCAGGATAAATTTACAAAATTAAAAGAATTTTAGAGTGAATTACTGCTAGTTAATAATACCATTATGTAATCAGCTACTGATTCAATAGAATCTGATATCGCTTCTAATATATCAAACACGTTCCCGACTGTAAAGATCGTGAAGAAGTTAACTTTATATTCCGTATCTTGAAGACTCTTCCGCAATCTAATATTGAGAAGATCAACAGCGTGTTCTTTTTGGTTAATCTGGGTAGTATATTCTTTAACATGTTCTCTATCTTTAAGAAGGTCTATCAATATTTTATCTAAGAATACTGAGCATTCAACGGTAATATCCATTATTTCTAAGATAATATCTATTGTTTCGTCACTGCTTTGTTCCCAAAAAATAAATGGAATAGTGACTATCCTACGAGCAACTCCTGTGCAACAATTTGCAACATCATCCATTCTTTTAACTAAATGGGAAAGATTTTGCCTTACACTGGGATTTAATTCTCCGCGAGAGACATCTTTTTGTATCTTTCTTCTAAGAACGTCTGCTTCTTTTTCGAGATTATCAACATTTTGCAGAATTTTGTGAGATTTTTCCTCTTCCTTTTCTCTCAATAACAATTTTAAACCATTATTCAATTCCTTGACACACTCTTGAACTATCTGAGCGTGTTTTATCGACTTTTCTAATGCATTCAGTGTTGTTTCTCGTTTCAAAAATTCTATTAACGAACCCATTTTTTTCACTTCCCTTCTATCTTAATTTTATAATCATATCTTTTATAACTTATGATTTGAAAATTTTCCTAAATAAAACCTATTGATATTGATCCAAAATATAATAATCCTGCCATGATCGCTGCAATAGGAAATGTAAGAACCCAATAGATTGCCATTCTGCCAAGCCCCTTGGTATCGACTTCTTTCTTTTGAGCGAGAGTTAAGCCTATAATGCAAAATACAATCACATGACTATGAGATATTGGTAAACTTAGTAATGTTGCAATCATAAGTATAATTGCGGAACTTGTTTGAATGACCAATCCTTCACTTGGACGGGAATCAGTCATTTGAGAAGCTAAATTTTTTATTACATAGCGAGCAGCAATATAAATTCCTAAGAATGCAAAAATTCCGCATGATATAGCATATAAAAAATATTGATCGACCCCAATCGAACCATTATCTAGCAAACCATATAGAATTCCCAATGCTTCACCAGAATTTGCCCCCACCCATATTTCTGCGAATATCACCGCAACGAGAAGAATCCACTTGAAATATTGTTCTGACGTTTCAATTTGATTAAGGCCCTTTAATCGTTTAAGATATACTTTTGTAATAATTTTAAAAATTAAATAAGTAATTATTAGTCCAGATATCGGAGATATGAACCAGCTAAGTATTACATTACCTAATTTCTCCCAATTAAAGGCTGTTTGAGGATCCACCCCTCCTTGAAAGATCGAATAAGTAATAACTACTCCAAAGACGCTACCTATTAAAGCGTGCGTGCTACTAAGAGGCATTCCAGCAAAGCTACCGATAACCAACCATAAAATGCTACTAATTAATACGGTTAAAAGCATGCTAGTAGTATAAACAAGCCCTTCTCCTAAAATATCAGATCCCACTGTTTTTGCTACAAATCCCCCGCTAGTTGAGATCATTCCTCCTCCAATTGCCATCCCCCCAATAATTAGAGCTAATCTAAATTTTATTACTCCAGTACCAACTAAGGCAGATAATGTTTCATCATTCGCACCTATAGAAAATGCCAATGCAATAGCAAGAACGATTAAAACAATAATGATAATCTGATCTATCCCATCTGCCAATTTTATCCCCAAGAAGACAATTATTTGAATATTAAATATTTAACAGCAAGAAATTGGATGTATTCTGAAAAATTTTTAATGTGATCCGCTAACATCATAATATCTCCAACCATATCTTTGAGATACAGAAAAGTTCTTGATAGATAATCCATATCATAATGATATAACCTTTGAATTAGTTGAAATTCAAGCTTGCGCATTTTTCTTCTTTCTTCTTTTATTTCCTCACATATGTCATGAGCTTTTTTCAAATCAGTTCCTATTAAATTTACAGAAGTTGCTAGATCATTTGAAATGAATTTTAATGATTCGAGAATACGAGATACTCGTAACTTAAATTCATCGTCAGGAAAGATTATACGATATACAAGCATCCTGTTAGCCATATATTCCGCGATAGTTTTTATATCATTGATTTTATTGAATAACTTGAGGCGATCTGCTTTTGAAAACATTAATTTTGATGTGAATATCTTGGATTCAAACACTTTCTTAACTTGAACTTCTGTTGTGGTTTCGATTACAAAAGTCATATTCTTTTTAAAATGTTCATAATTTTCTTCAATTAGATACTCAATACCTTCAATTAATATGAAATTCTGTTTATTAATAATATCCATGAATAAGTGAGTTAACTCATCAATGCTCTTTTTCTTCAATTCATTTTCTTCATATTCTTGTACCATAAAAATCACCTACATTAAACTATAAAAAATAATTGTAAGTAAATTAATGCCGTTTTTTATTATTAATACAAAAATATGCTAAATATTTTTGGATTTCTAGGTTTAAATTCAAAATCAATAAAACTATCTTAACTTATAATTCAGGATTGAGAAAAAAAAATAAAAAAGTTAACCTCGTTTAGCTGCTGTTAGCATAATAATATAGTCAGCGACATCTTCAGCATTATCTGTTATCGTTTCGAGAGCATCAATACAATCATGAATTTCTATAGCTGTAAAAGCATTTTCTATTGGATTATTTGATACTAATAATCTGTTTATTGCAAAATGTAATTCATCACATTGATGTTCTAATCTATTTACCTCCTCTCCCAATCTATGAATTTCAACATCTTCTGAGGAGATCAATTTATTTACCATAAGATTTAGCTTTTTAATAGCAGTTACAGAAATTCTAACAATTTCAAGCATTTTTTGATGAACATCATTTTCCAATTTTTGAAATGCAGTTTGATCTAAATATATTAAAATTCTAGCTGAAGCATTTGTTGCATTAGCAATATCATCAATTCTGTTGGCTAACTGAGTTAAGTTTTGGTGTACTCTTGTTGGCAATTCCGCTTTTGAAAGCATATTAAGTATATTTCTTCTAATACCATCCGCTTGGTGTTCTAATTCCGTGACTCGAAAAAGAACCTTCAGAGCAAGATCTATGTTTTTTTCCTCAATCAAATAAGATAATGCTTTTTCAAACTCGACAACACATTCTAAAACCTTTTGCATGTGTACGAAAATTTTATTTATGGCACTTTCCTCGTTTCGAGATTTAAACCATTCAAATAAAGAACTCATTATTTTCCTCCATTTTTTCTTTTATTAAATTTATTTAAATTTTATTCTAATTTTAGGATATTAGCTATTTCTTCTTTTCCTGGGTTCTTAACTATAATTCCTAATTCCTTAGGGAAATATACAGTCACATCCAGATCTTCATTAAAGGTCTCATGAATTTCACTACTAGCAGGAATAGTTACGATTATGATTTTCTCAAAATTAGTAAATTTTACTAATACTTCGAATCTATAAAATACTCCCATAAATTTACGACGAATTATTTTCCCAAATAATGCATTATTTTTCTGATTAAGCCGATTACCCAATCTTATCTTCATATGATTTGCTCGAACCAATAATAATACATTTTCCTGATCAGTTTCTTCACAAAATGATTTATGTACGTATGCGGCAAATTTATTCTCCAGTCCGATATCAATTAATTTTGGCACCGAATCTTCTTGTATTTTCTGAAAAAATTTATCTCCTCTCTTAGATTTTCTATAAATATCCCAGGGTAGCTCTATATTTTTTAAACAATTACCCTCAAAATAATTGATTTCACTCATAAAATTAGCAACAAAGAGGTTTTTGGGACGGTAATAAATTTCATCTGGCGTTCCAACTTGAACGATTTGACCATTATTAATAATAGCTATTCTATCCGCAACCATCATTGCTTCTTCTTCCTCATTAGTAACATGGATAACAGTGAGTCCTAATTGCTCAGATTTAGCCATTAATAATAATTCTCTCCTTAAATTCATTCTAAGCCCTGCATCTAACGCTTTCAATGGCTCATCCAGAATTAATAGCTTGCTTTGTTCTAGATTCATTAATGCACGACATAGAGCCACACGCTGTTTCATACCTCCACTCATTTCTTCTGGGAATGCATTGTTTCTTCCAGTTAGAAGAGTCATCATTAAAACTTGATCTACAATCATTTTCGTTTGATCAATATCTCTAGCATTTACTCTGCCACTATAAGAAATATTGTCATAGATATTCATATGAGGAAATAATGCATAATTTTCAAACATAAATCCTAAATTTCTTTCTTCTGGAGATAACGTTGATGCATTTTTTTCATCAAAATAAATATTGCCAGAATCTGGTTTTATAAGCCCTGCAATAACCTTTAATAATGTCGTTTTTCCTGCACCCGTGGGTCCAAGAAGAATAAAATATTCTTTATCTTTAATTTCTAGATTAATATTATCAAGTGCATTGAAATTTCTAAAAGATTTAGACACATTTTCTAATTTAATACTTACCACTTCGATTACTCTCCGTTTTTAAGATAAAGATAATTCATTGAATAGATTTTCTGGAGCTTTAAAAACATGTATATCACTCTGATGAACTCCTATAATCAGTTCATCGCCTTTTTGGTAATTCTCTTCATAATTTCCCGGTTTTATAGATATAAATTGATCTCTATTATCTAAGCTTAAATAAAAGCGCTTAGTTGCACCTACAAATCTAGAAGAATCTAAATATGCTTTAAAAAATTGCATTTTTGACCAATCATAATGACTACCTTCAAAATCATAATTTTTAGGGAATAAATAAACATCTTCATATCTAAAAGCGACTAAAATATTATCATCTAAATTAAACTTATTTTGTTTATTTTCACATAACATTTTTGGACCTCCTAAACGAATCCAAACTTGCATATAATTCTCTTCTAATAACTTTAAAACAAATCCTTGAAGGAAATTTGTCTCACCTAAAAAATTTGCTACAAAGATGCTATTTGGGGCTTCATATAATTCATAAGGAGATCCCATTTGAAGGATTTTACCAGCTCGCATAACAATTATTTTATCCGCGATTGCCATAGCTTCTTCTTGATTGTGTGTGACATGAATAGCCGTTAATCCTAAATCTTTGATAAGATTTCTCAATTCATGACGAAAAACCTTAGAAACTTTTGGATCCAAGGATCCCAATGGTTCATCCATAATCAGTATTTTTGCTCCCGTTGCAATTGCTCGCGCTATTCCTAATTTTTGTAAGCCTGGGTTTCCAAAAATTGAAGGAAATTCATCCGCATAATTCAATAATCCAACAGTTTCCAATGCTTTTTGAGCTTTCTTTATAATATAACTTTCTTCATAACCTCGCATTTCTAATCCAAAAGTTACATTCTCCCAAACTGTAAGATGGTGAAAAATTTCAAAATTCTGGAAGATAAAACCCATATCCCGATCTTCGGGAGAAATTCCATCGACATCCTTATCATCTATTAAGATTTTTCCTTTTACTGGTTTTTCTAACCCTGCTATCATTCTTAAGGTAGTAGTTTTTCCACATCCACTAGGTCCAAGTAAAAACACATAATCTCCATTTTCAATTGTAAAGGAGATATTATCTACAGCTAAAACTTTTCCCTCATCAAATGTCATTGTAATATTAATTAATTTAATTGTTGGCAAGTATTTTTCTCCTCCTCGTAGTTACTGCTCTCAATGCGAAAATCAAGACTGCACTAAAAATTATTACTACTGTACTAGCAAAAATTGCACTTGCAATATTATTAGCTTCAACCCAATCTACAATTAATACCGGAATAGTTCTAATATTTCCCATTACAACGATAGTGGCACCTGTTTCTCCCAATGATCGCGTGAATACCATTATGCATCCGGCAATAATTCCTTGTTTAATATTTGGAACGGTAATTTTCCTAAAAACTGTCATATTAGACGCTCCTAACGTTCTAGCGGCTTCTTCTATCCCAGCATCAGAATTTTTTAAAACACCAATGACTGGTCTCACCATATAGGGGAATGTGAATGTCACGTGAACAAATAATATCATAAAAAACCCAGGTTGGAATAAACCAATCCCTGCAGGTCCCCAAAATAAGAAAATAGCAAACCCTAAAGCTGCTGAAGGAATTGCTATAGGTAGATCCAGTATCGTATCTAGAATCGTAATAATCCTTCCCCAATTACGTTTAGTTATAATAAACGCAAAAGGAATTCCAAAAACCAAATTAATTATAACTGCTAGAGCTCCTATTTCTATTGAACTCATCAGACTTGTGTAAAGATAAACCCATTTATAATCTTGTCCTAAGAATAATTCTTTAAATAAGTTTCCTTCAGTTATTTGGCTAATAATGTAAAATGAAGGTATAAGTATTACAAAAATTAGAATGCTAATAGTTAAAATGTCTCTCAAATTTCTCAAAGTTTTATGACTTAAACTTCTCTCTAATTTTGGCCATACTTTTCTTACCGTAAAACTTCCTCTTCTTGAGAAAAACTTAATGGAAAATAACAAGCTTATAGAAATAGCAATCAAGATTCCAGCTAGTAATGAAGCACTAGGAAGCTCTAATTGTCTTCGAAACCCAACAATTAAAATGGGTGCCGTTTCAACTAAACCTGAAAGAATAAGTGTAGCTCCCGTTTCACCAAGACTTCTCGTAAAAGCGAGAATAGCACCTGCTATTAAACCTTCTCTCATCATTGGTAGTGTAATTGTTCTGAACACTGTGAATCCTGATGCCCCAAGAGTTCTAGCAGCATCCTCATAAATTACAGCAGCTTGTTCTAAGACAATTTTCATGTTTCTTACGATATATGGAAAAGTGAATACGATATGACCAAGAATTATTAGAACCATGCCAGGACTTACCCCAAATATCCCCCAAAATAATAAAACTGAAAAACCTAAAGCACTCGTTGGTACAGCCATGGGTAAATCAACTAGCGCATCAAGAAATTTCTTTCCTTTAAAATCATATCTGGTCAAAATTATCGCAGTAGGAAAAGCGATGATAATGTCGACGATTACTGCAATAGTAGCTATCGAGAAAGATGCTCCTAAAGATTTTAAAATATTCATCCATTGGAGATCTCCAATTAATTCATCATTAAAGACGTCCTTATATATGGAAGGAATGTTTAAAAAAATTGTAGAGAATATGTTAATTATTGGTCCTATTATAACTAAAATAAAGAAAATAATTGTTATTGTATCTAGACTCTTTCGATAAATTGGTTTGGAAAAGAAGCGATCAAATTTTAAACTGAATGGGACACGGAGATTATTCAACTCTTGGTCTTCCAACACTTTTTTTAACTCACTCAAAATATCACCATTATTGTAGCCTATTAAGAGGTGGCTTTACATAGCAACCATAAATCGGGTATTTTCAATAGTACAGTTCCATCATTTGGAGCTACTAGCTCAGGAACAGTGATGTTAAAAGCTATACCGTTATTTTCATAATTAAAAACGTTAGGATCTAATGGTATAGATGTATCAATTGGACGAAAACCATATTCCATGGCTGATTCAATCGTACTCGTTTGATTTAAATAATCTAAAAAAGCATCTGCAACCATTCTTTGATCTGGAGTAACCCAGTCACCATTTAATATACAAAAGGGATGATCACTATACAAAGTACCTTCTTCAGGATAAATCGCAATAATTTTGCCTCCCTCTGCTGTACTTGAAATATCTCTTATTAAATTTTCATAAAGAAAAACTACATTTAATTCAGAAGGTCCTTGAGTTTTCATATAACTTGCTAAAAAGCCAGTAGATTTTCCATATATGATCGCACTTGACTCGAAATCTTTTAACCATTGCTGATTACTTATATTTGTAAGATCATTCATTGTAAGATTTTCTGAGGAAGTACCCGAAGCAGCAGAAATAGCCATGATAACACTCATAAATCCTGAGTTTGATAATCTTGGATCTGTGTGTGCCATTTTCACATCAATATTTGGGTTCAAATTTAAATTGCGCAAATCTGAAAGGCTCTTGATATTATAAGTTAGATTGAATGATTCCCAAGTGGCGATTACTATAGGTGAATAAATTATCCTAACTACTCCATCTGAATCTACGATAGACGCATCTCCCGTCAATTCATTCCACTTAGTATTTAAGAAAGGTATCCAAATTGAACTTGCTGGGCTCCAAATCGTTGGGAAAATCTCACCATTTAAAATACTAATTATTGAATCAGAAGATCCATAAGGATACATATCAACTTTTATCTTAATATCCGGATTATTAATTTCCCATTCATTTATAAAATTACTATAAGCAGCCGTCATCCAGCTTGCTTTCTCTGAACTATAAACAATGCTAATATGAATTGCATCTTCTCCACTTTGTAAAACTAGAGTAGTGGATAATGCACCAATAAAAAAACCTAAAATAAAAATTAAAATATATATCCCTTTCTTTTTTTTTTTAACTTTACGGTTAAATGACATAATATATTACCGATTCTAACTAGGTTATATAAAAGATCTAATATAATTATCAATTAAAGCGAAAATAACACCAATAAGCATTCCAAATGTTAAAATCAAAAAATATATAATCACTCGTTTCATTGGAATATCCAACATTCACTCTTTCTAATTAAAAAAAAATATTTAATACATCCGTTTGGATAAAATCTACAAATATCTATAATATTTACCAATATTAATCATATAGTTATATATATTCTATATATGCTTCGTTAATAATTTAAAAATCAATAATTTAAGAAACTGACCTTGATTATTAATTTTAGGATATAGTATAATTAAATTATGGTGAAGTTTTTTTTCTTCCGTTGTTATCATTGCGGTGAATGGTATTATAGCAATAAAATCATTAAATCCAAGAAATGTTGGAAATGTAACAGAACTTTTCAATTCAAAAATGCAATTAATGTATCACGCAGTTGTTCCATTAACGAAGCAATCTCGATAATAAAACAATTAAAAGGAAAGGGAGAGATGGAATCACTTTCAACATTTGTCTTACGTGCTGAAAACATTACTAAGGGCAAAAATGAGTAAAAAACAAAAAAGCTTTATTTCTTCACTCCTTTTTAAAGTATACTTATTGTTCTTATTTCCAGTAAATTACTTAATTTAAAGCGAGATAATGAAAATGGCAGAAAATGAAGAATTACTTGTCTTCACTGACGATTTAATAAATCAATTATACGATAAAGCTCAAAATGAAGTTGATTACTGGGATATTCGGGCAGGTGTGAGTAAAGGAAATACAATAGAATTTTCAGATGAGAAGAGTAAGGAGATAACTTCATATTTATTAACTGGATGTAGCATTAGAACATTCATCGATGGAGGTTGGGGCTTTCGTGTTTTAAAAAGTGTCTCAAAAAAAAATTTGCTGAATGAATTTGTCAAGACCATAAAATTAGCAAAATTTTCTTCTTCTTTATGTAAATTCCAGTTTCATATAAAAGAAAGAAATGCTTTAACTCAAAATTTTAAGGTTAACAGCAAAAGAAAGTTAGAAGATGTAGATTTAACGGAAAAAATAGAATTGGTAAAAAACAATGAAAATATTGCTTTCAACTATTCTAAATTGATAAAAAGTACGAGAACTATTTATTTAGATAGTCATGTTGATTTAATATTTCTAGATGCTTTTGGTTCTAAAATTAAACAAGAATTAGAGATTCTTCGCTTATTTTCTTCAGTTTATGCCCAAAATAAAGGAATTATTCAAAATGGGACAAATTCAATAGGTGGTGTGGGTGGATTTGAAGTCATGAACACTGAAAAAGCCCAATATTTAAGTAAAAAATCCTCTGAACAAGCAATTAATCTACTTAATGCTAAATCACCCATAGGAGGTAGTTTTAGAGTCATATTAGATTCTAAATTGACAGGGACATTTATTCATGAAGCACTGGGTCATGCTTGTGAAGCTGATTTAGTATTAAATAAGGAAAGCATACTTACTGGAAAAGTTGGGAAAAAAATTAGCATAGAAGATGTTTCCGTTGTTGATGATCCACGTTTTGGACAAGGCGAAAAATTTAATCTACCTTATGAATTATTTGGATGTTATTTCATTGATGAAGAAGGTACTCCAGCACAAAAAACCGTTATTATTAGAGATGGAATTCTCCGAAGTTTTATTCATTCTTTAGAAACAGCTTCTAGAATGAATGTTGAACCTAATGGACATGGAAGGGCAAGTTCAAACAGTTCAAAACCCCAAGTTAGAATGGGTTTTACATACTTAGAACCAAAAGATTGGAATCTTGACGAAATGATTGAAGATACAAAAAAAGGAATATTATGTGAAGATTTCCAGTATGGTTATACAGATCCCACTACAGGAAACTTTCAGTTTAAATGTAGAATCTCAACAAGAATAGAAAATGGAGAAAAAAAAGAAAATTTGAGAGATGTGTCTTTCGGAGGAATGACCTTAGATGTGCTAAATAAAATTTCTGCGATAGGTAATGAGAATACTTTTAATTATTCAGATGGGATTTGTGGGAAAGGTGGTCAAGGCATAAGAGTTTGTGATGGGGGACCATATATAAGAATCGATAATTTAACAGTAGGAGGATTGAATTAAATGGAAAATGATGTAGATATATTTCAATTAGCAAATCATGGACTTAATACCCTAAATAAATATGGATCTACATTAAAATGTGCAGAACTTTTCTTCGGTCTAAATGAATATCTCACTATCGAAATAGAAGAAAATTCAATAAAAAATAGTGAAATTGGTAGTGATGAGGGTGTCTCAATAAGAGCAATAGGACGAAATGGTTCTCTTGGTTTCTCTTTTACAAATCGATTGAATGATCAATCTATAGATCATATGATTGAAAATTCTATCAAAATGATGCATTCAGGAACAGAAGATTTGGACTTTATTGATCTCCCCCAACCTTTCGACTCGTATCCAAGCGTGAAGGATATGTATGATCGAAACGTTCAATCATTAACAATAGAAGATTCTATCGATTATGTAACAGAATTAATAAGAATATGTGATGAAGATGA
Organism: uncultured archaeon; assembly: GCA_964493715.1. Classification (GTDB taxonomy): domain Archaea; phylum Asgardarchaeota; class Lokiarchaeia; order Sigyniarchaeales; family SOKP01; genus SOKP01. Next base: position 135,845 of record CAZBPC010000002.1, read on the forward strand.
TTTAGCTATTTCTCAATCGGCAAATTTTACAGCAAGTACATCTAAAAGTAATATTTTTAACACTAATGGGTTGGAAGTGGAAGGAGAAGAAACTATTTGTTCAATTTCTTCTCATGTAATTGTAAAAGACAAAACTAGAAAAGATACAACTTTCGGGTTTGAATATCAAAGTGAGAGATTTTTGAGTGAAATTCATCCCTCAAGTATCATTAAATCTGCGTTAACAAAAGCAAAACAGAATTTAAATCGAAAAAAAATTAAAAGTATGCGTTGTCCAGTAGTCTTAACTCCAAATGGAACGATAAGCTTGATCTTAAAACCTATTGCTGCTGCTGTCAATGCTGAAGCATTCCAACATAAAAGAACATTCTTTGTAGATAAAAGAAATGAACAAATAGGTTCTGATCAGATTACTATAAGAGATGATGCGTTGATAAATGGAGCAGTTGGATCCGCGATTTTTGACGCTGAAGGTGTTCCTTGTCAAAATACAATGATTATTGAAAATGGACTTTTCTTAAACAACGGATTATTACATAATAGCTATACCGCCGGGAAAGAAGGAGTCAAAAGCACGGGAAATGCCTCAAGGAATTCATATTCCTCAACTCCCTCAATAGGAATTTCAAATTTCATCGTATCGCCTGGAAAAATAGCAAAAAATGAACTCATTGAAGATATAAAACTTGGAATATTACTTGATTACACAGGAGATAGCCCTAATATATCAACTGGAGATTTTTCAGGTCTCATTCTACAAGGAAATATTATTGAGAATGGTGAAATAGGACATGCTCTAAATGAAACAATGATAGGCATAAATTTATTGGAGTTATTCAAGAAAGTTGATTGCATTTCTTCTGAATATAAAATTTATGGGTCCTATCAAGCTCCATTCTTAAAAATTAACGATATTCAAATTATTGGGAGCAGTACTTAGGTTGTTACGTTTAAATTTTGCCAGAGAATCTCCCAAAACACTTCATTTAAGTCTAATTTAATTTCCCAGAACTCCATTATAATACTATAATTTACTCCTGGTACCAAAAATGATACATTCAACTTTTCCGATGTCCATCTAGTTCCATGATTGATTTTCACATTTGTGATATTCAGATATGAAGTGGCATTTACAGAACCTAAAGAACTCTTAATAGTTTCATTATCCCCTTTCAAAATTTCTAAGCGAAGAGTAAATTCTCGATTTAACTGGTTTTCCACAAATACATAAAAAGAAGCATTTTCTCCTACTGAAAGTTCAGATGGAAAATCATCAAGTTTCATATCTGAATTTAATACTCCAAAGGAAATAAAACCGGGTGCAGGTTTTAACACGTAATACAAAATAAACCCTGATATTACCACTATTCCTATGATTAATAAAACTTTCAATAAATTATCAAACTCTAATCGGTTTGATATATTCTCTTTTCTATTTGTTTGTTTAATGGTGTTAATCATTATCCTTGAACCATAAAATTGTTTTTTCTAATGCTTCTTTTAATGAAGTTTTGGGTTCCCATTTTAAAATTTTTCTTGCTTTACTAATATCAGGACTTCGACGTACAGGATCATCAACAGGTAAGGATTTAAAGATAATTTTCGATTTTGAATTGGTTAAATCTTTAATTAAATTGGCTAATTCAAGTATTGTATATTCTTTTTCATTACCTAAATTAATAACTTCCCCAATTGCTTCTTTATTATATACAAATTTTAGAATTCCTTCAATTTCATCAACTACATATGTGAAAGATCTCGTTTGAGAGCCTTTACCAAAAACTGTGATATCGTCGTCATTTAGAGCTTGATGGATAAAATTAGGGACTACTCTTCCAAATTCTGGACCATGACGTATACGTGGACCTGAAGTATTAAAAATCCTTACAATTTTTGTTCTAATTCTATGCTGTAATTCATAAGCTTTAACGAAAGCTTCTCCAGCTCGTTTTGATTCATCATAACAACTTCTGGGTCCTACTGGGTTTACGTTCCCGAAATAGCTCTCAGGAGTAGGAATTGCTTCATCAGGTGGATTTCCATATGTTTCTGATGTGCTTGTATAAAAAAATAATGCATTATGTGCTTTAGCAATTCCTAACGCGTTCATTGTGCCTAAAGTGTTGCTTTTTAAAATTGAAATAGGATGTTCCTTAAATTCAAATGGTGAAGCTCTGCTTGCCATGTGCATAACTATGTCAATTTTTTTAATATCTCCTATACAAACACTATTGGGGTAATTACTGAAACCAAAATATATAGGTTTAGAGATATCGTGATTAATAAATCGGAAGTTTTCTTTATCCATGAGATGCAGGATATTGCTAAAAGAACCTGAACTCAAATTATCTATACATATACAAAAAGCTCCTTGCTTGATTAAGACATCACAAACCCAAGATCCTAAAAAACCGGCACCACCACTTACTAAAATTATCTTATCTCTAAATGAGATGCTTTCCTTTTCAAGACGACTAATAATTTCATTTATATCATCTGTTATCCGATAAGCCATATTTTATCAACGCAATAAATATCTGATTTTTATTTTAATAAAATTATTGTGTTATTTATAAATTTTTTAATCAAAAGTACCCTCTTTAATTAGAAATAGCATTAGTTTTTGACGTAAAATCCTATTTAAAGTGTTTTTTGTCCACAATATTGACAATATTTTAATTCGATAGGATAAAATCCTCCACAATTAACACACTTTTTCAATGAACTTTTTAAAATTTCGCGACCAAGAGTCTCAAATGCTGATTCAACGTTTTCACCAGTTTTTGATGATACTCCAATAATTTCCCCTTGGAAATTATGCTTTTCAAAGAATTTTTTAGCATCTTCTCTTTTAATCTCTCTCTGATCTTCTAAATCAATCTTCGCTTCAATAAGTATCTTAGTTTTTGGACTATTGGGAATTGAGGAGATTACTTTTATCCAATCATATAGGTCTTCTAAAGATTCTCTATTTGTAAGGTCATACAAAACTAAAGCACCTGATGCACCTGATACATATGAAGGAATTAATTCTCTAAACTTCTTTTCCCCCGCAAAATCCCAAATGTTCAGTAGGATCTCCGTATCATCTACAACGACTTTCTTAGTTTCGAAATCTACGCCTATTGTCGATAAAGTTGATTTATCAAACTTTCCAGTTGCGTATCGCCTAATGAGAGACGTTTTACCAACATCCTTAGCACCTGCTACTATTACTTTAAATTTTATAATTTTAACTTCACCAGTTATTAACTTATTTGTGATTAAGAATTCAATTCAGTTATAATATTATATAAATTGCAATTGTTAAATATTTTTATCAATATTATAAATTTAAAAAGTATCCGAAAATGTTCTATTTCCTAATACTCTTTATCATATTCATATCTACTAATTCTAAAAATTTCATCAGCAATTTTCTTTCCAATCTTATCAGTTTTCATTAATTCATCTATTTCGGCACTAAAGATCTTTTGAAGTGATTTAAATTCCATTAAAAGATTTTTGGCTCTTAAAGCATTTATACCCGGAATTCCAGCCACAATGAATTCTAATAATTCAGAATCCTCCAAAGGTTTTTTTTCAAACCTAATTTTAAAATCACCTTTGGTTGTTGCTTGTGCCTTTTTCGCCAAATGATAAATAATCAAGGCGGTTTCATTAGAATCGGCTGTTCGATAAATGTATATTCCTAAGTTTAGAATTATTGATGAGATAGCTCCGTATAAAGCGTTTTCATTGATGCTACTTGTAAAAAGGTCCCCTTCAAGAATTAAGATGGGTTGTTCAAATGACTTCTTTAGTTCAAATAATTCTTTAAAAAGTCTCCCATCTTTAATTGAATCGGTAAAATCTTGAGCTGCTTTCCTTTCAATTCCCGAAATTTCTGAGATAATATAATCTGCGACGGGTAATTGCTCTAATTTAATCTCAACGTCCATAAGAGAAAGTTTTCTTACAACAGGGGATTTGGTTTCCCTATTATCACATATAATAATTACTTTATCATTATTTTCTTGAAATTTATCTTTTAAATCGATAATCTCGTTTTCAATTGAATCAGATCTTGCAGGTGTGTTTAGATATTGAGTTAAACTTGCTTGTTCTTTAGGAAGAGAATCTGAATCCTTAAGCTTTTTTAAATTTCTATTCATGCTCTCTTCCTTGTGTTTTTCTGCCCAATAATATCCTTCATCTCTGGTTCCTTCAGCAATTAAGATAAATACTTTCCCTTCTTTTTTCCTCCCAGTCCGACCTCTTCGTTGAATTGATCTAACTGCACTAGGAATAACATCATAAAATACTACCATATCACATTCTGCTATATCCAAACCTTCCTCTGCTACGCTTGTCCCTATTAAAGTATTATAAGTGCCCTCTTTAAAATCTTGCAATAAATTTATCTGTTCTTTTTGCGTTAGACCCTTATCTGTACTATTTGAGCGTTGCCCTACAAACTTGTGTGCTCTTATCTCAGGATAGCTTTTAAGATAGCGTACTATATTTTTTACTGAATCTCGATAATGACAAAATACTAATATCCTCGATTCTGGGTTTTCTAATAATTGATCATGTAATAATTCTTTTAAATATTTTAATTTTGGATGCACCAATCCTTTTTCTTGAGCAATATCCACTAATTCTATAACTTTTTTAAAATCATAATCAGAAAATAATTCGATTAAAGATTTATTAGCAATTCCTGATTTTATTTTTGCTATATTCTTATCCATATAATCTTTAAGAGCATTAACTCCTTGAGTTTCAATCAATTCATCTATATGTGATAATCGAATGGCATTAGCATTATATTTTTTGGCTAAAAACATCTCATATTTTATATCATCATTTCTTGCTGAAGAAATTCTCTTGTTTATGACTTTGTCTAATTTTAAGAGATCTTTACGAGTAACCTTGTTTACATCAGAAGAGTTCAACAAATCCGATTTTTTAAGAAATGTGTAAACTTTTTTCAACTTTTCAATGACTAGTTTCTTTATTTCTAAATACTCCACCGGCAAAGAAATTTTAATCCATTCATTATCTACATTATGTATATATGGTTTTACATCTCTGTCAGAATCAGTTCGAATCTCAACGTGGTCAATAAATAAATTTGATTTAATTTCATTTATCTTTGATTCAGTTGAACCTGGACTCGCAGTTAGTCCTAAAATCTGGGGTGTTTTCGATAATTCCATATATTTCTGAGCAATAAAACTATAAGCGTAATCACCAATTGCTCGATGGCACTCATCAAAAATAATCAACGCAACATCTTGAATTGAATATAAGTTAGAAATTAAGTCATTTTGTAGAACCTGTGGAGTCATAAAAGCAACTTTAATGTCGTTCCATAACATCTTTCTTTTATCGGGAGGAATAGATCCAGTGATGGATTGTAACATTTCAGGATCAATATTTGTCAACTCCAAGAAAGAATTTAAATGTTGGTCCACTAATGGTTTAGTTGGCGCTAAGAAGACTATCTTGGAATTTTGGATCTCAGAAAGTCGATGCATGGCCAACATAAGAGCTACTATTGTCTTTCCTAATCCCGTCGGAATTACAACAAGGCAATTTTTATTTAAGCAATTAATAAATATATCTTCTTGATATGCTCGTCTAAGAACCATATTCCCTTTTAAAAGTGGATGAGATAGAAATTTCTCAGATAAAGTAATCACCAGTAATGATTATACCAAGTAGTTTGTAGATAAAATTATTTTGTCGATCTAATATAAATAGTGAGTCTTTAGAATCTCTTAAATTCGATTAATACCTTTTTAATAAATTATATTCCATTCATGCTAGAGAATAAGATTAGGAATACTAATGTAAATAAAAATAGCATTATGTTTAGTTTTATATTGGATTTCATATTGTATATAACCCGAAAATTTTTGTTATTATTGTAAAGAGTATCGAATATCTTTTAAAACTTTTTTCCAAAAAACATCATTGAAAATTTTAATTTGATCAAAATTGACACCAATATTGATGATTCCAAGCAGGTTGTAGATAGTTTTATTTTGTCGATCTAATATAGATAATGAGTCAAGAGAATCTCTTAAATTCGATTAATAACTTCTTGATAACTTAGATGAGTTAGTAGGATGATAGAAACTTTTTTAATGATTTCTGTTCTTCTAACCTTTTTAAAAAAGGATTATAGACATATTTTGGAATATTCTCTAATGTTACTCCTACTTTTTTAAGAATAGGATTCGAATTTATTTGTTTGATGATTTCATTCTGAAAAAAGATATTATTTCTATGAAAACCATAAATTGCTTTTATTCTAATTAGAATGACTGATTTATCAGTGGATATTATATCCTTCAGACGATCGTTTCTTTTTTGAGTATAAAAATCCTCAATCATTTTATGATAAGCATTTGGAAAAAGATCATGCTGCTCACCATCATATTCGGCAGCTACTTTAAATCTTATGTTCTCGATTACTACATTTTCATTATACAAATCATATTTTAAACGACCTCCTTGACCACTTCCTAAACCAAAAATATGTTTGAATGTTATTGGTCTAAAATTCACACCAAAAATTTTATTCAAATAAAGTTGTAATATTTTTTGACAGAAATATTCATTGCATTCTGGACACCATCTGCTCTGGTTTATTAAATATCTTACTTTAACGATCCATATATGATCAATATCTTTAGATGGATGACCAATTTTAATATATCTCTCTGAAGGTATATCTTCCATCAATTCCCACTCATCTCTTGATGTGATTATATAACCATTTTGATCACTGATAAATTCTTTTATCAAATCATAAGTGTATTTCTTTTTAAGTCTGCATTTTGATCCCCAAATCCTCTCATAAATGAGAATTGATTGTTCTTTGCCAAATCTATCATTTAGATATGATTTAACCCAATTTATAATAGTTGGTTTTGAAGCTGCTATTTCTTTCTGTATTGAATTTATTCCCATAATTGAATCTGAATGTGTTAATTGTTCATCAATAAATAGGAAATCCATCAATGTTAAGAATTTTGACTGTCTATCATTAGTCTTCTGTAATTCTTTATGCCAGATGTCAGAATATATTTTTTTGGCGGTTTCAGGGTTTTTTTCCTTTATCAAATTTACCAAAATATACTTTCGTAAAGTTTTTCTATTCAAATTATACTGTTTTCCTAAAAATTCTAGCTTAGGTATTTGATTTATATTAGAAGGATAGTAATTCTCTATAAGAGTTCTAATATTTTTCCACATTTCATCAATTCTTTTTTCGAAATTATCTTTTGGTTTATATTCCATATAATATGCAGAGAAACTGCCTATATAATATGATGGTGAGTAGAAATTTAATAATATTAAAGAGAAAAATGCGCAAGGAGGGAATTTTTCCTAATTGAAGTATTTTCAAGAAGTTTGAACCCTCGACCTACACGGTGTGAGCGTGTCGTTATACCACTAGACCACTCGCGCTTTTAAAAATCTCTTTTGTGAATTATACACAATATAAAATATAAAATTTGGTAATTTAAATTAGTTCAGGATTTATCTCCCTAAATGATGATAATACAATGCTAAAAGACTGGTATAACGACTTTTTTATATATCAAATAAAAACGTTAAACGCTCACACC
>CAZBPC010000003.1:0-118576 GCA_964493715.1 uncultured archaeon
AAGAGAAATCTTGTAATTTTCGTAATTTGATGTCAGTAAAATTTCATCTTTTATTCCATTTGGCGTGATTACTCCAATTTTATGCTCGGTACGTACGGGATAAAACGATGCTAATGAATTAATGATATGAACATTTGCTTTTTGACCGGGTTCAAGTATTGATGATCCAGTTAAGTAATTTACATTAGTGAATATATCATCTGTTGTATCGTAATAAAAATTCTCTAAAACTGCAACATTTTCTCCCGTATTTTCAACTTCAAGATAGAGGTCCGCATGAGTGTCATCAACTTGAACTACCTTGCTATTTTCCCTATTAATACGAATTTTTTCCTCTTTTGCTTCCTTTACAAGTAAATTGCCCGTGCTATTAGAGAATATGTATGGCTTCCCTTCTAAAGCAATGGATTCTGCATTAACCGTGATGCTAACAACGTCATTCTTATGAAATGTCGTTCCACCAGTTTTAAGATTAACCCATATCAAATCATCATCATTTGCTCCAATTTTATTATCGCTTATACCTTTTCCAAGAGAATAGCTATAACTCACTCCATTAACTTTTACATCTGTAATCGTTAAATTTTTAGTTCCGGTATTCTCAATTTTTAGAGTAGCATATCCACTATCAAATACTTCGGGATTAACTATTGAAAATGACGATTCCAATGCAGTGTAGTCCATTTTATATAATTTTACAGTGCCCCAAGTTGAATTGTACACGGGTTTGAACACTTTAAAATCATAATTTCCATTTAAAGGAATATGTTGAGCCCATGTAAGTCCATTATCATCGGTTCTGCTATTTATTGTATCTCTATAGTTCTTCTCAAGTTGATTCACCTGCTCTCCACTTGCAACTGGAGCAGTAGGAATCCCAGAAAACATGAGTTCTACGATCATGCTTTGAAACCAGGAATTTTCTGCTTTTTGGCTTGTTGAATTCCAATATTTTGCTTCATCAAATACGGAATTAGCTGCCCAATTATCTTCTTCTAAACCCATCGCTTTATATGTTTCATAATGATCGTTACATATACGTAACATCCATGGCCACTTCCCTTCATCACCACCTAAAGCATTATACAAGTATCCGAAATATACCAACACGTAATCTGCTTTAAGGAGCTTGAAAATTTTAGCACTATATATTTCATTCGTTTGCGTTAAAGCCATTCCCGTGAGACCTATTCTTGTGCTATTTAACGTAGCGTTATCATTCACGGTGGTCACGTTGCCAATAGGAGTCAGCCAGTACCCATAGTCCCACCACGAGACGACCACGGTATCTCCAGGTAAGTTTGTTTTCATCCATGTTAGACTTTCTTCCCAATCATGAAATTGTGCTCCCGGAGAGATTTGACTATAAGCAAGATCATTTGTTGCTATATTTGCAGCATGAGATACTTGAGCAAATAGCATCAAACCTACAATAAAGTAGACTAATCCTATTTCAAATTTGCCAACTGTTGCTTTTATTTGTCGCTTTCTTTTGCGGCTTAGTATGCGTTTTTCATCAAAAAAGCTTCCGTAAATTTTCAATACATTACTTAATCCGTATGCAGCTACTAAAGAAGCGACTGGAGCAAAAAGAAGAATAATACGAATCATACTACCTGTAAAGTAGAATATTGTCATTAGGAACACTAATAAGAATATATCTATGTAATTAGATCTTTTAAACGCAAAGAAGACTCCTAATGGAAGTAGCATCAAGGGTATTAAAGTATTGTAGTAGAAAACACTCCAAGCACTTGGCGCATGTTCGGCAACTGATGCAACAAGGTTAATTTGTTCCCGAAGTAAGGGACTCAAGATACTTAATAACCTTTGTCCTAATCCTAATGGAATAAAATCTGGATTAATCCACAGAAGTATTGCAATTACAACGCTACCAGGTATTACTATCCATTTGATCGTAGTTAAAATTCTGCTATAAAGTTGAGGTTTATCAGTTTTAGCTCGATATATTAAGTGGAAAACTACAAGAAGCAATGAAAAGAAAAATATTCCCCCAACATCTAAGCTTGAGATTAAATCCTCAAATCGAAAATTGATATAAAGTGAAAATATGAGTAAGCCTGTACCTATAGTTCCACTATATGCAATTAAAACTTTGGGGTCATACTTACCGGCCAAGACAATAATTGCTGTTATTAGTGGAAGTACATAAAAGACAAAATTATATCCTCCCCAACTGAGAGATAAATAACCTAAGAATACTCCTCCTAATATAGCGTGGGTAATTCTTCCTGTTCGGATGGTCTTAATAAAAAAGTAAAAAGTCATTATGGTACCAAACACTCCAATAGTTTCGTTATCAAAAAATCCCGCGGTAGTTCTTTGCATAAAGCCTACATTAAATGCCATAAAGAAGGCAAATAATAATCCACATTTCTTATCTAATACTTCTTTTCCTAATAAGTAAGAAGCAAGTACGGTTATTCCTCCCATCACTGCAGGAAAATAAAAACATACATTATAAAGAGTGATTGGGATGCCAATAGCATTGAAAAAATTATAAACGGCAACAACGGTGAAAGTAAGACCAGGTCTTAAATTAGCTCTATAAATACCTGTGGGAAACCAACTTTTAAAATCATACCAATTAAAGTATTGATAAATGGTATGATTTGATAGATAATCTGCATTGTAAAGTTGGATCCAAGGGTCAAAAGCTTTAATAAGGTAATTGTTTGCTGCAACAGGAGATAATCTAACAACGATAGCTACAATAACCACTAGTCCTAATGCTATTAAAAATAGTAGGTTTTGTCGTTTAATTGTTAAACCAGATCTAACACGATCTCGGAAATTTTGAAGAGAATTAGTGAATTTGCTCATGAATCTTTTTCCTTTTAGTGTAATTTTAAATTATTTAATAAAATTCTGATTAGAGTTTAGAATATAAAAATTTCCCTAAAATTAAAAGATTATTTTTTAATTAATGAAAGCGTCTTGATATCATAACAAATACACAATAAAAGGTAAGAAAATCTGTTATGAGTGAAACAAGATACTTATTTAAATTTTTTTATGTTGGTGAGAATTATTATGGTTCTCAAAGACAAATAAATCATATTACTATTGAAGAATGCATAATTGATGCATTATTGAAAAAAAAATACATGATAGATGTCAGAAACTCAGGATTTGAAGTTGCCAGTCGAACAGATAGGCATGTATCCGCAAGAGGGGCTGCATTTTCTTTCATCACAAAAAAACCTCCTATTTTAATGGAGATTAATTCAGTTTTACCTAAGGATATAGGGGTATGGGCACATGTAAAAGTTCCACAAGATTTTTTATCTCGTTTTAATGCAGAACATCGTCATTATAAATATATTCTTCCAATGTATCCTAATGATTCAAACATGGATTTAGAAATAATGAGAAAAGCGTGTAAGGAGCTTGAGGGAAGACATGATTTCGCAAATTTCTTCAAAAAGGAGAATGATGAAGTCAACACATTAAGAGACTTAATGGTTGCTCGATTTGAAAAACGTGAGAGCTTTTTAATTTTTGATTTTAAAAGCAAGGCATTTTTAAGACAGCAGATTAGGAGAATGATGGCAAAAATCCTTGAATTAGGGAAAAATCAGATCTCTTACGATGACTTTCTGCGACTTTTTAATCCATCTGAAGAAATTTCTTATGAACCCGCTAAAGCTAATGGCTTAATATTATGGGATGTAAATTATGGACAAAATTTGACATTTGAAATCGATAAAAAATCAGTAGAACGAATGAAAACTTATTTATTGCAACGTTACAGAGATCTATTTTTGAAATCGGGATTAATTCACATCATGGAGCAAGACGATCTTAGCTAATAATGCTTTAAGTTGGATCTCTTCTGTCGCTCCCTGACTTAACCGATATTCAAATTCCGCAAGGAGTTTTGAAAGCTCTATCTTTTTAATTTCGGAAATTTTGAGATCATATAACTCTCGATAGATATTTTTGATAATATTGATTCCAGAGAGCCCATATTCATTCATGATGTCATCTAACAGTTTAATTGATAATTGTAATTGTCCTTCTAAAGCTGCTTTTAGTATGTTTGTAGTTTTATCAGATGGAACTTCTCCTGCTACTCTAAATACTATTTCTTGATCAATTTCTTTAGATATTGTTCCGCATGACTGCAAATAATTAATTGCTCTTCGACAATCTCCATGAGATACTTGGACTAATGAGGATAACCCATCTGGAGTTAGGGATATATTTTCTTGTAAAGCGACATATTTTACTCTTTCTTTAATATCTTCTTGATTTAAGGATGAAAACCGAAAAACTACGCATCGAGATTGAATGGGAGGGATAATTTTATTTGAATAATTGCATATTAATATCATGCGACAATTTTTTGTATACTTTTCCATTGTTCTTCTTAAAGCTTGTTGCGCGTTCGATGTCATATTATCTGCTTCATCTAGTATAAGGATTTTAAAAGGAATGTCTAATGGAGGTTTTGACTTCGCAAAATCCTTAATATATGTCCTGATGACGTTAATTCCCCTCGCATCACTAGCATTTAATTCAAGATAAGTAATATTTACAGCCATTTTTTTTTTATAAATTTCTCTAACCATGGCTAATGCTGATGTTGTCTTACCCGTCCCCGCGGGACCTGCAAAGATCAGATGGGGCATTGATTTGTCTTTGACAAATTGTTTCAATCTTTCCATTATTCCTTTTTGATTTGTAACTTCATCAAGTGTGCGGGGTCGATATTTTTCAACCCAAGGTCTGTTTTTGATGGATGACATAGTAATGTGGAATAACTAAATAGAATTGAAGATTTATTATATTATATAATTAACTCTCTTAAGAAATAAAATTTCTTTATTTTTCAAATTTCATAAAACTGAATATTTGGAGATTAACATGACAGATTTTAAAATTTCAAAAATTAAATCGCGATGGATATTAGATTCACGAGGTAATCCAACTGTAGAAACGGATATTTTTGCTGGAGATATTTTTATGCGCGCAGCTGTACCATCTGGGGCATCTACCGGCGTTTTAGAAGCATTAGAATTGAGAGATGGAGGAAGTGCATTTTTAGGAAAGCACGTAACAAAAGCGGTTGCAAATGTAAATGAGATCATAGCAAAAAAATTAATAGGTTTTGATGTACGTGAACAAGAGAAAATTGATTTAGAAATGATTAATATTGATGGTACCGAAAATAAAAGTAAGTTGGGAGCCAATGCAATCTTATCAGTTTCACTTGCATCGTCAAAATTAGCTGCTCGACTTCTTGATAAACCCTTGTTTAAATACCTATATGATTTGAGCCATAGCCAGTCAAGAAATGATTATCTATTACCTATACCTTGTTGTAATATAATAAACGGCGGAGAACATGCAGGGAACAATTTATCGATACAGGAATTTATGATTCTACCCATTGGTGCAAAATCTTTTTCACAAGCAATGCAAAATGTTTCCGAAGTTTATCATAATTTAAAAAGCATTTTAATGGAAAAATATGGAAAAACAGCAGTTAATGTTGGTGATGAGGGAGGTTTTGCACCAAATTTATCAAGTACAAAGGAAGCTATTGAAGTAATTGTTGAAGCAATTGAAAGTTCAGGGTTTTTAATGAATACGGATTTTGTTTTAGGAATGGATGCAGCTGCAAGTGAATTTTATGATGGGAATATCTATGATATAGATGGAAAAAAATTGAACGAAACCGAACTTCTACAATATTACTTAGATATGATAGATGACTTTCCTTATATTAAATCTATCGAAGATCCTTTCAGTCAACAATCATTTCGTGGATTCTCTAATTTAACCGCAAAAATAGATAAATCAATTCAAATTGTTGATGATGATTTGACTGTTACAAATATTAATATACTCCAAAAAGCAATTCTTAAAAATGCTGGAAACGCACTTTTACTAAAAGTTAATCAAATTGGTAGTTTGACTGAAGCTATAAAAGCTTGTAAAATGGCTTTTGATCATAAATTTAATGTAATGGTTTCTCATCGTTCTGGAGAAACAGAAGATCCATTTATAGCGGATCTGGTGGTGGGATTATGCACTGGTCAAATTAAAAGTGGAGCACCATGCAGGAGTGAGAGAACCAGTAAATATAATCAATTGTTACGTATAGAAGAGCTTTTAGGCGATAACGCAAGTTATACAGGATCTCTTGATTCATGGAAAAATTATCAATAAATTTATTTTCTATCTTTATTTTTTTGTAATTCGATATATTTTAACCTTGATGTCCTTCTTTTTTTGACTGTGAAAGGGAAACGTTTTTTCTAATCTCATTTTAAACGGATACGTGTAATTAATTTTCCAACCATTTTTAGCTATGAATTTTGAGAGAAAATCGTGCACTTTTTCATTATGCAGATGAATTGTGTAAATGATATCTGAAAAATTAAAAGCTTTTAAAAGGAATGCCCTATCTGCAGTTCTCTTTTGCACACCAAATGGAGGATTCATGATCGTAGTGATTTTTAGAGAATCCGGTAGATTAATCTTACTAAATTCAAAATTGGATACATTCGTACAGATCGGATTAATGAGCTGATTCAAACCAAGATTATTTATATTTTGTTTAAAAATCTTGATTGCAGACCAATCAAAATCAATACCAATTACTTGATTTGCACGGAGATATACGCTTGCAATTGATAATCTTCCCGTGCCTGAACCTAAATCAATAATTAAATTATTACAAATGTCGTTAAATTCTAATCCCGCAAAATAGATAATATCAGCAGCACTTATCGCATCGATCGTATATTGCTCATATTCAACTTTTGGGTTTGAAAATGGTGCCGTCGATTGAATTATCGAAATTAATTCTTTTTTATTAATACCAATCTCCTAAAAAACTCGCTCTGGTTTAATCTCATGAAACATAATGAATAAATTTATTTGTTTTATAACCATAATTATAATGAGATAAATAGAAAAAAATTGCTTTTTATCATGAAAGAATCAATTAAAACAAACGAAATTGTGTTTGCTGGTCAATACTTAGGAGTGGTAGAAGAGTATTTACCAGATAAAAATTCGACTTATATCAAAGATGGAAATATCTATGCTACCAAATCCGGAATACTCTCAATAGATAAAAATAAAAGAGAAATTGAGATAAAGAGTCATCAAGATAAGGATAGAAAAGTCGTTGAGGTTGGAGACATAGTCATTGGAACAATACTGTTCTTAAGACAATATTCAGTGGGACTTGATTTTCAAGCTATAAATCAAAAGCTTCATTTTAATAGTTCCTATTTCGGTAATATTCACGTTTCTCAAATTTCTAACAAATATGTTGAAAAAATAGCTGATGCTTTTCAAATCACTGATATTGTGCGAGCAAAAGTACTCGAGCAAGAACAAAATGAATATAAATTAAGTACATCTGGTAACAACTTGGGGGTTATCCATGCAGATTGTAGTATTTGCGGGACACCATTGGAAAGCATAGGATTTAACAAGTTGAGATGTAACAGGTGTGGTAATCTTGAATTTAGAAAACTTGCTTCAGATTATCGGAATGTCTCTGAAAAACTTAGATATTAAATTATATTTTTTTCCATTCCAATCAAAATCATATTAAAATTTAAGAGACCTAAATATGGCAAGAAAGGGCGGGCGAAAAGTTCTTCATTTCTATAATTCAAGCGGAGAAATAGAGAATATCATACAATTTCTCCAAGAAATCCAAAAAAAAATTAATTATCTTACCTTAAACTGTTTAGTTGAGGGAAAATCGGTTAAAATCACGATATTTGGACCACGTGATCTTCAATTTCTAGCTACGGAACGATTAAGAGAATTGGCGAATCGTTATCTGGCTTCTTGAAGGATCCGAGCCACTCAGAGAATTAGAAACCATAAAACATTTATTTTAAATAATATTAGATTAATTAACTCTCAATAATAGGTGTAATGTAAATGGCTAAAAAACCTGCTAAAGAAGAAGATCTTGACGATACAATCGAATTACCTCCAAAAATTTCTGAAGATGATGATGATGACGAATATTCAGACGAAGAAGAAGACTATGATGAAGAAATAATTGAGAAAAAGGATTATAAACATCTAAAACTTGAACTAACCAAGGGATTGAACGAAAATGATCATATTTTATTAATAGAGGGTCAATCACATGGCTTCTGTAACGCGTTAGTAAAACAATTACTCCCTCTAAAAGGAGTGACTTCAGCAGCATATAGAATCACTACAATAAAACCCCCAGAAATATTTATTCGATTAGAAGAAGGATATAAAATTACAGATATCTTATTTGAAGCGATAGAGTCTCTAAGAAGAGAGACTCAAGAAGTAGAGGAAATTTTTAAAAAATTAATGTAATTTACTCATATTTTCTATCCATTTAGAAATAAATAACTGATTTTAATGACGTTTAACTTCCTACTTGATGATCTAAACCAAAATTTATCCCAAAAAACGATTGGGACGGATAAAGGTTTAGCGAAGTTGGGAGATAGTATCGTTAACCTTGCATATTCCATGGCAAAATCAATATATTTAACACGCAATAATCAAAACAATAGAATTATTCGGACGGGTAATAAAGTTAGTAAAACAATCCTCGCTGAAGCATTAAAAAATGCAGAGTTAAAACCTTTTGCAAAAAATAGGGGGGATGCACATGACATGGCAGATACCGTTGAAGGAATAGTCGCATATGTCTGGTTAAGTAATAAAATGAGTCTTGATGAGATTATAGAAGTATTATGGAAATCTTTATCAGGAGATTTTTCAAATAGAACCCAAGAAATTGATATTGCAAGGAACGCATTTACTAATCTATTAAATGTAATGAAAAAATTTCTGCCCGATCATTAATTAAACTTAAATCGAGTGGATTTTAAACAAAAGGTTTGAAATTGGTGAAGTGATAGTAGAGCTTAGTCCATTTCAGTTTCATACTCTAAAATCTCTTTCATTCTCTGTCTCAATTCTGGACGAATAGCCGACATTCCATACGTTTTTACGCCGCCTAATTTTTTCTGAACTTCTTTTGCTGATAGAGCACCGGGGAGATCTTGTTTATTGGCTATTGCAATTATTTTCGTGCCAATACTCCGCATAAACCTGTCATATATTTCTCTAGTTTTCTCTAAGTTTTTGTCTGTAGAATCACATACCAAAACAGCTAAACCCGCTCCTCGTAAAAAATCTTGCCACATGAATTTAAATCGTTCTTGCCCAGCTAAATCCCAAATTGAACAGTTCGTGCCATTCAATACGGAGTCTTCAACTTCAAGACCTACAGTAGGAACACGTTTTTCTAATACTTCTCGTCCTTGAAGGAGAGATAATAGGGAAGTCTTTCCTACTCCCCCTTCACCAATCAAACAAATCTTCGACTTTGATGTGAGAACTTTCAACAACCCTTCCAAGGTAAAAATGTCGTTAAATAGAAAAAGAAGTTCACTCTACTAAAATTGAAATAATATTAGCATGTCACGAGGATGTTATGATCCTTTTATCAGTAGAACCTCAAATTTCCAACATGAAAATTCATCTAAAAAAGAGGGATGATAAAAAATCTTTAACAATTCCTACACATACAGTTCGCCCGGCCGCCTCATCTCCTCATCTAAAGAAGATTGAGTTAAAAAATTGAAAATGGATAATATTATAAAAATAGTGAAATAAAAAAATATACGATTTAAATCTTTATTCTCCTGTTACTAAATCTTTTACTATGCCTACGCAGACCGTTCTACCCATATCTCGCACGGCAAATCGTCCCATTTCTGGAAAATCTTCATATTTTTCAATACAAAGTTTCTTTATGGGTTGTAGCTTTACAATAGCAGATTCGTTTCGTTTTATAAACTTCGGGGAATCTTCTATCACGGCCCCTGTTTTCTGATCAAGCTTTTTAATGAGTTCTAAGAATTTTGCTGCTACTTGAGCGGTATGAGTGTGGATAACGGGCGTATAACCTTGAGCGAGGGCAGTTGGATGCCAAATTACAATTACTTGTCCAATCCAATAACCTTTTGGGGTGACGACAGTTGGTGGATCCTTAGGATGACCCATGCAATCTCCCCGACTAACATCTTTAAGTTCAATCCCTCTAATGCTAAATCCAATATTGTCTCCTGGTACTGCTTCTTGAATTTCCTCGTGATGCATCTCTATGCTTCGGATTTCACCTTGGAATCCAGTTGGTTGAATGATAATCTTATCTCCTTTCTTCAATATTCCAGTTTCGACCTTTCCAACGGGTACTACACCAGTACCTTTAATTCGATATGCATCTTGAATAGGAACGCGTAATGCCTTACCTGTAGGTTTTTCTGGAATCTCAAAAGCATCAATAGCTTCAATTAGAGTAGGTCCCTTATACCAAGGCATATTAGGTGAAGGTTCGGTAAGATTTTCAGCTTTAAGTCCGCTTACTGGAACGAAGTGGATTTTCTTTACGGGAAAACCGATGTTTCGGAGCAATTCAGAGACTGCATCCACGCATTCTTTATATCGAGCTTCGCTATACTCATAGTTATCAGCCTTATTTATGGCGACAACCAATTGTTTAATGCCTAAGGTTTGAGCTAAGTAAGCATGTTCTCTGGTTTGACCATTGGCTGCAATACCAACTTCCATCTCTCCTTTCTTTCCCGAAACGACAAGCACTGCGGCATCAGCTTGAGAAGCACCAGTGATCATGTTCTTTACGAAGTCAGCATGGCCTGGAGCATCAATAATGGTAAAGTATTTTGAATTGGTTTCGAACTTTCGGAATGCTAAATCAATTGTAATACCTCTTTGACGTTCTTCTTTAAGGCGATCAAAGACATATGCATAAGACCAAGATTCTCGATCATATTCTTTAGCGATTTTTTCGAGCTCACGAGATTCTCTTTCTGAAATAGCTCCCGTTTTGATAAGCAAGGCACCCATCATGGTGCTCTTCCCATGATCTATGTGTCCGATTATTACGAGATTTAAGTGAGGTTTTACTTTACTTGACATTTTCCTTCAATTTCCTTTATTTTAATTTCAAAACCATATTTAAGACTTTAATACTACAAATCTGAAATATAGTTTGAATAATCAATTAAATGTTATAAAATATATATTTTTTACTATAATTTCTAGAACTTCCATGATAAATTTATGAAATAATAAAGTAAGGACCTTTTTCTTGTTTCCAAGCAATGAGCTTACTGAAAACTTTTAATATTAGAGATTAATTTGGATTAAAGTGAAATCATATCCTAATTTAAAGCAGATCTTCAAGGAGTTCATCGTAATTTTCGTTGAATAATGAGAAAATTTCATCTATTTCTTTCATGAAATTAATGCATTCTCCCTTTTCATCAATAATTTCTGAAGGTACTTTTTTCTTTAGAAAGTTTGCAAATATGATATCAAAATCCCGTACACTTAATCGTGTTTCTTTTAAAAAATCTAAGAGATGATGAATGTAAAAAGCCTTCACGTACATTTTCTCATTGCTATATTGTTTATCGAGATCTTTTTGGTAGAAAAACTTTAACTGGCGTGAAGTGTTGGTCTCTTCTTCATCAATGCTGTTTCGGGATTCTTCAGAAAATGCCCATTCTGTTCCATAATCAATATTTTGATTGACATAATTTGCGATCAAGCGATCAATGTTTGCTTTATCTGTCCATTTGCTATGTATGACCCAATTTGGCATTTTTATCCATAATTATTTTAAAGCGTTATGTGATGAAAAATAGATATAAAATAATAAATTTTAAGGCATTGAAAGCTAAAAATAAAAAACGATAGATGCTTACAAATATTAAATTGCATGATTTGCAATATTAAAATAATATACTTAAACTATTGTTGATCCCCCATGGTTAGAAATAGAACACCTTTTCCAAAAGAAGGAGATTTTGTCATTGGTCGAGCAGTTAATATTCAAGATCAATATATTTATGTGGATTTAGCTGATTATGAAGGGTTACCTTCAGAGGAATTTGCTCGAGGGATGATTCATATTAGTGAGATTTCTAGTCGTTGGATAAAGAACATTAGAAATTATGTTAGGATTGGTCAAGTCATTGTGTGTCGAGTTTTAAAGGTGGATCCTTCAAAAGGACACATTGATCTTTCTCTTAGAAGAGTAAATTCGGCGCAGAAGAAGAAGGTTGCAAAAGAAAGGAAATATGCTGTAAAATTTGACAACATCTTGCAATTCTTAACTGAAACTGAAGGAGTAAATATGACATTAGATGAAGCATGGGATCAAATTGGATGGCCTTTATTAGAAAATTATAAATTTTATCAAGAAACCATTGAATCCTTGAAAGAAAATGGCGAAGAAATCATAAGTCAAATTACAAATGTTCCTGAGGATATCAAAGAACCATTCTTACGAATTGTAAATGAAAATGTGGAAATTACTACTGTCAAAATTAAGGCAAAGATCAAGCTTATCAACCGACAAGGCGATGGAGTTGATCGAATTAAAGATACTCTAATAAATGTTAAAAAAATTGTAGAAACTCCTAAAGAAACGCGAAAACTCGATATTACTTATCTTGGGGCACCATATTATCGAATGGAAGTGATCTCTAAAGATTATCTTGACGCGGAAGGCATTATTTCTGACGTAATTGACGTATTAGAAGCAAAGTCAGCGGAACATAAGGGAATATTTGAATTCATTAGAGATTAAAGCACTTAAATATAAAATAAATGAATATTATGGTTAAATACCTCTTGAAATGTAAGGTTTGTAATCAATACGGTCTTATTAATGCCGAGTCAAAATGCTCACATTGTGGAGGCCAACTTTTAAATCCAAGACCTCCAAAATACTCTCCTATTGATAAGTATGGAAAATATCGACGTGAATATTTCAAGGAAGATTTTAAAAAGAGATTTGAGCAAGATTAAGCTAATTCTATTTTTTCAGCGAATTTTTCATTTATCAATATGATTGCATTTTTATAGGGCAAATTAATGACGTCTTCCTTCTCGAAAGGACCGTAACTTTTTAAATCAACACCAACCAGGGGTGGAGTTTTCTTTACCATCCGAACGAGAGTGTAACGATATTCAGATTCCTCTTGGAGATTTCTTGATTTTAATTGTTCTGTTTTTTCTGGAACTTCTAAAGTATTTTTTTCTAATATCGGTTTGGTAGATTCTTCGAGGACTAAATCTTCTTGTGGTCTTTCTAAGAGATATAAGGTTTTGATTTTATTATAACCCTTGATCGAACCGACGAGATTCTGATAAAAAATTTTTTCATATTCAATCAGATTGTTAAGATCAATTTCTTCCAAAGCCATGGCTGAATTAATTATTTTTATCTTTCTAATATGCAAGAAATCATCAAAAAGGTAATTAAAATTATCTTGATATATTTTTACAAGCCAGATCTTTATAGGATCATTGTCAATGAGATTAAAATTATTAATTTGAGACATAATATCTTTATATCTTCTGAACTGTTCCTCCGATAAATCAGTGAGATTAACTTGTTCTACTTCAGTTATCCAATGATTATAAAGGTCCTCATATTCCTTTTTAAGTTTCATTTGAATCTTATCTAATCTGATATATAAAACAAGTTGACATATAATTAATTTTTAACCTAAATAATTTTTGCTACTCCCTTACATAATAAGAATACGGCTACATGATGAGGAACTTCAATTTTTTCGCCCCATTCATAATCTCCATACGTTATTCCTTTAATTTTTGTGGCAGGAACTTTAAGATCAGTTATTTCCAATTTTTGAGTAATTTGTTTCTTACTTTCAAATACAATTGGGTCAATTAGTTCATTGCTTTCGTTTAGTGGGTTGAATTCATCAAGTTGATCATAATCAAGTTCTTGAACCTTAAACCCTGTCTTTCCATGCAATGTTCCAGGGTATCTAATAAGTCTATGGATATCAATTGAGACGGGTTCATCGATCTCTGCCCCAACTTTCTTTACAACAGCTCTAAGTAATTTTTTCCACGTAGTTAAGCCAAATCCTTCAATTGACCAAATATTTTGTTGTTTGCTATTAATAACCTCTAAAAATTCTTCTCGATATTTTAGCAAACTACTTATTCGGGCGGAATTTAGATCACCCCAATTTGGATCGCGTAAGAAATGTTCAATCTCAAGGGGTTCCATTCGCAAAATCTCCTCAAGTTTAGTCATAATTTTGTTTGACCATCCTTGGTTATCTTTTATGAGTCCAAAAATACTTGCCTTTTCATGTAAACCCAAAATTTCAAATGAAATATTATGCCCCGTTAGATAATCGACTATTTCTCTTCGTTGATCACTGGTTAAGGTTCTAATTCTTGGATCCTCTATTTTTAAATGATATCCACGATGTCCCGAGAAAGCTATATTAATTTGGTCAAGATTTACTGCAAAATCAGGAATTAAAAAATTATCTATTAACTTTATAATTTCTTTTTTCGCAATGTTTAAACAGTTCTCACATATCCACGCAACCCGGGTTATTTTTAACTTTTCACAATTAGGGCATTTTTCAATCATGCCTCTACCATTCGTTCCACACTCCTTACAGTACCAGAGATCGTGATCATTCTTGCATCCAGTGTAAAAATGATCAACATCAATATCTATTACAAAATCACAACCTTGATAACCTTTATTTTCCATATCATCATTATCGGGTTGCCTATAAAGAGAACCACTTGAATAAGCATGCATTGGACTTTTTTGAATAAGGAATTGTCTTAAATCTTCAATTTCGGCAAAACCTAAATGTCTTTGCATAAATTTGTTATCCCATAGAAGAAAGCCAAATTCTCTTCGATCTAGCATACTTACAGCTGGAATATCCTTCTGGGATTCTTGATAGAATGCTTGGAACAAATTCCTAAGAAAAATCTCATTTTTCATTTTTATTTTTCGTTTGAACCTCCTCTTTAGGTCTATATTTACGATATTGCATTATTCGGACATAGTGTAATGGGTGCTGTATCTTTTTCTGAGATTCCAATTTTTTAGAATAATAACCTTCTAAACATAATTCATCTTTATACTGATCTGCCCTGCAGAGACTATAAGATTTTAACGTAGAACAAGAATGGGGTAAATATCCCTTTTTTTTCGCAAATTCCACTTGATATTCTGTCTTCTTCCGATCAAAATCAGGTAATTTCGCAAAAAAGTTAACAATTTCATCAATTGGAATTTCTAAAGCATGTAAAAAGAAAACAAGAAATAATCTTTCAATGTGAGTAAGGTTTTGACCTTCATCAACTTTTTTAAGAATATCTACAATACAAGGTGGGAAACTCTCTTCTACATTTTCACCTTTTGAATATTTAAATACATACGGTTCTCCAAATTCATCTTTTTTCAATTCCCATACGTCAAGAATCCTTTCATTAAGCTCTCTGATTTCTTTAATTTCAAGCAATTTATTCTTAAAATCATCTAAACTCGATATATCCTTCGCTTCTTGAATTAAAAGTTTTTTTCTTACAATTTCCTGCAAAAGACGAGTTAACTCTTTTTTATCAATTAAAACAAACCCGTGATTTAAAACATTATGAACCAGTTTTCGATGATCATCTCTTAAATTAGAAGCAAGTTTGAGATAATCAATATAGTGAATGCTGAATTGTGTTTGAAGAACTTGTTTTCGGTCTTTCTCAATAATTAATCCAAAAGGAACTGCTTTATCATAATATTGGATATTTAATTTCAAATCTTTACAAATAGAATATAAATTATAATCATTATCTTCTCTAATCATTTTATTATAAGTGTGTTTTGCATATAAGTTAGCAACTCTATTGGCAATTGGTACACTGTTATTTATATAGAGTAGAATTTTCAAAATGGTATAAAGATAAACGTTTAACTCATCAGCTTTATAGGTTTTTATTTCTTCGACATTTTCAAAAGCTGTTTTGAATATACTAAAAATACGATCTACTAATTCCCCATCTGGATATTCTGCTATTTTTTCCTTAATAAACTCTACTGGATCTTTTGCTGCTATTTCAGAATAATAAATTTTCTTTGAAGGTAACCAAGGATAATGCTTAACTAACTCATATGAAATGCTCAAAGCAACATCGACTCCTTTTGAATTGTTCCTTCATAATGATGGTAAAAAGTAAAGTGGTTAAATAAATTTAGACTAAGCTAATTTTTTAATTAAATGACTATGGATTAAAAATCATCCATATCTTCGTCATCTTCATCTTCGTCTTCTTCGTGTTCGACTCTTGGTGCTAGAAAGAGTGATAATTCGCAATCATTTTCTAATTTAAAAATGATTTTTAGGGGATAATCTGATTTTAAACCCATTTCTAAATTTAAGGTGATCGGAGATATTTTGAGAATCGCTTTTAAGAAATCAAGACTGTAGGAACCCATACATGTCTCATTAATATTACTAGAACGTAAATCTTCAAGGTCGAGAGAATATTCCATTTCACCAATCGTTCCTATTGAGGAGAATAAGAGACCTTCTCCTTCAGTAGCTTTTAAACTTAGTACTTCAGAGTAAATCTCCGCATCCTTTATCGCTTCTACTAAAAATGAGGGTTCTATTTCCCAAGTAGAATTATAATCTATTTCATATAACCTATCTAAGTGAAGATTCTCGATTTCATTTTCTGAGAGTGCTAAACTAAAAGTACGGGTTAATTTTTTCTCCTCATCAGTTGTACGCTGCAACTTAATTTTAATTTTATTATCTGTTTCCTTAAATGATATTTCAAGGGAATCATTCAAAGTACTTCTCTTGAGAATTTTATCTAAATCGTCAATATTTAAATCGATATCCAATTTCTTATCGCAAGAATATGAATCGAAATCTTCATCTTTGATTTTAAGCTGTAGTAAACAAATACGGCTATCATCGAACGCAAGTATGGTTAATCCTTTAGGTGTGACTGTGAACTTAGCCTCTGTGACAATACTTGCAAGAGTCTCAATAATAACTTTTAAGACCCGACTTTTATCTAATTTTAGCGAAAAAGACATAATTTATACGTTCCTTAACTTTTTTCTTCGTATTAAATATGTTTTAATGACAATATTTATAAAATTCGGTATTAGACCTTTAATAATACTTATTTATTTCTGGAATAATTATTTATAGTCACCTCAAAATTATAAAATTACACAATTCGAGAAGATATAAAATGGAAGGAAATAGAGATACTCAAAAGATATCAGCTAAACGTGTGATGATAAAAGATTTTGAAAAGATGGAGATTGGTTCAGATATACAAATTATGGGATTTGTAAAAGGTAATATTGAAGAAGAAACTATTGTACTTGATGATAGAACGGGAGAAATAACAATTAACATCAAAAATGTCAAATTTCCATTCAAAACAGGTGACCTTGTTAATGTGTTTGTCAATATTAAACCAACAATGGATGGGGAAAAAAAATTGGAGGCAATTTTTTTCCAAGACATGACTAACCTTAATTTTGATCATTTCCAGAAATTATATGACATGAAAAAAGAACTGATCGAATGATTTTAGTCTAAAAATTTTTTTATTTCTCCCATGCATTTGGATCTTCCATGAAAAAGTGATAAATCTTGAATTTAGCATTTTTTTGGGGAGGTTGAGAAATTTTAACACCTCTATTTAATAAATCCTTATATATCTCATCAACATTTTCCGTTACAAATGTAAGTATTGGACTTTTAGTTTCACGTGTGATAGCCATGTGTGTACAGAATCCAATTTTACAATCGTTAGAGATATTATAAATCTGACAAACCTCTTGGTCTTTATATAAAGTAAGGTTTAAAATATTTAGAAGAAAATCCGTAGTTTTCGTCAAATCATCAGTTCCTAAAAAAATATAACGTTATTAAGTTTTATGATACATCACACACGATTTACCTCAATAATTTCTTAATAAAGAGATGGTTCATTTTAAAAAGTAAATATTTCAACTTTAAAACCTTTTTGAAGCAAAACTTTTTTAGAGATCTTACTTTTGTTAATTTAATCTACTTGACTTATTAAATCTCTTAAAAATGATTTCTTTTTGCCCTGAATGTTCTAGTCTTTTACGTGAAAAAAATATAAATGGGACGTATATATTAGTGTGTCGTTGCGGATATGAAGAAGTAAATACTTCACATGACGATGATGTGAAAAAAAAAATTGAAAAAAAGAGACATGCAATGAGAAAAAGCCTAGTGGTAATAAAAGAAGAAGACAAAATAAAAGTACATCCTATAGTTTCGAAATATTGTCCTAAATGTAACCATAAGGAAGCAGAGGCTTGGCAAGAACAAACTAGAAGTGCAGATGAACCAAGTACCTCATTTTTTAAATGCACCCAGTGTAAACATACTTGGCGTGAGTACTAAATTATTAATTTTATAATTTCAGATATCACTCTTAGATATATAGTTCTTCGTGAAAGGATTCTTTCACGAACTATTGGTATAATTATTGATTTAATCGAAATTGAATCAAATTAAAAATTAGTTTATAGCAAGATATATCTTATTAATTTAGATGAAAAAGGTTAAGAAAGAACTTCTAAAATTTTAGTTAAGATTCGTGCTTTCCCTCCAGTGGATTGTAAAAGTGTTTTCCCACATACGAGGCATTCAACATCAGTAGCAGAGCATCCAAAAATAATCTGTTGATTTCCACAGTTCAAGCATTTAACCCTTAAAAATCTGCTATTTGGTTGAGGGATTAAATCTAATTCTTTTTTCTTCTTGGGCATGATTAAATAACAACTCTAAACTTCTTGTAATTCAAATTTCTTTACTCGATAAGATTTAGCATATTGTTTCTTACCACAGTCGCCGCATTCTAATATTGGTAAGGATCTTTTATTTAACTTGGCATTTTTATGGAAGATTTCTTTTGGGAATGAACCATATCCTCTCTTTTTTCTTTCAACTCTCCTTCTTCCCTGATTTAACATGCGTTCTTTTCCTTTCTTATATAGCGATACATTATGCTGCGTATGTGCTCTGCATTTAGGACAATAATGGTTTACTGTTCTTGGATAGCGAATATGAATCCTCTCGAGTTTTTGATAACAATCGATAAAAAATATATATTGGAATCTAATTAAGCAATAATTATAAATTTTATTATTTCCTTAGCCTAAGCTCTTAAATTATGAATTATTAATTAGAGTTAATAGATAAGATTTAAAATTATAGATTCATAATTAAAATAAATTTTTTTATTAGGATTACGATGTTTAAAGAAAAATTTAAAGAGGGAATTATAACAGCTAAAGATTTCACTCGGGATGATATTGATTATATCCTAAAGAAAGCAAGAGGAATGATTAGCAATGATAAGAATTCACAACTTTTAAGCAATAAAATCTTAGCTACGTTATTTTTTGAACCTTCTACAAGAACTAGGCTTAGTTTTGAGTCAGCAATGCATAGATTAGGTGGAAGTGTAATCGGTTTTCATAAGGGAGATGTTTCTTCTGTCACAAAAGGAGAAACTCTCGCAGATACGATTAGAACAGTAGAAAATTATAGTGATTGCATTGTGATTCGCCATAATATGGAGGGAGCTGCAAAATTAGCCGCGAAGTTTTCTAGGATTCCTATCATCAATGCAGGGTCTGGTAGTGGTGAACATCCTACTCAAGCTTTATTAGATTTATTAACAATAACTGAAGAAGGGCAAAAGTTGGACGGCATAAATATCGGAATTATGGGTGATCTCAAGTATGGAAGAACTGTTCATTCTTTAACAATCCTATTGTCAAATTATGATGCAAATATATATTTAATAAGTCCAAATGAACTAATGCTACGAAATCGAGACAAGGACTTCTTGCAAAGAAGACAAGTAAAATATAAAGAAATCACTCAATATCGTAAGATTTTAGATGTGCTAGATGTTTTATACATGACTCGTATTCAAAAAGAAAGGTTTCCAGATGTTGAGGAATATGATCGAGTGAAGAATTTTTATGTATTTAGAAGCGATGATCTTGAGGAGACAAAAGACAATTTCAAACTCATGCATCCCTTACCAAGGATTACAGAGATTTCTCCTGAAGTGGATAGTTCCCCTAAAGCTATTTACTTCAAGCAGACTCACTATGGGGTTCCAATGAGAAAAGCAATATTAGCAGAATTATTATCTGATTAATTTTTTGACTTATTTTGGGAATATTGCGTTTATTTTTGATTTTTTTAATAAAATTAATAAGTTAAAAAGATCCTGTTCATCCTGACAGTCTGGGAGATAAAATATATTTCCCCCATCAAGTACCATTTGAAATTTTTTAAATAGATCAAGTTGTTTATCAATAGATAAAGTTGATTCTTGTCTTATAATAGAACTGGAATAGCATTTAGCCTTCATAGAAGGATCAAACGGATTATTATTAGAAAAATCAATCAAATGATGAGGTTGAGTCAAGACATAATTTTCTCCTAAATCTTCATTCTTTTCTATAATCATTAGTTTTATTATTTCTAGCATTTTCAAGGCAAATTTTTCACTAGTCTCGATTCGATCCAACTCAATTCCACAATGGTATTCTGTTGCTTCGTTTAACCCTATAAAGCTAATGGCTTTTATTGAGTTCTTTAAAAGATTTCCTGGTGTAGTATTAAAAATAGTCTCGCATATATTTATCCAACGTTCTTGAAAATTCAATTTCTTGTCTAACAAATCTTTTTTAATCTCAAAAAACTCGAATATGTGAGAGATTTTCTCACAAAGAATTTCTTCAAAGTGATCATCATCTCCCTTTGAATTTACTGCGACTTTATGTAAGTTTATCAAAATTTTATCGAGGATTACATTATTAGGTATTAATCTTTGTATGGAGGGTGATTTTTTTACACAAATTGCGGTTGAATTTAATAATCCAGATGTTTTCTTGCAATAAAACTGAGTATTATAGTTTAAATTGTTGATAAGATTGTGATCATCGTTTATTAAATCTAAACCTGAATATTCAAACAATATAAGTGGAGAATGTCCTTTCAAATTTGATTGGCATTCCTTATTCAAGCAATTCAAAAATCTTTGGGCTTCAATCATGCATTCTTTCTTATTAAATGAAAAATCTAAAGACAAAGCTGATCCATTACTGAGATAAGCACTATTTTGGCAACATAATTTAAGCAATTCTGATACTAAAAACTTGAATATTAAATCATCATGCCCTTTCAGGGAATATAATAAAGTAGAATCGAAATCACTTAGTAGAATGTCTTCAGATACATAGGGATGTATATTTGAAAGTTTAGTCATAAATGATTGAATCATACGAAAAGCTTTTCGAGGGTCATTCGAATCATAAATTTTGGTATCATTTTCCTTACAAATTACATCCAAAAGCGTTTTTGTTTTTATGTAAGCACCAAGTGGTCTTAAACTCCAATAATTTAAGTTTAAAAGGATAATATCCCCAGAAAGGTAGAGATCAGCAAGATCCTTAGGCAACAAGTTAAGAAGTAAAAATTGCTCTGAAACATCAGATCCAAGCTCGTGTAAAAACATTTCTGGATTAATATGTTTATCATTAAATAATTTCTTAGCTTCAAAAGGAGGGGTTCCTAAACGTGTTAATCGATGTCTTACGTGTTCTAATCCGTTTTCTAACAATATACCATTTATATATTCACGCATTAATGGAGTGGTCAAATATTCTACCTCAGTTCGAGAAAGTCTTTCGCTTACTTCATTTGCAATTTGTTTAGCCCGAAATAATTCCATTCCCCCCTCCCTTACTAAATATTTTTCTATATTCTCAAGATTAAAAGGTTCTGTAGAATATCTTGAAGTACGGATCATTATAGATGTATCTTGATTGTTAAGAATCTGTTCCATTGAAATTATATTTCCTAATATTTTCTTACCTAATAACGTAAGTAAGTAACCTTCATCAGAGGTTTCAATTAAATCGTTAGTCTTCAATACTTTAAGATGAAAAGAAAAATTTACTGAATTCGGATTTGATCCTAAAACTTGTTTCTGAAGCAAGGAATAACTCACAGGAGTAGTATTATTATTCAAATTCTTTAAAATATCTAGTCTAATCTTCTGACCTAATATCTTTAATTGCCGTTCTAATAGATCACTATTTTTGTCGGAATCCACTTTATTTATCCTATTATTCAATATCTCAAGTCCTAGTTATCTAATTATTGCACATGACTGTATTTAAAATTTAGGAACTAATTGATTGTGCACTAATTTTTCATAATATCTGGGTGATATATAAGCCAATTATATAAAAAAATGCATACATAAAAAGTAGTATTAAAAAATGTGAATTTTACCTAGCAGAGACCGCAATGCGTTCAATTTCATCCTTCTTTTTCACTGCGCGCGATTCTTGACTATTATCTGCTGCAAGTATCAATTCTTGTGCCAAATTTGAGGCAAAATCTTTCTCATTTGAATGAGATCTTGCACTAATTGCTTGAACAATGTATTTTATTCCAAGATCAACTCTCCTTTGCGGTGATATATCAACAGCAGACGCGTAACTTATACCACCCATCGCTATCCTAGTAGTTTCTTCTCTAGGTGCGGAATTACATATCGCATCGACAATAACTTGGATAGGGTTTTTCCCAGTTTTCAATTCAATCAATATAAATGCGTTCAGTATCATTTTAATTAACTTGTTCTTTTTACCCGAATTATAGGAACTTTTACGTCCTTTGGTTTTAGATCCAATAAAACCGGGGGCTAATAGTCTGTTTATAAAACGCTCAATGATTGATACCCGTGTTGTTTTCCAAAATCTTCGGTGCTCATGTCTTCCACAACTTTGAGGAATGATTATGGGTTTCAAATTGATATATGCTTCAAGCGTCCAATCAGATATTTCAATTTCGTTAAAAGACCATTTATTAAATAATTTTATGTCTGTAATTGTTTTACTCATGATTAATCCCTCTTTAGCGCATGGGTTTTTCTTTCTTTCCAGAAACTAAAGCATCCAAGGATACACCATTTACTTTTACAACCCTCCACCGAACACCAGGAAGATCTCCAATTGAGCGCCCTTTGGCACCACCGATTCCCTCTACAATTACCCGATCGTGTTCCTCAATGAAATTAAGGCTTCCATCTCCCGGGAGAAAGGCAGTAATGGATTTTCCATTTTTTTTTAGCTGTACGCGCACGCATTTACGAATCGCAGAATTCGGTTGCTTACTTTCTCTACCAACTTTTTGAAGGACAATACCTAAAGCTTGTGGAGCACCCTCAAGAGGATCTGCATGTTTTTTTAGTTTTAATCTTGTTCTTTTATAGTCTGTCTTCGACCAGCGGAACTTTTTTCTATTTGTTCGCAATTGTCTGGCAGCATATAATCCCTTCGGTTTTGACATTTTCTTTTCCTAAATCGAGTAAGTTAACTAGATGGTACTAGATAATATGTGTATTATTTCCTTAAACTTAAAATTTATGAAATTAGAAAAGTTCTTTTCTAATTTTTTGTATTAATAATAACGTTATCCACTTCAAAATGTCGAGTAACTAATAGTTTTACTTTTCGAATCATCGAACCTTCCTTTCCAATAGCTTTTCCTCTATCTTGGGGTTTCACTGAGATGATAACGGTTTTTTTATCGTTTTTATTCTCTTTAATTTCAATCTCTTGAACTGTTATGGAATTTTTAGAGGTATTAAGAATAAATTGAATGAATTGTTCAAGTTTTTCTGAATAAGGAATTACATCTATTTTCTTTTGAAGTTTGTTCATTAAATCTTTAACGTGTTCTCCTGACTTACCAATCGCTTTTCCAACATCTTCTTTTTTAACTAGGAAAATAATAATCTCTGAGTTATTTTCTGGGGAATCAAACGTTAAACAATCTTTTATAATGGCTCCTGAAAGGTTGTTAAATAACGAGATGAGTTCCATAGATTTTCTATCGAATTTGATATTTCTCCTTATCATATTAGCCTGTACTCTTAAGTATAAATATTTTTATCACTTTGTTTTTAAAGAAACTAACGCACTATCACCGAATTCATTGATTCCTATCACCGAGATCATGTATGGTTTTCCCATGGCTAATCCAAGTTCCCAAGAGGAACCTATATATTTGTAAATAAAAATACTATTTCCCGCAAGGCTATTATAGTAATTTAATTGATTTTCAAATTCGGTAGGACAATTTTGCGCGATTATAATCATTTTAAATGGTTTTTGTCTCAATTGACGTAAGACTTGACTTTTACCAAAAATGATTTTCCCCGTTTTATACGCGACTTTGATATTTGTTTCGACATCAAGTTCCTTTTTCTTCTTGCGCGATAGGTCGATTGTGTCGCTTATATTTTTGCTCTTCTTTGCCATCGTCTTAAAAACTATTTAGAATTTATAATACAATAATTAAGTAATAAAAGAAATTCATGATGATTTAAATTTTTAATGCTAATTTGTGCTAAATTTTGAGAAAAGAATTAAAATAATTATAATAATATAGATGGTTCAAAATTATTTTAGCGCTCAGTATTGGAGTTAATGATATGCTTGAAAAATTTGATATTTTAATCATTGAATCCTTCGATTTGTTCTTTACGAAAATCTCCTAAATTCTTTCCTTTTTTCTTTTTTTCCATTATAGAAATATAAAACTCTTTATTTATATTCCAACACCGAGGACAAAACCACGCACCCGTGACATAATTACGAATTCGATCTCCTTTAAGCGTGTGACAGGTGGCACATTGCTAGATCGATTTGTTATAAGCAATCTTCAAACCTTCTGCTTGAATATACTCCTTTGATGCTTCTAAATCATCGATCCGTTCCCATACAACTTCAAACCAGGCATTTCGAAAATTTTGAGCTATTTGCCGCAAGCGGGGATCTGATATGGAGATCTTTCTTTTTTTTCATCATGAACTAAATACCAATATTTAATTTTAAAGATTTGCCTCCTAAGATTAAATTCATATGATTGTTATAGGAATGGGAGGAAAAAAACCTTTATAGGGCTATTAGTACTCCAATAAAATGAAAAAAAATTTGTATAATCACGAAAAAGGGTTTTTTTTTTTTAAAAATAAGGAAAGAGCTCAGAAGGTATTTAACTTCAACATAATGTATCGATTCATGGAACTCTTTTATTCTGCTCTAATATTTCCAGGTTTCGATCGAGATCGAACATAATATTTACTCTGCCGCTGCCTATAGGGCATACTTGGCCAACTATCACATTTTCAGGTATTCCCAGAAGGCGTTCTTCTTCACCATAAAGTCCCGCATCAAGCAATTGGTTTACAGTGACTTCGAAAGCAGCCCTGGCAAAAACACTCGATTTTGATCCAGAGATACCGTGCCTTCCAATGGATTGAATCGCGCCATCTACACACATTAAATCTGATAGAATAAGTAAATGCCTTAGATCTACGTCTAATCCTTGTTGATCAAGTACTTTCTTAGCTTCTCTAATGATTAATGATCGAGCAGCTTCAATACCGTATAATTTTTCAATTTCATGAATGTGATTCGAAACGGTTCTTGAAGCATCCACGCCTTCAATTTGAACAACACTAGGTAAATTCGTGCCTTCAGTTTTAATGACCCATTCTTTATTGTTATCTGTAGGAGTAAGGAGGCCCCTTTTTATCCCTCTTATTCCTTTCACGACTTTCTTAAGAATCTTTTCTCTCAGTTTTTGAAGGCTTTGCAAGTCTTCTATTCCAGGATCAATGATGATTGAATTTCCTTCCCGCACGATTGTTCCTTTTTTCTTATAACGCTTCAAAATTTCCGGAATTTTGTCAATATCTATGCTTTTTTTCTCGCAGATATCAGGTATGAGATGAATTACTATTTTCCAGTCAATAAAGTCAAGATCCACATCCGAAGCAATTTGTTCGATTCGGATTTGTTCAATGCGATTATGAACCTCGATCGCTTTTGCTTCACTTTCGTTGTAAGGTTTTTCTAAGTATATCTCCATCATGGGAGTTGATGGAAAACGACGTGCATCAACAATTTCAATCAGTCGGGGAAGTCCTTGAGTTACTGAAAATTCTTCTACTCCTGCATAATGAAAGGTTCGAAGTGTCATTTGGGTACCTGGTTCTCCAATTGATTGGGCAGCAACGGTGCCAACAGGTTCAGAAGTTTCTACACGTGCATTATTATAATTGATATAGATCTTATTTAGCAAGTATTCTAATTGTTCTTCCTCTAATTCCTCGTGCGTGAGTTTATTTCTTATTTTGTCTATTAGATCTTGCGGAATATCATCATCATATAAATTGGTTAATTTTTCTTCTAAATATTTTTTTGTTATAACTACCATAAAATCACTTATAAATTGTATTTTTCTTGTTTCCAATCTAAATATCCTTTAGTTAATTTCCCTCTCCATTCAGCATTTTTTCTGGTAGCTTCTTCATAAGCTTTTCTCATTGTATCCTCATCAGGGGTGGAGTCCTGTGTTTCTATTGCTTTTTCTATTTCCTTAGGTTTAGCAACAGCCTTTTTAGGGGTTGGTTTTTTAGTGCTTGATGTTTTAGGTTGAGCATTGGATCTTAGTTCATCTCGAATTTCATTAATATCGAGCGCTTTAGCTTTAAGTAGTAATACATCGAGATTTACAGCATCACTATGATCTGTGTGCATGGGATCAATTCCATCATCACCATAATAAAATTGAATAATATTTTTATCAGAGTTCCTTACTGTGTTATCATTCTCTACAACCATGTCTTGTAACGCGTTCACAAGCCTTCTTTGCATATATCCCGAGGTGCTTGTTCTTACCGCGGTATCTACTAAACCTTCTCGACCACCCATTGCATGGAAGAAGAATTCCTCTGGTTTAAGACCGTTCCTATAAGATGATTCTACAAAACCTCTCGATTTTGGAGTGAGGTCATTTACTTTGAAATGTGGGAGAGTTCTTTGACTGTATCCCCTATTAATTCTTTCTCCCCTAATTGCTTGTTGCCCAACAACCGCAGACATTTGTCCTAAGTTTAAGATATTCCCTCTTGCTCCAGACTTAGTCATAATTACTGAATGAGCTTCATCACCAATAAAATCAGCTGCAATTTCTTCAGCTTTTTTACGTGCTTCTGCTAATAATTGGCGAATTCTCAATTCTAACGTTTCTTTTAACGATCGTCCAGGAGCACGTTTTAATACTGTTGTATCTTCCTCATAAAATGCGTTAATTAACGTATCAGCTTCTTCATCAGCGTCTTTTAATACCTTTTGTATTGCCTCATAGGCATGACCATGAACATAAACTTCATCCAGCCCAATCGTCATTCCATTTTGTCTGATTACATATAATAGCATTTTAGTTGCATTATCTAAGAATTGCCTTCCTCGAGCATTTCCATGATCCTTAATTATTCTTTGTAGAATGCTATTAGACTGCATTGGACCAAAAGAATTTTCATCTATTGTCCCTGTTATTAATTCACCATTTTTTATAACAACGTAAGCGTCATATTTACAATTTTCTTCCTCGCAGACTTCGCATTTTTTACAAAATTTTGATTTTACTTTGATATTTAAGTCATCTGGAAATAGTGAGCTAAAAATTTGCTTACCAGAATATAAGTTCTCAGGTTCTGTTTGGATTGGTATAAGATTTTCCAATTTGAAATCGGGATTTGTGTCAAATATACCTCCCATATAAAGCAAGTTTAAGGCGTCTTTCTTTTTATAAAGAGAGTTTAAACTAGTAAATTGAAAAACTGATGAAATAAAATCTTGAATCCCCCCTAATATTGGTCCACCGAATCGGGGAGATAAAATATGTTCTTGTACTTTAAGTAATAATTCTGCTTCAG
This sequence comes from uncultured archaeon, assembly GCA_964493715.1. Classification (GTDB taxonomy): domain Archaea; phylum Asgardarchaeota; class Lokiarchaeia; order Sigyniarchaeales; family SOKP01; genus SOKP01. Next base: position 27,763 of record CAZBPC010000003.1, read on the forward strand.
TTCGAGCTTCCTCACTTTGCGGAACGTGAAGGTTCATCTCATCACCATCAAAATCAGCGTTATATGGAGGGCATACAGTTAAATTAAGTCTAAAAGTTCTTCCATCCATAATTCTAACTTCATGAGCCATTATAGACATTCTATGAAGAGATGGTTGCCGATTAAACAGTACTAAATCTCCATCACTTAAATGGCGCTCCACTGTAAATCCAGGAGCTAGGGTATCAGCTATAATTTTTCGATTCTTTACGTATCTAAGATCAATTCTTCTTCTATCGTTTCTAATTATATAATTAGCACCGGGATGCCTAAATGGTCCATTGATGACCATTTGTTTCATTTCTTCAATATTCCAATCATTAACATTAGTAGGAATTGTTAAAATTTTAGCTATTTCAATAGGCACGCCCACTTCATTAATACTAATATAGGGATTAGGTGATATTACGCTTCTTGCCGAAAAATCTACTCGCTTTCCGCTTAAATTACTCCGGAATCTTCCTTCTTTTCCCTTTAATCTTTGAGTTAAAGTTCTTAAAGCTCGACCCGATCTATGACGAGCAGGGGGAATTCCAGAAACTTGATTATCAAAATAAGTTGTTATGTGATATTGCAATAATTCCCATAAATCCTCAACAATTAAATGCGGTGCTCCAGCGTCTATATTTTCCCTCAGTCTCTGGTTGATGCGAATTACATCAACTAATTTATGCGTCAAATCATCTTCTGATCGTATACCACTATCTAAAGTGATACTCGGTCGTGCACAAACAGGAGGGATTGGTAGAACCGTAAATATGACCCATTCTAAACGCGCATTTTCAGGAGAAATACCAAGTATTCGTAAGTCATTGTCGGTCATTTTTTTCAAACGCTCTAAGATTTCTATTGGGGTTAATCTTCGAGATCCCTTACTTTCTTCTTCTTCATAATATGTAGTAGGCTTTTCAATAATTATTTTCTTCTTTTTAGCCCCGCAGTAAGGACATACTTTACTTTTTCTTGCTCTTTTGAAGACAATTTTCGAAGCATCCTCGTCTCCCTCAAAGAAAATGATTCTATGTTGTTGCTGTTCTGAATGGAATTTTTCCTTTTCTTCCTCTGTAAGCATTAATCGAGAACATTCGGGGCATATCGATCTTAATACTTTAAGCACTTTTTTTGAATATCCGACGTGTATGACTGGTCGTGCTAATTCTATATGTCCAAAATGACCCATACAATTACTGACCAGATTACCACATGTTTGACATCGCTGTCCCGGCTCAATAGTGCCTAATCTTTGGTCCATCAATCCACTTGGAATCGGAAGGCCATCCTCATCATAAGTATCAGCGGTAATAATTCGAGCGGCACTCATCTTACGAATTTCATCTGGAGATAAAAGACCAAACTTTATCTTGTCGATTAACTTGGTACGTGAATAAGTATAACTCATATAATTATAACATCCTCTATATTTTGAATAAAATGAATATTATTTATTATTAATTTAGAATAAGTGAACAAATACTGCACTGTAAGAAACAGAAGCAAGCAAATATTAAAAATTTTACTATTTCACCATCATTCATTAACATATCCTCATATTTCTTTTTGAAGAAATTTTATTTTAATGCAATATTTTTAACTATTTGATAATGAAAATTATGATTTTATTGAAAAACAAGCTTTTCCTTGTTTTTATTCAATTTTTGATATTAACATTAATGATTCATGGTTTTAATCATTCTTATCTGATTACTTTTAATACCCATACACCTATAGAGCAGCAAGTTATCATACAATTTCTTGCGAATTATGTTATATTTGATGATATAGGTGGTATGATATTTACATTTTTAATTTGGATTATAGTTTCACTCATTCCTATTATCATCTTTTTTGATTTTAAAAAAGCCTATTCAACCAACTTGAGCACCTTCTTTTTACTTAACTTTTTTTTCTATGTGTTTCTTTTTAGATATGAGAAGGATTTCTTTAACAGTCATTTTCCTACTTTGATTATAAATACTCTATTACTTGGTTCTGCTATAATTATATTTTCAATTGGATTATCAATAGGGTTAATTTTCCTCAAAAAGCGTTGGAAAATGCAGAACCACGAAAAATTCAGCCCAATTGACGGAAAACCATTGATGACATGTCCTAAATGTGGTACAGAATTTCAATCTATTCCGATGTTTTGCTATAATTGTAATACAAAATTAATTAATGAAGAGGATGATAACTCTGAAATCTGAAAGTTCACAGAATGATTTTGATTTTCTGTTTAACCCTAAAAACATTATGATTTATGAAGCAACCCCGAAAATCTCATTTTTTGTGAAGGGATTTATTAGACAAAATTTCGATTTGAACAATTTATATCTAATTTCTCCCAATTTCGATTCTATCCTCGATATAAAATGTTTCAAATCGATAGAGGAAGTTCCGGAGGAAACTATTGATTTAGTAATTCTCTCTGTCAGACGAAGCATTTTAATAGAGACTATAGAGGACATTTTATCAAAAAAAAAAATTAAATTCTTCCATATTTTTACAGCAGGCACGGGAGAAGCAGATGATGTTGGAATTGAGATCGAGAAACACCTAAAAAAGATTCTAAATCGATTTAGTGACACTAGAGCAATTGGTCCTAATTGTATGGGATTGTATTGTCCTAAGGGAAAAATTGCATATTACTCTTCATTTCCAATTGAATCAGGAAATATTGGGTTGATTTTTCAGTCTGGAGATTTACATTCGAAAATGATAAAGTTTGGATCAAGTCGATATGATCTCAGGTTTTCTAAAGGAGTTAGTGTAGGAAACTGCGTAGACATTCAGATATCTGAATTATTAAGTTATTTTAATAAAGATATTGATACAGATATAATTTGCGTGTATCAAGAGGGTTTTTCTCCATTTTCTAATGAAGAAGGAAAGAGATTGCTCGATGTGATGAAAAAAATGCAAAAACCCGTTTTATACATGCGAGGTGGAAGAACAACAAGAGGTCAAACAGCTGTTTTGACCCATACTGGCGCAATCGCGACTTCGAAGAACATTTGGAATGCGATATTCAAACAAACTCCTGCTATTGAGGTAAAATCTTCTTTAGATGAGTTAATCGACTATTCTTACTTGTTCTCAAAATATTTTTATCATTTTAAAGCAAGTAAAAAACCGATTAACTATCCTGAAAATAAGCGAGTTTTGGTTGTTTTGTGGTCTGGAGGATTTGGAATATTAGCAACTGATACTTTAATTGAGTTAAGCTTGGATCTTCCACATTTTACGGGCGATGCATTAGAAAAACTTAAAGGTATTTATCCTTCAAAAATTGGCAGCTTAGCAAATCCATTTGATTTACCGTGGGTAACTTCTAGGAAAGAATATTTAGATGTATGTAAGGCTGCGATTGATGATAATATTGATCTCGTTATAGTAGAAACAGATGCTTGGAATGACTTTGAATCAGACCATTTTAAGGGTTATTATCATAATTTAAGTGAAATAAAAAAACATGTCGAATCTCTGAATAAGGTCTTCATGATTATTTTACATGAATATCCAAGTGAATCAAGAAAATTATTTCATGAAATGCTCATCGCAGACAATTTTCTAGTATATAGGAATATTGAAATCGCGGCCAAGACATTTCTTAAACTGTATGAATATGGTCAAAAACAAAAATCTCTGGGTAATCTCTGAGATCCTTTTTTTGCACAAATTTAATCTCAAAGATTTTATCTCATAAATTATAATTATCCTAATGGCTGGAGAGTTTATTGCAATCTTCGCTGTTTTGACATTTGTTGTATCAAATGTGATTTTTAAAAGAGTGGAACATGAAGCGAGCCCGATATTCATAAATTTTATTCGTACTGCAATCGGAACTCTCACTTTTTTCATATTTTCACTAGTATTCAACGTCTTCTTTCAAATTTTTCTCCTTCCGTGGGAATTGTGGATGATTCTCTTTGTAAGTTTCTTATTTGGTCAAATAATAGGTGACACGGCATACTTTATAGCACAAAAAGAGCTAGGAACTACAATGGCTCTTGCGGTTTCAATGATTTTCCCACTCATAACTTTTATTCTATCGATAATCTTCCTAAATGAACCATTTGACCTTCGTGTAGTTTTTTCGCTTATTCTTGTTGGTTTAGGTATTTTCATAATTGGTAAAAGCAAAGTTAGTGATAGTTTACCATCCAAATCAATCGTAAAACCTAAAAACCAGCAATCTAAACGCCCTATAACTCAATTTAGGGCAATTAGTTTTGGAATTTTAGCAGCTTTTGGATGGGCTGTTGGCTTAGTTATTATTGATTATGCAACTAATGACATCAATCGTATCTTAGCAGTGGAAGAGTTAAGTTCTATAATAGGAAATGTCATTAGGTTTCCATTTGCTCTAATAATATTGTTAACTATGGTTTTACGCGAAAATTACGGAAAGAAGTCGGGAGACCCAATTATAAGAAGGAGCAGAAAAACTTGGGCACTTTTAATAATGGGTGCGATCATTGGTACATCTATTGGAGCTTATGCGTATACCGAAGCTGCTCGTGTAGCAGGTGCGACAATCATGGCTTTAATTGCTAGCGCTAGTCCCCTTTTTTCTCTTCCGTTGACATATTTTATAAATAAGGAAAAGATTACAAAATTTGGTTTTGTTGGAGTTATTTTAACCATTTTAGGGGTAATAGTTATAATATACTAAGAATGATCAGATCATATGAATATTGAAATTAAACCATTAACCCCAGAATTAATAGGAGATTTTTTACATTACTTTGATGAAGTAGGATTTTCTAATAATCTCGATTGGTCGGGATGTTATTGTTATTTTCATCATTTCCCTGGCTCAATAGAAGAATGGTTGAATCGTACTAAAGAGGAAAATCGAGCAGATTCTAAAAAATCAGTCTTAAGCGGTGTTACAAATGGTTTTTTAGCTTATGAAGATGGAAATCCCATTGGATGGATAAATACAGATTTAAAAGAAAATTACGTGAAAGTGCCTTATGAAGAAGAAATAAATCCATCAAAGGAAGGAAAAGTGGCATCAATAGTGTGCATATTGATCGCGCCTTTGCATAGAAGAAAAGGTATTGCCAAGCAACTTTTAAAAAATGTTTTGGTGAAATTAAAAGAAAATGGCATAAAAATAGTTGAAGCATATCCTCGATTAGGTGATCTATCTGATGCACATCATTATCATGGTCCTCTTTCATTATATCAATCGGAAGGTTTTTTAATTGTTAAAAAGTTTAAGGATATGGTTGTCGTGCAAAAAGAGCTTTAATTTATAAATTAAATATCCATATCCTTCTTTAAAAAGGAGTTGAATTACTCATGAATGATGAAAAAAATAATGGAATGGAAAGGATTCGAAAAATTGGAAACTTCATTCAACAACTCGAAGATATAAAAGAAAGTCTTATAAAATTTTTAAACACCCGTATAGAGTTAGATGAAGTAACTAAAAATCTTTGGATTTCAGATGTGAAAGATTTTTACTATAATACCGTGTCCGCTTGGGAGATACTTAATAGCGTAGCGAACGGAAATTTAAAATGCGTAGATGATTCTAAGAGTTTTTTACATCTCGCAAGAGGTCAGTTAGCTAAATCGATAAGTGAATTAAAGTTTTATAAAGAAGAGTTAGTATCTAATCTCATAAAAGAAGTTGAAATTAATTTTGAAAAATGTTGGAATGCTTTTTATTTTGAATTCGAATGTTTAACACCAATTAATAAAAGTATTAAACCCATCCCCCGAGTTATTAAGATATCTAATTTTGAATATCACTTACCTTGCTCAGTCTGTGGTAAAATTTCTATCAAATATAAAATAGGTCCCGATTGGCTTGATGATCATGAATCACTAGTTTACAGTGGCATTACGCATAGTAGGTCATTAAGAAAGGATCTTGCAAATATGTTATTTGAAATTCTGGATAATGAAAACCTTTCTGCAGTTCATCAGTTCATGCTAAAATATCATTCTCTAGAAGGATTAGATGCGTACTGTCCTGAATGCGATAAAATATATTGTTGGGAGCATTATGACGCAAGAGAAGAATATGATGACGGGTTCTACGATTGCACCTACGGTGAATGCCCAAATGGACATCGAAGGATGATCGATGATTAAAATGATCTTCGCGGTACCTTTTAAATTTAAAACTAAGTTGAATTATTCGTAATATTGCTCAAAAAGTTTTAATTCCTCAGAGATTTCTTTTAATTTGCTCATTTCTTCTTCAGTAGGAATCTCTTCTTTGGAAATGTCATATAGCTTCAAATTCAAGCTTTTCCGAACCTTATTTTCTATTTTATTAATTTTTTGCTTGGTAGCAAAAAACTTTATTGCCTTAAATTTGATTTTAGTGAGCGGTTTTTCCCATTCCTTAGTAAATGATCCATTCTGAATATCCACGAGCACTTTTTTCATGATTGGTTTAAGAGGGATATTGCGGAATCTTATTCCCCTGCTCATGGCTCCATATTGGCTTGTTTGTGAATGAAAGTCCACTTGTTTTATTAATCCAATTTCTGCCATTTTCTTATATGTATATGACATCTCATTACTCATATATAACTCTACTAAGACCGCTTCAGGCGGATATCCCGCATCAATTAAAGTATAGATTGCAGTGAGTAAAACTCGTCCAAAAGCAGGACCAAATCCTTGTTCATTAAATAAGTCCAATTCGGCTTCTTGTTTAAAAGTCACTTGAATTGCTCCTTTTTTTAATGTTCCTATACCATTCGCTAAAGCTAATAATATCTCTAAAGCATCTCCACTATAATTTTGTTCCACGCTTATAAAGCTAAAGAATCCTTGATTGTTAAGAAAATTTTCTCTGACTCCTACTCCAATCATTCTAGGGGCCAACAGAATAACATCAACATTTTCAGGAGGGACAATTAAATTAAATCCGATAGTATATCCCGATGCAAACACTAAAGCACTTCCAGGTTTTAGATTACTTTTTATACTAGTCTCGAAAGTCTCTTTCATGATTTCATCAGGAATGAGAAAAAATATTATGTCAGCTATTTTTGTAGCTTCTTTAATTGTATACGTAGAGAAACCATCGTTAATAGCGACATCTTTATAATTATCTTCCCTGTTTCCGATAATGATTCCCATTCCAGAATCTCTTAAGTTTAATGCTTGAGCTCGTCCTTGGTTTCCGTAACCTATAATAGCAATGGTTTTATCTTTCAAAATTTCTAAATTTGAATCCTTTTCATGAAATATTTGAACCATTATTATTATCTACCTATAAATTTTAAAAAAGAAGTTATGCTATTTTTTAAGTATTTTTTCATAATCGAATTCATTCTTCTTTAATATGGTTTCAACCATTCTTGAAAACACAGCATGGATGTTAACATTATCTTTGGAAGAGGTTTTGTAAAATGGAATGGAGTCATATTTCGTTCTGAAATTTTCTATTACTAATTCATCTACTTTTTCAGGATCAGTTATTAAATCACTTTTACAACCTATCAATATCTTAGGTGTTTCCTTCGGAACTAATTTTGATAGATGATCATTCCACCAATTTAACCCTAACAGAGAATTATTCAAATTAAATAAGCTAAAAACAAGAAAAACTCCGTTAGCACCATGAATGTAATAACTGAACATCTTCTTGAATTGCTCCTGTCCACCAAAATCCCATATACTCAAACGTACAAATGTTTCTTCACCTTTGATAATTATTGGAAGGTCATGGGTATAAAAGTCAATGCCTATCGTTAATTTTGTATTTGCATCGAACGTATCTAAACACAATCTTCTCGCAATGCAGGTTTTCCCTACTCCACCATTCCCAATTAGACAAATCTTAAAGATATATGTTGGTTTGACATCATCTTTAAACATAAAGTTATTCTCTCTTTATCTTAATTTTTAGTTAAATTAAATCTATGTAAGAATAATCGACATTTTATATTTTAAATCTTTAGAAATCGCTATGATAATATTTTTCATGAATCTCAGCATTCGTTTTGGTTCCCTTCAATAGTCCAGAAATACATGTAAGTTTCTATAATAATATATTCCTTATCTTTTGGCTAATTAAAGAAGGATTATCCCTCCCAATTTAGAATTTAAAGCTCTAGACAAAGAAAAGTTTTATCTGAAGTTCAATTCTTCAGTAATTGGGTCTAAATATCATCAGAAACATAATGCAATACAATGAGTGATCCGATCAACATGCTCATTTGAACTCAGTTTTTGATCATTTTTGCATATCCGAAATTTCTACTAAAAAAATTGTTTCAAATCACATGTGATTTTTTTTGTCGACCATGTATCATCAATCTGATATATCAGATTCATCGACATCAACCAACATATTTATATATGAGTAATACCAATTTAATTATGATTAACACTAATATTATTTAAAAAACATTTAAAAAAACATTGTGGAGGAATAAAAAATTATGGCAGCTTTCGCATGGTCTCCGCTTCGCTCACTTATGAAAAAAGCAGGTGCTGAAATCGTAAGTCGTGCAGCAGTAGACAAATTAATGGATTACCTCGAGGAATATGCAAAAACCTTAACTGGTTGTGCCCTCGATATTGCAAAACACTCAGGCCGCAAGAAAGTAACACAAGATGATATGAAAATCGCTATTGGATTAATTTAAAGCGATTCTTATCTTGGGCTTACTGTTTAGCACAAAAACCTAACTTTTTTTTTATTATTTTTTAATTACTAATTCTTAAATGATACTTTCTTTCTCATTTTATTTCCAGATAAATAAAGAATACAACACCCAGGACATATTGACATAAACTGTTTACGTGAAATATAATCTCTAAACTTTTGATATTTCGATCCAAACCATATTTCTTCAAAAGTATTATCGTATAGATTACCCATAACGAGATCGTAAAAAATATGACATGGTGCTATATCTCCATTGGCAACAATATCCGTTGAAACCCATGGAATAATGCAACTTTTATAATGATCGCTCATCTTACACCAATCAGCTTTTAGATAAGCCTCAAGATTCTCTGGTGTAAAAGAAGGGGGTAGAAGTAACAAATATTTATTCTTTTCTTTTAGTGCTTTCTTCACTCGAAAAACTTGACGTGATAACTCTGAACAATCTATATTTAAAAACTCTTGAGGTTCTCTTACTAAACCTTTCCAATATTTAGCGTTTTCTATATTAAATTCTGTCTTTAAAAATCTGGCATAGGTTTCCCCCATTTGTTGAGTAATAAAATTTTGCATTTGTATGGTAATCCAATTAAAATGTTCAAGATTTAAATCTTTAAGAAAAAGTTCCTCAATTGAATCACAATTTTCAGGTGTGACTGTATAAATGATACTTAAATCTGGCTTTTTTGCATGTTGTTTCTTCTTCTCTTCAACAAGTGCTTCTATTCCAGCAATCGCTTTCTCATAACTACCATTCCCTCTTTGAATATTATTTTGTTTACGGGGTCCATCAAGAGACACTCGAATGGAGTCGAATTTTGTCTTTACTAACATCATTGCGTTTTCCTCAAGCAATGTGCCATTGGTAGGAGTATCGACGAAACATTTAGTTTTTTTAATTTCTAGAATTAATTCTTCAAGACATGGATAAATTAAAGGTTCCCCTCCAAATAGAGAATACATCGGATTTGCTGGAGCTAAATATTCAATTACCCGTTTTAATTTGTCAAAATCTAAAGAACTTGGTTTCATGTTTAATTTATTCTTAGAATAAACCCCAGTTTCTCCAAAGTAATAACACATTTTACATCTTAAATTGCAATTCTCAGTAAGGTGTAAAGTAATATTTCGAGGCAGATTTAATTGTTTAGTAATTCATATCCCCTTATTTTCAATACTCTTCTTCCTAATTACTAGTAATTAATTCAAATTTCTTAAAATAGATTTACTTGTTAACTAAAATTAAAAGGATTTTAATCGGTATGTTTTTTGATATATTCATGATAGGTACATAAATTATTCAAGGATTTTGCTAAAGCTTCAATAGATTCATATACGGGAATATTTAGCTTGAACATTTCTTTTTTAAATTGTAACCTATCTATATAGTATTTAATATCTTCAGTGATCATATAAGCGACACAGATAAAGGGTTTGTTCATTTCATAATATGCTTTTTTGACGTATTTGAGAATTTGCTCGTCAAAATTTATTACCCACCCAAATATTATCACCGAAATGTTAGGATCTCTATCAAGTGCTAGTAATGACTTATAAAACACCTCTGGATTTATTCCACTGCTTCCGAGATCCAATGGATTTCGAACAATAGTATTAACACCTGGTAGAAATTTGAGTATGGTTTCTTGTGTTTCAGGTAATAATCTTGGAACTAATAGGTTATGCTGTTCAAGGACATCTGTGATTTGGATCGAAGCTCCACCTCCAATGCTTATCACCCCCACTTTTCGATCTATGGATAAGTTTAAGAGATAATGAAATGTCATTGCCAAGTTTTGAAATTCTTCAGCACTTTTTACGAGTATTGCTCCAGTTTGTCGTGCTATACCTTCCCAAACAGCCTGTGATCCCGCTAAACCTCCTGTATGAGATTTAATTGCTTCTCTTGAGGATTCACCAGATCCAACTTTCCAAAGAATGACAGGTTTTTTTTTAAGAGCTAATTTTTTCAGGATTTGCCTGAAATTCTGTCCAATTTCGTTATTTTTTATATTTTCTAGATAAAGCCCTATTACTTCGGTTTCTTTATCTGTCAGGAAATATTCAAGAAAATGCACGAAATTCAAATCAATTTGGTTTCCTATTGAGATCGCTTTACTTATCGGGTTACCATAAATAGATGAGGCCATTGAAGACATTTGTATTGCTAATCCTCCAGATTGAAGAATCATGCCAAAATTTCCGGAATTCGAGTTCAATCTCGATGAAAAAGCAATATTGTTTTTAGGAACATAAATCCCCACGCAGTTAGGACCGAGGATTTTTATATCATATTTTTTTGCTATTATTAAGAGATCTGATTCCAAGGATTGTATACCAACTTCAGAGAAACCAGAAGTGAATATTGTGACAAATGGAACCTTTCTCTTTCCTACTTCCTCTAAAATAGCAGGACAGAGCTTAGCAGGTACTGCAATGACAACATAATCTATTGGTTCTTCCATCGGAATATCTAAAATCGAACCGTATACATGTAAATCCCTAATTATTTGACCTTTCAAGCGAGGATTAAAAATGTAAATAGGTTTATCAAAAGCAACGCTTTGAAGAGCCCTAAGGAAAAAACCACCACCGTAAGGTTTATCACTGACTCCTATTATCCCTATCGCCCTAGGGTTAAATAGGCGATTCAAATCAAACATACTATATCATTTTTAATCATAAATTTCAAACTTAAATATAGATAATTCATTGAAACTTTAAAAGCATTTTAAAAAGGATTTTAGAACAAAAATCAACTTTGATCATTGGTTTTTAATACATAAAATAAAGAATTACTCATTGATAGGATAATTCTCAAAAAGAGTTTCTGTCATGACTTCAAAGGCTTTCTCCACATTATCTCCGGTCTTGGAAGATAGTTCTATAAATGATGTTAGGCTGTAGGATTTTGCGGCTTGAATCCCCTCATCTCTTGAGACTGCACGATATTCCTCCAAATCACATTTAGATCCTACTAGCATTATCGGTATGTCTCCAGCATTTTCTCTAATGAGTTGAGTCCATGCCGGGAGTTGTTCTAGTGTTCTTGCATTTGTGATGTCATAGAGAAAAAATGCAGCATTTGCTCCTTTACAATATTGAGAAAGCAAGAATCGAAATCTTTCTTCACCTCCAAAGTCCCAAATTTGGAGCTTTACCTTATGAACGTTATGGAACAAGATGTTTTTTGAATAAAAATCTACTCCAATAGTCATCCTCAAATCACGAAGGAAAAAGCCCGAAATGTATCTTAGTGTTAAGGAGGTCTTCCCAACGGAAGCGTCTCCAAGCATCATAACTTTAAAAGTATAATCGAAATCCGTCAATATCCTTAACCTAAATAGAAAATTCTTTCCTTTTAATTTAATAAACTTGTTATGAAGAGAGATGTTGACAATTTTATTAAGATTCTTTTATTATTTGAACTAATTTATGAATAAAAATTATATCTATTATTATTTAATCTTTCTTCTTAAAAAATCATGCTATTAAAAGAACAAAACTAAGATATTAAAGAGGGAATGTGCGATAATACATGGTAGTAGTGAATCTTTATTTATTCTATATAATCCACCAAATAGCAATCCAAATGTAAAGTAGTATCCAAAAAACGTAATTATTGTGGATAAGGGAACTAAAAACGGGGGAATATGATAAATGGTAAAACAAAAGGACGAAATAGTCAATGCTAGGAAATAATTTGATTTATTTTTGATTTTCTTTAAAATAAAACCTCTAAAAAATCCCTCCTCGCATGGTCCAACTATAAGAATTTGAAGAACAATTATGATAACAAGCTCAATAATTTGAGGATTTATAGGATCGACATTAATTGCATTTTGAATCGCGTTTTCTACATAACCAGTTCCCAACACATTTTTAATCACAATATCTACAAAAAAAATTAAAATCCATCCTCCTATTAAATAAAAAATGACACCAATCAAGACTCCTTGAGAAATCAATAATATAATTCTCTTGATATTGTAGTTTGACAAACTAAAACCCATATCTACTAATTCTTCTTTAAATGATTTCTTTTCCATATAAGAGGCTATTAGATTGGGAATTATAATTAATAAAATTTCTAAAGTGATAAATAAAATCAAGATAAGTGGAGTAGCCCCTAAATTGATTGACATTGTTATTGTAATAACAAATTATTTCCATTTTATAAATTATAAAACTAAATCTCTCATCATTATTATTATTATCTTGAATTTATTCAGTCTTGATGACTATAAAGAATTCATTTACTTTTTTTGATGAAAATGAGAAGGATAGCTCAAATTATGATAATTCAATAAATGAAAAAATCGGATTAACAAAAGAACAGCTCCTCTTTATAAACCTGAAAGAAATAGCACATGATTACTTTAAAATTGAGGAAATTAAAAAAGAGTTTATCAAAATAATTCAAAAAAATAGGGAACAGCTTGATTTTTCTGAATTTATTGAGGATCCTCAATTTGATATAAAAGAAAACGTTTTAAGCAATGAAATGGTCCATGCAAATATTAGAGGACTGAATGTGGTTAGTGTTGATGGTAGTTCTGTTGTTAAACATTTCATGAATGCTGATTTCTCATTTCTGAAAGCGATTTGTGTAAAATATTATTTTTATCAAAACCATTCCTCCAATATAAAGTATTTTCCCGATATAAGTGGATATAATAACTACTTAGTTCAAGGAAATTTCATCAATAGGGATGAAAATAATGTTGATGCTCAGATATCAATTGATATGAATTTTATGGAGATTAGGCTTCTCAATGACTTAATTGAAAATAGTGATAATTTAGATCTTATTATTATTGATGGTTCTATTGTCCCAATGCCTATTAATCTCATTTTTGCAAGAGACATTGATATTTCAAATGAATATGATAAACTCCTGAGAGAATATCGTCAATTATACTTCAATTGCATAGATAGAGATATTATCTTAATTGGTTCAATCAAAGACACTAGAACATCGGCACTGATTCATTCATTGCGTAGTGGAATTCAGTTATTAAAACCAAATAACTCTAGATTAAGTGATTTCATCAAAATAAATTACCGTCAGATAATAAATTATTTCTCTGATTTGGATTTTTTTACAAGATTATTAAATAAATCAGAGAGATCCTGTATATTCAATTGTAAAAAAGATATGGAGAAGATACGCGAATCTGGAATTAAAAGGGAAATACCAAATTATTTTCCATACAACTTCTATGCATATTATCTAAAAACAGTTAAATATGACACTCCGTGTCGAATCGAATTTTTCACCAATGAAGATAATACTATTGAGGAAGCTTCTGATAAAGCTGATTTGATTAGCTCTATGATCTTACCAATATCAAGTTATAACGAAAATTATGGTTTACCAATACCCCAGATTGAAGCTCATAGGAGAGCCGTATTTAAACCTTCAGAAATTAATCTCTTATTTAATAATTTAACAAGAAATCTTAGCAAAAACGGGATAACATTGCTTGAAAAAAGGAGAGCAAGAAGACCTTTTTAATTTTACTTGCGAGTCGCACGATTTAAGAAGATATATTCAAAAAAAATATGTCTCTTCATCAATACTTCATTTTTAAACCCATTTTGATCCAAAAATCTATAAAGCTCATCTAAATTTGTATTAGAGGAACACATGTAATAGATATGGCACTTTTTTTGATTATTTAAATACATTTCCACTTGTGAGAAGAATTTAGAAAGGACTATTAGCCCATCGACTCCCCCATCCCATGAATAATCAATTGTTCTTTTTTCAATACTTTTAATCGAAGGTAAATAAGGTGGATTAAAGAAAATTATATCAAAAGAGTTTTTCAAATTATTCGGAAAGGATTCAAATAAATTAGATTGAATATAATTTATTTTTTTTTTAATTTTATTTCTTTTTTCATTCATTTGAGCACATTTTATTGCATTTTGCAGAATATCTGCAGCGTATATTTGAGAGGGAAAGAGATTTAATGATGCTAAAAAAATTGCTATGATCCCTGTTCCTGTTCCTAAATCTAATATGTTTCTTATCTCTTTAATGGGAATCTCATCAAACATTTCTTGAGAGATATTACTTTTTATAAAGTCTAAGAATAAATATGAATCATCTGAGGGAGAATAGACATCATCAAAAGGATTAATAATTATAGGCTCACAAATCTTTTCTTTCATATTAATCACGTCAATTTGCATATTCAAAGAGAAGTTTACAAGTTGTAATTAATTCATCAATTTGAATATGAAAGAGTTTTTCATCTGAAATCGAATTGGATTTCAAAAAATTTAAAGTATCTGATTCGGACATTGTGAGTGATGATGTATTCTTAATATATAACTTCAAAGAATTAGAAAATGTTTTATTCTTATAGGGAGTGATACCAGCGATAAATTCAATGAAGAATTTCCGTCTTGTTGGTTCTTTGAGAAATTCATTCAAGGTTGTTTTTGGTTTGATTTTTATAAGGGCTAAATCAATGTTTGGTATTGGATAAAAACATTTTCTTGAAATTTGATATTTATTCATAAGATCCATAAAAGCATTAAAAGTAACACCTAATCGGGAGAAATTTTTGTATATTTTAGTGTCTAAAATCCTCTGCGAGAGAGAATCTTCAATAATCATTATACCAACTGGACAATTTTCCTTATAAAAAAATTTTTCGAGTATTGGGCCTGTAATAGTATAAGGAATGTTTGAAATTATTTTATCATGAAGTGGAATATTGGTTTTTAGAACATCAGCATTAATAATTTCAACATTTTTTGAAATTGAAAATTTATCTTTAAGGTATTGATAAAGTACCTTATCGATCTCATATGCATATACTTTTTTTGCTTTTTTCTCCAGCTCTGTAGTTAGTGCCCCTATACCGGCTCCTATTTCTAAGACTGTTTCCTCTTTGGAGATCTCAGCTTCATTTATCATTTTAATGAGTATATTTCTATCAATCAAAAAATTTTGCCCGAGACTCTTATTCGGGATAACGCCGATTGTATTCAAAATAAGTCGAGTCTCTGCAAGATTCATTTTTTCATTCATATTTTTGCGTCTTAGAAAACAAGTAATATTTTACTCCTTCTCTTTGAAGTTCTTTAATTATTCTTTGAGCAATTAATTTTTTTGGATTTGATAAACTAGTGCGATCAGATATATCTTGAAATGTTGTAAATTTTTGTCTGTTTCTTGCATTGAGGATCTCCCACATGTGTTTTTGTCCTATTCCAGGTAAAAGTTTTAATGCATGCATTCGTGGTGTGATCGAAGTGGAATTATTGAAGAAATTAATGAATTCCTCTTCAAAATTTGATACTTCTTGTTCAAGTACTTGCTGAAGAAGTGCTTTTGAAGTGTTTGTTAAGTCGTTATAATCAATTTTTTTAATGACATCCCGAAGTTTATTCTGTCTCATAAATTCTTCGTAAGTAGCCTTTTCTTGTACTCTTATTTCAGAATCTCTATTCATTTTCACTTCGTATAAAACAAAATCAGGGAATGTAATAACTTGCGCAATTGGTGTTTTTGACCAACTAGGTTTGTCTTCCTCTGGATGTCCATGGAGAAGTAAGTCTATAATAACAAGCTCTCTATATTTCTTGATAAATTGCTTTTTTTTCCCTTGATCTTTTCCTCGAAAGTCGGATTTTCGAGGTTTTCGTCTGGATCGATCTCGAGGTCTTTCCATAAGCACCAATTTTCTTGATATTTATTTTCCAGAGGAACATAATTAATTTTTATTTTTAATATTCCTTGTCTTAGAATGATTCCTATCCTAAAAAGGAAATCTCATTAAATTTAATAATAACATGTATTTTAAATTCTTCGGGTTGGGAATTTCTATGTAAATGTACCTAAATTTAAACGGATATAAGTTCTTCCATTTGATAAAGGAGATCTTGTAGTTCATCTTCACTTAGAGATTTTCCAGCAACACTTTTTTCTAAAATCATTCTTAATTCAGGAACCGTTCGTGGATAAATGTTTACGATATTTATTGCATAACTTTCTTCAATGTCATATTTATCCATTAAGAATTTTTGAAGTTTGGTTCCATCCTTTTCACTCATTTTAGCAAACTTGTTCACATAATTAAATGTAATTTCTTGAAAGTGAGAAATTCCTTCTTCCGTGTCAATTTGTTCAATTTTCTCCTTTACATTTTCCATAATTTTTTTTACTTCCGGTATTGAAACAGCTCTCTCCTTTATTTTACGCCCAGACATGATTAATCTTGTATCTAATGATTTTAATTTTTGATTGAAGAATTACTTAATCTAAGATGTTCTCTTCCCACTATTAGTAATTTTTTTGAATTGCCTAATTTCACTTGAATCTCAAAACATCTTCCCCTAAAACCCTTAATTGTTCCAGTTAAACCATGATATCTTCGATGAGGCATTCCACGCTTGTGTTGAGAGGGGTTTGTAATGATATCGACTTTATCATTGACTTCAAATTCTAATAAATATTTATCTACGGAACCTATACCCTTATCTCTTACATTTTTTCGATGCCGATTTCGACACTTATTTCTATATCCTTTGTGTAAGACCATTTTCTCCCACCTTACGACTCGATTCATTAGTTTTTGAGTAAAAGCGAGTGAATACCATACTACTTACCATCTAAACGTTCTGATGAATCGATATCAGTTATGAGTTTCATAAATATTATAATTTAGTTAATATATGTATGATAGTATATTTATTTTGCGATTTTTAAAGTATTAAGTTCAAAGATCTATATGGAGAACATCTAGTTCTTTACAAATGAGAGGAACACCAAATAATTCTGTAAAAGAGTTTTTTGTTCTTCCATTATCTCCATTAATCAATTCTTTTATGTATGTGCCTCCTTGAGTTTTTATCGTAAATTCAAAAAGGTCTGATTTTAAATATCTTCCGTTTAATTCATAGATATACTTCGTCCTTACTTTATCTGCTCGTCGATGAGATACCCTTTCAGGTGTTCTTTGAGATAACTTCTTACCAACAAGCTGATTTTGTAAGAGATTTAAAAATTCAATAAATTGCGATTTATCAATTCTTTTTTCTGACTGTACAAGTGCCTTATATAGTTTTGTTGTGTTTTCGGCATTATTTTTAATTGATATGACTTGATTTTTATTACTAAATTGTAAATCGTGAATCATAACCTTCTTCCTTGTTGTTTTGTTCGCTTTCTTTTCAAGATTTTCCAGATTCAAGTCTCTTAATACAGGATTCTGTAATTCTAAAATAAAAGGGCGCCCTTCTCCTAACATTCTCACGTCTATATCTTCTCTTCCAGCACCGTGAAATTTGACTCCAGTCGATTTTGATGCTTTGATAAATTCAGGAATAATCAATTCCTCAACACTCGTTTGGTGTTGCTTTCCTGTATAACTACAAAACTCACATCCCTTACCCTTACATCTTCTACAGTCCCAGTGAGTTTGCGGAATCCCTCTTATTAGTTTATTATACCTTCCATAGATGAATAGTGATCTCATTAGTAAATTGATTGAAAAAGAATCAAAATTTAGTGAAAAAATAATCGTAATATCTGGATTCGCAAAATCCGTAGTTTTATTAATCTGAGTTGATAATGATTTCCCCACTTCTCTATTAAAATGGCTCTTAAAAGACTCAGAGCCTAATATTTTAAACCTAACCTTGAATTCATCCTCATTATTGATGATCTTACCATTCAAGTCTGTTCCTACTAAAAAACTCTCATACTCAAGATGTTCAAGCTTTTTAATTGCTTCTAGCGTGTATTTTGATAAATCCGAAAAAATATCATTACAAAGATAACAAGAAGGTTTAATTATCTCGCTCTCAAAATTTAATCCTTCTTTTTCCATAACTTTTATAGCTGGAACAAATTTTGCTTTTTCAGCTAATAATCTTAATTGATTAATAGTCTCATCATTTTTCTCATTACTAGATAAATAAGTTTCGTGTAATTGCATCGTGAGAGCTAGCAAGATAGAATTACCTCTTTCTAAATTAGTTGTATTTGTAGCAAAAAGAGAGAACATCCTACCTAAACAATGAGGACAAATATGATAATCGTGATAAATCTCTAAAACTTTCTCGTTTATTGACATGCTCAATTGATAAAAGAAAGCTTTCTTTTTTTTTTTTACTTTTTTTAAATAGAAAAAAAAAATGTAGATTTAAAGTCCTATATTATTTTTTCTCCCAGTCATAATCCAATTTGACATATTTTCTAGTATAAAAGAATGCGATCAATAAGATAGCTGAGGAAATTGGACCAAATAGAATTAATCCAAGTGCAACCGATCCTCCAGTTAATGTTACCATAGGAAGACTTTCAATAGCTACTCCCAAACCAAAAACTCCAAATGCTTGAAAAAGATTTAATATAATACTATTAAATCCGGCATAGATTCCTGCTTTTAGTTGTCCTGTTTTTTGTTCATCATCTTGTGCAACATCCGCATAGACTATATAAGGAAAGAGATACCACCCACCTAAACTTCCAGTACCAATAATTATAAAAATTATTCCTAGAAGCAACCTTGGGAAAGCGTCAATTAAAGCTAATAAAGAAACTGGCAAAGTAATCACAGCAAAAAGAAATATAATTAGTAAAGTTTTCTTTTTTCCACTTTTTTCTAATATTCTTCTCCAAAAGTATAAGAAAGAGAAAATGCCTATAAGTAAAAATCCAGCAATGATATAGAAGTCTAAACCACTTAGGAACAATGCTCCTTGAGTATAAGCTAATAAAGCATTATTTAGGATAGACCATGCTAAGCTTGAAATTCCAATCATCAGTGTAATTAAGAGATAGTTCCGATTTCTCAAAACTATTTTCAGATTTTCTTTTAATTTCGTTTTGATCTCAAATTTGGGTTCCGTGGGCATAAAAATTGCCACTAAAATAAAAGCAACAGTAGCAATTATCCCAAAAAGTATCACGAAAATCAAAAAATCCATTGGTATGGGCGCATTAGGATTTAGGGGAATTGGTGGAGCTGGGGGATCAGGTTGAGGCGGTGATAAAATATTTACATAACTGGTAAGGACTAATATAGATACTAAAGCCATTGAGCCATTTCCTATCCAATTAAAGTAATTTTGAAATTGGGACACCTTAGGGCGTTCAGAATTAATGAATTGTTCTGCCATCCAAGATTGATAAACAGTAGTCAAAGAATAACTTATTTTAAATAGTATATCCCATATTAAAAACCAGATAAATAACATGGAAGTACTTTCAGGAGAAAGCTCATCAGAGGGTAATAGAACTAGATCTGGCAAAAATAAAGTGGGTAGAAATAAAAATATAAAAGAGATTCCTAATAGTGGAGCTAATATTATTATATAAGGTTTTCTCCTGCCCCATTTTGTATATTTCGCATCACTTATCCATCCAAAAAAAAATTGTCCAAAACCTATAACAATGAAGCCAATAGCTTGAGCCAAAGTAACTAATAAAGCAGATAGACCAAAGCCATTATAATATAAGTTAAATAGAGCAAATCCCTCCAATCCTATTACTAATGAACTACCCACCCGTGGAAATGCAAATAGTAACTTTTTTCTTGTATTTGATGATCCTATGAGGATTTCTGATGTTTCAGTCATATTTTTTCCTTTTTTTATTTAGTTTTTTTTTAGTTAAAAATAATTTAATATAAGTTATGTGAGAATTTTATTTAAGACTTTTTCGAAAAATAATTTACTATATATATAGAATAAATTATTTTTACTAAATTATTTCAAAGGAATAATTCCGTAAACGCTCAGATCGATGAAATTAGGAAATTACTACTCCTCATCTTCATCCCATCCAAGATCCTTCAGAATGGACTCAAAAGCTTCAGATTCCTCATCTAATACGAATTCAACCTCATATTCAGAAGCGGCTTCAAATTCACCATCAAAATTAGGAGGTGTTAATTCGTCAAAGGAAGGTAAAGTATTGGGTGATATAGGTTCTTGATATATTGTAGGTTCATCTACAGATGCATCTTCTTCAATTTCCATGGGAGTGTAATCTTCAAGTGGAATTGGAGGAATTTCATCATCATATATTTTGAATTGAGAACCTAAATTCATTTGAGCTTGTTCATGGTGTTCGATTGCAACCCTATCGACATGTGGTCCACCAGTTTTCTCATATTCCATACCAATGGATTTTGGGATTGATATAATGTTGCTATTAATGTTAGTTTCAAGTTCCGCCTCATCGATGCCCTCTTTTTCCCAAACATCTAAAAATCCAAGTAAATCATCTAATGCCGCTTTATCTTGCTCTATAGACGGTTTAATTACTGATAATTCTTCTTCTATTTGGATCCCTAATTTTGCTTTTTCAGAAGCATCAAGAGATAGTTTCATTTCAGTAACTTTATCCCCAGAAATCAAAAGGTTTAGTTTTTTTGCTAATTCACGCAGATAACCTAAGTAGTATCCGATTCTAAAAACATTTTTCAATCCACCAAACACGATATATTCATCGTTAATAGCTAAAAGAATGCTATAACCGAAAGTATTATGAAGAATTATCTCGGTAAGTGCTCCATGTGCAGTTGCTTCACTTAATCGTAAACCTAAATCTATTAAAGCCGTACTTGAAGCGGAAGTTGCATCAGCATCTAATTCAGATGATGTGGCAGAAGCAACTTTTATTCCTACTCTTGAAAGAACAGCTAAATTCTCTAAATCTGTTTTTTCTTCCTCAGCACGGAGGATATTCATCATATTTTCTCTTATATCTTGGGCTAGGGACGACATTTTTCTTCAAATATAGTAAAATATAATATCAATCGAGTAAACTAATATTTATTTATTAAAACATAGAATAAAGACTAATATATTTTGTCATGTTTCATTTCAAAAAATTTATCAATGTCATTTGAGTAGAAGGAGGTTTTTCTATCTTTTTGAAGGAATATCCTGTTAATTGAGAAATCAATTCTTCGATTTTTTTTATAACTTCTGCTAATAACAAGTGTTCCGTATTGATCATTAAGATTTTTGTTTTATCTGTTTTTGATATCAAAAAATCATCATAATACGAAAGAATTTTGAGTAAATAATTTCTTTTATGTTCATTCCACTCCTTTCTTATTTCTTCTAAGGACCCTCGCTGGTAAATACGCTTTAAAATAGTATCTGGTTCAGCTGTAAGGTAAATTACGTAATCTTCTCTCCAATCTACTGAATTATACATGCTTAAAATGAGATCATAATCTTTACTCTTGAGATTTAGCGCTTTTGAGTATATCAAGACACAAATTGGAGTTCTATCAAGTATTATGATCCTTCCATTATATGATTTATCAAAATTAACAATATTCGTATTCCTACGAGTTAATTGCTGAAGGAAATGAAATTCACTCCTAAATCCAATATTTTTATCACTAGATCCAAACGGAAAAGGCGGTTTTTTAATATAACGTTCTGGAAAGAATTTAAATTTATTATTATCATTATATTTTTTTTTTAACATGTTAAACACAGTAGTTTTACCGACACCATGAGCTCCCGCTATCGAAATAACGATATTTGCTTTTTTTCCTTTATTTCGATAGGTTCTTTTACCCAAAATTCATTACTCCAATCAGTTAAATGATTTAAAATTTCAATTATTAATAATACCACTAGAGATATGTAATTTTCTTATTATTAAAGTTGCATATTAAAGCATAAAGAGAATCATAGAACTAAAGTGATATTGTTATAAATTATCAAGACAATTAAGATATCATATATAATACCCGCTATTATGGTATTAAAGAGATTTCCATTGATTTCATAAATAATTCCTAACACACTAAATACCAAGAAGTTTATTAAAAAGAAATAGACTCCTGCCGGGAAAGTGAAAAAGAGAATGAGTCCAGAATAGGTTAAAGCGACTGTTAAAATAATTGTAATTCGTCCTGTAACTTTATTATCAAAATATTCTTTTAAAGCATTATGTAATACACCCCGATAAACTATTTCAGTTGAAATAGTTCCTAAACATAATAGAATTATCAAGGGAATTATCCAAAGAATACCAGCATCCCTAATAAGTTGATTCTCTTCAATAATATAAGTTTTAATATCATAAATATTAATTCCAAGATCGTACGTAAAATCGATGATGATGTTTGACGATAAATCAATCAAAATCAAACATATAGCTCCTAAAATACCTATTAAGAAAGCTATAAAGATTTTGTTACTTTCAAAGTTTAACCCTATTTTTTTAAAATCATGCTTTTTAGAATAGATATACCATATTGGATAGACCCCAAAAATGATAGTCGGTATTTGTTCCAAATATCGGGCTGCCATACTCGTTTCAATTGCTAGAGTAACAATCAAGATAATTATCAAAAATCGGAGAAAAACGTAAAACATTAACGCATTTGTGAATATACTTATACCTTCACGAATTGTCCACACATCCTTTTTCACGGCGAATTTTTGTTCTGATACAAATTTTTTATTTGTAAATATTACTCCCGTCTTTCTTTGAGATTTTTCTTCAGATTCTGTTATAGGTTGTTTGATTGCTTTCTCTAATTTGGCATTACATATAGGGCATTGTTCTAAGATTTGAGAGGTAATAATAGATCCACATCCGGGGCATATACGTGAAATCGATGGAGGTTTTTTAGATTGAGGTTTTATTAATTTCGCAACTAATTTCCCGCATTTTGGACAATAAACTTCCGAATCACTTACTTCGGTTCCACAATGAACACAATACTTAATTTTCTTTACAGTTTCTTTATCATTAGACATATTAAATCATAGTTAATAGCTTATCTATATTAAATAATGATTATTATTGTTTCTTAGTACAATATGGAATCAATAATTTTATAGTTTATCATTATCTTTGCTAGTTTATTAGGATGATAACCTATTATTTAGATCTTGATTTAAGTATGCTCTCATTTTATATTCTTTTGAGCAAAAACCGATATCTCCATCATTAATAACCCATGATAATAAGATATTGCATCATAATATCCCTCGCCATCATCTCTATTAGCATAAATCAACGCTAAGTGTGCATTGAGGGCTGCTTTCATTAATAGTACAACTCCTTTATAGATCATATTTGGACTCCATGTTCCACGTTCTGGATTTGCCCACCATGTAGTATCTGAACAGATACTTCTGTCATAAAACCATCGTGCGGTATTGTAATAATTCTGAATGTTCCATTCTTTGGTTAAATCTAATGTATCTGCCAAATGCATTAGATTATTCAAACTTTTAACAATTTTCCAATAATAGTTGTGAATTTTATTTAATGGATTATGCCAAAGAGGATAGGGTAAATTCTGCTTGATGTCATTCTCAGTAGTACTCCAACTCGATTCTTGTGGGACTAATTTTATATCACTAATAGGGAAATATTGATCTAACATACTGATAAAGGTAATTTCGATCTCTTCATCATTATTTATTATTTCCAATACTTTTTTCATAAAGGTTCTTTCATAATTTTTGATATGATGCCCAAAAGTCTCTCCATCCATCGCAGTTACTATATATGTACTGTTTTTATAATGTTGTTTCTCATCTTTATGCACATTTTTCAATTCTTTTATGAATTCTTTAGCTGTAATTTTATTAAAAGAGATCTTATTACTCAAGATATCGTCTCTAAAAAATAGCTTTAACCCATTGGGAGATTTATAGATAATATCATAAGGCCAGGGAAGCATATTTACTTCTCCAGGATAAGCAATTCCACTTTGAATAACCCAATCATAACCAATTTCTCTAACATACTTAGCAATTTTTGATGATGTGGCCATTTCAGGTGGGAAAAATCCTTTTCTTTCCCAAGCATTTCCAAATTCACGTCGAATTATTTCTTCATTTAACTGAATCTGATGGAATGTTTCTTTTTTTGGGATTAATGGGAGAATAGGATGAAACTTAGCAGTACCCATTATTTCCAATTTTAATTCTGAAACGAGATTTTTCATTAATTCAACAGTGGAATCTAATCCGTTTTCAAGTAACATTTCAATTAGTCCTGCATTAACATTTAAAGTAAATTTGGCAATTTCACTTTCATTAATTATTGAAAATAATGGTTCATAGCATTCTTTATCAATTTGTTCAAGTATTCTTACATCTTGAGTGGGAGGCTGGTATATATGTAGTAAAGGTGCCCAGTAAGTTGTCATAAGAACATTCCAATATTAATTTCTAAATATGATTGCTATTCATTAATTTTAAAGGTTGGATCCTCTAAATCATTTTCTAAAAATGCGTTCTTTCTATCTTCGCAAGGTTTACATTTATTGCACGGTTTCATAAAATCCCCGTAACAACTCCAAGTAAATTCAAATGGTACATTTAGTTCCTTTCCTAATTTAACCACTTCTGATTTAGTTAGATTAATTAAAGGTAGCAAAAATTGGACTCTAGTTTTATCTGAAGTATGTTTTGAATCATTTATCAGACTTGTAAGATTAGTGAAGAACTTAGGTCTCGCATCAGGAAAGGTTCTTGTATCTTTCACAATGTGCCCTCCTATGATTAATTCACATCCATAGACTTCTGCGTAGTAAGCAGCAATAGAATAAAATACTAAATTTTTCATTGGGATAAATCCCTGAGGTGCTTGGAATACTGAAGGTATTGGATACCCTTCCATTTTGAGATCAGTAGCCTGCTGCATGAAAATGAGTGGAACTTCAATTAATTTTATATTTAATAATTCAGTAAGCTTTCTAGCAGCTTTAATCTCATTTTTTGCTCGCCATTTGTATAATAGTGAAAGGGCAAAGATCTCGTAACCTTGATTGATTCCCCAAAATAATGCCGTAGCTGAATCAATACCTCCTGAAAGCAATAAAATTGCTCTTTTCCTAGTGTTAGATTTAATATCTGTACCGATTTCGGTATAAATTGCTGCATCTATTGCTTCTGATATGGGTGACAATTCAAATCCTAAGTCGTTAGTAGTAATTTTACCATTAGGAGTTAAATCACATCGCATTACATCAACCATTTCTGCGCAGATATCTAATTTTTCAGGTGCATCTTCATAAGGGATGTGCGTTATTTTGGGTCTTGGCACGTTAAAGCCAAAAGAACTCAATTTTTTTATTACAATTTCAACTAACTCATTCATAGTAATTATTTGTGATCCCACGAGATCATATATCTTATTTATATGTCTCTCTTCTGAGGTTGCTAATAGAAAAGCGGTAATTGCATCATTCAAGTAGATAGGATTCATTGGAATATTCCCATCTCCAGCGATAATTACCTCCCCATCCACAATTTGATTAATTATCTCAGAAATCAACTCATCATGAGGACCTAAAATGTAAGAGGGTCTAAATATTATGTAAGGAATATTAGCTTGTTTTAAAACTTTTTCAGCTTCGAATTTAGATCTAAAATACTCATTTTTAGCCCATTCTACTTTATTATATTGATCAACACCCAAACCTGATAGATAGATAACTTTCGAGACATTGACTTTTTTAGCAGCTTCAAGAATATTCTTTAGTCCCTGAACATTGACTTTTTCAAAAATTTCTTTAGAACCACAAACAATATTAGCAAAATGAAGGATTGCAGTACAATTTTCGAAAGCTTCTGTTAGTGATGGAATTTCAAAGTTCTTAACTAAAAACACTTGTGTACCCAATAACTGGAGCTCAGACATGACCTCTTTTCTCCTTACAATCGCATTCACGTCCCAATTTTGTGAACGCGCTTTTTTAATTGTTCCCATACCGAGATATCCATTAGCTCCTGTTATGGCAATTTTCTTTTCCTTCATTATGCACATTCCACTGTATATATTAGTACATTAAAGATTATTTAAAAAGCATTTAAAAAATATGATTATAAGATATAGCTAGGTTTAGTAGAAAAAAATTCATTTATGATTTTCAATGAAAAATTTTTTAAATTCTTAAAATTAAATCATAACAAATCTTGATCTTAACAAAAAACCATGAAGAACAAAGTCCTTATTAAATCAAGTGAAATAAAATTTAGCGCTTGTCATTTTCTTAAAGAACCCCGGAAATGTTCCAGACTGCATGGACATAATTACTACGTCTCTGCTGAAATAAGTTCTAATTTAGATGAAAATTATTTTGTAGTTGATTTTTTCGAACTTAAAAAACAGCTTAAAATAATTGTCGCCCCACTTGATCATTACATTTTAATTCCTGAAAAATCCGAGGACTTGGATATCGAGATCCAGAATGAGAGCATAAAAATCATTACTAAAAGTGGAAAGAGATATGTATTCCCCTTTTCTGAGGTTAAATTTCTTCCATTACCTGCTACAACAAGCGAGTTACTCGCAAAATATATTCATGATCAATTAAAATTAAGATATTTTGACAAGAAAATTAAGGTTAAAATAGAAGAAAGTAGGAGTACGTGTGCTATTTACGAGGATTAATTATTATTTTTCAATGATCTTTTCTTCAAGGGGAACACCATAATGGGTCGCTCCAGGTCCAATATGAACTAAAATTTCATCACCTTTTTTAATGGTTACAACCGATACAGCTTTTCCATTTTTATCAACAAGTCTAATAGTCTCTGCATTTTGACATATGACACTCATCGTAACGGGAGAATCCTCAACTGATGAAACTAATTCAAATCTCAGCATCGGTCTGATCTCGATTTTAACTCTAGCCACTGTAACTACTCGTGTAAGACCATCCTTATTAATTATTAATACTTGGTCTCCCCCTTTTAATTCGCTAAGATATTTAGTGCGATATTTTTGAGAACCTCCCGATGGAACTAATATATAAGCCGAAACATCACCTGCATTAACTCTAAATGGTCTTGAAGAAATAAATTTAGTATCAAAAACTTCAGCGTGGATTAATGCAAATCCTTTAGCTGTACTCCCTATAAGCATCCCCTCTCCTACTTCAAGAATGGAAGTTGTATCTACACACACCCGTGCACTTTCAGGTATATTTTGAATATCAATAACTTTCGCATTCGTCAAGTTGATCTTAAGATTTGGTCTATAAAATTTTTTCAATTCCTCTAATTCATCTACATCTTTAGGGGCGTATAAAATCCCATCAACTCCCATTTCCAAAACATTAAGCATTAATTCTGCTTCTTTAATCGAGTATACTTCTGCGATTAAATTTATATTAGAAGAGTGCATTGCAGCAATAAGATTTTCATATGGTATAACTTTCCAATCTTTTGCTGAGACAATAATAAAATCAAGTAAGTTGGTTTCAGCAAGTCCTATAATTATATTTTCATCTTCTTTAGTTACTAACTCTCTATAAATGCCAATTTTTGAAGGATTGGCTTCGTTTTTAGATTTGAATCTTTTTACCTCATCTATATCTGAACAAATTAGATTATTTATTGGTAATGTAAGATCCTTAGAATATATTTTTAGCCCTTCAATTTGAGAGAATTCTTGAAACGTGTCTTTTGAGACTATAATATCCAAGAAATCATGATTTAAAGCTTCTTGAATTAATTCTTCTAAATTTGGTTCTTTTTGCTCAAAATTAAGGATAATGGTCTTCATATTTCATCAACAATGAAAATAAAATTTGGACTATGAAAGATTAAAGTTTAGAAATTATTTTATTTAACTAAATTTTCTATTAATATATTTAAGTCTGAAATTTCTTAATTATTAATAAAGAGAAATAATTAAAATAAACTTCCAATATGGAGATGAAACACAGTGGGAATTAAAAAAAAACTCTTTCCCCGAAAAGGACAAGAGAAGGAAGAACTTGTAACTAAAGCAAAAGCTCACATACGTAAGATAGCTTTGGTAAATAAAACCTATAGCAAAAGATCAGAAATCGCAAGAAAGAATGCAAAAATTGCTTTGAAACGAGGAGAACGAGAAAGAGCGAAGAATTATTTAATCCAATTTAAACAATATCAACAGAAGGTTGACCGCGCTAATAATATTAGAGCTAAAATAGAACGTCAAATAGAAGCTATAGATGAAGGGCGCATGATCTCAATGACTGGCGATTTGATGGGAGGAATCCGTGATGAACTTCAAGATATTGCAAGCAAAGCAGCTCCTACCAAAATCGCAGAAATTGCGGAAGACTCTGAGGCTTATGTTTCTGAAATCGAAGAATCTGCTGAGATTTTAGCAGGTGATCCGGAGATTGACTTAGCTATCGATGTGACAGATGAATTAAATCAACTTGAAACCGAAATGTTATTAGATCAAGGTGGTCAGATACCTGAAGTACCTTCAGATGATTTACAATACATTTCGGAGTTTGATAGCGAAGAAGAAGAGCCTGAAATAAGAACTAAGGCTAAATTAGAAGACGAGATAGAAAAATTAAGAAAAGAGTTAGAATCATAAAATCTATTATTAATCTACATTCTTAATAGTATCAAATTTCCTTCTTTTATGTATAATATCGTTTACCGTCATATTCTCGATATTTTCCTTTAATATCTTCAATTTCCTCCAATTCTTGACCTAGACATTCAATGTTCTTGTCGATTGAGTAAATCTGTTTCTGAAGGTTTTTGAAGGTCCTAAAATAGTCAACTTCAGAGATTATTCCTTGATCGAATTTTGCATCTAACGCTTTCAAAGTTTCATCTAAACTGTATTTTTCCTTCTCGAAATCACGTAATTTTCGAAACCTTTCTTTTTCTTTTTTTGAATATTTTCTATTAGTGTCTAAATCATTAGAAATGAAATTATCTTGGTTAAAGTATTCGGACAAGTGATTTTTGGAGTAATCATTATATATGGAACGCTTTCCTTCATTTATATTCAAATATGAACCATGATCTCGTTGCAATATGTCATGAGATTCATTTACCTCTGGAGAATGAAAGAAACCATTTTTTTGAACTTGCTCGAGTTTTCTCATTAGAATTTTTTTATTATTTGGATCTATTCTCTGATTATTGTTAATAAATTGGTTCCTTTCATAGTTCTGAATTCTGCGAGGATCGTATAAATTTTGAGGAATAAAGCGATTATCATAATATGGTTGCTTCTTTTGATTATAAATCCTTGAATTTCCATAGAATAACAATTTTTCGGGATCTTGATAAGGAAATCCATTAAAATTAATTTGTTGGGGGATATCCTGATATTCTAGGGGAGGAATGGGTTGCGAGACTTGATAATTCGGAATATAATTAAGTGGATTATTATTATATGCTTGATATGGTTGTTGCTGAATTCTTGAAATATCAGGGGGAATATAATTTGATTGTCTAAACATATTTATTGGAATTAAATTGTCAGAATTTTGATTTGCACTATTATATTGGCACTTTAAACTAAAAAAAGAGTTAATAGTTTCTTCTATAAACGCAGTTATATCATTTAAATCTATATAGATATTATTAAGTTTCTCAGCTATCTCTTGATCATACTTAATAGTCTCATCAAAATTCCTTGCTAAAATGATATAATCCAAAACTCGGGTAATATTATTTGGTGGAAGAGTGAATTCATATCTTCCATAAGGAAATTCAATATATAATTTCTTGAACATTTTACCTTGGGATTTAATTTTAATTAAATCGTTTACAGGAGCTTTAAAAATAACTTCTTTCTTTTTGTTTAGTTTTCCATATTCATGCACAAATGATAAGTCAAGATTTGTAATAAAAAGGATTCCTCTACTTTTTTTGAACTTATCTTGAGTGTTTAAACCATTGGCTAATTTTGCATAAATAGCATAAATTGGTTTTTCATTTTCAGCTAAATTCAAGTATTTTTTATAGGTGTCAAAGTAATAGATGATTTTTTCAATAAATTTCAAATAATCTTGGATGCTTTCTATACTTGTAGAAATTGTTTTTATGTTATTGGATACGTATTCCTGAATGGAATTATTACTCCTTGTTAGATTCTCAAGTATTCCCTCAATAATAATTACATTGGCATTTGGTTGTGAGTAAATATCAAAAAAATATTCTTTATTCAATGATAAATGATTGAAAAGAATACTAATTTTCTCATGTAAATTTTCTTTTGCATAACTTAATAATTTAAATAATGCTAGAAGATCGGCTTCCAAATGGGGAAAGTGACAACATTTGATTGGAGGTGCTCGTGCGTTTTTTACTTTTTGGCGCAAATGATACATAGTATTTATGAGATCGTTCAGAGGTTCAATGAAGTATCGCACGTTTTTAATTAAATCTAAAAAACTTTTTTCTAAATCCTCTTTTTTCTCATAGATATTAATTATTGATGTGGAATGACATTTTGGGCAAGCTTTTAATAATTGACTCCCTTGATTTATTTGTTCACTCTCACAATCTTTGCAAGAACCATATTTACCCGAATCCTTAATTTCTATATTCTTAGAATTACAATCTTGACAAATGAAATAATCAATTTTTTCTTCATGTAAGCAATCAGAACAACAACTGGCTCCACAATCCTCACAATAATAAGCCAGCTTAATATGTCTATGGCAGAATCGACAAATTTGCACGTTTTGTTCTGACATTTTTACATCTAAATCCCAATTTAATTATGAAAAAAGACAAAATTAAATAGTACTTTCAATAATTTTGAAGGGTTTTTTTAATTTCAATAGGTATGTTATTTGTGTAATATCTCTAAAATACTGAAATTGGGTCTATTTAAATAAATAAGAAAATGATTGAAAGATTTATAACAAGTTCAAAAGATTAAAAACGAGATTATTTAATGATCTTAATTTTTGTGCCTAAAGCCTGTCCTGGTAATCCTGCTCTTTTAAAATGTGCCCTAACAGCGCCACTATTACCGTGAGCTCTAGTGATAGCACCTTTCATTTCCTTTCCTGTTGAACTAATCCATAAAACAGTTCTTCCTGCTAATTTATTTGCATCTTTTCTAGTTTTAATGGTTGGGAATACTAAGATGCAATGTTTGGGGTGAATTGTATGCCGTCCTCGTTTATAATTTGAAATCGCACCCTCTAATCCAAGAAGTTCCAATTTATTATTCAATGTCATAACTTACCACTCAAAATAGTTGTATATTTTCCTTTAATTTAAAAAAATATTTAAAAAGATAAAAAATTTTCGATAAATACTATATCCTCTTTTTTATAAAAGGTAAAATTTTTGTAGATTTTAGATTTATACTAAATCTATGAAAGTTGCGTTTGGAAAGAAAACAATTACTCAATTAAATTTTATAGGCATGTCATTAGCTGGTTATACTCGTAAAAAACCATGCTTAGGAAAATTAGATGATATTCATGTTCATGGTATCTTAATTGAAGAAAATCAAGATTATCTTTTAATGCTCTCATTTGATATGCTTAAGTTACCGCTAGCTATCGTAGAATATATGAAAACTAAAATTATTTCAATTTTCCCTTATATTAAAGCAGAGAATATTCTTATTCATGCGACACACACTCATGCTTCTTTTGATCTTACTGGAGAATTTCATTGGCCTGGAGGAACTTTTAATGTATTAAGGGGAATAATGTTTGGATCTAACAGAAATGATTTATACATTGTTTGGTTGGTTAAAAGAGTTATCCAACTACTTGAAAAATTATCAAAACAGTTAGAACCATGTAGGATTGCTTGGAAGAAAAAGCTATTTAATCCTGATATTGTTATCAATCGAAGGCATCCGACCAGGCAATCAAAACCTGAACTTGGAGTCATTGTTTTCAAGCATTTAAATAAAGATGAAATAATTGGAATAATTACAAATTACTCTTGTCATCCAACAACACTTTCATTTAAGAATTTTAAATTATCTGCCGATTTTCCAGGAAGATATGTTGAACGAATTGAACAATTAACTGAAAAAAGAACTAATGCAGTATACTTCAATGGTCCATCAGGAGATCTAAATCCAATTACTACAAGTGGAATTGATTATAAAGCTTTAGAAGAAGAAAAGTCGTTAATATACGATCAATTAGGCACATATGAAGATACTAAAAGAATTGGATATATTATTGCTGAAGAAGCATTAAAGTTAGCTAGTTCTATTCATAATAAGGATTATTCCGATTCTATCAGAATCGATGCGGAATTACATGAGTTTTGGGTTCCAATGAAAGATGCAAAATATTTCAATAAAATTTGGTTCTCTAATAAGCTCTATTATTGTATTAAAAAATTATTTCTCCTTAAGATTGCTCGAATAAATCTTTTGAATGCTAATTTTCCATTTTTTAGTTTGAATAAAAAAGGAAGGAAAATTAAATGTAAAACAATTGTTCAACATTTTCAAATTACAACTGATGCTAAAAATGCTTCAAATAAGTTAGATCTAATAACTGTGCCTGGAGAATTATTTGAAGATTTAGGAAATAAGATCCTTGAAGAATCATTGTTTGGAAGAAAAAATACTTTCATTTTTCAGAATTCTCAAGATTGGATTGCTTATTTGTTTAGCATAAAAGAGTATGAAAATTTTGGAGGATATGAGCCATTTCCAACTTTCAGTCCATTTTCTGGTGAGATTGTATTAAATGAAGTATTAAAATTTTTTCATAAATAAATTAATTCTTCTGCCTTTTCCCAAGCATAATTATTGCTTTTTTCAATTACAAGATTAATATTTTGACCCTTTAGAACAGCTTTTTTAACTTGATCAATAACTTTTTTCTCTATAAACTCTAACTTAGATAAATATTGATTTTTTAATACTTTTTTATCAAGTTCTCTAATGAAACGAGAATGTCGCATCCAATACCAATCTGAATTTTGGTTTTTATAAGGTCTGGATTTTAATACATTTTGATTATCAATGGGGAATATGTATGGTTTATATAAGCTTAAACATGGAAGTGTGCTCCCAGTAAACCAATGAATAGAGTTATTTCCTCCTCTTTTCAGTTCAGAAACTTGAGATCCCGTTGATTCCAATCCACCATGCATACATATCCCAACATCATGTTCTCTTAAAAATCCCATCATCAATGATTGTTCGATTTTACCAATATTTTCTTTTAGTAATAATCTGGACTTCCCTCCACGTGAAAGTGGATTAAGAATATTAGATGGATGACTTCCTGAAAAAGTGGTAACAAAATCAAAATCATTATCATCTTTACAATACCCCATTTCAATCGCATGAGTGATAATCCCTTCACGTCTAAAATCTCCTTTTCCACGTATTGATATCCCATTTGAGATTGACCTTACATCAATAACTTTCTCAACCACCCACCAATCATCAGCAGTTTCTAAAACATATGCCTCTTTAGAATCCGCGATAATAAAAGAATTATGATAAGTCCAGGTAGAATCTTCATAAGAACATTTACCTCCTTGATGATATTTTTCTAATAATTCTGTAATGATTTTAGTTGAATTAAATGCAGAATTACCTCGTTCTAATCCTAGGCGGAGGAGGTCCATCCCAAGTAAACCTTCGTTTCTTAATGGCTCATGTGTATATACTGCTTCATTTCCTATAACTACACCATATTCATTTGCTCCCATTTCAGCACCCCACATCCAAAAAGGTTGACTAAGAAGAACTGCTGCTGTTTCTTTTACTTGAGGTATTGATACATGGGTGCATTTAACCATATCTCCCTCAGGATAATGAGATTTAGGCATATAGGTGATTAATTGTATTTCATTCCGGGGACGATCGCTATTTTTACCAAAAATTACATTTCCATTATCAGTACTATTTCCCAAAGCTATTAATGTGTCACACATCGCACTATTTTCTTGCTTTTATAATAATAAGAAATCATTCAAATACCATTATGCTAATATTAAAGTTCGGTTTGTAAACAATAAATAATATTTATGATTTTTAAATTAAATAATTAATAATATGTAATTATAAGAACCATGCTAAACATTTGGATCTTAACATTTGAATTTGCGGGTGTTGCAAAATTTGGTGGATTGGGAGAAGTACCAGCAAACCAAGCAAAGCATCTCTCCGATACTCATAATATAACTGTTTTTATGCCCTCCCATGGACAAGTTGATAGATTAAAAGACAAATATGAGTGGACTAAATTACCAATATCTTGTGCAGGAGAGATTGATGGTATACAACTGGGATTAGAAGCACCAAAAATAGAATATGAAATTTCATTTTTTCAATTTAAAATTAGAGACATAAGAATAATTTTATTAAGTGGTGAAAATTCCGCAAGCAGATTTTTTCTTGATGATAAAACAATTTATGATCCTGATACAATAAAAGGAAAGATTTGTCTGTATTCACATGGAATGAAATGTTTTTCAAATTATATTTTAAATAATCAATTGAATAAAGATCTTCCAGATGTTTGTCATTTACATGATTATCATGTTGTATTACCCTATATTGCTTTAAAACAAGAGTTTACAAAAAATAAGTTGGAAGTTTCTTCAATATTGACAATCCATCTATTAACGTGGCCTAGGTTTGGATTGGATTATTATAGTTCATGTGGTATTGATTCTTCTCTAATCAAAATACGAATGAAAAAAGGCTTTAAGTTATTGAAATTGGAGGATATCATCGCGTTATGTTATAATGATCTAAATTGGAATCGACCACATGAGCCTCCTACAGTAGAAAAAGTTGGAGCCTTAACATGTGATATGGTCACTAGTGTAAGCCAGTCCTATTTAAATTCGGATATTATCCCCAATTGTGGGGGAGATTTAATAGACTTTAAAGCTGATTTTATATGGGATGGATGTGATTGGGAATATCATGATATAGTTGTATCCGTGTTGAATAATATTGGCGAAGATTTACGTAACTTCTTAGAAATTGACTCAAAAGCTCCAATCTCGAAAAGTCATATTAAAAAATATTTATTACAATATAAAATTGGAAATTTAAGCCAGAGTCCATTAATAAGTTCCAAAAAGGTATTGGATACTATTAATGAAATTTCAAACGGAAATCCATTCATCAAGAATGGAACTATTAGACCCTTTATGGAATCTGGACCTTTATTGTTAACTACTGGGAGAATTTCTCCCCAAAAAGGATTTGAAACGATTTTTAAATCGGTAGACTTGGTAACTAAAGAAATTCCCGATGCAAAATTTCTATTTTTAATTTTACCGACAGACTACAGTTTATCTGAAATAATTAGTTATGCTCAATATGTAAAAGATAATCCAAATAATTTAAGGATCATTTTTGGGGTTGCTTCTGATATTTTTTATTTAGCACATATCGCTGCTGATGTATATTGCGCTGTCTCACGATGGGAACCATTTGGTATCATGGCTCTCGAAGCAATGGCATCAAAACTACCAGTAATCGCTTCAAAAGTTGGAGGATTGCAGGAAACAATTGTAGATGTAAGAGATTTTCCGGAAATCGGAACAGGAATTTTAATTGAGAAAGACGATCATATCCAGTTGGCTCATGCTATTATTTCCCTCTTTAAATCTGCAGAAATTGCCGAAAAAACTAATCAATTGAAGGCTAATACTATTTTCACGCCTGAACTCCTTAGATTAGCAAATCAAATTCCGGATGAAATAATAAAATCAAGGGTGTTAGTTAATCCAAGTTTTTATGATATTATCAGAGAAAATTGTTATAAAAGAGTAAAGGAAAATTTTACTTGGGAGATAGTTACTAAAAAATTAATATCTTTATATGATTTCTTAGCAAAACAGAGTTTTTATCTTTGAAAAAGAAATTATGAGTTCCAAAAAGGATATAATACATTGCTTATTGCATTAGCTTCGTCAGGTATAATTTGAAGCTCCTTCCGCGCCCATTCTGATATCCATTTAGATTTTTGCTTAAATCTTGAATCCATAAAAATTATTGAGCCTTTATCCTTAATTTTTCTGATGGGTCGTCCAGAAGCTTGATTAGCGCGTTGTATAGCTGGGAAGAGATAAGCAAAATCCCATCCTCTTCCATTAAAAGCCTTGTCATAATAAGCAATTTTGGCTTTAACTCGTGGCGTAGGTAGATGATAAGGAAATCCTGCAATGATCACTGAATTCATATAATTTCCGGGATAATCTTCTCCTTCTGAATTTCTCCCTCCACATACTCCAAGTAAAATAGCTCCTTGATTGGGTAGAGAACCCATGGATTTAAAATCATTAACCATTAAGGCATTTTCAGATGCGGATAATCCAGATTCTTCAACAAATAATTTCTTATTATATTTCCGAGCGAGATAAGAAATACCACTTGAAAATAATGAATTAAGTATTTTATATGAAGCGCAAAAAATTCCTGTATTTGCAGGTGTAGAATAGATCACTTCCTCTATTTTAAGTATCATTTTTTTATATGTCTCAGGATTTCTATTAACTCCCCGAGTATCTACTCCCTCAGTAATAAGAACTTTAATATTTTCTTTATTAAAAGGAGATCCGCCATTAATTTCTTCATAACCCTTGCCAGTTTGTTTTAATCCCATTATATTATTATATACTTGAGAGTTCACAGTACCAGAGAGGTTCACACTTGTATGAACTTCTTTTAAAACAGGAATAACCATCTCTCTCGGATCAAGAGCGACTATCTCAAGAGAAATATTGGGATTCTTGCGTGTATCACTTATATTATAACAAAAAAAGTAATTCTCTAATATATAACTATTAATCCACTTTAACCAAAAATCCGCAAAGCTCCCAACAAAATCTTTTGAGATCTCTCCGTTTGTCAATCTTTCTTCATGAATAGATACACTAAAATCATGAATTTCTTCGATAAAATTTTTAAATTCTGTTAGTGAGCGAAATTGTAATCTTTTAGTAATTTGATTCAAGAAAACTTCAGGATCAATCTTTTGTTCAGAATCTTGAATGTTTACTTTTTTTTTATTTAGGTGAGATGCCAATAATTCCACAAATTCTTGCATAAGTGGAGGTGAACGATACATTTCTAAATCTCTTAGGCATAAATTTAAAGAATACGGTGTCAACCTTTTAGAATTTATCTCAGTTGCTACATCTATTAAATTATGACACTCATCGATGACTAATATACAATTTTGAAGATCCTCTTCTATAAAAGATAGGAAATTTTCTCGTATATGAGGATTAAAGATCCACTGATAATTGCATATTATAAGTTTCATCTTATTTAGAAGAAATTTACTAAGGAAGTAAGGACAGAGACTCTTATCTTTACATATATTGATAAGTTCTTCAGCATCAATTGGATTTTCTAAGATTTTAGGATCAATGAGAACAGGGTTGTCCCGTTCATCTCTTTTTTTAGTTAGGTTAACAAAATATTTGCAATTTCTATTTTGTCTAAGATCGCTACACACAGACATGGATTCTTTTGGACCTAATTTTAGCTTAAGTAGCATCTCATTTAAACACATTTCATTTCTTCCCCGAATTGAAATACCACTCACTTTGTGGTTATTACCTTTTTCTTTACGAAAATTAGAAATTCTGGTTAGTTCTTTAATGATTCTTGTATTTTGAGCGTGAGTTCTACAAGTATATATTATTTTTAGATCTTTCTCGTATGCTAAAGGTAATAGGGCACTTAATGCTATGATTGTTTTACCGCTTCCATTTGGGGCAACTAGTAGCGTATTTTTACTTTCTCTTGATGATAGTTCTATTTTTTTGATGATACTTTCTTGTTCTTGCCTAAAATTTTTGTATGGAAAGAAATCAAGGTATTTCATATTATACACTTTGGTATAGTGGCGCGTGATATTAAGATTTTTTCTATAGTTTATATTAGCAAAGAGTATAAAAGTTTAATTATTAAGAAAATTTAGATAGAAATTATGAAGGAAAATAATTCGAATGATGAACCCTTGCCCCTAAAAGATATTTTGAATGAAAATTTACTTCGGGATATGATTTTATTTGTTGTCTTGTTTTTATTTATTCTCACTCAATTATGGAATGATCTTTTCTTACTTATCTATCCTCTCATATTATTTACACTGTCCATGACATTCAGAATTATTAATACGAATAAATGGAGAGTTTATTTAGCAAATGGAATGATAATTTATAATCCCTTGGGATCTGAAAAAAAAATTGCGGATAGATTGTTCTTTTCATCAATGTTATTGCTTATCTTGTTATTTTGGATAGGTTCAGAGTCAATATCCCATCCTCAATTAATAGATGATTATAATTTTTATTTTAATATTTTATTCATATTAATTTACACTTTTGGTTTTTATTGGATCCTTATTGATATATGGAAATATGCTAAAATCGAAATTCTCATTAGAGAAGAGAGGGAGACACAAAACCAAAACATAAATAAAGTTCTCTCTTCTCTTGGAAGAGAAAAATCTATCCATTTATCAATAATAAACCTGATTGCCTTTATAGTGTTAAACGGAGTAAATGTTTTAATAGCAGTTCTTATGCATTTCAATCTCATATCCAGTATCCCTTACTATTTACCTGGTACGGGCATAGAAGGATCTCTTCCTTTAGATATATCTATTTTTTATTTATTTTTTATGATTATATCTCCTTGTCTAACAGGTTTATTTCTACTCATAATATATCGTAAGATCCAAGATTTTGATATTGATGTTCTTAATGACATGATTCAATCCCTTCCTGAAAGTGAAAGAAATGAGATTTTGCTTAATTTTTCAAATCTTAATAAAAAATATAATAATATCTTTAATCAACAGCAATAAAGATTTATAAAAATCCAATTTATTATTTATTATACTAATGAGCCAATCAAAAAGATATGTATTTAAAATTGTCGTCGTTGGAGATGGTGGGATTGGAAAAAGCACCATGATACAACGCTTAATTACTGGAAAATATATTGAACAAAAAATAACTATTGGGACTGATTTGGCTAGTTGGAGTTTAGGTATGGCTGATATGTCAATTAAACTTCAAATTTGGGATTTTGCTGGTGAGAAACGATTTCGTTTCTTTTTACCGAGCTATTCTAGAGGCGCTGAAGGATGTTTGCTCTGCTATGACATTACAAGATATACAAGTTTTCAGAACCTTCAGGAATGGTATGATATCGTTAAAAACAACACTTCAGATCCCCGATTTGTGCTCGTTGGTGGAAAAGTCGATTTAGCTGACTCAAGAAGGACTGTTCAATTTAAAGAAGCAGAAGAGTTTCAAAAATCACATGATATAGCATATTCTTTTGAAACATCAAGCAAATCCGGTTATAATACTGAAGAAATATTTGAAACTTTAGCCAAATTCATCCTAAAAAAAAGGAAGATAATTTAAAAAAAGAGAATAAATTATTCCAATAAATCTTTTAAATCATCAATATTCAATTCTAAATACTTAGCCTTAATATTGTCTTTCCCAACGAGAGTCTTGAAGTTCTTCCTTCTCTTCTTGTTAATAAAGTTCTTCATTTCACTTAAATCGGGTTCTTTAATCGTGATCTCTATATATTTTTGTTTTAATGCATGATCTATGACTTTTTTACCAACATCTGTTCTGATTATTAAGAATGCTTCATCACTTCCTTTAGGTGCCCCCCATGGACTAAATGAAATATCTGAGAATTCTCCAGAAAAATCGGTGCAATATTTACATCCACTCATTCCCCCAGAGGAGCAAGCAAAAGCGATTTTTAAAGATGTTCGTTCAGCACCAGTATTAAAATCTGAAGCTAGAATTTTACCTAAACCTTGAAAATGACACGGGTTGCCTAAGATGCCTATTTCTCTCTTTTTATCCTTATATGCCTTTCCAATACCTGTTATCAATGGTCCAGCATTATCCATTGTTTTTTTTGGAATATATTTTTTTGCATCCTTTGCATTATCTACTACGACAGGGAATGCCACTGGAGGTTTTGTGCTTTTTGGTTCACTTAATACGAAATGCTTTACAACCCCAGACTCAAAAGCAGAAAGCACGAGATTGTATAAAATACTATCCTTTGTTTTTGATTTTACTTGTATGATATCCTTATAAACTCCAATGGCTAAATCAATTCGCTTTTGACCAAAGAGTTTTTGCTCGATTTCAGACACTGGAAGAAAACTTCTTGGACAAGCATTATAACATAATCCTACAGTCTCAGTACATTCATCAACAACGTAAGCTTCTCCTGTCTTCTCGTTGAAATCCATATGAGGACAAAAGGCATTACAACTTCCACAATGAATGCATAAATCAGCATATATTACTTCATTTTCAAGATCTTGACTGGATTTTTCTATTTTCATACGATTTATTCACTTTCTCTTAAAATACATTTTTAAAAGGGTAAAAATAATTAATAGATAAAATATATTATGAAATATAAAGGTGTAGATCTTTAGTGTGAAATTTCACTCTACCTTTAAAAACATTTAAACCACTTCTATTCCATAATCTTGATAATGAATGGTGACAAGATTTTGTTTTATTTTACATTTTCAAGTCCTTTTGGTAGTTTAACAATTGTATGGAGAGATATAAATCTCCAAATAAAATTACATAGGATATTTCTCAGTGATTCTGGAGCAAATTCTGAAGAGAAAGCATTTAGAGAATTTAATAATTTTCTACAAAGAGGGGAACCAACATTAATAGCATCAATAATAGAAAAAATCCAACGTTTTTTAACGGGAAAGGAAGAAAGTTTTGATTTAGAATTACTTGATTTAAATAATTGTTATGAAATTCAGAAAAATGTACTTTTAGCAGAATTTCAGATTCCAAGAGGATGGGTCAGCACATATAAACGTATCGCAATAAAAATTGGGGTTTTAAATGGTGCTAGAGTAGTTGGGAATGCTTTAGCAAGGAATCCCTTCCCAATCGTTATTCCATGTCATAGAGCAATAAAAACAAATGGTCAACTAGGAGGATTTCAAGGAGGAATTAAAATGAAACGGGCTTTATTAGAATTTGAAGGAATTAAGTTATCGGAAAATGGAAAAGTGACAACTAATAACATATATTATTGAGATTTATAAATATAAAATTTATGATGAGATATTAGAAAAAAAAGCATGAAAAGGGAAATGGTAAATCTAATTATATTTCTTTAGATAAGAGTACTCAAATATAGGATTCATTCCAAGATTTTTATATAAATTGAAGGCATTTTCATTATCTTCTTCGACTTGCAACCAAACAATTTTTGCTCCTTTCTTATAGGTCCATTCTTGTAATAATCGATAAAGCATTGTGCTAGCTATATGTTTTCTTCGAAAATTTGGGTGAACCAATACGTCCGCAATATACAAGTATCTTTTTCGTACTAGCACTCCCATCATTGATGCAATAACCAATCCATTATATCTAACTATTTCAAATAGTTTATCAGGAATTATAATTCTATTAGTTAGGTTTGAAATAATTTCTTGTTCATCCTTTGTCCAATGGGTAAATTCAATTACAAATTTAGAAAATTCCCTTTCTCTCTTGTCACAGAAATTATAATCGTAATTACTTTCTATAGTTGGAAAGGTTAAGTCTTGAACCGATGAAATCATCACTTTTGTAGGAGTGATAACATGATATCCGCGGGAGATCAATGAGGATTTTAGGTTCTTAGGCTCATGATAATCATGTATCATGAATGATGGTTTTAAATTCATTTTTTCATAGATTCTCTCCACTTCATCTATATCATCATCTAGATTATTACCCGTGTAATTTAGGGGAATAACTGCGTTTGCTCTATCAGTTATGCCTTCATTGTAGCGTAAAATCCATCCATTTAAAAAGTAATAACCTTTTGCTGGCCAGGAATTTAAAAAGATTTCTTGGATAGTTTTAACTTGCTCTATAGAATTCATTTGAATCAATATATAGAATTACATAGGAAATTTTAAACTTGTGAATCTATTATTCACAGTCATTCTTGGATGAATCATTGGGTAGAAAACGGGAACAGGTATCATCCAGTTTTTTAAGTACGTGATCTCTATCTTTCCAAACTAACCAAGCACTCCCAGATTTTTCAAAGTGAAAGCCATCATATTCATCTTTCATTTTGACCAATATTTTTTTAATAAAACTCCAAGATAATCTTGTTTTATCAACCACTTCAGCTATTGTAACAGGATGATTTATTTCAAGAACATTATTAAGGAAATAGAGAATCTTTTCTATTCCTGTTTTTGGGGCGGAATCATTGCCAGGCATTAATTATCAAATCTAATGATATAATTGAAGAAATATCTATTTTAAAATTAATTTATCTAATTTAATTATTTTAAGTTAGAAATTCAAATAAAAAGTTATAGATATTAATTCATTTTTTCA
Source organism: uncultured archaeon (assembly GCA_964493715.1). Lineage (GTDB taxonomy): Archaea > Asgardarchaeota > Lokiarchaeia > Sigyniarchaeales > SOKP01 > SOKP01. Next base: position 70,562 of record CAZBPC010000003.1, read on the forward strand.
GCTGTATAAAAGCTCCCGTTGCCATTAATTTAGTTGGTTTAAGATAGTCTATCCCCGATTCTTTTGCAAAAGATTCCAACATTTTCGTCCATCTCTCATAATTTTTTTTCCCTGCATTGAATGGACCAGGCATATCCATTCCAGCTAACATCGTATCATCAATAGTTTTATAATTAGAAACAATTCCTTCCTCTAAAAGTCTGCATCCCTCGTTTAATTGAATTGCATAATAAACTTCTGGATTGGATAATTCTGCTTTTCCTTCATATTTAGTAATCGGTTTTCCTTCACTCCATTCATAAATACCTTTTCCAGTTTTCCTTCCTAAGTTTCCTTCCTTAAGTAAGTTTGTGAGTGTTTTTCCTGGCTTAAATTCGGGTGAAATTGTTCTTGAAAAATAATACATAGTATCGCATACCACATCAAGGCCAAAGTAATCCCATTTAGCAAATGGACCTAAATCTGGGGAGGTTGCAAAATCATTATCAACCTTTTCATAAGGGATTGCTTTTTCAGTAGCCACATCTAATAACCAATTTAACAAAAGGCTAGAAGCAATCGTTAAGCGATTTACAATAAATCCGGGACTTTCTTTTTCAATTTTTGCGATATATCTTTTTCCTTTTAAGGCCGGTAATTTTTTACCTACTTCTATCGCAATTTCAAATGTTTTATTCGAGGTTTTCTCTCCTTTAATTACTTCTATTAATCTAAGTACGGGTATAGGAGTGAAAAAATGCATGCCTATAACTTGTTGGGGGCGATTAGAAGCTTCAGCTATTTTTGTAATACTCATTGTGGATGTATTTGTTGCTAAAATAGCATGCTTGGGAGAGTATTTCCCCAGTTCATTAAAAATTTCAAGCTTGAGATCCATGTTTTCTGGTACAGATTCAACGATAAAGTCAGCATTCTCGACAGCTTTTTCGATGATCCTTTCTAAATGGAGGTTTTCTTTCAGTAATTTTGTTGTAGCTCGTTCATTCAACAAACCTTTTAATTCCATCTTTTTTAAACCATTCTCAATGAATTTGAGAGCTTTATCAAGAGTTTGTTGTGATCTACTAAATAAAACAACATTTTCAAAACCAGCCATAAGGGCAACTTGGGCAATTTCACGCCCCATAGTTCCGGCTCCTATAACAGCGAATTGTTTAATCCAGTTAATATTATCCATTATTATATTCAACTTTAAAATAATTTTATTAATTTAGTTTTTTAATTAATTTAAATTATTGATATTATATACCAGGATAATAACATGGTACCAATTCCTAAAAAGATGGAAATTGGCAACCCAGGTAAAATTTTATTACGTTTTAATTGATTTAAGGTTATTCCCGTACCGATTAATATAGCTAAAGTTGTAAGGATCATGATAAATACATTTCCTGTCTGAATCAGTGCACTTGTAGTTAACATGCTATAAAAAGCCAAATCCCCAATACCAATTTCAACTGAGGAGGTATCATAAACACTTTCTCCCTTTTTGATGGATTCTTCAACTTTTTCATCATATAAATCGTACTTGTCGTTTTTTGATGCAATATCAATCATCTCTTTGATGGGACCTCTTTTATTGAGTACAGCATATATATCCCATAAAGAAATTCCAATTAAAATAGCAAGAGTCGTCCAAAGTGGCATCATTAATCCCATTGAGGCACTTATTAACAGACTAATATATAGAACGATAAGATTCTTTGTATTGATCGATTTGGATGTGAAATATTTATAAAGCATCAAACCTGTAAATATTGCTACTAAGATTGGGCTTATAATATCAGATACGAGATGGTAAGTATTAACTAAAGTTGGTGTTTCTGGGAATTGAATGAAAATTAGAGTAATTATTACTGTAGCAAAGAACCATGATAATGTAAATCCTAGCAAACCAAAGGAAAAACCAAAAATATATTTTAATACGTCAATGCCTTTCTTTCTTATCAAGAAAACTATTAGAAACGCAGCAGCGACAGCAGTGAAAGTGAAAATGATTCCGTTCAAAATACCTCCTAAAGCACCTAAATCTCCTTCTGAGAAATAACCTCCTTTAACTTGAACCCCTGCTCCAAAATATGACATGTAGGCTAGTATACCCGCCAAGATTATGACGATTAGAATCGGAATTGGAAACAATTTAAAAGAAACTCGATATGTAGGTAAAAAATGAGGAATTGAATCTTTTTTCACAAGTTCCTTAGAATCATGAATGTTTTCCATGTTATTTCGGTCATCATTTTTTAATTTCTCCGTATCTTCTGACATTATGAGATGACAAAATTTTCATGAAATAAATATTTATTTATATCTATACGGCGAATTAAGAAATTATAATAAAAAAGAGTATAAGTCAACCTATTAAAAGGTGACATTTGGGAGAGTTTTTACAAATTCCTTAACTAATTCTACTCTCTCTTTTCTTTCTTTACGATAATAGCGTAACGGATAAAGCTCATCAATCGTAAACTTGTATAATTTTATCCATGATTCTGCTACTTTACTAATCTTATACTGTTGCGCTACTTTTTTGGCGTTTTTTCCAAATTCATTGCGAAGATCATCGTCTTTCAGTAATTTGACAACAGAGTCCTTGAATTGATCTAAATTATTAGCAAGATATCCTGTTTCCCCATGTCTTATAACATTACTTATTCCGCATGCGTTCGCTCCTACAGTAGGTGTTCCTTGAGCCATTGCTTCAATTAATACTAATCCTTCTGCTTCAACCCAAGACCACAAAGCTGATAAATCTGCTGTTCTATATAATCTTAATAAATCGACAAAAGGAACCCGTCCTGCATAAGACGCTATATCCCTGTATGCCTTCCTCTTAAGCATTCGTTTAACATGATCTGAAGAAGCGCCTCCACTTCCCACCATTAAAAGGTAAGCGTCTGGAACTTCTTTCTGTATTTGTTTAAATGTTTTTAGGATACTAATAGGATGCTTTTCTGTGGATAGGCGTGAAGCATATAGCAATACTTTTTTATCTTCAATGTTATATTTCTCTCGAATACCATTTTCTTTCAAATCCGTGAACATTGCATCAGGTATTCCATTAGATAAACAAATAATCGGTTCCATGAAACGCCAACTACGTAGCTGATCTTTCTTAGATTTGGTAGGAACGTGAACAAAATCATATTTATTGAGTAAATGGCGTTCGTATCTCCAGAGTAAGTCAGATTTGGTAAGTAGATTTCCAATAATTCTAACATTTTGCGCGGTATAATACGTTAGTGGTGCATTATGAGTAGCAATCATGGGGATTCCCAAATATTTTGCCCAATTAATAGCAATTGGTCCAATCGTCGCATGAGTGTGCATGTGAGTGATATCTAAATAATCATGGGGACAGAAAAACATTTTTTGGAGTGGAACTGAAGCAACGACCCCTGTCTCCTTCCCAATATACGCACCTCCAAGATCATGATAATGTAATGTTTTAGGAATAGCATGACCATTGGTAATTTTAGGAGCAAAGACATGGACATTATGTCCTGTTCTTGCTATTGCTTCTGATAAATTTTTGACAGCATGAGCAGTTCCGTTAGTTTGGCTGTACATGCTTGAGAAAAAGCCAATATCTAGTATTTGTTTTACCATAAAAATCACTTGAATTTAGATAAAATTACTAAAAATAAAAAACTAAATTTAAGAGTATTAATGTTATTACTATACTTTAATTAAATCTTCTTTTATATTTATAACGATGTATTTATTAAATTTTTTAAAAAAAATTATTAAAATGAAATAAAAAATCTAGCTTATAGCTATATTACAACTTTTCATCAATTTAATTATGACGAGATACCACATGAGACGGAAGGAAAAAGAAATTACAAACTCAAATCTTTTAAACACAATTCTTATTGAAGGTCGATATGTTACAATATCAATGTGCAGAGATTCTGAACCATATATTGTTTCTCTTAGTTATGGTTATGATCAAGATAATAATTGTTTATATTTTCATTGTGCAAATGAAGGATTAAAAATTGAGTTTATCAAAGCAAATCCATTAGTGTGTGCTACAGTTATCAAAGATTGTGGTTATAAGATGAATGATTGTGATCATGCGTATCAATCAATTATCATAAGGGGAAAATTGATTATTATAGAGAGCTTTGAAGAAAAAAAACATGGATTTGATGTATTGATAAGTCATTTAGAAGAAAATCCTCAAAAGATAAAAAAAAATCATTTAAATAATGGAAAATCTTACATAAATACTTGTATATTAAGATTGGATATAGAAGAAATTTCTGGTAAAGTAAATATTTAGTTTTTCATTTTCATAAAACTTTTTTTGCTTGATTTATTCTATAAGATATGGATCTCGAAGAAGAAAAAAAAATAATAAGTGAAATAATTAAACACAGACGTATCCCTTATTCTATAGAATTATTAGATATCGATGGAGACAAGATAACGGTCCGAAATAATTTTGGCTCCACAATAACTTATTTCAAAAAAGGCGATGATTATATCCTCGATAATCAATAAATGATCTTTAGAGATATAATTCAAAAAACTTGTTAAGTTCAAATATTTAATAATTTGCATGCCCTTTTTTATTTAATATTACTATAAGGCACTAAAATCTGATAAAGTGAAACCATAAAATTAAAAGATTGAAGTATCTTACTAAAGGTTAAAGAACCTTATATTTTATTATTATTCTTGGTGCTATTTTTGAGACAGAGAAAATTCAAATCAGATGATATTGACGATTTATTTACTGAACATTTTAGAGCGGTTATTGATAGCAATACATCACTTACCATGTATAATGAGAAAAAGCGTTCTGTTTGCGTGATAAGAAAAAACTTGGCTAAAGATTATGAGGTGGAAGTTGATGCTTCAGAAGCACCAATAATGAATAAATTATTAAGAGATCCAGAACCTTATGAGAGTTCAATAGCAGATGTTAAAATACTTGAACAAGAAATATTTCCATTGAACGAAGCATTTAAGAATGTATTTGGAATTGATGAAGAATTAAAACTTAATTCGATAAAATTAGCTATTGGTGGTAGTTATAATGATTACGTTACAATTCAAGAAAGTGATTTGAAGAAATTTGATGTTAAACCAACCCTTAGTGGGTTATGCGAATTTATAGATCAAAATAATGAAAGTATTCTCGGATTTCTGGATTGTGAATATGTGAGTGAAGAGGGAAATGTAATTTATCTCAGTTGTGATAAAAAAGGAGTAACTGATAACATTTATTCTTTGAGCATAAAAATCTTGGCATCCATGCACCAAAGAGGATTTTTTCTTCAGCAAGAACATAAGTATTACGGACTTCAGCTATTCATCACTTTAGAAATGAAAAAAGCTAATGATGATAAATTATTCGAATTCTTAAAAGAGCTTAATGTAGACTGGGAAATGATCTTTTTCAGAAGACGATTAGCAATTCATGACTGGACTGAAATAGAATGTGATAAAGATTCTGATAATCTTAAAAAATATTTGATGGCTAAATTCGAAACCCTAAATTATTTTGATATTAACAATATTATAAGAGTGATCATAAAAAACCAATTACCTTTCAATGTTGCTGATAAAATGGCCTCCCTCTTATATAAAATGAAAATTGAAAGAAGTAATCAATTATCAGATAAAAACTATGAGCAACTTTCCAACAATGAGGGGTATTTCGATTCTCAAAGAAGATATCTACATTCTGATTCAGAAGAGAGAGCTCAAACTGTAAATGGTTATACTCTTACCCTAAAAAAAGCAGAAATAGCTGCCGCTGCCAATATCGCATGTGCTTACTTAGGCATTCAAAAAGAAATAGAATTTGATAAAGATATCCCAACCTCTGAAATTTTAAAGTATCAAGATGAATTGACTAATTTCTAAGAATAAAATAAAAAAAGGGAAGATAAAGAAGTTTTTTTTACTTTAATTTGTAAGATAGTTTTAATAACTCGTGATTTACTTCACCAACAGTTATACTTCCCCCAGTTCTAACGTTTGTCATAGTATATTTTGCTGGAGCAAATAAACCAGGATCAATTTTATAGAAATCATAATCGGCTGCTTCAAATGTTTCTATGAAAGGTTTTCCATAGCTGGGTGAAGTATTTGCAGGTGCTTTTCTCAATAGTTCAAATAACTCAGTTTCTTTTTCCTTATCTACATCAATTGTATAATAAGTTAACCCTGCTGCACTTATTGAATCATTGGTTCTTCCCATCGCACCCAAATCATCCTTTGCTATAGGAGCTATTGTCGTTGTTCCAAACCCATCTTTTAGCACTTCGAGGGGGAAATGAATTTCATGTAGTTTGTGAATCCCTGTTTCTACTATTCTAGCAGCAACTTGGATAGATCCGGTTAAACAAGCTGTAGGGGCACATAATGCATATGTATCACTTGGATTTACTCCACTTTTTGATGCTACAATTTCCATCACTTCTGAATTTGGTAATTTATCAGTTTCAAACACGATTATTGCACAATCTGAATCATCAGTATAGTCTATTTCTTCGAAAATTTTCTCAGTTTTACTTTTAGCTCTAGCAGGACCCGAACCTAGCGATTGAAAAATAACCTTTTTCTTCATTTTCCCGTCTTTTTCAACTTCCTTTTTCAATTTAACACTCCAACCAGCCAATTGGGATGCCATGCAAGAAATAACAGGTTCAGAAGTATATACATTAACACTTGGAATATAATGGCCGTCTAAATCGTAAGACGAAAATTCAACATTTCCTAATCCCCCCATACAAATTTCTCCAACTAATTTTCCTCCCGTCCAAGACGCATTGGTCATATCTAAAACTGTTGAGCCATTTTCAAGTTTTTGAATGTCGACTTTATATAATTCTTTATTTTCAATAATCTTTTTCACGAGTTTTAGAGCGAGATTATTAATTTTGATATGATGCATTTCGATCACTTTTCTCCATTTTTTAAATGAGTATTTATTATTTTTTACGTATTTTAATATATTAAATTAAGTTTATATTAAAATTTTATAATAATGAATGAAGTACTTGATTCTTTACATTTTTTATTAGAATCTTTACTATTAGCTAAAAAATTCCTATTTGATACAATTGAGATCTCTGATTTAAATTTGATAATATATACGCATCTTGATGCCGATGGATTGGCTTCAGGAGCAATATTAGGTAAAGCTTTTTTCAGAGAAAAAATTCCATTCCAAATAAGGGTATTAAAACAATTAGAAAAAGAAGAAATCATTAAATTAGCAAAAGATGCGATTGATGGTTCCAAGTTTGTTATTTTTTCTGATTTTGGGAGTGGACAATACTTAGAATTAATTAACCAACTCAAGTTTAATGAGACTCAAATTCCTTTTCTTATTATAGATCATCATCTCCCACAAGGAATATCAAATAAAGAAGATCCTAACATAAAAAAAGTTTATGAAAGTGGTATCCCTTGGCATATAAATCCTTATTTTTATGGAATAGATGGAAGCACACAAATTTCCAGTTCCGGTCTATGTTACTTGTTTTCGAAAATAATAAATAAGAAAAATATTGATCTTTCTCCTATCGCTTTAGTAGGTGCAACCGGTGACATTCAAAATAGAGGTTCTAATTATTCGTTTACTGGTATTAATTCTTTCATCCTTAAAGATGCGATTGAAACCGATTTAATTGATGAGGTTGACGATCTTAGCTTTTCACCAATAAAACCAATTAATGAAGCAATTGCTTATTCAAGTAATATAAATTTACCCGGATTAACAGGAAATGCAAGTACCACCTTAAAATTTTTAAAAACGATCGGTATACTAATGGAAAAATCAGATGGTAATATAAGAACGCTAAATGATCTAACTCAAAGTGAAAAGAGAGATATTTCATCAAAAATTATTGAATATGCCTTAAAATATGAAATAGACCCAGAAATTATAACTCAGAATCTAATTATTAATAGATATATCTTAAAAAATGAAATTGTGGGATCTGAATTACATGAATTAAATGAATTTTCTAAACTATTGAACTCTTGTGGACGGAGTGAAAATGCTTCTTTGGGCATAGCAATAGGAATGGGTGATAGACGTATAGCATATCAAAAAGCTCAAAATAATCTCGTTGAATATAGAAAGAAAATATCTAACGCGCTAAATTGGATCCAAAAGGATGAAAAAATCAAAGAAATGGATTATATTCAATATTTTTATGGAGAAGACGTAATTACTGATACCATGATTGGGACCATTGCTTCAATGCTTATTTTTGATAAGAGTGGAGTTATTAATAAAGAAAAGCCTCTTTTTGGATGTTCTAAGAGAAAAGCGGAGGGGGTTTATAAGATCTCAGCTAGAGCAAGTAATGCAGTAGTAGCAGAAGGAATAAATCTATCAGAAGCAATACGAAAAGCATTATTACTCTCAGATTTGGATGTATTAGGAGGAGGTCATCCTCCAGCAGCAGGAACTATAGTTCCTATTGATAAAATTGATCTTTTTCTAAAAAATTGTAATATAATTATCAAAGAACAACGAAATATTACAAATGATAAAAATACTAAATAGCGTAAGATTCTCCTGTTTCAGGAGCAGCAGCATTGTAATTTTCTTTATTTAGATTACTAGCTAAAGAAGTAGTTGACTTTTCATCTCCATGAACACAAAACACATAACGTGAACTATTGAACTTAATTCCTTTAATATAGTTAAAGAGATGGGATCTATCAGCATGACTTGAAAAATCAAAATAATCTACCTCGCACAATGCCTTAAAATTAGTATCTTTTGAATACCCTCTTTCTGCAAATTCGAATATTCCTTCATCTAAAAGTTTTCTTCCAGGTGTTCCTTCTACTTGATATCCTACAAGATAAATAGCTGATGCTGGGTCTGCAACAATTTTTGACACGTAATCAATCGCAGCGCCACCTTTAAGCATTCCTGATGGTGAAATAATAATAGTTTTTCCTTTTTCTAAAATATTCATTCGGTTTCTACTTTTTGCGAATTTTGCGGCCTTTATTGCTTTCTTGAGAATGTTAAAATTCTTGAATGCGTTAGGGAATTCGGAATAAGCCATACTGATTTTTCTGGCAAGTCCATCCAAATATATTGGTATTTTTAGATCATATTTTTTTAAAACTAATAAAAGTTCTTGTGATCTCGCAACCCCAAATGCGGGAATTAATACATTTCCTTCATTTTCTATTATATTAACGATTCGATCTATGATCTTTCTTTCAGTTTCCTCTCTTAGAGGATGTTCTTTTAAAGCGTAAGTTGATTCTGTGATTAATGCATCAATCTCAGGTATATCTGAAGATCTCGCAGAATTTATGAGATTAGTAGTTTGCGAATTTATATCTCCAGTATAAAATATTTTTTTTCCATCCACCTCAATAAGAATCGATACGCTTCCGGGAATATGTCCAGCATCATAAAAGGTTATATGAAAGTCATTGGAGATTTTCTGACGAATCCCAATTTTCAAGAATTTAGCATTTTGTCTTAATTTATCTAATTCTTTAAGACCAAACGGATATGGATACCTAGTAATCTTAATCATATCTTTTAAGAGAATGTCAGTGATTCTTAGTGATAGTGGATTTGTATAAAAAGGTAGGGTTGAATTTTTATATAAATAGGGGAGTGCTCCTGAATGATCTACATGACAATGAGTAAGAGCAACAGCTTTAAGATTATTTAAATCAGCATTATCAGGCAAGCGATCCTCTTCTTTGAATCTTACTCCATAATCTAGCATCATTTTTTCTTTATTATTCGATTCAATTAATACGGCGGATCTACCAACTTCTCGGGCACCTCCAAGAAATTTAATTACGGGCATGTTTATATTTTTTAAATACTAAATTTTTTTATCTCCTTATATTAATAAATTTGTGAGAGAATAATAATTTTTTTAATGTAGAGCCTTGCATTAATTAAAATAAAAAATAAAAAGAATAATTAAAATGCAAAATATTACTTTATCTTTTTTATAACGTTAGTCAGCAATGTAATAACATTGTTTACGTTTCTACTGAAAACTTCTAAAATTTCTTCCCATGTTACAGGAACCTCATCTTCTTTCCAACAATCATAATCTGTAGACATAGCAACTGCTGCATATGGAATACCTACCTCATTTGCCAAGATCGTTTCAGGAGCAATGCTCATATTAATTACATCAGCCCCCCATAGCCTAAACATCTCTGATTCTGCCCTTGTGGAAAATCTAGGTCCTTCGATTGTAACAACTGTTCCATTTTCATGATATTTAAGATTGAGCTCTTTAGCCGTTTCAATAAAGATATGCCTTAACTCTTCAGAATATGGATAAGCCATAGCAGTATGTTTGGCATCGTGGGGTGGGAATTCATCAAAAAAACTTACTTTCCTCAATCTTGTAAAATCTATAAATTGATCGAGAATAACAAGGTCCCCACGACCGATCTCTTCTCTCAAGCTACCACACGCTGTCGTTGCCAAGATATGAGTGCATCCTTGATCTTTAAGTGCTTGTATATTAGCTCTATAGTTTACATGTGTTGGAGGTATTGTATGTTCTCTTCCGTGTCTTGCTATAAGAACAACATCCACATCATTGATTTTACCTACTTTAAGGGGAGAAGATGGTTTTCCATATGTTGTATCTACTTCAACATCTCTTCCATCTTTTAAAATATCCGGATCATCTAATCCCGAGCCACCTATTATCCCTATTTTAACCATAATATTCACTATTAGGTGTTTTCCAATAATTTTTATTATAATATTTAAAATTACTCAATTTTTATTTATTTTATCAGAAATAAATAAATGATATGATTTTAAAATGAAAAATAACGATATAAGTGTTGATATAGGCATAATTGGAGGTACTGGTTCGGATATACATTTGGACAATACTGTAGAAGTCAAAATCTTTACTCCTTTTGGAAACAGCTCTTCAAAAGTAACTATAGGAGATTTTAAAAATAAAAAAATAGCATTTATTTCTCGTCATGGTAAAGATCATTCAATTCCCCCACACAATATAAATTTTAGGGCAAATATCTGGGCATTAAAAGAACTAGGAGTTAAATTTGTTATATCAACCTCAGCAGTTGGTTCATTGAAAGCAGAGTTATCAAAAGGAACATTTGTAATGGTTGATCAATATATTGATCGAACTAAGAAACGAGTTGATACCTTTTTCCAAGGAGGGCAAGTTTGCCATATAGGTCAAGCAGATCCCTATTGCGAATATATGAGAAATCTTTTTTATGAATCAGGAAAAATTTTAGGGATTAAATTTTGTAATGGAGGAACATATGTTTGTATTGAAGGACCAAGATTTTCCACAAGATCAGAATCAAATATGTTTCGACTACTTGGTGGAGACATTATAGGAATGACGACATATCCAGAGGTAGTTCTAGCTGCCGAAAAAGAAATGTGTTATTGTTGTATCGCTATGATAACTGATCTCGATGTATGGGCCGGATACTGTCCGAACTGTGGCATCGTCATATTTAAAAATGAATGTGATAAATGTGGTTCTTTAATTCAAAAATTGAGTGTTGATGTACCAGAAGTCATGAAAACAATGGAAAAAAATATTGAGAATCTTAAGAAATTATTAGAAATGACCATCCCTAAAATAAATACAGAAAGAGATTGCTCTTGTCATCATGGACTATCAAATTCGATATTATGATTTTTATTCTCTTAATTTAGGTGTTCTTGCGGCTAAAACTGCATTTAACCGTCCAATTGGTGTATTGTGGGGTGCCTTCTTTAGAATTTCTGGATTTTCCTTAGCTTCATCATAAATTTTCAATAAAATATCAACAAATCTATCTAAATTATTCTTTGTTTCTGTCTCAGTAGGCTCAATCATAAGAGCACCATTAACGATTAAGGGAAAATAGATCGTGGGAGCGTACATACCATAATCTAAGATGCGTTTAGCAATATCTTCAGTTGTAACATCATTAGGAATCCCTTTATCTGATAACACAAATTCATGTTTGCACGTTCTATCATAGGGAAGATGATATCTTTTCTTTAACTTATAACTCAAATAATTTGCATTCAGAACAGAGACTCTCCCAACTTTACTTAAACCTTTTGCACCTAAAGCCAAGATATATGAATAAGCCCTTAATATTATGCCAAAATTACCCCAAAATGCTTTAATTCTTCCAATTGAAGTAGCTTTTCTTTCACCACAAATCATACCGTCTTTATTAGATATTAAACAAGGTTCAGGAAGAAATGGGATGAGTTCTTCAATAACTCCTACAGGACCAGACCCGGGTCCACCCCCACCATGAGGTGTAGAAAAAGTTTTATGAAGATTAAGGTGAACTATATCAAAACCCATATCTCCTGGACGACAAACTCCAAGCATCGGATTTAAATTAGCTCCATCATAATAACAAAGTCCATCATTTTCATGGACAATTTTTGTTATTTCTTTTATATTTCTATCAAATACACCTAAGGTATTAGGATTGGTCAGCATTATGCCTGCTACATCTCCTTGCTTCATAGCATGTTCAAGATGATCTAAGGGAACTTCTCCGTGCTCATTAGATTGGAGCTCAATAATAGAAAAACCGGCCATTTTCGCTGATGCAGGGTTAGTGCCGTGAGCTGAATCAGGAATGATTATCTTTGTTTTAAGGATGTTTTTATTTTGAAAGTATTTTTTTATTATGAGTAATCCAACCAATTCACCGTGCGCTCCAGCAGCTGGTTGCAGTGTGAATCCCTCCATACCCGTGATTTCAGTTAACAATTTTGATAATTCTACAAGAATCCTAAGTGAACCTTGGTTTTCTTCTTGAAGCGGATGAACTTGAGAGAAGCCAGGAATTCTAGCAATCACTTCATTAATCTTTGGATTATATTTCATTGTACAAGAACCTAAAGGATACATTCCAGTATCTACTCCATAATTTCTATTACTGAGATTTATATAATGACGAACGATTTCAACCTCAGGAACATTAGGAATAGGTAATTCTTTTCGAATCAATGAAGCTGGGATTATTTCCGAAAGGTCCTTGGTAATTACATCCATTTTAGTGATACAGTTTTCATTATAGTGATTGGTGTTCTTTTCAAATATTATTTTCGTATCCATTATGAATCCCCCATTATATTTTCTTTAAATTTACCTGCTATATCTAAAAATTTGTCTAAAGAATCTTTTGAATTTGTTTCAGTAACGCATACTAAAAGTACATTTTTCATATTAGGGTAATAATTGGAAATACGCAAAGGAGGAAGTAGATCATTAATTTTGCACTCTTTGACTAATTTATCAATATCAGGACATTTTAATAAGAATTCATTGTATGTAGGTTTCGTGTTTAGTATTTTATATCCTGGAATAAGAGCTAATTTTTCCTTCAAATAATGGGTTTTTTGAATATTTTGGGTAGCAATTTCCCGGAGTCCATAGGAGCCTAAAGATAATAAATATATTAGAGCTGATAAAGCACATAAAGCTTCGTTTGTACAAATATTTGAACTTGCTTTTTCTCTGCGAATGTGTTGTTCTCGCGCTTGTAATGTCAGAATAAAGCCTTCTCGCTCCCCATTTAATTCTTTAGTTTTCCCGACTAACCTTCCAGGTATTTTTCTTAAAAATTTCTGTTTTGTAGTAAAGATACCAAGTCCAGGTCCACCAAAAGAAGGGCTGATGCCAAAAGATTGACCTTCTGCCACGAAAATATCTACGTCGATTAAACCAGGTGGTTTTAAAACACCTAAACAAGTGGGATCAGTCATAAGTTGGACAATTATACAATTTGGAGCTGAATTTTTGATGTTTTTTGAGATTTCTGCTACATCTTCTATATCACCGAAGAAATTTGGGCTTTGAATCATAACAGAAGCAATTTCTTCACTCAAATTATATATGAGATCATCTTGAGACATAATTCGTAACTCAATATTTTGTCCCCAACAATAGGTTTTCACAACTTCTACATATTCAGGATGTACCCCTTCCATAATTATGACGATATTTTTATTAGTTAATATTGTTGACATAATTGCGGCTTCAGCTAATGCAGTAGATCCATCATACATACTAGCGTTAGAAACGTCCATTTCCGTTAAACGTGAAATTATAGATTGATATTCATAAATTGCTTGAAGATAACCTTGACTTGCTTCAGCTTGATAAGGTGTATAAGCAGTATAAAATTCTGAACGACTAGTTACAAAATCGACTAAAGAGGGAATATAATGATAATAAATTCCAGCACCTAAAAAGCTACTTTGATACATTTTATTTTCCCTCGAGATTTTTTTCAATTTATCTAATAAATCGGGTTCTGATAATCCAGGAGGAATATTTAATTGATTCTCGAGTAGATCTTTTGGAATATCATCGAAAAGGTCATCTAATTCTTTAAGTCCTAATTCTTTTAGCATCTCATTAATTGTTTTGTCATCATGAGGAATAAAATCCATATTATTCACCTAATCCATTAAATTTAAAACAAATTTTTTTAAAATGAGAAAAAATATTTTAATGCTCTTCAGATTCTATTATTTTTTCATATTCTTTAACAGAAAGAAGAGTCTCTAATTCATCTGAATGATTAATTTTAATTTTTAATATCCAACCATCACCAAAGGGAGAAGAATTAACGATTTCAGGAGATTCTTCAAGTTTTTTATTAACTTCGATAATTTCTCCTGAAACTGGTATAAGCAGATCTCCAACTGCTTTGACTGATTCTATTTCAGCCACATGACTGCCCTTTTCAAAAATTAAGCCAATATTAGGTAATTCTATAAATACAATATCACCTAACTGGTGTTGCGCATAACTAGTTATTCCAACAGTCCCAATATCACCATCAATTCTCACCCATTCGTGAGAAGCAGTATATTTTACATCTTCCCGTAAATTATAATCCATATTATTCACTTTTTTTATGATTTCATACATTTCTAAAAAATGGGATAGAAGTTACTAATCCCTTCACCATTTTATCTCGGATCTTAATTTGAATTTCTGTATCAATTTCTTTAAATTCTGTTTTTATCAATCCTAGACCAATTGTCTTTTGTAAGGTTGGTGAAAAACCTCCGGAAGTAACATATCCAATTTCTTTTCTGTCTTTATAAATTTTATAATCTTGCCTTATTATACCACGATCTATTAATGATAATCCAACAAGTATCCTATCAGTTCCTTTAGATTTCTGTTTTAATAAAACATCTTTGCCAATATATTCAATTCCTTCCTTTGGTTTTACGAGCCAAAATAATCCCGCCTCTATTGGTGTAATTTTGTCATTTATTTCATGACCATAAAGAGAATAAGAAGCTTCAAGTCTTAAAGAGTCTCTTGCACCTAATCCTGCAGGTGTAGCCCCCAATTTCATTAAAGAATTCCAAACTGTTAATGCGTGTTCATTATCCATTGATAATTCAAATCCTTTCTCACCCGTATAACCTGTTCGGGCAATAAAGATTGGTAGATTATTAAGTTTGCAATGCCTAAAATAAAATCGATTAATTTTAGATAAATCAGTATCAACGATTGTTTGCAGAAGTTCATCTACTTTAGGACCTTGAAATGCAATGCGAGCTCTTTGATTTGACAGATCCGTGATTTCAACATCCCAGTCTCTAATGTGAGTATTTAACCATTTAAAATCCTTCTCGATATTACTTGCATTAACAATCATTCGAAATCTTTGGGGGGTCTCTTCATAATAAACCAAATCGTCAACTACTGTTCCATTTTCGTAACACATACAAGAATATTGCCCCTTTGAAGGTTCCAATAGGTTTAAATCATTAATCATTACATATTGGAGGAAAGGGAATATATCTTCCCCTTCAAGGAGAAATTCTCCCATATGTGATATATCAAAAATGCCAACATTAGTTCTCACTGCGTTGTGCTCTCTAATAATACTTTCATATTGTACAGGCATGCTAAAGCCAGAAAAGTCTACCATTTTCGCTCCTAAGTTAATATGAGCACCGTAAAGCTGAGTTTTTTTCGATTCGGTAATAATTTCCACACCATTTATACTAATCATGTAATATTGAGAGTATAAAGTTCTCAGAATTATTTAAATTTTCAGTCTTATATTTAAAGAAGAACATTCGAGAAAAAAATGGGTATTAATAGATGCATACTTTATTCTTGGTAATTATTCTTCTACAGGAATCTCAACAAGACTCAAAACGTCATATCCTTCTAATTTTTGTTTTCCATGTAAACTCCCAGTTAGTTCTATTACAAACACTACTCCTTCAACAATTCCTCCCGCTTTTTCTATTAAATTACAAGCAGCTTTTGAAGTACCACCCGTTGCTAACAAATCATCAAATAATAAAACCTTTTCTCCTTTATCAATAGCATCAACATGCATCTCTATTTTATCTTTTCCATATTCTAGATCGTATTCTTCAGTAATTACTTTTGCAGGTAATTTACCTGGCTTTCTAATCAAAATAAAACCAGCACCAAGATGATATGCAATAACACCCCCCCAAATATAACCTCTAGCTTCAATTGCAGCAACTTTAGTAATTCCTCTATTTTTGAAATGCTCAATTATTATATCATTAGACTCTTTAAAAGCAGCGGGATCTTTAGCTAATGTTGTAATATCTTTAAATTGAATTCCTTCAATAGGGAAATTTGGAACATTACGTATGTATTTTAACAAATCCATCTTCATTCATCCAATATATCTTTTAGATTTAATATATTTTAAATTAGGTAATTAAAAATATTATTTAATTGAATCGTCATAATTTATTAGTACAAAAAACTCAAAGCAAGTTAAAATTAAATAAAATTAAATAAATATCAATTTATACAAATTATATCAGACGATTTAATTATTAATTTAAACTCAAGAGATTTTCATTAATTTCAAATTAAATTTATTTTAATAATCATAATTATAAATAAAATCATCATAAAAAGGTGAAAACTTTTTAAAATACTTTTATTTGGTCCAGAAAATGCCGGAAAAACAAGCTTGATGAGAACAACTTGCTTGGGATATAATTTTATGAAAGTTTTAAATCTTAAACCTACGAAAAGTATATCTAGAGAGAATTTTATCTTTAGAGGTATAATGGAAATCAATTTGTGGGACGCTGGTGGACAATCTCATTACATGGAGAAATATTTTTCCGAATCTCATCGAGAATTAGTATTTTCAGAGGTAACGACCGCAGTTTTTATGGTTGACTCGACTGTTATTGAAGATCGTATTAAAGAGATTTTTGATAAATTCTTAAATTACATTTTCGAATTTAGTCCACATATAAATCTGGTTTATGTCTTGCTAAATAAAATTGATCTTCAAGAATCTGAAGAAGATAAAGTCTATGAATTACTGACTAAGGGATTATCTGATGAATTAAAAAATAGATTAGCGTTTACTCCCGTATCAGTTAAGGAAGGTAGCGCACAACATCGACTAATCGAAATCCTTGATTTTGAAATTCAACAAAATACACTTTCATTACAACGTCTTGGAAAAATCCGACATCTCTTGGATGAATTAAAAGTAAACACACTATCTGAATACCTTCTATTCAACCAACCAGATGGTTTATTAATTGCATCAACCTTGGGGAAGTTTGAAAGCAAACCTTTACAATTTATGAAGTTTGAAATTGGTACATTAGATTCTAATATCTATCAAATTTTCTCAAAAATAATGGAATTATTAAATTCTGATATCTCACCATTAGAACTATCGACTGTTATTTATGAAAGTGAAGAAAAATATATTTTAATTAAAGAAGTCAGTAATAATACAGTTTTAATGGCAGTTACCAAGAGTAAGAATGAGGAAGCATTTGTTACAATAATAAAAACTCTGAGTGGGGAAAATTTTAACAACCTAAAACAATATTTAAGCAATGTGAATTTTTAATTCATTTCTTTTTTTAAAAAATAAAATATAAAAAAATTAAACAGAAGAATAAAGATTTATTCCTCTTTATCATGCAAATGAATCTTCTTAAGCATGTGTTGTTTTGCATGATGAGGTCTTCTAATAACAGTATCATTAGATTTCTCAATTTCTCTTGCTTGGTCACACATTAATGCAGCAGTCCTCATCATTTCGTGAGCTGCTGCTAATAAGGGCATGTATTCCTCTCTATCTTTTAACACAAAGCAAGCTTTAGCTGTAACTTTTGATACAGAAGCAGCTAGCTCAAATGCTGCGATTGCTTTTGCTTCTGCATAGGGATTAGAGAAATTAGCTTCTTTCGTTGCGATAGTGGCATCAATGGTAATTTGTGGTAAAGAAGGCATTCTTCCTTCCAACATGTCCATTATTACTTTATTCAATTCCTTAGCAATTACTTGTAGCGCTCCCGTAATAGCTAATACCTTCAAGAGATCAGCATTGAAACAACTCATTTCAACAGGATCCAAGAATGGTCTTCTTGCACCTATCATACTATCGCAATTGACTAATATGAATCCCATATTTTTCTCTTTTATTTCATCAATTGCTTTCTTAGCAGGTGCGTCTGAAATTATTATTGTTGGGATCCCAGCAGAATGAGCCATTTCTCTTGCTTTCAATGGACCCTTAAGAGCCGCGTTGGGACTTGACATTAGTATTAATTCTGGTTTAAATTCCAAGAGTGTCTTCATTGTCTCTTCGCATTCTTCAGTAGGATTCATTTTTGCGCCGGAGGTTACTTCTCGCACTTTTAATCGCGTAGCTTCAGCTCGTTCATCCATTAAAAATGCAAGTAAAAGAGAACTTCCGATAGTCCCATTCTTGAGTATACCAACGCTTAAAATTTTTTCTGACATTTTTTTCAACTTTAGAGTTTGCTAATTTTACTAGATAATATTATTTTTCATACTTTAAAAAAAAAACCACCTATTTGTTTGGGTATTTAACCTTTTAATTTTTTAAATATGAGTAGATACACAAAATACAAAAAGCTCTCAGTAATATCAAGCGATTTAAATTAATATTGGAATATCTAAATAATATTCTGATATAAAAATTAGCTCTGTCAAGCAATCATAATAACTAACTATCGTTTTATATTTTTTATTATTTTTATGTTCTACCAACGAATAAAACAAGCTAAACTGACAGATATATATGATTCAAGGCTTAATTCTATAGGTGTGAATCCCAGTTTTTTCCGTAGATACCTAAGAAAATGGCGCAAAAAAAACCAACTTGACAAAAATTAATAAAATAAGAATTTATTATTATAATTCGGTCATTTTCATGGTTATATCCCATAATTTATTAGCATATTCTTCGTTATAGGAATCTTCCGAGGATTTTTGCTCTTGTTTGTTGATGAAGTATTTCCCTGTTATTCCTTCTACTTCTGGTGAAGATGCTAAATATATGGATGTTTCAGCTGCTTTTTCAGGACTTTTAAAAAAGCGTCTTACAATACCTTTTTTTGGTTTATTTCTATCCATTCCCAAATTGGTATTTACAACTCCAGGATGAATCAAGTTCAGGGTAACTCCCGTCCCTTCTAATCTTCTGCTGAGTTCATATGATGTTAATATTAGAGCTAATTTTGAATCTCCATATAGCCCCATAAAACGGCGTTTTTTATTCTCGCCTTGTAGATCTTCAAAATTAATGGTCCCATATTTATGTGCTGCTGAAGCTATATTGATAATTCTGCTTGGAGCACTTTTTTTCAATAAGTCAAGCAATAAGTTTGTTAATAAAAATGGCGCTAGATGATTTACAGCAAAATTCATCTCGAATCCATCAACCGATAATTCTCTTTTCGAGAGCATGATCCCAGCATTATTTATTAACACGTGCAAATTTTGGTATTTAGTCTTGAATTCAGCAGCCAATTTTCGAATGGAATCAAATGATGATAAATCACATAAGAGTAAATCCACGCGTTTGTTCCCTGTCTTCTCGATGATCTCTTTTTGTGCCGATTCTCCTCGTTCCTTATTTCTACAAACCATTATTACATGTGCATTCAACTTTGCTAACCCTATTGCCGTAGCATACCCAATACCCGAATTTGCCCCTGTGATAAGGCAGATCTTTCCTTCCATATTCATATTGTATTCAACTCAATTAAAATATTAACAGTGAAACTAGTTTTAAGTGTTAATTTTGAATTGTTTAAATATTATTTCTACTTTTTGATAATAAATTATTGATTAATTTTCGATAGAATCATGTAGGATTAATTTTTTCAAAAAAAATAGATTTCTAAATCTAATAATTTTAGACTATCCTTTAAATAAGAGTTAGTGAATTTCTTAAACTTTTATATAAAATTGAGGTCTATTAGTATTACCGAATTATTGTTGATAAAAACTATATTGGAGTTGATTAAAAAATGGAATTGAATGGTGTAGAAATAGAAGATACATTCTGCGAAGCGTTCGGAGCAGTTTTCACCAGAATTTTAGTGACGGCAAAAAATGAAAAATGGGCAAATATTGCAGCTCAAGTAGCGACGGGATATGGTACTTCAACAATTCATTGTGATTCCGAAGCGGGAATTGATGTAGTATTATCTGCAGATAAAACCCCGGACAAACGTCCTGGTGTTGTATTGATGTTTTTCAAAACGAAGAAGGATCAAATGGATAATGTTTTATTAAATAGAGTTGGTCAATGTATCTTAACTTGTCCTACAACTGCTTGTTTTGATGTTTTAAATGGATCTTTAGAACCAGAAAAAGATTTTGAAATTAAAACGGGATATAAGCTTAAGTTTTTTGGAGATAAATTTGAGGAAAAGATTGAGGGTAAATTTCCTTTTGAAGCGTGGCGTATACCTGTAATGGACGGAGAATTTGTTGTTCAAAGTATTTTTAAAGTTGGAAAAGGAGTAGCAGGTGGGAATTTCTTAATTATGGCAGAAAACCAAGATGCGGGTCTTACAAGCGCTGAAGCCGCTGTTAAAGCAATGGAAGGTATTGAGAACGTTATTGCTCCATTTCCTGGAGGAGTAGCTAGATCTGGAAGTAAAGTAGGGTCTAAATACTCATTTTTGAATGCCTCTACAAATGATCCCTTATGTCCTACACTTAGAACTAAAATTGAAAATTCATTACTAAGAGAAAATGATAATTGTGTATACGAAGTAATCTTAGATGGTGCCACTGAAGAAGCAATGAAAAAAGCAATGAAGGTTGGAATAAAAGCTGCTGTTAAAGTTGACGGAGTTAAACGAATTAGTGCAGGCAATTACGGGGGAAAATTGGGTAAATTTCAATATCGCTTGTATGATATTTTAAAATAATGAAAAAAGATAAGAAATAATTCAATTATAATTTTATTTTAAACTTTTTTCTCTTTTTTTAGTTTCAAATTAATAAGAATTAGTTTAATCTTCTTTTGATTTTCCTCTGAGGGGCAGTTGTAGTTTCAGTTTCAGATTCAATTGTTTTATATTCAGTATCGTCTGGTTTCTCAATATCTACTTGCTCTTGCTTTTTTTCTGGTTTGATTGGTTTCGGAGCTTTTCCCTTACTTGCTTTTTGTTTTTCTTTAGTCATTTTAGTACTTGTTGATTTATATCTACTATATCCAAAACCAAAACCAAATATTATTCCAATGCCTAAACCAGAAAATAAAGCTATCCAAGGAAGGTTGGCTGAAATTAAATCGGGTATGATTCTAATTTCCTGTGGTCCAATATTGATATCAGTTGTTAAATCAGTTTTAGCACCGTCAGCATCTATTACTGAAAGGTATACATACCAGACACCAGATATTAATTCTTCAGTTCTTATGACCAATTCCATATTTGCGCTATATCTGTTAGTTATATTATACCAATTGTTATTTTCATCCAATAACGATACTGTAATATAAGCAATAGTGTTTTCTACATCAGAAACATTGAATGTGAAGATAAGATCATTACCATAGTTGACTGAAACCTGTTGTTCAATTGATATACTATTAATCCAATAATTATGAATTTTTGGGGCGTTATTTAAAACATTAAGTGTTGTTGTATAATTTGCTATTGCCCCATACTGGTCTTCTGCTTCTATAGTCACTTGATATATACCAACAGGTCTATTTATAGAAATAGAAAAAGTCCTGCTAAATGTCCAATCATTATTGTTAGTCAAAGTTAAGGGCGACAAATCTTGGCCATTAGACGCTTTTAATTTTAAAGTGACTGTAATATTTTCGGGTCCTGTCAATGGATCTATATCTGTCACGTTTAGATTGAGCTCACAATCTTCAGCCCTTTTTAAAGGGTTTTTAGAAAAGTCTATAGAAGCCTCCACTATAGTGGGAACTGTTGCCAATACCTTAAAGGGTATATAGGTTGCCGCTAATTTACTGCTTAATGTATCTGACATGTTGATCTTAACGAAATAGTTAATATCAGACATTTCAAAATTATCAGTAATATTAAATGTGAAATGATCAATATCCATACCAAGATCATATAATGTAGATTGAATGGATTCATTGTCGCTATCGACAACAGCAACATTCCATTCAAAGATATAAGGCCCAAAATTAGTTACAATTATTTCACCATATACATTTTGGTTTCTCTGATATTCATTATGGTTTACAAATCCTAAATAATTCGATTTAATAGTAATATTAGTTTTTGTTGTCTGATCATTTAACTGCACCATTGAAACATCAAAAATTCGAAAACTAATATTATGAAATCCTAAAGGGGCATCATATTCAGGTATATATACATATGTAAAGAAATCTGTTCCCGTTTTCTCCATTTCATATTCTCTTGGAGTAATATCATTAAATTCTATTCTCATAAATGTAGAGTTAGCTCCAGAGAATCCTGATGTATTTACTTCAAATTTTATGGGGTCGAACACTCGATAGGCGCTGGTTGCATTTCTTGTAATAGCCGAATAATTTAGGAATGAGTCGTTGCCAGAAACATTTAAGAAATTTACACTATTGCTCCCCCTAAAATCTTGTGAAGTGATTTTTTGGTTTGCGTTAGGAATAAAACATATACATATAATTAATACTATAACAAACGAGATAATTAAAATCCTATCAATTTTTTTGTTCACACTATTCATTTTTAATCATCTTCTTAATAACTTGTGCTTTAGTTCTTTATTTTTATATAACAAAATGATCCCAATCGGGATGAGAATCGGTAAAACATAAAAAAGCATTAAATTTGTTGGCGAGAGCTCGATTGATACTTCAAAATAATATTGTACAATTGTTTCTCCTAAACTATCTCTTAGTTCAAAAGTGAAAGTTTTTGCAATGAAATCATATGGGTTTAGAGTCGGAACCACTTCTGCGATTATGCGGTTTACACCAGGAGCTAATCCTATTATATTTGTAGTCAACTTTTCTCCATTAACGTATAATGAAAAACTTTCGGAAGTTTCTTTATTATTTTTTATAATAAGCGTAAATGAAGCAATGTTTCCTTGGTTAACGACTTTAGGAAAGAACACACTTAATATCTCATAGCTAGGCAATATTTCTATTTCAATTGATTTCGTGTAATAAATTGTATTTCCTTTGGATATATCCATATCTACATTTATGTAATTCTTAATTATGTCTTCAGAAACTAATAAATTATAATATTCAAACTTCACTTCATTTTTGAGTAAGGTGATTTCTTTTTTAATATTGAGTATATCCGGACCTCTAAAAGTCACATTCATAGATTGTGTATTATTAGGTAAAAAATTTATCATATTAAAGGATACATAGATGGTTTGACCTTTAACTACTTTATTTTGATATACAAAATCAGAGTAATCAAATGAATGACCAATATTCACATTTTTAATAACTTTTAAATATAAAATATTACCTAATTCAAATTTAAAGTTAATATTGTGCGATCCAATGTTAGCACCTAACCTTGCTGTTATATTAAAAGAGACATTTGTTAATACCATAGATGGAAATAATAATATTTGAGATTCAGTATTAATATCGCCTTCCTCCATTGTTATATTTAAAGTTACATCGGTACTTCGCGTATTGTTTATAGGTAATGTTATATTGAAGGTTGGTCCTTGATACAATATATCTGGTAATCCCAAAATCGTATAATTTATTAAACCCGAAATAACATTAAAATTCTTTAATATTTGAGCAGTCGCAAACATTGAGGAGTTTGCATATATATACAAGTTATAATTCTGCCCAATTGGCATGGTATCGTTAATTGCATATTTGAAGTTTGTGATTTCTCCTGTAATCCCTTGATTCACTATTTCGAATAGAGTTCCATTTGGATATTTAAATATGTAAGTTGCATCAGCAGAAGTTATATTAAATTCAAGTTTAGACGCTTGATAACTCATAGTTGTGTAATTAAAATAATTAAAATCTTTTTCTACTTGATAAATAGTATCAATATTTAATTCATCCTCATTAAAGATAAAATCTGGTACTTCTGATGAAACATTAAACGTGGTTTTTAAACTTGTACTGCTAAAAAGCTCAAATGCTTCTATATAGGCATCAATTAATTTTAAATTTTCGTTTAGGCTTTTTCCATCATCTACGGGATTAATTCCATTAAATATGGAATTAGCATAAGCATTAACAGATGGATCATAAAAACTGTTCTCAAATGTAGTATGAATATCAAACGCAGTATTATAATATGTGAGATTCCCCGTATATTCGAATAATTTCAAGCATGCGAGCATATAGAGGGAATTTGCCTCAAGATCAACGTTTTGGTCAATAAGAGAGGACCAAATTCGGTCAGCACTGTAATAATAAACATTATTTGAACCATATTCTAAATTTTGTTCTATTTGTTCATATGATTCAATTGCTTTATCTAATAATATCGACTCCGTCATTCCAGTTTCTAACCAATACTCAAGTAAGGTAATGATTCCCAACGCATTAACATCCAAATATTTATATCTAGCTCCCGGTAAACCCGATGAATCCCAATCACTCTTAGCAAAATCATAAAAACCATAGTCAAGATTATCCCACATTTTACTAAGTAATTTATCCATTGTCATATTAGCTAATTCATATGCTCTGTTCTTAATTACTGGATTTAAGCCTAACCGTTCATATGCATTCCTAATTTGCAGAGTAGCCAAAATTGCATATAAATTGCTTTTAGTGTCTTTATTCTCTGTAAAATCCGTAGAATTGAATGTTGAAAATCCTAAGTGATTAGCATCCCAAAATTGTGATGAATTAATTAAATAAAACATCTCATCAATTGAATCTTTAGGATATTGTATAGGGTTCGTACTATATAAGGTTTTAATATCATCGCCAATATTTTCAATTAACATTGATATTGGCATCAAATTATCAATTAAAGATCTACGATCATCGCTGATTTGCTTAGTAGAATTATCGACTGCACTAACAAAACCATAAGAAAATTGGTTTTCCCCCTCATACCAAAAAGGAGATGTTTTTAATGCTAAATAATTCTTATATAAATCCTTCCATTCAAAATCATCCCTCAGTAGAGTGTTATAGAGTGTTAGTGTATCAATTGGATATACTGTATCATCTGTGATTGTTCCAGATGCATCCCCTGTTCTAAAATAGGTATCTACTCCCATTTCTAATTCGGTCTGATAATTTTCACTAAAAAATTGCCAAATTTTATTGAAATTAACTGTAAAAGGGTCCTGAAATAATGAAATCCCAGCAGAAGGATTTATCTCTAAATCATTCTCATTGTAAAATTCTTGGGAAGGGAGTTGCACTAATTGCATTTTATTTTGATAATTATTATGTAAAAAGTAAACAATATTGATTATCATAAAACTAATTAATACGAGAGACAAAATCTTCCTGAAATTATCTCGTTTTTTATTCCTCCTTAAATGAGGCATAATATTAGATATAGAAATCATACTAAACGCTTTATAACTATTATTTTATATTTTTTATTCTAAGTATCTTTTTAAAAAATTTTCTTCTCTTTAAAATTTTTTTCTGCAAACTTCAGTTTTTTAGAGATATGTCAATATGTTATATTGCTTTATTTTTTTTTTCAAAAAATCTGTAATTTCTGGAATATTAATACGTTCTTGGCTCATTGAATCTCGATATCTAATGGTAACCGTCTCATCTTCGAGTGATTGAAAATCTACTGTAATGCAAAAAGGGGTTCCTAATTCGTCTTGTCTGCGATACAACTTCCCGATTGCTCCTTTTTCATCATAAAAAGAATTTATTCTATTTTCAATCAATTTTGAATGTATATTCTTTGCTAGAGATCTAATCCTTTCTTCATTCCTTTTTAATGGGAAAACCGCAACCGTGTTTGGAGCTAGTTGTAAACCTAATTTTAAGACAATCCTTTGATCATCCTTTTTTGTTTCTTTGATTTCTTCAACCTCAAATAAAGTTTCAAGTAAAGTATAAATAATTCGATCTGGACCAAATGCTATCTCAAGGATTTGAGGTACTTCTTTGCTTTTTGGGTCTAAACCCATAGCAATTTCAAAATTTTCATTCGCAAATTTACCATGACATTTAAGATCATAATCAGTTCTGTCATGGATTCCACAAATCTCAACCCATCCAAATTGATTAGTCTTAATTTCTAAATCCCAAGCATCATCAGCATAATGAGCTCTTTCATTAGGGGAATGTTGTCTTAATCTTATAATGTCATCAGTAAATCCTAAAATCTTTGTAAGATAGTAACCTAAATACATACAATAAGCAAATGCTTGTTTTTTCAATATGCCATTTGATATAGCTTTATTAAGGGAGGTAATTTTTGGTTCACTTAAATTATTATCTTGCATCTTCCAATCCAGAAGTGGTAAAAGAACATCTTTAATGTCTTCATAATCTTCAAATTCTATTTCTTGTTCTTTACTTATAAAAAGTTGTAACTCAAATTGATCAAATGCCCTCATGCGAAGGGTTTGTTGTCGGGGTGAAATTTCATTTCTATATGCTTTTCCATATTGAAAAACTCTTATAGGGTATTGCCTTCTTGCATCTTGGTCTAAGCGATTAAATAAAAGATAGGTCGTTGTTGCTGTTTCTGGTCTCAAATATACCGTATTTCCTGCACCTACATGTGTTTTAAGCATTAGGTTATATTCCTCAATATTTCCAAATGGAGTATCACACTTAGGACAAGTTATTTTATTATCTTTAACTAACTGATCCATTTTCTCATAAGACATACCATCAATCATTTGATCTGGGAATACTTCTTGCAGAA
This sequence comes from uncultured archaeon, assembly GCA_964493715.1. GTDB lineage: Archaea > Asgardarchaeota > Lokiarchaeia > Sigyniarchaeales > SOKP01 > SOKP01. The sequence goes on from CAZBPC010000003.1 coordinate 97,725, forward strand.
ATTTATCTGCTCGCAAAAGATTAGCACAATTTGAACATTTTAATATTGGATCAATAAAGCGATCTAAATGTCCAGAGGCTTTCCACACAATCTCAGGCATTATGGTAGGACATTCTACTTCACCAAAACCGAAATATCTTAACTCCCTTCTGAATATAGATATTATGTTGTTTTTTAAAGCCATACCCGCTGGTCCATATGAATAAAATCCCGCTAAGCCACCATATATTTCTGGTGAGGGTCCCCATATAAACCCTCTTCTCTTAATTAAAGAATTAAATGTTTCAATCTTATCTTCTATATTCATTTTTTAATTTACTCCAACGCAATGGTTTTTAAAATGGTGTATAATATTTGTATTTTAAGAATCCAAATAATCAAAATTAATAAAATAAATTTTTATATAACAAAAAGATATTATTATAAATATTATATTAACTTTAATCAGTTCAAAATATACTTAAATTAATTATTTGATAATCATGATACTCCAAGACATGCCATTTCAGTTTTTCACTCTCTGGAGCGGAATAGAAAGTGGGTTATATTATGCTATAATTGGTTTTTATGTTTTAATTTTCTTCTATTTCTTATTGATGCGATTTAGAACATCCAAGAAGATCTATTGGTTATTCTTTTCATTGTTATTTTTGTGCTTGGCAGTGGGTAGGGTTTTTTTCATAATATATTATTTTTATGCTCCAGAATTATATGGATTGCTGACAAATCCAGAATTAGTTAGTCTGTTGATGATTTTATATAGATTCGCTACATTTTCTACATGGTTAGGAATAGCTTGCTTAATGGTAATATTAGGAATTCTTTTATTTCCACCATTAGCTGAAAATATTGAGAGTAAGAGGGGAACGAGTTTTAAAGAAAATTTAAAAAGTTTCCTAAGAATAAAAAGCGTGCGTTTAACTTTAAAACTTCTTTTAATTATCATACCCATTTTTATTGGAGTAGCAGCACTTATCTTACCTGATGCACTTTTCATGGATCCCGACTTTGTTTCTAAATATGGAGTAAACGCATCAAGTTTAATTACAATCTTTGGATACCCCGCGGGAAGAGCTGTTCTTAATTTCATTTTATTACCAATTTTTGTTGCATTTATTCCATTCTTGTATTTATCATTAGCTAAGAGAACATTTGGTGTTTTAAGAAGATCTTATGCTTTAAACGCAGTCGGATTTTTAATCTACTTTTTAGGTAGAATTCTACAAGGAGTACTCAGTTCGCTTGGATATTACCATGTAAGTGCGACATTATCACCACTTCTAATATTATTATCCCTTCTGTTAATAGTTATTGCAAATAACTATGAACAACTCAAATAATAAGGTTCTTTCCTTATTATTTTTTTTAATTGAATTTCTAGAATATTAAAACAATAGAATAAAAGTATAAAATTTATAGTAATAATTAACTTGATTAATTTAATAACTTATGAAATAGAACTAAAATCTAGCTTTAAAATAAAATATTATTGAGGCGAATAAATCTTGTCTATTCATGGTAGTCAATATCTCTTGAATTTATTTAATGTGCCATCAAATATCTCCCCTATTAATGAAAATGATGAATTAACATTAGCTTTTTATTTATTAACTAAGGATAAGAAAGAAGATGAAAAAATAACTAGCTTTTCACGATTACTTTGGCCCTTTTTATGCATTCAAGGAGTTATTAGCACTCATATCATACTTGATGGGCTGTTGTTATTTTCAAGAAAAGGAAAATTGTCGAATCCTCCCAGACAACCGTTGATCGGGCATTTAATCAGAAACATAGAAAATCGAACTAAAATTGAACAACTTTCAAAAATTTATGAAGTATTAACTTATAAGGATCTGGATGCGGAAGAAATAGGAGAAGGAGAAGAATCTGAATTTCAAAAATTGAATATAGAAAGCTTAATTCATCCTGGATTTCTGGAGACTTTAGCTAAACTCTTACCACTTATCGATTATCAACCTATTATAGATTACATGCCTTTAGATTCGGCATTATCTACAGATCTAGCTTTAAACATAGCTGAAAAATATAGAAATATGATTGATTATATGAAAGGAAACGCTTTACGTTGGGAAAACCAGATTGATTTAATTGGGAAAGAAGTTGATAAATGGTTAATCGAACTCAATGTACAAGTCAAAGATATTGAGTCGCGATATTCTTCCCAAATTACGAAAACAGAGAAAATAATTGATAATTCTCAAGTACGAGAGCAACTTGCTTTAGAGGGAGATAAAATTGAGCAATGGAAAGGGGATGAAAAGAAAAAATTAATTGAAAGCATTTCTGTATTATTTAAAACAATAGAATACCAACTTGAGGGACCTATTAAAAAGAATAAAATGTTCACACAAAGTGATACTCTTAAAAGTCGAGTATTTGAAGATTTGATTAACACATTTGATAATCATTTTAAGTACTTGGAAACTGAAGGGCATAAGTATTTAGAAACAGTGGCAACATTAAGAGAAAAGTATATTGAAATCAAGGAACGAGGACCTCTCATTGATGAACAAGCAAAAATGAGATTGGCAGATTTAACTACTCATCTTAATTCAGAATTGCAAGCTCGTGATGTACATTTATCTGAATTTGAAATAGAAAAGCAACAAAAAATCTCTGAAATCAATAAATTTAAAGAACAAATTGAAGAATTATATTCTCAAATAAAAACAATAATCAAAACAAAACAAAGTAATTGCTTACAAGAAGCAAGGGATCTCATAAGCTGGTCTTTAAACGACAATCAAGCTGAAATTTTTTCAAGACCTATTCAGTGGATTTACATGCCACTCTATGCAATGTTTATCGAAGATAATGAGACCATGGAAGAAAAATTACGCATAGTATTTCCTGGAAATGTTAATCAAGATCCCAATAATATCTATAATGAAATTTCTGAAGAATTGAAAATGCTTAAAAATCAAATTTATGAAAAGATAGAAGATGACATGGCTCTTAGATCCAATTTCGAATTTTCATGCGAAAATAAAAATATATTAGAGGATATAAACCTTAACAAGAAAATTCAGCAAGGAATCTCTATTCTAAGGAAGAAGAATATGATAAACGATGAAATCGAACAACAGATTCGCAATAATTTAAGCAATTTGTAAAATATTTCTGAGATGGTTAAAAAATTAAACCCGAGTTGAAAAACAGGTTAGATCTTAAAAAAACCACCTTAAGACAACTTTTTTCACATTTAGAAAGAGAAAAAGATCTTGAGGTTGAAAAAAAACTTCAAGGTATGGTATATATTCAAATGAGATTACCTATAGAAAAAATAACTAAAGAATTCGAAAATAATATCAAAAAGAAGATAGAAGCTAATATATATCAAGCTAAAATTAGAGAAGCCACTGAAAAAGACCTTGAAATAGTCACAGAAATTTATAACAAAGCATGGCTTACTTCTAGGACCCCATTTCGTCCAATAGAAAAAGAAACATTGAAAACTATATTTCATCATCAAGATACAATATTCTTGATAGCAAGAGTCTATGGAATGGATGCAGGTTTTGTTATCCTTGATTTAGAAGGTGATAATAAGGAATATGGCGTTATAGCTGGACTTGGTATTATTCCACGTTATCAACGAAAAGGTTTAGGAACAATCTTAGGTTTAGCTGCTTGGAGTTATTTAAAAGAAAAAGGCATCAAAGAATTACGATGCGAAGTTTATAAAGATAATCAAGCGTCTTACCTGTTTATTAAAGGACTCCAATTTGAAGAGTTCGGAGAAAAAACATATCGAAAAGAAGATTTTGAACTAGAAGGAAATTAATCGACAAAACTTCTTTACTGATGTATAACTCTTTTATTTAATGTTTAAAAGAATTGAAGTAGTGTATCATGTCAAATTCAAATGATAGTTTTAAAAAGAAAGCTGTTAGAAGCCTATTTTTATCATTCAATAAAGAAGAAAAAACGAGGGATGACATAGATAATGAAATTCTGACTTCAGGAATGAAATATATTCAAATGCGATTGCCTGTAGAAAAAATAACGGATGAATTTGAAGCAGAGATAAGAAGAAATATTGAACGTGGCGTTATTAAAGCTAAAATTAGAGAAGCAAGCTCTAAAGATTTAGAAATTGTAGTATATTTACATAATAGAAGCTGGATGACGAGTTGCACTCCCTATGCCCCCATAACTCTAGAAACTCTTAAAAAGATTGCAAGTTTCCAAGAAACAGTCATCCTAATCGCAAGTGTATATGGTACTGATGGTGGATTTGCAATTTTAGATCTTGAAGGCCCTAATAAAGAATATGGAATCATAGCAGGTTTAGGAGTTATACCTCGCTTCCAACGAAAAGGACTTGGAAAAATCCTTGGAATGGCTGCTTGGAATCATTTCAAGAAAATAGGTGTGAAAGAGCTGCGTTGTGAAGTATATCACGAGAATAAAGCATCTTATAATTTTATTTCTTCACTAGGATTTGAAGAATTTGGTGTAAAAGTTTATCGTAATGAGGATTTTAATCTGGAGTAAAAAAGACTAAATCTACCTGCCCTTATTTATTGAGCTTATTTTTTTATTGATTAATTCTATCTCAGAAGTGTCTTCAATCTCTTCAAGGAGCAATTTTGCACGTTCCAAGTAATCTAATGCGCTTTCTATATCATGAGTAGCTATAGAGAGATCTCCTAATCTTTCAAGAATAAGTGCTGCCTGTTTGGATGCATCAAGTGATTCATATAGATTTAATGCTTTTTGATAATATTCAATAGCTTTATCTTTATTTTGAACATAATCACTATAGATCTTAGCAATCTTATTATTTAGTTCTGCCATTTTTTCTTTATCGCCGAATTTCTCATAGATATCGATTGCATATCCGTAGTATTCAATTGCACTCTCATCTTCTCCTCTTAAAGCATGGAAACTGGCAATATCTTCTAAAATTATTCCTTCTTTAATGTGATCTTGTATTTCGAAGGTACGAATAGTAGCTAAACTTTTTAGAAAGAAATCTTCAGCGTCAGTATCATTCTCCCACATGAGACTTAGTTTTCCTAAATAGAGGTAGCATTCCCACTCTAGACGCGCTTTATCATATATGGAAACTTGATCTTTAATTCTTTCTATTAAATCTAATGCTTCATTTAAGCATTTATAAGATTGGTCGTAGTAAACCTCTCCATAATAATAGTATAATTTTCCAAATTTAATGCGGGTTTGAATTATTCCATAGACATTTTCATTTTCTTTAAAGAAGCTCTCATTTCTTTTCAGAATTTTAATAATTCTTTTATAATCTTTTAAAATGAATAATATTTCAACAAGATTGCTTGAAGTTCTTACAGCATCTAATTCATATTCGAATTTTTCCGAGATGTCTAATGCTGCTTGATATTTATTATATGCTTCTTCCCACTCTTTTAAAACGTAATGTACATTCCCTAGATTATTTAATACCTGAATGATTTTTTGTTGGTCATCAAGTTGTTTTAGAATTGAAAGAGCGGAATCAAAATTATAGATAGCTTGCTCAAAATAACCTCTTTCTTCGTGTAATAATCCAATTTCATTATGAGTTATTGCTATATTCAGTAGATCATTATCTTCACTAAAATTTCTCAATGCAAGTTCAAGATTTTTTAAAGTAGATTCGAAATCTCGCTTTTTATAAAATACACTAGCTTTTTTGAGTAATAGATCTCCAATAGATTCACCCATTTGTTCTTTTTCCGTTAACTCCTGTTCGATTTTTTTTAAATTGTCTTCAATTTCTTCATCGTAATATGTTTGCGAATCATAAATATCTTCTTCAGCCCCTACTTCAGAGTAATAAAATGGACTTTCATCATGAGATTGCTGGATGCGTTTATTTAACTTAATATCTAGATCAGTTATTAAAGGTTTGTTGCAATAATGACAATATTTCCAATCCTTTTCAATTTCGTGTTTACAGTAATGGCAAATTGGCATGTGTATTTGGGAGATATATTTTATTATACTATTTTTAATATAAAAAAAGTATATTCATTTATAATTAATTGACTTGAATCAATAGTTCTAAATTTATTAAACTCTAGTTAATGTTTTTTTTTACGATAAAGTTCCAAATCAGCTTCAATTTCTTTATCACTCATTCCAAAAGTTTTCAAGAGTATTTTAATCTGTAAAATCGCGTTCTTAGATTTTACATTATATGCTAAATGAAGTGCACTTATATATTGATTTTTAGATTCATTCATTTTTCCTTGATAAAAAAGGCACTCACCAACATAACTAAGTCCTTTTATTATTAATTCCACATAATTGGACTCAATCGATAGATTGGTACCTGTTTTAAATTGATATAATGCTTCTTCATAACTTCCTTGATTTCGCTTAATAATACCTAAATTAAAGTGAGAGATGATCATTCCTTGTTTATCTTTTAACTTGGCAAAAGATTCTAGTGTTTTTTCATAAAGTTCATAGACAACATCCCAATCATCTTGCTTCTCATATATTGATATTAGTTTCTCAAGACAATCTAGAATACTATAAATATCATTACTATCTGAAGCAATTGCGCTGCACTTAAAAAAAATATCAGATGCTTGATCTAATCGATCAAGGCTTATCAGAACGTCTCCAATCCCTTTTAGACATGTAATTTGTTCAGGTATTTGGTTTAATTCAAAATATATATCATTAGCAATTTGATAATTTTCTAAAGATCTTTCAAATTCTTTTTTTTTAAGAAATAACGTACCCAATAATCCATAAACTGAAGCTTGCCCCAATCTATCTTTCAGTAATTGAAAATATTTTAAACATAGTAAATAATTTTTTTCTGATTCCTCATATAATTCTAATTGTAGCTGAATTAAGGCAATATCACTTAATTCTTGGAAATAGTTGGAACCCTTACCAATTTGTTCCAATTCATTCAAATTAACTAATTTTTCTTGTAGTAAGGCTTCTAACTCTTTTTGGGAATATTCATCTTTATTTTCAACCATGAGTACGAAATAATAAAATAATTTTAATTCAAGCTATAAGAGTTCTTCTAAAATCTCTGCAGCATTCTTTACACATTGGTAACATTTCTTTCCTAATAATTCATGCTTATTGAAATAGTCCATACCTTCAGGAGTGTTAATATCACAACCAATTATTTCCTTACATATCAATGACCCATTATTTTCTTGAAATTGGCGAGAAAATTCGTTGATAATATTGTATGTCTTTTCTTTGGCTTCGGTATCTTTACTTAATCCCATACCATGTTTCAATCCAAGAACCATATAAGCACCAGTAACTGCACCACATGTTCTACCACTACGTGCCATTCCTCCTCCAAATCCCGTAGATATTTTTATAGCCCTATCCAGATCTAATCCATAATAAGGTGCATAAGTGCTGAAGATAGATTGCGCACAACTGAAACCTTCTTTAAACTTTGATAGAGTCTCCTCTATTCTTGACATTTTAAATGACCATATTCTATTATAAAAGTAATTTTTAAATCTATAAGAAATATAAAATTACTTATCTATTATATATTTAGAGATAAATTAATTATTTAATTTCTGAGCAAGGTTATTTTGAATGAAGGTGAAAGCTAGATTATTTGATAAACTTGAAGAAAATAAGGTTAAATGTCATGTATGTGCTAATGAATGCACTGTGTTACCAGATAATGTAGGAATATGTGGAACAAGAAAGAATATTGATGGAGAGTTTTACTCCCTAATTTATGGGTCTATGATATCATCTGGTAGTTTAGATCCAATTGAGAAGAAACCGCTTTATAATTACTGGCCAGGGGCTACAGCTTATTCGATTGCGTCAATTGGGTGTTCTTTTAAATGTCAAAATTGCCAAAACTGGTCTATTAGCCAAGCGATCCCCACAGATAACGGAAAAGAAGGTTTTTATGACCTAAAGGGATACGAGAATCACGAAATGTCTTTAGTTGAAATGACACCTGAACAATTAGTGAAAAGAGTTATTAAAAGCGGAGCAAAAACCCTTGCGTATACCTATAATGAACCACTTATTTGGCACGAATGGATATTAGATACAAATCGATTACTTAAGAAAGAGGATATTAAGACTATATTGGTAACAAATGGATATTCTACTCCAGAAGCTTCAAAAGAGTTAATAGAAGCCGGTATAGATGCTGCAAACATAGATATTAAATCAATGTCAGATGATTTTTATAAGAAGATATGTGGAGTCAAATCAGTACAGCCAGTCCTAAATACTGCGAAATTATTCAAAGAAAATGGGATCCACGTGGAAATCACGAATTTAGTTATCCCCGATTTAAATGACAGTAAAAATGATATTGAAGAATTATCAAGATGGGTATTAAATAATTTAGGACAAAACACACCAACTCACTTTTCTGCTTACCATCCTGATTTCAAAGCACCTTCTAAGATGAATACTCCTCACGATGTTCTCGATCGAGCCTATAATATAGCTAAAGGTGTCGGATTAAATTATGTTTATGTTGGTAATTTACCACATGATAAAGGGAGTAACACATACTGTCCAAATTGTAATCATCTAATAATAGGCAGACGTGGATATAGTTTTACAAAAATAAATATTACGAATGAGAAAAAATGTCCAAATTGTAGTTATGATTTTACTAATGATATTATAGGAATTATTAATCGAGAAAATAAACACAACTTCTCATTTTTTTAATAAAAAAGGTGCAAAAGAAAATAAAGATTTTTATTGAAGGAAGAAGCTAAAAAAAGCCCGTTATTGATACACCGATCACTAGCAAGAGAAAGCCTTGAAGCAAGCAAAATACTGCAATTATGAAAGCCAACGGTGGCCAGGATATTGCTTTTGAAATCGCCATTAAGCTACCGATATAAAATTTCACCGTTAATGCTACAATTGCAAAAACCACGATGAATAAGATGATCATAAACAATTTAGGATCTATGAAAACAGCGATTACTTTCACGGCTGTATCTGGGATTGCTAAAGACGCAAATATCACAACGAAAGTTGCAACTAATAGCCCTAATACACTTCCTATAGGAAGATCATTTAAGGGTTTCAAAAATGTGAGGATCCCTAGAATAATAAGCAATGCTGATGAAAAAACACTAACTGTTGGAGGATTTATTCCCTGTGTATATTGCTGAGCAGCAAAAGCTAAGCTTGGTGGCTCATTAAGAATTAAACCTCCAACACCACATAAAATGCTAAATATCCCTACAAAAAATCCCAAAAAGGTTAGAATTTTTAAAAACTTGGTGATTTTAAAATTCCAATCCTCAACTTTCCGTTCTTTAAAGGATCCTCGTCTTTTCGCTTCATAAAATGCATAAATCATCCAAATAACTCCAAGTAGTAAAATAAAAAAGCCTCCATATTTTGCTAGTGGTCGTAAGAATGCTTCGGTAAAATCAATTTGATATAACACTTATTTTCACTCTTTATATTTGAATTATTAATTTATTATGATAAATAACACCACTCGAATATTTATATTATAGCTAGTCCAATAATTGTCTTAATTTTATTATATCCTTATCTAAATCTCATTGATTTATTTCATGTAATTTTAGACAATGTAAATTATAGAACAGCTGAAATCCAAAAATTTTAAATACAATGATTTTTCAATCGAAACATTTAAATAGTTAACCTATCAAATTTTTTCAATCGAAACATTTAAATAGTTAATCTATGAAATTTTTTCACTTAAAAGCTTTTCGGATTCATCATATTTATCCTTCTGAAATCATAAAATTGAAATATAAAGAATTATTTTAATTTATCTAACCATTTTCAATAAAAATAAGTTATAATGATAAGTTAAATATGTAGTGATTAATACGTGTATTGAAACTAATTTATTAAAAAAAAATAATGATCTTACAAAAACCTTATTAAGTTTATCCACTAAACAAAGTGGACTTACTTCTTCTCAAGCTTCTGAACGATTACAGGAGATTGGTCCAAATGAAATCCCAGAGAAAAAGAAGAATCCATTTATTGAATTCTTGAAGAATTTTTGGGGCCCTATCCCATGGATGATTGAAGCAGCAGTAATAATGTCTGTTATTGATCAACAATGGGATGATTTTTGGATTATTTTTTCATTGTTGATGTTAAATGCACTAATCAGGTTTTGGGAAGAACATAAGGCCGATAACGCCATTGAATTGTTAAAAAAACGATTAGCTATTAATGCCCGAGTACTAAGAGACGATAGGTGGGGAATTTTGCCAGCACGAGAATTAGTTCCTGGAGATATTATTCGTGTGCGGCTTGGAGATATTGTTCCCGCAGACATTAAGCTTATTGAAGGAGATTATTTATTAGTAGATGAATCTACTTTGACTGGAGAATCTTTACCTGTTGAAAAGCATTTTATGGATGCAGAATACGCGGGTGCAATTATTAAACAAGGAGAGATGGTTGGTGTTGTTACTGGTACGGGATTAAACACTTATTTTGGAAAAACAACAAAATTAATGAATTCATCAAGAACAAGAAGCCATTTTCAGAAAGCAATAATGAAGATCGGTAATTACTTAATTACTTTAGCTATTGTTATCGTATTAGTAATTTTTGTAATTGCTACAATTAGGCACGAAAACATTCTACAAACCTTACAATTTGCTCTAATCTTAACAGTAGCCGGTATTCCTGCCGCTCTACCAGCAGTACTTTCAGTTACAATGGCGATTGGAGCTATAACATTAAGCAAAAAAGAAGCAATTGTCAGTAAACTTGTAGCGATCGAGGAATTGGCGAGCATTGATGTACTTTGTTGTGATAAGACAGGAACGATCACAAAAAATGAACTTACAATTGGTAAAGTAATCCCCTTTTTACACTATACTGAAGAAGATGTATTAAGATATGCTACTTTAGCATCTAAAGAAGAGAATCAAGATCCGATTGATACTGCAATTATAAATAAGTTGAGAACATTTTCTTCTACAGAAAATGATTTAAAGCTATATAATGTATTAAAATTTAAGCCATTTGATCCAATAATCAAACGAACTGAAGTAGAAATTGAAACCATATGTAATATAAACCAAGATAGAAAAACATCTAGTACTGAATGTTTTAAGGTGTCAAAAGGAGCCCCTCAAGTTATTCTATCTTTGCTATCAGATAACAGTGCTAATGAGATGGTAAATCATTATGTAGATAGTTTTGCATCTAAAGGATATCGAGCTTTGGGAGTGGCTAAAACTAATGGTTATGATGAATGGAGTTTTGTAGGTTTAATTGCTTTATTTGATCCCCCACGAGAAGATTCAGCCGAAACAATAAAGATGGCTCAATCAATGGGAATTAATGTCAAAATGATTACTGGGGATCATATAGCTATTGCGAAACAAATATCAGAACAAGTTAATTTGGGTATGAACATTATAACCGCAAACGATTATCTAGAAAAAGTAAATGGGGAAGTAGAGAACACTGTAGAAAAAGCTGATGGATTTGCCCAGTTCTTTCCTGAACATAAGCACCACCTTGTACAGCTCCTTCAGAAAAAAGGACACATTGTTGGCATGACTGGTGACGGTGTAAATGATGCTCCAGCTTTAAAGATAGCAGATGTTGGAATCGCTGTTGCTGGAGCGACCGATGCTGCAAAATCTGCAGCTGATATTGTACTTACAAAGCCAGGTATCTCGGTAACAATTGATTCAATAAAGGAAAGTCGAAATATATTTCAACGAATGACTAATTATTCCACGTACCGTATTGCTGAGACGATTAGAATCTTATTTTTCATTGCATTGTCGATTATTTTCTTTAATTTTTATCCCGTTACTGCATTAATGATCGTATTGCTTGCAATTCTCAACGATATTCCTATTATGACAATCTCTTATGATAACGTCAGATATCAAAATGAACCTCTCACTTGGAATATGAAGAGGCTCTTGCTGATTGCCACCTTTTTAGGAATTATTGGAGTAGTATCTTCTTTTTTAATTCTGTTCATTGGATTAAATGTCTTTCATTTAAGTCCAATCTTACTCCAATCTTTTATTTATTTAAAGCTCTCAGTAGCAGGACATTTGACAATCTTTGTCGCTCGTACTAAAGGACCTTTTTGGTCAATCAAACCTAAGAAAATACTCTTCATCGCAATAATTGTAACACAATTAATAGCTACTTTAATCACCGTTTATGGATTATTACTACCGGCTATGGGTTGGGGATTGGCAATTTTTGTTTGGGTTTATGCTTTAGGATTCTTTGTGATAACTGATTTTCTAAAAGTAGGTTTATACAAGTTGTTTGATAAATTGGGAATAAATTAAAAATAAATTCTTTTTTTTAAAATTAATTATATTCATTAAATATTCACTCAATTTGAGATCACGTTGAGTTGTTCATATTAATTTGAACTATGAGTTATGTTATATTGAAGGTTTTAATGAATAAATGAAACTGTTTTGCGAACATAATCTATGTATTGATCAATCTCGTTATTTTTAGTTTCATCATCCCAAGAATATTCTTTTTGCATGATACTTGCTACTTTTTCAGCTACTTCTGACGCTTTTTTGTGATCTATCCACAACGACATCTCAGTTCTTCGACAGAATACGTCAATTAAATGAGGTGTTAGTTCATATCGCAAGGTATATAATATTTCTGCTTTGGTAAAATCATTCTCTTCAATTAATTTTTCGGATAAAGATTCATCATTTTTAATCAAATCTAATATTCTCATAGCTCCTTTTCCGTACTGTTGATAAAGATGATCAGTAATTACTTGTTCCAGACGTACACCAGAATTTTTTAGATATTTCTCCCACTCTTCCTTATCAGTTGCGATGAGGAACTTTTTTCTACTATAGTAAGGTTCTCTGTGGATATTTGAAAAGATCTTATTTTCTTCAATTTTTCCGAACAGATCTTCAGCCATCGCTCTCCATTCTGTCAATTTACCCCCTGTTATTGTAAGTAATCCATCAGGGGAGAAAAATATTATGTGATTTCTAGATACTTCACTTTCTGGTTTCCCTTTTTGCATAACTAATGGTCTTATACCAGCATAAGTAGAAAGTATATTTTTATAATCTAATTTTGCATTTGGATAATATTGTTTAACAGATTCAATTAAGTATTCTGCATCTTCCTTATTGCAAAATGGATTATCTAAATCTTTTTGGTAATCAGTATCAGTCGTTCCGACAAGAGTATATTTTTTATTCCGTGGAATAACAAAAAAATATCTATTATCAATCTTTGTATAAAGACCATTTGCCATCTTATTTCCTATATCTTCACGCTTATATGTGAGATGAACTCCCTTAGTCGGTCTGATTAGTGGTTTTGGAATGGTATCGGGATAATTTTCTATTAAACTGTCAGCCCATATACCCGTTGCATTTACTACCAATCGAGCTGAAATTTCAAATTTAGAATCATTTTCTAAATCTTTGCATTTTATTCCAACTATATTGTTATTACTTTTTATATAATCAGTGACCTTGCAATAATTTAATACATCAGCGCCTCTAACCATTGCTTCTTTAAGTACCTCAATTGTTAAACGAGCATCGTCAATATTTGTATCGTAGTATACTACACCACCTTGAAGACCTTCTCTATTAAATTTTGGTTCAAGGTCATAGATTTCTTCAGCTTTATAGGTTTTACTTTTTTTAAAATTTTTAAATTCTGATTGATCATCGCTTAAAAAATCATAAATTTTAGTAAGCCCTTGAAAATCCCGTTTCTTATATTTACTTCCTTCAATTATTGGTAAAAAAAATGGTACAGGTCTAACTAAATGGGGTATTTGAACCCTCATCCAGTTTCTTTCACGGGTAGCACTCTTAACTAAATCCCTTTCATTTTGGGCAATATATCTAATTCCGCCGTGTGCCATTTTTGTACTTCTCGATGAAGTTCCTGCAGCAAAATCTTGCATCTCCACTACAGCAACACTCAAGTTCCTCATTGCTGCTTCTCTTGCAATACCTGCTCCTGTTATACCCGCTCCTATGATCACAACATCATATTGGCTACTTTGCATTTTTTGGATGATTTTTTCTCGATTTTTGAAACTCCAAGATTGATCAAATAATTTTTTTTCCAAATCTACCATTTTGACCAAGTTTAAAAAATTCTGGACCTTAAATAAGGTTTCTTAAAGTTACAATCATCAATATATTTGAATTTTTGGGATAAATAGATTGATAAATATGCAATTTATTCTTTTTTTATATTATGAGATGATAAAAATGGTTAATTCAGAATTATTAAATGAGATTAAATTAAAATTATCTAATGATAATGCAATGCCTGAAGATTGTTTGAAAATTTTTGAGATATATAAACAAATTTCCTCAGAAAATGCGGAATTAAGAGAAGAATTTGATGATATGGCAATGTTGGATATGAATTTCTTAGGACAAATAATCATTTCCGATAAAAGCAAAAAATTTTGGCTTAAATTCAAGGAAGGGAAGATAGATTATGGAGAAGGTGATGTTAATAATCCTTCAATAGCCTTTTCAACCAAAATGGATACTTTTACTGGAATTCTTTTTGGAATATTTGAAATTTCAGATGCACACAAAGCCGGAGAAGTTAGCTTTGAAGGGGATAGTGAAGCTCTAATGGATTTTCAAGCTATTACTTCCACTTTGAATGACTTTTTAAAAATTCATTAGATTAGGTTTTAATTTTTATCTTATCGATATCAGGGAAAATTAGGATTATCTTCAATAATAAATTCCATATATCGTTTAATAAATGAAGATAATTGTTCAAAATTAGGAGATTCTCCAGTCCTTACAAATATAGCAGTTAGTGCATTTCCCATCAATATTGCTTCAGGAGGGGATAGATTAGCTGATAAGCCAAGAATAGTACCAGAATGAAAATGATCTCCTGCGCCGACAGTAAACTTGGGTTTGGATGTAAATCCTTCAGTAATCCAATAATGATCTTCTTTTGTAGAAATTGTTGCAAAATGAGGAGAGTGAATCACTAAATAAGATAGATTCATTTCTCTATTAAGTTTCTTTCCGCATTCATTAAATTTAGATAATTGAGATTTATCTAAATTCCTAATATTAAGCAAGACTCTTGAAAGATATGAGGCTTCTTGATCATTTGCACTTAATAATACAGGAATGTAATCATTGAGTTTTTGTAAGATTTTAATTAGATCATTTATATCATTTGCTGATCGTTTTCGAATATCCGCAATGTCTACAAAAAAGAATTTATTTCTTAAATTAGAAATTGAAGGAAAAATATCAATTAATAAGTGTTTCCAAATGTCATTTAGATGTGGTAATAAAGCCCAATGTCCAAATCCTAAGATGTCTGATTTGTTAACCATTTGGATTATCTCATCTAGATTTAAAATATCAGAAATTGTTCTCCAAGATATATTTAAGATCGGTTCAAAATCAGTAATCATTACCTTACCATCATCAAATTCTAATCCTAAAGTCTGACCTGGATTCGCTATTGAGTATGATTCAACATTATGTTGGGGGACGTATAATTCGTTTAACTCGGGGTAACCTAAAGCGGCTACCAGATTGACTTTTGCTCCTAACGCGTTGATAGCTCTGCAGGTATTAGGGGCAAACCCCCCAAAAATTCTTTTCTTTAACACTCTCTCAATGTTAGCAGAACTCCCGGCTACATCTATCAGCAATTCGCCAAAATCCTTTAATGTGCTCATTTTAGTCCATTCTTCTGCATTCTTTCTGCTCTGAACTACTGAATAGAGTGAATCAACATATCCATCAAATCCTAAAAAACAGGATTTACTTTTAATTAAATTTTCTAAATCCTTTGATTTCTTAATTATGGTTTCACAGGATTTTAACGTATAATCATAATTATTTTGAGGTTGATACATAATAAAATCACATCAAACTATCTTGGAAATAATATATAATATCATTAATTACTTTAAACCTAAAATAATTGAGATATTTTTGAATATACCTATCTCCTGTATTTACGGAGTCCTATCTCCTGTATTTACGGAGATTGTTAGATCCATATCAGGAATATCAGCGTAACTTCCGGAAGTATAATAAATTGCTGGTTTTTCAACTGTCCATATTTGTACAACTGCAGGTTCTGGTGTAAAAAAAACTGAATAAACACCAAGACTTAAACCTCCAATGCCAACTAGTAAAGCTAAGATTGCTAATCCATTATTCCTACTACCCATATTCTCATATCACATTTTTTTCAATTTAAATTCTAAATTATATTGTACTATAAACACCATAATTTAAAATTTATTTTTAAGAGAGAACTTGTTGTTGTAGAGGATGATAAGATATAAATTAGACTTATAAAAATTATTTTTCTAATAACTTATTAAGAATTAAAGGCATTGAATAGACATCATAATAATTGTGATCAATGCATTCTTTCATTAATCCAACATATCGATGGGGATCTTGAAGATATTTTCTATAACTTAATCCGATAAGACTACTAGGCATCTCATTTTCTCTTTTTAAATCGAGTAGTTTTTCTTCCATGCTAGTAAGATTGTATTTTTCATAGAGTCCTTTAAATTTCCTACGACAATTGTGATATAAATCAATATGATGATAAATGGTATTAACTGAATCGTAAAGCTTGTCACTATCATTGATCATGGGATTAATATTATAATAATATATGAACCTTCTAGCCAGGCAGGGTAAATCAAATGTTCTCCCATTATAGGTTACGAAACTTTTAAATCGGGGAAATACGAAATTCTTTATATGCTCACACATCGCTATTTCTTCGCTTACATCTCTAGCATATAAGATATGAATTTCAAAGGAAGAATTGGTAAAATTTCCTAACCCAATAATAATCATCGGTCCATCATAGAGATCTAAAGTTTCGATATCAAGAAATAGAAAATCATTTAAATTAAAACAGAAGCTAGTATCAATATCATAAATACTGTTGTTATTAAGCAATGCTCGAAAATCTTTTTCTTTAATTAATTTCAATAATTCGTTTGCAGATCTTCCATATTTAATCATGTGTTTTAAATCATAGAGTGAATTAACTCCGCGCTTTTTTAAGCGACTTTCAACATTTTCACCGATGTAATATATTGTTTTAAGGTTATAGATTATAGCCTCTCTAGATGACTTCAAATTGAGATCTTGGGGAATCTCAACGTTTTCCCAAATTATTTCCATGAATTGACCCATTGAATTTTTAACAATTTGATGATTGGGATAAAGCTCTTCAATTGTTAGTCCTTTATATTGTTCTATCAAAGGAGTGATATTAAATTGGTCAAAGACTTGATAATGATCCATCTTCATTATATAATCTATAAAGATATTTAATAATTTAATCGGTGATGAATTATAGTAACTCTGTTTTAAATGAAATCTCGTTATAAATTTTGAAAGAAAATTTGTATTCATTTAATCTAATAGTCAATTCGAGGTATTGAATCCTCCAATTCATTGCGTGATGGTTTAAACTTGAAAAATCTTCTTGATTCGCTATCTTCTAAGACGTAATTCGATCCTCCACCATGAACCATACAATAGGGATCCATAAGACCTATTTCGTTTGCGTATTGTCTTGTAAATCCTCTTCCTCCTAAAGTTCTGAAACAATGAATAGCGCTCTCAAATCCTAATTCCGTTGCACTGATTTTTAATCCCATAGCATTGGCTGCCATTAATTTTGAACCAGCTAATTCTGGATTTTTATCTAATTGTCTTACATATTGAATAAGCGCCGAAAACAATAAATTTAATTCTCTAATCTTGGAGGAGATTGGAAATCGAATCACTTGATATTGATGGAGTCTGCGTTCGAATTGTATTCTTTGTAATGCATAAGCGTGAGAATAGAGTAGCTTTTTCATTGTATCACCTAATGCTTCTGCACTGATTACTAGTCGTTCTTCAGTTAATTGGTGAAATGCAATATCCAATCCGTGACCTCTTAATAAGTTTTCTTTAGGAATTTCTACCCTATCAAATATTAATCTACTGACGAATGCATCGGTCATTCCATAAGTGCTGATTCTAGTACTCCTAAAATCTTTAAGTTGTTGATGTTCAGTGTCAACCACAATTGCGCTTAACTGACCATTATTTAAACGACCGTATAAGATGATGTAATCAGCGATCATTCCATTAGTAATAAAAAGCTTCTTTCCCTTTGCAATGATTTTATCATCTCTCTCGTGGAGTGCCAATTCCATTCGGAAAATATCTGAACCTGCATTAAATTCAGTCATTGCGGATGCTCCTATTTGACCATTTTTGGCAACGGGAACTAAAAATTTCTCTTTTTGAGAATTGTTTGAAGCATAATTCACGGGGTTGCAATATAAAGTGCCACCTGCAAGCCTTCCCATTTCAATACTATAATTTCCTGCTATATACCTCTCACTATACTCGCTCCATCTGCCACCACATAATGCATATGCAATTAAAGCATTTCGAGTGATTCTACCAACTTCATGTTCACTTTCGTTTAAAATTGTTGAGTAATAGCCTTTATCAGATAACTTTTTCATTATGTTAACGACAAGGTCTCTCTTTTTATCTTGGGTTGGTTCTTCGACAATATAATTTAGTTCCTCTAATTTTCTAAGTTCAGTATCAAGTTCTTTTTCGATAAAGTTATATAATTCTGCCAGAAACTCCTTTTCCTGAGCGTTTAATACGGGATTATTTAGTAAATCCAATTCAGGTACATATTTCGAAATACGGATCTTGCTGAATTCAGCGATTCTAGTATCCATGATAGATCATACATTTTTTTGAAATAATAAATTTACCTTGATACGAGTGTTGGAATTTATTCCCACTAATAATTCAGAATTAATTGGTAAGTTTTAATCATAAAGCTTCTTAATATTAAAATATCAAATCTAGTAGTAAATAGATTTAATTATACATTTAAAATAAACTTAAAGTGTAAAAAATGATAAAATTTAGCGATAAACAATTAAAAATTCCTAAGTTGATGCGCCCTGTCTATTTAGCTACTGTAGGAATGTCTAAATTCGATAGAGCATTCCCTGAAACTAGAACTGAAGAATTATGCATTCAAGCATTTACCGCTGCTGCCGATTTTGTTAACATGACACCTTCAGAACTAAAGAGTTACATACACACATGTTATTATGGTCATTTTGCAGATCATTTTGGAGATCAACTTCTAGGAGAAGCTGTGATCCATGATAGGCTTGGCTTGGATCCCTTAGGGAATATAGGCGTGAAAACAGGGGGTGCTACGGGAGGTTCTACTATGTGGGAGGCTGTAAAAACTGTAGCTTCTGGATATAGTGATTGTGCACTAGCACTTGGTTGGGAACGCATGGATGAAGTACCCACAGACGAGGGCAACCATCTTATTTCTGCTGCTGCAGATAAGGATTGGGAAACTCCTTTAGGACATATTTACACGGGTTATTATGCAGTAATGGCTCAACGATATTGGAAAATATTTGGAAAGGAGGAACAATCTTTTCGAGATACAATGTCAGAAATTGCTGTAAAAAATCGTGGATATGCACGCATGAATCCCCATGCTCATGGACCAATGAAGATTACTGTTGAAGACGTAAATAACTCGCCAATTGTTGCCCATCCACTTCGGGTATTAGATTGTTGTTTGATGAGCGTTGGCTCTGCTTGTGGTATTGTATGTGATGAAAAAACGGCTTATGAAATTACGGATCATCCCCTTAGAATTTATATAGGTGCAGGAAGCCATACTTTAAGAGTTGCTGACAGAAGAAACATGACAATTCCGCTATTGCCAAATGAAACACCAGAAACCTATAAAGATCTAAGTACGAGATTCCCAGGATCGGATAGATATCCAGGATTCACCGGGTTTTTAGCAGCTAGAATGGCGTCATATTATGCTTATAGAATGGCAGGAATTAAAGACCCAATTGAAGATCTTGATGTGATTGAACTTCACGATGCATTTACCATTAGCGATATTCAATCTTATGAAGATGTAGGATTGCGTCCTTATGGTGAAGGGAGAGATTATATTGAATCTGGAGATGCTTATCTCATCAATCCACACACCAAAAAACAAGGTAAATTACCAAGTAATTTAAGTGGAGGATTAATAGGATGCATGCATGCTGTGGGAGCTACGGGTTTAATGCAAATCGCAGAGATTGGATACCATATATGGAATCGCTGGAATGAAATACATGAACCTCAAGAGAAATGGGATGCATTTAGTCGTGAAAAACCAGATGATTGGACTAGTTTGCAAGTAAAGAATGCTAAACGAGGTTTAGCAATAAGTCACGCTGGAGTTGGTTCGCATGTTACTGCTACAATACTAATGGATCCAAATAACTTACTTAAGGAGGATTAAAAGATGCCTAAAACAGAAAATGAAAAAGGATTTGTTGATATTGTGAATGGAAGATATAAGCCAAGAGGTGTATTTCATATTCCAGAGGCTAATCAACCAATATTTAATAAAGATACTGGGAAATTAGCTGGTGTTACCAACCCTCGTGATATGACATATATCCATTCCTACGGCGGAGAAGCACCTTTTTTCGAAAGTTTGGGAAAGGGAAGATTGATGGCAACCCGATGTGATAATGAGAAATGTGATACAAAAGGATCAATTTATCAACCTTTCAGGATCTATTGTCCTGATTGCTTAAGGAAAAATACTGTCATTGATATGACGGATTTGGCAAAAAAGACCGCAAAAATTCATTCCTACATTATCACTCATAGGTCTGGTGCATTTAATTCTCTTCCAATACCTATAAAATTCATAAATGTAGAGTTTGAAGGAGTAGTAACAATCCTCATGAGTGTCTTAGCAGTAGGAGAACCTGAAATTGATAAAAGAGTAGT
>CAZBPC010000004.1:0-104562 GCA_964493715.1 uncultured archaeon
GTTGAATTTGAATCTTCAGGTTCGACTTTGTATGCGAATCTCTATTATCCCTCTAATGACTTACATTTTCAGAATACTCGTCCCCTAGTTATTTATTGCCATGGAATTGGAAGTCAACGGGATTTTGATTTAAGAATTCCAATAGAGTTATCTAGGCGAGGTTTCTATGTTGTAGCATTGGATTATCAAGGACATGGAGAAAGTGGTGGAACAATTAGTGATATCGATCCTGTTACACATACACCGGCGCTCGCTGAAGATTGTTCTAAATTATTAGATAAATTAGAAACAATGCCTTTTTATTCTGGGGTAAATACCTCTCAAATCGGTCTAATTGGTCATTCCTTGGGTGGAATGGTAGTATTAATGAATCAAGCTCTCGATCCTCGCTTTAACGTAACGGTAGCATGGGCTCCTTTGGTAAATTTTAATCCCCATCAGCTCGGGATTATCAGTCCAGAGTACGCTAATTATATCCCCGTGAATCTCATTAATAAAACCAATACTCATAATCTCTTAATAATAATGCATGTAAATGATGATGCATTGAGTTTTAAGGATCAAGCGTTAAAAGCACAAAATTTAACAAATTGTGCGGTGATTGCCTTAAGCGGGTTCATACTTGGAAGTCCCCATCAACTTTTCACTGATGCCGTATTAATTGACTCGATAAATTGGTTTGAATTAAAATTTTTTAAATCAGAAACAATAAATGGACCAATTCACATATTGTACTTTTTAAATTATATATCCATATTTATTACATTAGGCTTCTTATTCACAATCATTCTTTTAACGATATCATTTGCCGCAAAATCATTTCCTATTGGTATCAATACCCAAATTGATATTTCTTCATTAAAATCTAACAAAGTTTCTAAATTCACAAAGTTTCGTCAAGGAATAAAGATCGTTATCTATACCACAATTTTTATTTTAAATTGGGAAATATTTTCTCAGATTTTTGGAATAGCAGGAATTTTTATTGCTTCTTTAAACATATCTCTCATCTATACTATCATTGCATATAGAATTTACTTAAAAAAACTTAGCCAAGAAAACCGAAGATTTAATTTTATTGAACTTATAAAATCCCAAATTCAACCCAAAAACCTCCTCTTTGCCATCTTTTGTAGCGCATTTTTTATTGGAGTTTACGTGCTCTTCTCATTTTCATATCCATTTGCATTCATGTGGCCATCAAATGTCTTAAATTTATTGTTTGCAATAATTGCCTTTCCAATATACTTCTCTTTAGAAATCCTTTATCGAAAAGTTATTTATCCTCAGCTTTCTTTTTTAAAATCAGAAAGACAGAAAAGTTACGTAATTATTGGTATTGCTACTTATGTTCAGATTAATTTAATCACTTTAACATCATCATGGGCATTTTTTCCTTCAGTCATGTTCACATACTTGATTTTCTTAATCGTTATAATCCAAAATACCCTTATCTATGAGAAAACAAAGTGTTTTTCGACGGTTATCTTGAGTTCTTTCACTATCATACAACTGATGTTTGCAACCGTGATTTCAAATGTTTTTGGAATTGGAGCAGTACTGCATCTATTTGTAAATTTATAAAAATTAAAAAATATAAATTTTTAATAATAAATCCATATTACCATTATCTATTATCATGGCTGTAAATGAATCTTCAGATAATAAATCAAAAAAAAAACCACGTTTAATACTTGGAGTAACTATACCAGTATTTATGCTGGGGTTAGTTTCTTTATTTACAGATATTTCTAGCGAATCAATTCAAAGTTTTTTCCCCTTATTTATAATTTCGATAGGTGGATCGGCATTTGCGATCGGGATCATTTCAGGAATAACTGAAGCAATTTCAAACATTCTAAAAGGATTATCGGGATGGATGAGTGATAAATTTAATAGAAGAAAACCATTTGTGGTAGCTGGTTATACAGTTTCTAACCTTTCAAAACCATTAATGGCTTTCAGTCCTTCTTGGGAAATTGTATTGGGATTGAAATCTATAGATAGAGCTGGCAAAGGACTTCGAACATCCGCGAGAGACACGCTTATTTCCTATTATGCGATTGAGAAAGGAAAATCATTTGGAGTTCATCGAGCCATGGATACTTCTGGGGCAGTTCTTGGAGCTGTATTAGCATTCATTTTACTATATTTTGCATGGACTTATCAGCAAATCATCTTGTTCTCAATTGTACCTGGTATCTTTGCCATTATTTTGATCCTATTTATAAAAGATGTTGATCCAACAAAACTTACAGAATTGATGAAATTTCAGTCTGAGGTGCCGAAAGTTGATCGAATTGATAAAAACTTTATAAAGTTAATAATCATCCTTGGCGTAATCGAATTTGCATCCATTAATATTTCATTTTTACAACTAAGGTCTATCGATTACTTATTCGCAGATTTCTTCATACCAGTTCTATATTTGATTTCTAATATCGTTTATATGGTTCTTTCACCCTTCTTGGGTTCCTTATCGGATAAAATAGGGAGAAAACCGGTGATTATAACGGGTTTATCTATATTATTAGTATTATCTATCATACTAGCAGTTCCCGTTGATATTAATTTCTTTTCATTGATCTTAATTATAATAGTATGGATAATGTTTGGATTTTATATGGCATCCGTTGATCCTATTTCGAGAGCTTATATTGCTGATCTTGTCGGAAAGAATAAAAGGGGAAGGGCTTATGGATATTATTATCTTTCGGTGGGGTTAATCTCGCTCGGTGAATCTTTAATATTCGGTTTTATTTATAACTATTTCTCCTACACGGTGGCCTTCATTTATGTATCGATTTTATTATCGATATGCATAGTGATTTTTGCCGTAACTGATTTCTCTAAAATAATTGAAAAGAAATAGGGATGGAAATTATTTTTTTTTTTCTAAACTCCATAAACGAGCTAAATTAAGGATCACTTCTGTAGCCTTTAGCATTCCTTTTGTTGGAATAAACTCCTTTCTTGAATGAAAGAGAGATCCTCCACTAAATAAATTGGGAGTTGGAATTCCCATTTCACTCAACCTTGCACCATCAGTACCACCCCGTATGGCGGGAGAAATGACTTCTAATCCCGCTTCCTCTATAGCTTTCGTTGCAATCTCAATAACATGTTTATTTTTTTCTATATAGACTAACATGTTTTTATATTGATGCAATAAATTGAGTTCGATCTTCAAACCAGGATATCGAATCTCAAATAGGCTTTTAAGTGATTTTATATAATTTATCCTTCTTTCATTATTATCTGAATCGTGATCTCTTATGATAAGTTTTGCAGTTGTTTCCTCTTCATCTCCTTGTAAATGATTTAAATGGAAAAATCCTTCACGTTCCTCAGTATGTTCCGGACTCTCTGATTCTGGGATATTGCTGAAAAACCTGCTTGCAATATGAATAGCGTTTATCATCTTGTTTTTTGCATGTCCTGGATGAACACTTAATCCTATGAACTTAATTTGAGCGAGCCATGCATCAAAACACTCATATTCTAATTCCCCCATTTTTCCTCCATCTAATGTATAACATGCTTCAGGTAATCGACTTTTATCAATTTTAACCGTTCCCATTCCTATCTCCTCATCGGGTGTAAAACATATAGTTATTGGGCCGTGTGTAAATTCGGAGTATTTCTGCCATATTTTGCACGCAGTCATGATTTCAGCAATACCAGCTTTATCATCAGCTCCTAGTAAGGTATCCCCAGAAGAAGTAATAATATCAAGTCCTATATATTCTTCCAATTCAGGAGCATCTTTCAAGGTGATTTCTAGGTCATCAACATTTGGGAGTTTGATAGACACGCCCTTGTAATTTTTATGAATAATCGGTTTAACATCCTTTCCACTTACTGCATCAGAAGTGTCTAAATGAGCAATCAATCCAATAGGTGGTGCATTTTCTAATCCTTTCGACGAAGGCAGATCAGCATATACATAACCAAATTCATCATGAACTATATTTTCTAAATCTAGTTCTTTTAATTCTTCAACTAGTATCTTTCCTAAATCAAGTTGATTCAAACTTGAGGGATGAGTCGATGAATTACTATCTGAAGTAGTCCAAACCTGGACATATCTAAGAAATCGTTCAATTACGTTTTTCAATAAAAAATCTTGAACTTCAGCTGATATATTCATATTTTAAGAAATTCATCTTAAATTTTAAAGTTCAACATTATTGAATACTGAATTATTTAAAAATAAAAAAAGAAGATGATTTGTAAAATTGATTCTGTTGTCGTAATATCATTTCTACCATATTTCATATTTTTGATCTAGCTTTAATCCATATACCACTAAATACGGGAGAATTAAATCCCAAAGACTGGTTTCTGCATTGATAATAATCACACCAATCACCACGGCATTCCAACCCCTTATAGAAGGTAATCCAATGAATTCAAGGAGTGGAGAATTCAAAAAGCTCGAAAATAAGGTTAAAAATAACCATGCATTAAATATCATCATTACAATTATTCTTAGGATAATACCTAAAGACCCCGTCAATACATATGAGCTTAATTTTTTATATTTTTGACTATTTCGAATACCAGGTTCGGTTTTGTATAGTCTTAATAATAGAATTGGAACAATGATTAGAGATAATGTTGCAGAAAGTTTCATCAAGGGACCAATTGGTGTAAATGGATCAAAAGGGAAAAGAGCCAGAGTTCCAATGAGGCAACACAATAATCCTGATTTAGGTCCAAAGATTAAAAAACACGTGATCCATAAGATTGAGACAGGATCAATAATCGCAATACCCCAACCAGGAATTCTAGGTATAATGGGTGTCAAGAATGCTGAAAGTACAAGCGACATGGCGCCAAACAATGCAGCACCAGTAACTTCGAGAGTTAAACGTGTTCTTTTGGACATTGACGTTGCTATTTCCTTTGTTTCATGTAGTTCTCTTTCCATTTTCATCTTTAATTTCTTTTTAATAGTATTAGGTTGTAAAATTTAATTCCATTTTTAATTATTTGGGTAGATCGAATTATACGATTTTAAAAATCGAAAAGTAGTTAGTGCAGAAATTATGATACTTTATTATAAATTTATTAATATATATATACTAGTTTATTAAAATTAACCCAAAAATAAAAATTCTAATTTATAATGAGAACATTTTCGATGATCTCTCTTACTCAAAAATGAGTAATTATTTTTCTGAATCAATTTTTAGAATTTTTTTTTCAGTTGCATCCAACTCTAACCAGTCACTGATGAGTTTATGTTGTTTCCTTGTAGTGCCAGCTAATACTCTTAGAAATGGGAGAAAATCCTGGATTGCTTCAATTTCTGAAATATCATATTTTTTCTTGATCTTTTCTATAACTAAACGTTCATTAGCAGTTAAGGAAAACATTCCCGTTGATCTATATCTTGGAAATGTAACTTTTTTAAAACCTTGATAATCTTCTTTAGTTTTACGAGATATTGCCACTCCTCCAGCAAAAAGGTCATAGAAATATGGTAAAGTGGACCAATTTTGGGTTTTTTGAATTCTACCAAATATTTGATCAGCAATCGATAAATTCTCGTATGCTTCAACAAGCTCCGAATTCATTTTAATGAATGATGGGATGTTCTCATTAACCCATTTGTATAAAAAATTATAATCAACATCAGATTTATCTGTTAAAGCCCTTGCATCTCTCAATGTTGATATTTTTTGGAACAAGTCCCTTATTAATAAAAAGATTTCTTCAGTACTATCTCTATTTAAGCTTCTAATTAAATCTATATTGAGTTTTCCAACACTTCCTTGACTGATACCTTGAAGATCATTAATTAATCCGCGTAAATCACCATGGTTTTTCTCAATTATCGATTTTATTGTTTCTTCCTTAAGTTTAGTAATATGTTCATTTTTTAATATCCGGGTTGCAATCCTTAACATCTCATCCGTGGATAATGGATTTATTTCTAATTTATATATTTTGTTATATAGTGGTTGTAAATTTTGTTTATATTCATTTGAGCACATTATTATGGGAAATTGCGTGGTATCAATAATATTTAAAATTGTTGGCACGGCACCCTTATCAGTTACTCCATAAAGTCCATCAATTTCATCAATTAAAATAATTTTATCCTTAGATTCAGAAATAAAATCCATAATTCCTTTGGATTTTACCGTTTCATTTAATTTCGATTCTAGAGTCTTTTTAGTTCTAACATCAGATGCATTAGTTTCAATAACTTCCATATTTAAATCGTTTGCAAGAGCATACACTATAGATGTCTTTCCTACGCCTGGTGGTCCTTCCATCAATATTGCTACTTTTTCTGGAGATAAAGTTAATAATTTTTCTTGCTCTTTTTCAACATGAATTCGGTTAAATGATTTGATTTTCCTATTTTTCTCATTATTATACCTCTTTTCTTTAAAAAAAGTCTTGATAAATTTTCTCAATTCTTCTGCTAACTCAACTTTATGCCCCTTTAATTTAGCTGAAGGCAATGCCATTTCACTCATTGATTTTGGGCGATATTTTTCTACCCAAGGCATCTTATTTGATGATGATTCACTCATATTCTTCTCCTATAAGAATTCTGAATAATAACACAATTTGGAAATCAAGTTTGAAATCTGGATGTCTGAATCATTTCCATCTATTGCACGAAAATCTGCATCTGCTATCATAGTTATAAGATTAGAAAGGGCATAGGTACCAAGCGGGATCTTTGTTAATTCATTATAAAGCAATAAAAATAATTCTTGAACATTATATTTATAATTTGATTGGACTTTTCGAGATAAATCCCTCGCTTTATCAAACTGTCCCTTCAAAGTCATTAACAGAAGACTCCGAATCAGATCCTTTTGAAGCATCATTGAGTTTTCATATAGATTATCGGTACTTACAGTATTATCACTGATTGAAGTAATTTGAAGTAAATCTATTGCTTTTGCTATTTTTCCATTTGTAATTTTATATAAATGTTCTATGGTTCCGTTATCTATCATTAAATTTTCATTTTTAGCGACGTTTGTGATCAAAGTATTGAAATCTTTAATATCTACAGGAGGAATCATAATAAGTTGGCATCTACTTTTAATTGGATCTATTATCCCAGAGACATTATGTGAAATTAGAATCATGCGACAGTTCGAACCATAGCTCTCCATCAATCTTCTAAATCCTTGCTGATTAGATCCTAGAACCTCAAAATTCTTCACGATTAATATTTTAAATGGTACATCCCCCAATGCTTTTATTCTTACAAAAGGTTTGATTTTTACTTGAATGAATGCTGGAGTTGTAATCGTTTTTCCTGCCAAACGACCTAGCTTACCAGTTGAATAATGAGCTTCCGATCGAGCCTTATCACGCTCTTCACTAGTTAAAGGAACGTCAGCATATATAATCTGAAAGTTAGGTTCATAAAATGAACCTAAGAATTCTTGACAGAATAAATTTGCAATAGTTGTTTTACCAATACCTTCTGATCCAAGTAAAAGTAAATGAGGGAAATTCTCACTTTTAATGTATTCTTTTAATCTATTTTTTACTATAGATCTTCCGCATACTTCATCGAGAGTTTTAGGTAAATACTTAATCCTCCATATTGGAATATTTTCTACCAAATTATCCTCCTCTCTCGAAATTATTCATTAGTAATATTAGCGATTAATTCTGATAATAAAGCTGTCATCTGCATTCTTTCATCTGCACCTTGACTTATTCGAAAGTCAATTTCACCAATAAATGCATTGATTAATGGGTATTGCTCTTGTTTTATATTAAGTTCCGGTAAAATTTCAACAATTTGACGAATAAAATTTCTGCTATCAAAATTCTCAATTGAACTTAAAAGATCTTTAACTTTTCCTACTTGGCAGTCATTTAAAATTTCAACTAATTTCTTCATCGTGTTGTTATCAATATATCCTGAAATCTTGAATAACTCATCTAAATCTAAATTATCTACTAATTCAAGGGCAACCGACATCTGTAACGTGTTGATTGCTTTTCTTAAATCTCCACCTGAAATGAAATAAAGAGTAGCATAGAATTCATCTGATTTATCTTTTGGAATTTTTAAATTCTCCTGCTTTGAGATGAATTTTAATCTCTTTATAATCATTTCTTTACTCAAATTTGCAAACCTAAATACAGCACATCTAGAAATGATGGGATCTATAATTTTATTAATATAATTACACAATAAAATAAATTTTACCGAAGTTGATGTTTTTTCAATAATCCTTCTTAGTGCTTGTTGGACTTGACCCGGAATGTTATCTGCTTCGTCTAAAATCACGAATTTTAAGGATTTGTTTTTAATTATCATTGAATGATCGATAAAATTCTTGATTACGGTTCTAACATAATCCATCCTTACGGTATCGGATGCATTCAATTCTAACACATTTCTATGGTAATTATTTTCTCCCACCATAGATCTTGCGATGATTAATGCCGTGCTTGTCTTTCCCGTGCCAGCAGGACCAGTGAAGATCATGTGCGGTATGTCTTGTTTTAAAACTAATTCTGTTAGATTATTGATTGCGATATTCTGACTTACAATTTCACTAAAGGATTTCGGTCTATATTTTTCAACCCAAGGTGTCTCTAAATCAATCAATAATGCACTCACTTTTACGTTCTAACTTATCTTTACTATTTTCCCGTAAGATCTAACTCCAATACTTCATAAACTTTTTTGAAATTCATTTTTGAGTATAAGGAAGCTGCTTCTTTAGCTTCATCTTTTATATTAACTTTAATCTTTTCTACTTTTATTTTCTGTAAATGTTCTATCGCTTTCTTCAATAATAATTCACCAATCCCAAGCTTTCTATACCCCTCCTTAAGAAAAACCTGTTTTATATATCCTTCAGAAGTGCCAAAAGGATCAATCCTTAATTCAGCAATGATCATTCCAACAACCTCATTTTCTTTTTCTTTATCAACAGCGATCAATATTCCATGGCGCTGCAAACTGTCAAAAATTCTGCGCCTTATTCCCCAATCAAAACGTTTTGGATCAAATTTCTGCCCTAAAGATTCTACTAATTCTCTTGTTAGGTTTTCTAAAGAATCGATATTTTCTGGAGTTGCGATCTCGATTATAATATCTCTCATGATATCTTTACGCTCGTATCTTATTTTATCAATAAAATATTTAATACACTTTCAAAATTTAAATGTTCTTCATGCGTGCTTAATAAAATATGTTGCATTTAATCTTCACTCACTTTTATTTTTAAGCGAAATATAATTGTAATCTGCGATATTAATCAAATTTTGTCTGAGATTGTAATCAAAATAAAATCAAGGTAATTTTATTTACAAAATGAGAATTTTGCTCAAAAAAAGGGTTATTTTATATTAACGAGCTGATACGCCATCCCATGCTTTTACATCGGGGTCTTCATAACCACAAACAGGACACTTTTGATTAACTTCCCAGGCCTCTAAAGCAGGATGTACCCTTGTGAAAAGTGATCCGCATTTTTGACAAACCAAGAATTTAGCACCGCATCCTTCACACATCTTTAGTTGACCTTTTTCAACAAATCTGAATGTTCGAGCCATCCATTCATCATGGGCCAATCGAAATGAATCGCCTCCGCATTGAGTGCAATGCTTACCATCTTCATCAACCATAATTATATTCAACCTTCCAATATTATTTAAACTAATATATATTCTATAATTAATTTTAATTCTTTTTTAATTTAAATTTACTCTAATTAATTGGTTAAAAACTAAAAATGTAATCTGAAAAGTTTTACATTTCTAATTTTTTCGTTTTTCCGACAGTTTTTGGATTCACTTGTTCAAGTTCTTGAATTAATTTAAATGTATTATCATCATTTAGGACATCCATGAACTTAACAAACATCTCCTTGTTGCTAACGAATAATCCTTTTCGTTTCATTGGTTTACCATCATCTTTAAGAGGATTTATCTCTAAATATAGCACTGAAGGTTTTGTTTTTGTGGCTGGAGCTTTAACCACATATACACCTTCAACAGGAGTTTCCATTTTTTCCCAATCACCACCTTTTTCTAAATGCTCCATTAATTGAGATTTAATATCAGCCATAATTATTTTTACCTCATTTTTTTTAATACTTAGTGTTATTACATATTATGTGTTACCCCTATATATAAGGCAAATTATAAATAATTTTCTAAAATATAAAGAATTTCTAAAACTTAAAAAAATTCACAGTTTTTTACTACGATTACCTCACCTAATCAGAAAATTTAATGTCGAAATAAAACTACAACTCTTTCATTTATGTCGACTTACTGGGGGTCATTTTCCATAGCAAGCTTTTTAAAGGTAAACGATCCATTGTACTATATATATCTCTGTGATATTATTGATTCAAAAAATTATTGGAGTAATAGAAAATGAAGTTAATTTCAGTAAATTTACCAGAATCATATTTAAAAGTTTTAGAAATATTGGTTGCTGAAGGAAAGTTTCCTAATCGATCAGAAGCTATAAGAGTGGGTATAAGAGATTTAATCAAGACAGAATACCTTATAGAAGAATCAGTTAGGAGAAATTTAAACCCTAGTGTGTTAGAGTCTGAGATGGAAACAGAAATTCAAGAAATTTTTTAATTTTTATTCATTTTTTTTATTATTTCTTTTCAAGAAGTTCTTTTATTCACGTCTTTCTCTCTGATCTGAATTTCTCTCTATTATTTTCTTATCCTGTCAAGATCTGAATTTAAAATCATTTAAAAAATTAATAATATAGGGTACAGCCCTATTGTCAATCTTTCACTAGCATTTTTTGAAAGATTTCATCCAATTTTATCAAATATTTCTTTTTAATTCAAAATAATGAGCAAATGTTTCATTTTCTTTTCCGTATTTCTTCATAATAGTCCTCTTAAATGTTGCGAAATCTAATCTTTTTCTAAAATTATCTGCTCATCAATCAGCATGTGCGGTAATTATTATATTACTATTTGAATATAAATTGAACTCGATATTTTCCCTTAATGGTATGAATTCTTTGTTTGGTCCATACGCATCCACACCACAATCTTCATAAATGTTATTTTCCTCTGCATTCCATATTAATTGCAAATAACAGTGGATTAACCCTTTATATAAGGGAAAAATCGATTTTTCTGGATTAGTCATCATTTTTTTATCAATATTGCTTATCGCGTCTATAATTGTGCCGTCATCTTGGATGTTTATGGTATAATTCAAACCCTTTGAAAGAACTTTTTCAGGATCTGGAGCAAATACCGTTAAATTTATCTTTTTAATCTAAAATCACCCTTTTTTTTCATTTTTTTTATTTCTTTTCAAGAAGTTCTTTTATTCGCATCTTTCTCTCTGCTCTTCTTTTAGAAATTTGAGATTTTAAATCTTCTTCATTTCCAGCGGGTTCTTCTATTTTTTTTAGGGTAGCTATCGTTGAAATACTCGATTTCCCATCAACTTCACTCTTCAAAGAATTAATAGTATTTTCAACTAGAGGAATTAAAGATATTCCGATTAAAGTATCTTGAAGATTAAATTTAACTTCATTTAATTCTGAAATTGCCCGCTTGCGTTGATTTTTCGATAGCGATATTTGAGCAGAATCTAAACCTCGATAGGACATTTCAAATTTTTCCATGTTTTCACCCTTTTTAACATCATATGTTGTAATTATCGGTACTTGACTTGCTGAAACTAGTGTATCTATTTGTTTGTTTACCTGTTTCAAAAGTTTTTCCTTCCCTATCTTTTTTAATTTTCTTGCTACTTTTTTCAAAACTACAATAGCCTCATTATACTTTAAATCTTTTAGAATTCCATTTGCTCGTTCCCACTCCTCTTTGATAAATTCTTCTCGTTTAATTCTTTTTTCTTCTTTCTTTATTATTTCTTGTTCATTCCTTTTTATTTCCGCTTCTTTTAAAAGAGCTTCAATTTCTTGAACTTTTTCGATTTTCACTTGTTTTAAAGCTTTTAATTTTTCAGTTTGTTTCTTTTCTTTCTTTAATATAAATAGCAAATCATTATTAATACGGCTAACTTCATGATGCCAATTAAGTTTATCGAATAAATCTCTTGCCATAATATATTTTTCATAAGCTTCATCAAATTTTTTTTGTTCTTTAAAATCAGTTCCTATTTCTAACAATTTGTATGCTTGTTCAGAAATGGATTGTTCTTGTTCCTTTTGACGTTGGGTAACCAGAAATTCTTGTCGTTTTTGTTCTTCTTGCATTTTCTTTAGTTCCTGAGCTTTTGAAATTTTTTCATCTATTTGGGCTATATACTGCAATTCTTCTTGTTCTTGTTGTATTTTTAAATTTCTTTCATATTCTAATTGTTCTTGCTTCTTCTTTATAGCATTTATAGAGCCTTTTACCATTTGAATTCCTTCTTTCCAATTAATTTCTGAGAAGATTTTTTCGCTTTCGTTGTAATATTTAATAGCTGTCTCAAAATTGTTAAGTTTTAATTCTTTTTTTGCTAAATCCATCATACTAAAAGCTTGATCTTTCTTATAATCATACTCTCTTTCCTTCTGCTTCTTTAATTCGAGAGCCTGAACTTTTTGTTTCATCAATTCAGCTTCAGCCTCACGTGCTAATTTAGTTTCTAACTTTTGTTTTTGAAACTCTTCATCCTCTTTATGTAATTTTTCATTCTCTAAATTCCTTAAATTTTTATCAGAAATTAATTTCTCTTGATAATAAGAAATGGAATTTATTATTTTAGCTGCTTGATCTGTCCATCCGATTTGTTCAAATTTAAGTTTTGCTCCTCGATATACTTCAATAATTTTTTCATAGGGACATTCTACATTTAAAATTCCCTTCTTAATCTCAAGATCATAGTTCTTAGCAATTTTTTCAGCTTCATTAATTTCATTGAAGATGGATTCCACTTCAGAATTTTTTTCTCTTTTGCTAGTTTCGAATTTTAAAGCACTCATTTCCTGTAAATTTGCTGTTTTATTAAATGATTGATCAGTTTTAATCACCAATTTCCTCTCATCTTCTAGTTTTTGCATCTCTAAATTTCTAAGATTATCATCTCTGACCTTTTTTTCCTTATAAAATTTAATAGTGGTTAATAAACGGTTTGATTCGTCAGTCCACTCGATATCTTTAAATATTTTTTGAGCTTGTTCATATTTTAGGATTGCATCATCATACGGACTCGTAAGGAGTAAAATATCTTTTTTAATAGTCAGCTCATAACTTCTAACTGCATTCTCAGCTTCATTGATTAGATCCATTGCTTTATTGAGTTGGATATCTTTTTCACTTCTTTTTTCTTCTAATTCTTGTAATTTCTGCAAATTTGCTGTTTTTAAATCGTCTTTAACTTTCAAAGAATCTTCATAGATATTTTGTTTTTTAACTTTTTCTAACTCTAATTCTCTTAATCGGTTATCTTTCTCATACTTTTCTCGAAATAAAACAACTTGATTTTTATATAGGGTTGCTTCTTCTTTCCATCCCCTCTTATAAACTTGTCTGTATATATCTTCATATGTTTCACTGATTTTTAAATATGGACAATCCTTATCAAATTGACCTCTCTTAATTGCCATTTCATACTCTCTTACTTCTTTTAAAGTTGAATTGATAATATCATCAATATAATTTTCAAAATTTTCATCCTCTTGCTGCTTTTCATCTATGAGGTCAAGTTTCTCTAATTGAAAAGCTTGTGTACTATCTTCTTTATGGATTCTTTTTGATTCTTCAAATTCTTTATCTTTTTCTAGCTTTTGAGCTTCAATCTCGCGTATTTTTAGTTCCTTG
The DNA here is from genome assembly GCA_964493715.1 of uncultured archaeon. Lineage (GTDB taxonomy): Archaea > Asgardarchaeota > Lokiarchaeia > Sigyniarchaeales > SOKP01 > SOKP01. The sequence goes on from CAZBPC010000004.1 coordinate 13,773, forward strand.
TTGTATAAATCAGTATATTTTTTTATTTGGGTCGAATAAACGGCAGCTTCTTCACTCCATTCTTTTTGAGATACAAGAGTTCGTGCTTGAGTGTAAATTTCTAATATCTCGGGGTATTTTGATTCTATATCTAACTCTCCTTTTTTTATCGCTGTTTTAAAAGCTATATCATATTCTCGTGCCATAATTTCAGCCGATTTAACCATTGCACCAATCTGCTGGCGAAATTCTAATACGTCCTCTTGCTTGATCCTATCTTTTTCAAGAGTTCTCATGTTTTGAATTTTGGTATCTGTCTTTGCATCCTTTACTTGAATCTTATGCATTGCTTCAAATTGTTTATCTTTTTCTAGCTTTTGAGCTTCAATCTCGCGTATTTTTAGCTCCTTGTTGTATAGATCAGTATATTTTTTTATTTGGGTCGAATAAACGGCAGCTTCTTCACTCCATTCTTTTTGAGATACAAGAGTTCGTGCTTGAGTGTAAATTTCTAATATCTCGGGGTATTTTGATTCTATATCTAACTCTCCTTTTTTTATTGCCGCTTTAAAAGCTATATCATATTCTCGTGCCATTTTTTCAGCTGAATTAGTTAAATTGTCGATAGTCACTTTAAATTCTTTTTCTTGTAATTCTACTGAACGCACATCATTTAAGGAAGGTAAAAGATTTTTTTCATCTTTTTTAGTTACTCTAAGTGAATCTTCATAGGTTTTTTGTTTTTCATCTTTTTTAGCTTCAATCTCCCTTAGTTTGAAATCTTGATGAAGCTTGTTTTTATATAATTCAATTTGTTTTTCATATATTTTGGCTTGGTCATTCCATCCCTTTTGACTCACTATTTCTTTAATTGATTCGTAAATGGTAATAACTTCAGGATAAACTGATTGTTTTAAAATTGAACCTTTTTTTATTGCTTTTTTCATTCCTAGTTCATATTCTCTCACTATTTTCTCCGCATAGTCTATTTTATTATTGATCTCCAATCGAAATTCATCTTCTTCCTGTTTTTTTTCGGAACGCTCTTTTAATCTCAGAGTTTTTGCTTGAACTTGCATCTCTTCGATTTCTTTGGAATGATCAATCATCTCTGCTTCTTTTCTTAAAGTGTCTTGCTTTACTCTTTCTCGTTCTACTCTAGCTTTTTCTGCTTTCTCTTCAACGAGAGTTTGTTGTTCCTGGAGTTCATCTATTATTTTTTTTATTTTTTTAGCTTCATTTACCCAATTAATCTCTTCAAATAACTTAACGCTTTCTTGATATAGTTTTAATGCTTTATCAAACAAAAATCCTTTTGCAAGGTCAGAAGCTTTTCCTACTAATTCTAAAGCTTGGGAAGAAATTTGATCCTCTTTTAGTTTTGTCTCTTCAAATACTTGCAATTTATTGACATTTGATTCCTTAGTTGAAATATCAGAGACATCTAATTGGCGGAGATACTCAGCCTTTTTGTTATAACAGTCTTCAATGATTTTATTCAATTGTTCTTGACCTTGAGCATCATTCAGTTGTTGATATATAAAAGCCATTTCATCATAAATGTCAAGTGCTTTATCAAAATCATCATTCTGGATTGATTCATTTGCTTCACTGAGCAATATTTCGAGTTTTTTCTTTTTATCTTCAACAATTTCCTTTTCTTGGACGAGCTCTTCATCAGCTACTTCTACCTCGAATTCTTCCTCCCTAAAGCGTTTTTCTTTCATTATTTGAACTTCGGAGATTTTTGCATATAACGCATCCACCTCTTGTTTTCGATTAACTTGTTCATAAAGACCTATTGCTTGCCTCATTATTTCTATCGAGTCATCAAAATAATATGTTTCCAATAGTGTTAACGCATGTTTAACTAATTCATATGCTTCAGCCATAATTTCTTCTTGCATATCATCCATATCTGAAAAAAAAGCTTCTTTAGTGGGATCAAAAACCTCTTCTCCATGAGATTCTTTTTCATTCCTATTTTCGTTCTGTTCGTCCATCTCTATCATCTGATATAATGTTTAGTAATAGAATTTCTTAATTGAATAAATGACATAATACTTATTATTGTTCCATAAACTTTAATAATAAATTGCAATTGATAAACTGATTATCAACTCATGTAAAAATGAATATATCTTGTTAAGATTCAATTTATTTCATGTTTTTTGACTAAAAAATCATCGCAAACCTTTCCGCCTTGACTAGTTAAACTCCAACCGTTCATATCCTTTTTTACTAAGCCAATTTTTTCTACAGCGAGCAAAATCTCTCTTACTTCTTCTTCGTTTTTTGTAACTCCAAAATCAACTTTCAAGCAAAAGGATATTTCATCAATTGGAACAGAATTTCCCAATTCATCTTCCATCACTCCCAAAGCAGCTACAATTTGCTCTTGAATGCCCATTGTTTCATCGAATTGAGAAGATACCTCGTCAAGCAGCCAAGGATTCTTGTCTAACATCTTTTTTATTTCCCTTTCATTTCCACTTTTAAAAACGATTTCAAAATCTTCGCGTATCTTCTTTTTTTTTGCCATGTAAGTCACTCCAGTAACATTCTTATTTTAGGTAATAATTATCTTTTATATTAAAGCAATTTCTTTTAAAAACTAAAGGAAATTAATTAATTTAATTTTAAGCAAAAAAAATTATGTCAAGAATATCTAAAAATAATTATAATGATGAACCAGTAGGTTCAAAGCGTTATCACTATACGACATTAAAAGCTAAACCCCGAATTAGGAAATACTTATTATATGTTATTATCATAATTGTCGTGATAGTAGCACTATCTATCTTTTGGCTTTGGCCTTCTTGGTATGCTGATATCAACTTACAAACTCAATTATATTCAAATAAAGCAAATGCAGATTTTATTAATGTGTATTTTTTGAATTTTTGGGCAACTAACTTCTTTTTTAACAAGACTGCTTTAATTGGAGCGCTTATAGGATGTAGCATCATGTCAATCCCTCCTGATAAAACATTCTTGACTACTATTGGAACTCGTTTAGGATTTGGTAAACCATCTTATGTTAAAAGTTTACTCTTTTGGTGGACTGTTGGTTTTGTACTTTTCTACTTATTAGGTTTTCTATTAGATTTTAATAATTCCTCTTTTTCATGGGTTGCTTATTTAATCGAAAATGGAAACTTGAACTTTAACCCCACAATTATTTCTGATGCATTTAGCGTACTATTTAATTCTGCGAGTAAAGATTATATCACGATATACATTTACAGTAATTTAATCCTGCCTATTATATATTTCACGCTTTCAGTGGTAATTTTCAGAGTTATACTCAACATTGTTAGAAATGTATATCTAAGGAGAAACGATTATTATGCTCTTGCGAATATATTCATATTTATAGGTCTCGCATTTGGATTATGGTTTTTTACTACTCCAACACAATCATTAGATGGAATAAATTTAATCCAACTTTGGTCTGTAGTTTTAGGTTTTATTAGTTTTCCAATATTTGGAATTTTAATTTACTTATTTGGAAGATCTAACTATTCTCGTGACTCGAAAAATTATATTATCACATTGCCAAAAGTCAAAAAGTTGGGCTACGTAGGATTTCTTTTGATGATCCTTTTAGTTGTACCCTTATTCATAAGCATCGGTCCTTCAATAACTTTAAATGATAATAGTGTTTGGCTCCAACAACAATGGGTTAAGAAATATCAAAGAGAAGTGGATTGGACTACAGATTCTGCCGGATTAGGAATGTTTGCGGAAAGAAATATGGAAAATTTCAGTCTTTCTACAACAACTTCTGATCAAAAAATGGTATCTCTAGTAAGACAATATGATCAAACATTTACGGTTCGTTATCTAGCGGCATCAATAGGATCCACGTATGAAGGATTAGCTGATGCTGATATCGTATATATTAACGGCAAAGAATATTGGGTTGCTCCAAAAACAATTCGATTTAGTCAAATTACTGGAGATCCGGTTCAAAGAAGCACAGAACTTTTGGATCATGTAGAGGGATTTCTAGCCATGGATACATTTTCTGGTGAATTAATTAATACTACTCAAGAATTTAACATTACTCAAGATTATCCCATGTTTTTTGGAGAAAGTGAAAGTGCAATGTACTTACAAGAAACTATTGGAACTAGCTCTCAAGAAGGAATAATAGGAGCTTTTGATTCGGATGTTTTATTGGGAACTCAATGGGCCGGAAATGAAACGAATTACGTTCACAAGTATTCATCAAAACCAGATGGAACGTTAACAGGATTAGAAGGTTTTTGGAAAAAGATTAATCTTGGGCTCATCGCATATTCAACTAGCCCAGAAAACAATTACTTAATCAATCGAAACGTGAAAACAAGAGTTAGCGATATCCTACTTCCACAATTATCCATTGACAAAGATACGTATTTAGTCTTTGATATCGCAAGGGGAAAGTTATATTATGCAGTTTCAATATATACCAGCATGAATGTTGGTTCCTATGCAATGACCCCAGTTTTAAGATTCCTTGGTGTTTGCTTAGTTGATGTTGTTAATGGGGATATGACTTTCTATGAAAATCCTTCATTAGACAAAATTAATGATCCCACAGCACCATTATGGAGCATTTACATGTCGAATTCAATATATGACTGGAAAACCTTTACTAATGAAACTGCTTGGTTAAAAAGTCAACTACGATATCCAGAGGCGTTATTCAGACAACAACTTAACGCTGATTACACGTATCATGTGAAAAACCCAACAACATGGAAAAGTCAGGTAGATTTTTATAAAAGTCCAGGAGCGGGAGATCTATACTATATTGAATCTGATCTAGGTAAGGGGATTGAATACGTTGGTTTAGATCTCGTTGAATATCAAGGAAATACAGCAAACATACTTGCGGGAATGTACGTCGTGAGACATGGTGATCACTTTGGAGAAGCTGTCTTTTATAATACGAGAAATTCTATTACTAGCTATTTAGGACCACAATCAGCAAATTCAACTTATACATCAGAAGCTACGCAACAGATCTCTTTAATAGCGGGAGCACGAAATGGAAATATCTTACTCTATCCTCTTGCAGGGTCAATATATTACTACATCCCAACTTACAGTACTTCTGGGGCTTTAACACAATTAAAACTGGCGGGATTTGTTGAAGCGCAGACTAGAAACGTTGGATACGGAAAAAACGCTCCAGAAGCATATTTGAACTTGAATATATCAGAAGTAATAGGCTCTTCCAATCTTACATTAACATACAATTTTGATATTGAAACTTCGATTAACTATCCCAACAATCCTGCTCAATTCACAGTTTCACTGTACAACACGGATACTAATTATTCTGCTCCGGGTTTGGATGTCTCGGTTAATCTATCGATTTATACTTCAACAACAAATGATGTTAACTATAGCTTATATGTTCCTCATGACTTATACCCTCTCGAAAATTCAACGTATACATTCTTTATTAATACCGATTCATTTACTGGAGTGAATTTTACAATATTGAACACAACTCTTTACTTTGGGGAAGGAATACAATTAACTGGTTACTTAGCTCCATCGATTGGGAATGTCATCATATACGCAAAATGGACCTTAATTGTTGATGGGATGATTATATATCAATCTCCTGTAAGCATAATATTGGTATTACAATAATTTTTTTTTCTTAATTTGAAAAATAAGGGAGTCTTAAAGCGATTTTGTTATGATACTTTGTTAAAACTTGATTAATTATTCAAATGTTAAATCTTCTTTATGATGTATAGACTTGTGAAATTCTTAAAGGGTAAAACTATTTTTAAAAATGGAAATTAGTACCTTTTTTATGATTTTATCTTTTCTAATAATCAAGGATTTTTAGTGAAATTTCCAAGATCACCAATTTTTAGCTTATAAACAATAAATTAAAATTGTCTTGATAATATTATCACATAATTAAAAATATATACTAATAATGAAGGTGTGATTATAGAATGTTTGGAGGCGGAGGTCGAACTTACGATCGCGCGTTGACCGTGTTCTCACCTGAAGGGCGTTTATTTCAAGTCGAATATGCTTTAGAGGCAGTAAGGCGTGGGACACTAGCCGTTGCAGTAAAAACAAATGATTGCGTGTGTTTAGCAGCTCAAATTAAGATTCCCTCGACATTAATGAAAGCTGATTCAATTGATAAGATTTTCCAAGTCGATGAACATATTGGAGTTGCAATTTCTGGTTTACATGCAGATTCGCGTGCCTTAATTAATTACGCGCGAGTACAAGCCCAATCTTTTCGCTTAACTTACGATGAACCTGTCCGATTGAATATGTTGGTGAAAACAATCGCAGATATAAACCAGCAGTATACCCAGTACGGTGGAAATTTCTGGAACAATTAGTTCCTGAACCAAAATCAGACCATTCGGGTGTGCTCTGTTTTTTATTGCGATAGATGGTGCGGGTACTCAAATTTACACGACATCTCCAAGTGGAATTTATCGGTCATATAAAGCGTATGCTTTGGGTAACGGCGAAGCGACGGCGAGAGAATATCTCACTGAAAATTATAAAGAAGAAATGACTTTTGACGAGGCGATTAAATTGACGTTAAATGCGCTTATAGAATCGATAGACGAAGAGCCAACGAGAGAAAATATAAGACTCTCATATATTAAAGCAGATGATAAGAAATTTCACGAAGCTTCGAAGGACGAAGTAGAGAAATTCTTGAATTCAATAAAGAAAGAATTAAAAGCATAAAATTTTTTTTTACCCTCTTTTTTAATAATCTTTAACCATTTGTAAGTTTAAAATTTCCATAAAACAGATAATAGCCTGTATTCTTATTCTAGCTCTATATTTTAGAATAAAATTTTAGCAATTCAAGAATGCTATAATAATCTATTAAAAATTAGATTTTTCCAGCAGTTCTCAAAATTTCTAGGGTTAAATCTTTAAAGACTTCTTCCACTGAATCTCCTCCTTTTGCGCTGGTTTCATAGTATTTTAAAGCTTTAAATTCATTTCGAATAGCTTCTCCATCTTGAATTGAAACTTCGCGCTTTCCTTCCCTAGCAAGATCTAATTTATTACCAACAATAAGACAAGGTTTTTGGCCTATCACTTTTTCTACTTCTACTCTCCATTCCATTAGATCTACAAATGATGATCTTCGTGATAGATCAAAGACATAAATTATACCCGTAGATCCCCGATAAAATGGTGGTCGTACAAAACTGAAATGTTTCTGTCCTGCAAGATCCCACAACTGTAACTTAATTTGCAACTGTGGATATTCAGCTAATTCTACAGTCTTTGTATTGAAGTTTGAGCCTATAGTCATTAGATAATTCTCTTTAAACGAATCTTCGCAGTACCTAAGAACCATCGACGTTTTTCCAACCCCACCGTTCCCAACAACGCAAATTTTGTAAATATATGATTTTTTATGTTCTAACATTACCCAACACCTTTCTATTCAAAATGACTTAATGCATACGAATTTTTACTATGATTTTTGAAGTGAGAACTTAGTGCCTCATGTACTATACGATATAATATTGAAACATATTATAATATTATAATCAATAATAAAAATTACATATTATATATTTTTTCTATTTATTGATGTATTTTTATTAAAGATAGGAGATAATTGCATGGTTGATTTGGAAAATAAAATTCAACAGATTGCCCAATTGATAATTGATTCAGAGAATGTTATTGCATTAACGGGTGCTGGTATGAGTACTGAAAGCGGAATAGCTGATTTTAGAAGCCCAGGTATTGGATTATGGGAAAAAGTGAATCCTGATGAGTTTGCAAGCATTCATTCTTATGTATCGGATACGGGAAAAAATTTGAAGTTTATGCTAGAAATGGGCGTGAGTATATTCAAATCAAAACCTAATAAAGGGCACAAATCACTAACGAAACTCCAGAAATTAGGCAAACTTAGGGGAGTTCTCACTCAAAATGTTGACGGATTACATAAACGTGCCAAAACTGAAAATGTTATCGAGTTACATGGAACCGCGCATGAAGCAATATGCATGCGATGCCACACCGTGTATCCTATCACAAAACTCATAGATCAAGTACTTAAAAGTAATAGAAGTCCTTCTTGTGAGGTGTGTCAAGGATTGTTAAAACCTAATGCAATATTTTTTGGGGAACCACTTCATTCTGATACATTAATTGAAGCAGAAAAAATGTTATCTGGTTGCGATTTATTGTTGATTTTGGGATCTTCTCTCCTGGTATATCCTGTAGCATTTTATCCACGTAAAGCGTTGTCAAATGGCGCTAAATTGGTGATTATTAACATACAAGAAACTGACATGGATGATCACGCAGAAGTAGTGCTTCATGAGAGGATCGGTGATGTAATGCCTAAAATCGTACAAATTGTAATTGAAAAATTGCTATAAATCACTTAAAAAGATACTTCGATTCTCAGTTTAAAATTTAAAAAACAAGATATCTTTATAAATTCTGAAAAATATTACACTTTTGTAAATTTATTGGTTGAAATCTAATATAAATTTATTAAAATTGAAATAAAAAGGCATAATATAATGACTGAAATTCAAAAATTTACCAAAATTACCTTACTTTTGTACGCATTAGGAGGTTTTATTTTTGCTTTTCTCTATTTGGTGATTTCCGATATTTATATATACGATTTAACTGAGTGGCCATTTAACGACCCCGTGTACTTCAGATTTTTTGGAGGAACACTTTTAGTTCTTGGCTTATTTGCACTTTTATCTTATTTTAAAAAGGAATGGGAAGAAATAAAAATATTATTCGAATTATCCTTGACATGGTTAATAATGGTGCTAATCATTAATTCTTTAGAATTAGCATTATTAACTTTACCTGCCATGGCCACTACGAACACAATAATCAATACTGTTATCGTTATTATCTATATAGTTCTGGGTATTTACTGCTGGATGAAACAAAAAGGCTAAATTAAAAATTTATATTTTTTTTTTAAATTTTACTTTCAAATAATTTAGATCTGTACAAAGAAAAGAAAAAAGAAAAAAATTATAATTAAAATATTATTTTGAAGCTCTAAGAGCTTTCTTGTCCACTTTCCCGACTGAAGTTAGTGGAAGTTCCTCCGTGAATTCTAATATCTTCGGGACTTCATAAGGTGCACAATTATCTTTTGCGTACTGGATAATATCTTCCTTTAATGCATCTTCATTTCCATCAAACGCAAAATTTGGATCGATTTGAATGTAAGCTTTTACAAGTTCCGAACCGGGACGATCAGGATTTGGAATACCGATTGTAGCTATAGCTCCTATTGCAGGATGCTGGGTAAGAGTATCCTCAACTTTCACAGAAAATACTTTATATCCCCCAACGATTATCATATCTTTCGTTCTATCAACTATACGAACGTAACCATCTTCATCCATTACACCCATATCTCCAGTGTGCATATAACCATCAGAATCGATGGCTTTTTTCGTTTCATCTGGTTTATTGTAATAACCCGTGGTTACCATTGGACCTTTTACGCAGATTTCTCCTGGCTGACCTAAAGGTACTTCTTTGCCACTATCTGGATCCGATAGTTTCAAGTTGACGTTAGGTAGGGGTAATCCGACTGTTCCTAATTTTTTCTTACCTTTGGATGGATTTGCGCATGATAGTGGTGAAGTCTCCGTCATTCCATAAGCTTCTAAGAGTTTTCCTTCTCCTACAATACTTTCTAATATTTCTTGTGATTCTTTAGGGAAAGGGGCAGCTGCAGAAACTATAAAATCAAGCATATCTTTGTCTACTTTTTCAAATTTAGGATCTTTTAATAGCATTTGATATAATGTAGGCACATTTGCTAAGATATTAGGTCGATATTTCAACATTTCCTTAATGATATGCCCTGTGTCACGCGGATTTGGTATTAGAACTTGCGTGTAACCAAGAGCGAGGACGTTGGCGCAGGTAAATAAACCAGCTATGTGGAAGAATGGAAATCCCGATAAACCAGTACCGCTTCCAAATTCCCAGCTTAACCAATGTTGAAAGATTTTTACATCGCTGACAAAGTTTCTATGCGTTAAAATGGCACCCTTAGGCGGTCCAGTGGTTCCACCGGTATATTGAACAAAAGCAATATCATCAGCACTTACTTTAATATCTGGTAAGGTATCAGCATATTTCCCTTTCACGTCCTTGTGATATTCTAAAACTGCCTTTCCTTCAATGGGTGTAACTTTTCCTTTTGGAACCTTTCCTAATAATTTCCCCATAATACCCAAGAATTTTGGCATGAATCCCGCTACACTTGTGGTTACTACAAGCTTTAGTGACGGTAGCTTTGAAGCTATCTTGGTAATGTGACCTGCGAACACGGCATCAAGTGTGAGTAACGCAACTTGTTTACCACCAGATCCAAGATCATTTAATTGATATTGGATTTGTACTGCAGACATGAGAGGAGAAACACCAGACACTATCATACCTATTTTTAAACCTCCAAGAGCCGCTATAACATATTCAGGAATGTTAGCTGTATTAAGACCGATAACATCTCCCTTTTTGAATCCATGTTCTATCAACATGTGTGCAAATTCATTTGAAAGTTTATCTAGATTGGCATAACTAATTTCAGTCCCATAAAAAGCCATTGCAATTTTATCTGGGACTTTTTCAAAAGTACTTCTTATCAATTCGGTATAAGATGTCTCAAATTCTTTAGGATCAAGATCATGAATCCCTTTATCATATGATTTTTCTTTCCAAAATCTACTATTATACGACATTTTTTTCACGTATTTCAAATAACTTTTGTGCGATTTAAAAATCGCGTTATGATATATTGTAATTCTTTCTAATAAAAAGTTTGATTTTGGTTGAAATTTGCTAAAAAATTTATAAAAATAGGAATCCATATTTCAAAAATTTAAAATTTAATATTTATAAACCTAAAAAAGATAATTATTAATTAACAATTTTGATGGTGGTTAAAATATTTGAAAAACACGAAAAATATCTAAACAACTATGTTGAGGTCATTGTCAAAAAAGCATTAAATTTACAACCAAATCAACGTTTGTTGATAATGTCACCTTTTGATCCCGGAGTTCCAATAGAACTTGCTTACTTCATAAGATTGATAGTGAAAAAGGCTTACGAAAGAGGAGCAAAATTAGTAGATGTGATGTGGAGAGACGATCAAGTTCAATTAACTCGTTATGAACATGCTCCTCGCGATTCCTTTGAAGAATATCCAATTTGGAGGAGTGAAACTGCAGTAAAATATCTTGAAAATGGAGATGCGATTTTATGCATATATGCTGAAGATCCAAACATTTTTAATAAAATTGATTCTAAACTACTTTCTATCACACAACAGGTAATGTTTAAAAACATCAAGTCACTATTGGATAAAATCGGTAAAAATTTCTCCAATTGGGTAATGATTTCAGCTCCAATAGATGGATGGGCAAATAAACTATTTTCCGAAATTCCTCAAGAAAAAAGAAAAGAATACTTCTGGGACTTGATCTTTGAAATTTGTCGCGTGAAAAATGATAATCCACTATTAAATTGGGATAACCATATTGACCAGTTAAACAAGAGAGGAGCCTTTTTAACAGAAAAGAAATATTCAGCTCTAAAATTACAAGGAATTGGGACAGATTTAACGATTGGATTACCAAATGGTCATGTCTGGTTGAGTGGTTCTGAAGTGAGTAAAAATGGCATTACTTTCATAGCAAACATCCCAACTGAAGAAATATTTACTGTTCCTGATAGAAATAAGGTAAATGGTTATGTATCTAGTTCAAAACCACTTTTTTTTGGAAGTCGTTTAGTCGAGGATTTCAAACTTACATTTTCTGAAGGAAAAGTAGTAGAAGTAATAGCAAAACAAGGAATTTCTTTATTGAACGATTTATTAAACACGGATGAAGGATCGAGTCGAATTGGAGAGATTGCATTGGTTCCTAATAGTTCACCTATATCTCAAAGTGGAAAGTTATTTTACAACATTTTGATCGATGAAAACGCCGCGAGTCATATTGCATTAGGTTATGCTTATAGAACAAGTATTGATGGTGGAGATACCATGACAGACGATCAATTTAAAGAAGCGGGAGGGAATTTGAGTGGCATTCATGTAGATTTTATGGTTGGTTCTTCTGACCTCAATGTGGATGGAGTACTAAAAAATGGATCTATTGAGTCAATCATGAAAAAAGGAGAATGGACCTTTAAACTATGATTTCTAAAATAAAAAAGAATAATAAAAATAAAAAAAACTATTTTCTTAGAGTTTTTTTATCAATTTTTCCAATAACTGTCAATGGGATATCTTCCATAATGTGGATTTCCTTCGGAACTTCATAAGCTGCGCAATTTTCCTTTGCAAAATTAATGAAATCTTCTTTCAATACTTCTTCGTTGCCATCATATTCAAATTCAGGATCTAATTGAATATATGCATTAACGATTTCAGATCCAGGACGATCAGGATTTGGTTCACCAACTAAAGCGATCAAGCCAACAGCAGGATGCTTGGCTAAAGTATCCTCAACTTTAGCACTAAAAACCTTGAATCCGCCGACAATAATCATGTCTTTTGTTCGATCAACAATCTGAACATAACCTTCCTCGTCCATCAATCCCACATCTCCGGTATGCATGTATCCGTCTTTGTCTACTGCTTTAGCTGTTTCTCCTGGTTTATTGTAATATCCTTGCATAACTAATGGACCTGCGACGCAAATTTCACCCGGTTCTCCTAATGGTATTTCTTCACAAGTCTCCGCGTCAATGATTTTCAATTTGACATTTTGAATAGGTAATCCTACTTTTCCCAATATTTTTTTGCCAATAGAAGGGTTCATTGTTGCAACAGGTGAGAGTTCTGTCATTCCATAGAGTTCGAGTAGTTTTCCTTGACCAACTATCTCTTCAAGTTTTTCTTGAGACTCTTTTGGAAATGGAGAGGCTGCTGAAATACACATCCTTAATTTACTATGATCTAATCGTTTGAATTTCTTAAAATTAATTAAAATTTGATATAACGAAGGAACATTTACGAGGACGGTAGGATTATAGGTTTTAATTTGATTACAAATGTGTAATGCATCTCTCGGATTAGCGATAAGGATTTGACCCCAACCTAAGAAAAGGGCACTTTCACATACAGTTAACCCTGCAATATGGAACATGGGAAATCCTGAAAGTAACATTCCTTCTGCTTCTTCCCATTGAAGCCACTTATTAATACATTTCATATTTGATACGCAGTTTCTATGAGTAAGCATGGCACCCTTAGGTGGCCCTGTTGTTCCCCCAGTATATTGAATCCAACCAATATCATCTGGAGTAACATCTACTTTAGGTATTTCATCAGAGAACTTTGTCAAAACATCGTCTTGAAAATTATATACTATTTTCCCCTCAAGGGGAGTGACTTCTCCGGAAGGAATGTCTTGTACGGCTTTAATTTTTTCTTGTTGCTCTTTCGGAAATGAACCTATAACGCTTGTTACAACCACGACTTTAAGTTGAGGTAACGTTGATGCTATCTTTTTCAATCGATGCTCGAAAATAGCATCAAGTGTTACTAATGCAACTTGCTTTCCTCCCTTTCCAAGATCGTCCAATTGGTACTGCATTTGAATGTCAGACATTAAAGGACTTACTCCTGAAACAATACAACCTGCTTTGAGCGTACCCACAACTGAATACACATACTCTGGAATATTGGCTAAATTAATTCCAACAGCATCCCCTTTTTTAAACCCATTTTTAACAAGCATATTTGCAAATTGATTAGAATACTTATCTACTTGATTAAATGTGATTTCTAAACCTTGATACGAAAGGGCCATAAGATCTGGATACTTATCGAATATTTTTCTTAACATTTCAGGATACGTAGCTTCAAACTCTTTAGGATCAAGATCTTTTACATTTGGATCCCAATTTTTCATCCAGAACCGACTTTCATATGGACTTGTCATTTTAAAATCATTTTTACTTTTTTTATTTTTATTAAATATAATGTTAAGTATTATTATTGATGGAATTAGTTATAAAGTTTTAATATGAAAATGAATATTGAATATTTTGATCTTATTTTGAAGTTAAATGAGAATAAATAATAAATAAAGAATAAATAAAGAATAAAAAGGAGAAATTTTATATTATCACCCTTTTTTTGACTAAATTTTAAATACCTATTCAAAACAATATAGATTATTTATATTGAAAAAAAAGGTAAAAAAAAAATGAATAATGAAATCGCTACCCCATGGTACAAATTCTGGCCTGAAAATGTACCCAAACATATTAACTATAGAGAAATCGCTTTAGGTGATATCCTTCGAAATACTGCTAAACAATATCCTGATTCACAAGCTATCTTTTTTGAGGGTTTTCGTCTAACTTATAAAGAATTGGATGAATTAGTTGATCAATTTGCAACTGGACTCTCAAAATTAGGTATTAAAAAAGGAGATATTGTTGGGATCGATTTACCGAATGTCCCTCAATTTGTTATTGCATTTTATGCGCTGCAGCGCCTCGGAGCAACAGCCAACCCCATCATCCCACTCCATCGTTTTGTAGAGATCGTACATCAGATAAATGACTCAGAAAGCGTGGCACTGATTATTCTTGATGCTTTATACGAAGAGCATCTGCATGAAAAGGATTTGAGCAAAATGCCCACCTTAAAATATGTTATTCTAACGGGAGTGGGAGAATATTTGCCTAAAATTAAGGCTGTGCTGGGAAAAGCCCTTGGTAAAGTTCCAAGGATGAAAAAGTGGCCCACCAAAGTAAATAATGTAGATTTTTTCGGGTTTCAAGACATCCTATCAAATGGAACAACTATAACACTACCCGATATCAAGATCGATCCTAAAAATGACGTTGCCACGTTGATTTATACAGGTGGAACTACAGGTATCCCGAAAGGTGTAATGTTGACTCACTTTAATATGTCAGCAAATGCAGAACAAGGTCTCGCGTGGATAGAAAATCAATTACCTGAAACCAAAGAATTACATGGTAAAGGTGGGGTTGGTCTCGTGGTTCCTTTTGCTCATGTATTTGGAATTTCGACAGGTATGAGTCTTGGAATCTCGGTTGGGTATAAATTAATCTTATTCGTCCAACCTCCCGAGAAAAAATCGAAGATTTTAGAGGTTTTAATGAAAGAACAAGCGACTTTTATTCCTGGAGTCCCTACTCTCTGGAATTTAATTAATCAAGATTCCGATTCTATCAAATATAAAGGAGAATTGACTACTTTAAAGGCATGTGTTAGCGGAGGTGCCTCACTACCAGAAGAAGTTAAGAGAAAATTCGAGGATATCACTGGAGCCCTTATTATTGAAGGATATGGGTTAAGTGAAACAAGTCCAAATTTATGTTGTGGTCCTTTTCATAATTATAAAGTAAACACAGTGGGTTTTCCCTTATCAGATACTTTAGTCAAAATCGTCGATATTAACGATGGTAAAACGCTCATTCCTCAATGTCCTGATGATGAGAGCACTGACAATCCGGAGTATTTTGGAGAAATTTGCGCCTATGGACCTCAGATCACGCCTGGATATTTAGGAAAGGAAGAAGAGAGTAAATATGCAATCAGAAAAGACGATCAAGGCAGAAAGTGGTTATTTACCGCTGATATTGGGTGCATCGACAAGGACGGGTATGTAATGATAAAAGACCGAAAACGCGATATGATAAAATATAAGGGACATGGCGTTTTCCCCGCGGAAGTAGAAAATTTAATGTACCAAAATGACGCCATTAGAGAGGTTGGGGTGATAGGAGTGCCCCATCCCGAAGGTACCGGTGAAACGATTAAAGCCTACGTATCCATAAAAGAAGACTATCAAGGCAAGATTACGAAAGAGGAATTAATGGAATGGTGTAAGGAAAATATTAGCCCCTACAAATATCCACGAATCATCGAAATAATTGATGAGCTCCCAAAAACCCTAGTTGGTAAAATTCTGCGTAGAGAATTGAGACAAATGGGAGATTAGTAATTATACCTTATTTTAAATTTTTTTTTTAATACTCCACTAAATCCAATATTTTGATTCTCTTTAACAATTTATACATATCAAAATAATTAAAAAAAAGATTTAAAGATGAAATTCCGTACCTACCATCCCTAATGTATGAGAAGGATGATAAGCCATTAGTTGATTAAAATTAAAACCAGTACAATGCATTCCACATATGATTTCTGGGTTTAGATCTTCGAAATATTTAACTTTTTCTTGAACTTTCTCAATTGGATTCCATTCTTCATGAAACCCTCCGATTACGGCATAAATTTTATCTACACCAGTTAACTTCTGACCATGTTTGATTGTATTCATAATTCCACAGTGTCCGCAACCAGTTAAGACTACTAAACCCTTATCTTTAATGTGGAAATAGAGTGAAGTTTCATCCCTGAAAGTATGGTTTTCAAATTCTTTTCTGTTTTTCATGATATACATTCCTTTTGTTACTTCATCGTCATCAAATAATTCAATTTCCCCACTGGTTGTTATCCCCTTGTATAATTGAACGGGATCTTTTGTTTCAATTACTTCTATTGCATGCTCACTTGCTAGATTTTGGACTAAACTTCTACTGAATAAGGGCAATTTCCCACTTAACTTCATTTTTCCTTCTTTTTCAAGGTGTTTAACTGAACTAACTAAATCTTCTACTGGTAAGTCTTCTCCAGTATTAGTGATTGCAGCAAAAAATTGTTGATAACAGTCGGGGTTTAAATAAAATTGCGTTCCATTGCTGAGTTCTGGGATTACACTTGATAAACCCCCAAAATGATCAAAATGACCATGGCTTAATATTAATTTCTCTACATCCTTTAGGTTTATACCAAATTGTTTACAATTTTCCATTATTGCCTGAGTTAATCCTCCTGTATCTAACAAAAAAAAATGACTTGCATCATCTTCTTGCACTTTTATACTCATTGCAAATCCATGTTCTGCTAGTGCTCTGTTTACACTTTTTCCAGGTTGAATGACTTTGCCATTAAATCGATCTTCCGTTAACTTTGTAATGCTCACATCATTAGTAGTCAATACTTTTAACGTTATTTTCCCACTTTCAATTGGTTCCAACATTATTCTCTCTTTTTTAAAATTATTATTCTATTTTATTGGATAATTATTCAAATTTTGTTTATTATTTAAATCTAATATTCATTGGAAAATTTGGTTTAGATCAAATGCAATTAGATTTACTAAATTCTATTATTGTCGGCACAATAGTGAATGATATGTTAACTAAAATCACTTTTACTTCCATTCTCCTCTCTCTGACCCTACGTAATCTTCTTTCATTTAAAAGAACAATGCTTAAATCAAATTAAATGATCTCAAGATATGTTCTATTTATAAGCACAAAGTTCAGAAAATTGTCGGAGTAACCAACTTTTTTTTTGCACTATGGATGGATCATATGATGCCATTCGATTCAGGATTCAAAATGCACAAAAAAAACGGTGAGACTCCTTTGATTTCTAGTGGAGATTCAAAGCTAGATGAATTATTAGGAGGAAAAGGATTTCATAAAGATCTAGTATATCTGCTATACGGTGATAAAACTAAGACTACTAATATTTTGTTGACAACGGCCGTGATTTCGCAAAAATCTCGGGAACATGGAGGCTTAGGGGAGGGGATCAAGGTTGCATTTATTGATGCGAATAATCGCTTCAATCCATATAATGTTAGCAAGTTTGCGGTTTCCCAAAACTTATCACCAAGAATTGTATTAGAAAACATCTTGATCGCTCGAGCGTTTACTTGGGATCAAACTATTGAACTTTTAGAAAATCAGCTTTCAAAGCTCGAGCACGTAAAGGTAGTTATCATATCTGGCATTACTAGTCTCTTTCCTAGTTATGAAAAGAAAAATTTTGAGGAGCTATTAAGGGCAATAAATGGCATCAAAAGAATTCTTTCAAATACTAGACCATTAATCGTCATCACTGCGCCTCTTAATGAGTTCAGTGCGTTTAGACCTAAAGGGGGTAAAATACTTTCTCATTTTGGAAACGTGTTAGTTTCGATAATTGATAACGAACGTTTTGTTGAATACACTCTCGTGCAGCATCCTTATTTGGGTGAAAAGCGTTTGTTGAAATGGAAACCTCGCGAACCAAAGAGAAGGAATAGCATGAAAAATATGACATTGGATTGCTGGTTCTAATGTATTGTTATTCTTTTTTGTCTTTCTTTTTGTATAAATCTGGATTCTTTTCTTTTAACGTGAGGGGATCTCCACCGTATTGTATCTTTCTTCCTTTATAATAGAGATCTGATTTCCCTTCGCAAATCTGGTTCCATTTAACAAGGCTTAATTTCTTGATCATCAATAAATTATATACTTTTGAATTGTGCGGTGTGAATATCTCAAAATTAACGATTGGCTGAAGTTTTTCACAGGGAAACTCGTCACATTCATAACAGAAATTATAACCCTTTTGAGAAATACACTCATACGTCTTACAAACGGGAAATTTTGAAATCTGACCTTTATTTTGTCTACATCCCTGACAATTAAAAGCTTTTACTCCAGGACATCTTTTGCAATAGATTCCACATGGAGCATGATCGTTTAAATAAATACTCATAAAGCAATACCAATTACTCATTTTTTTTACATATGTATTGTTAATTAGTAATTTTGCATAAATTTTAATTTAATTATTATACAAAAAGTTTAGCAGCATTATCATGAAGCCATTTTCTTTTTACTTCTTCCTTTAATGGCAATTTCATTATACCATCAGCTAATTGAGCAATAGACATCCCCATAAATAACCATGTAGATCCAAATAAAATTTTATCCTGCAAAATAGAATTTCCAAAATGAATGAGCGGTTCCCAACCCGTTCCTTTCATTCCCAAATATTTAGGGAGGTGAGATGCGATATCTATGTAAATATTGGAATTCCGTAAGGCAACTGCAACCATTTCATTAACCCAAGGCCAACCACCGTGACCTGCAATCATTTTTAATTCAGGAAAATCTTGAGCAACTAAGTCTAGGTAAATAGGTTTTTCATATTCCATAGAATTTGTTGAATAATTAATTGAAAGATGAAACCATATTGGGATATCAAGTTCAACACAAGTTGAATAAATTGGATACATCTTTGCATGAGTTGGGGGAATTTTAAACATGAATGGGCGTATCGCAACTCCTCGCATCCCTAATTTGTAAGATCTTCTGATTTCTCTTATAGCTTTCATTCCCTTTAAGGGATCAATTCCCGCAATTCCTATGAATTTATCGGGGTATTTGTTTACAATTTCAGCATAATAATCATTTGGAAGACCAGAAATACCGCTTGGAGTTTCTTCATCAAGATTAAAAATTACAGCCTTTTCTACTCCCATTTTATCGAGTTTCTGAACAAAATTTTCAACTGAAGACGTTAGTTTCCTTATGTTAGGTAGATATGGTTTAATAGCTTCTTTTAATTCTGGTGTACTTAGTGTCGCTTTCATATTATAGAGTTCTTCTGCAGTTATACCTAACAATGGAGCAATTCTCGGACCAAAAATGTCTTTCAGATATCGAGACATTTGAGGAGGTAATGAGATCAATAGATCAATATAAACTTCTTCGGTTGGCACGTAACACAACGAATCAATTATCTTATAGTCCATTATTATCATTTTCCTTGAAATATATCTTAATTAAATTCATACTTCTATATATCTCTTCTATTTGTACGTTAATGACAAAAATTAGAAATTTTTCAATGCGTGTTCTTTTTAATTGATTGGGAGATTATCCTTCTGGGTTATATATTTGAATTGAAGAGAAGGTTATGTATCATGTGTGGTAGAACCGTTCCAAGTTTTCGTCCTGCGCTAGAACATGAAATAGAAAGTTGGAAAGATTTCAAGAGAGCGCTTCGTCCTGATGAGCAGAAGATCTTTGATAGGTTGATGAATTATGCTCGTATTCATGCTGATGCGGGTAGTATGGGAGCTCGCGTTATGCTATCTGAAATATTATTTATCTCTTTTGCAGTCGAACAAGAAAAAAAAATTGAAAAGTTGGAAACAAGAATAGAAGAATTCGAGAAAAAACTGAATGAGCAAGACTGAAAAGTGGGAGTGATAGAAAATTTTGATGGTTGGTTGCTGGATGTTTCAACGCATGCTAATGGCGTGATTTTTTGGGTTAAAACAATAATCGAGGAAAAAACAGTCAAGATTTATTCTGAATTTTATCCTGAATTTTTTGCAGTTCCCAAAAAAAGTGTTGGTTATGATTTAAATCAATTAACTAGCATCTTGATGCAAAATCCTAATATAAAAAAAGTAAGGACTTGCGAGAAATATGTTAAACTAGAGGATCATGAGAAAACAAATGTTTTGGGAGTCTCTGTTGAAAGACCATCAGTATTTAAAGCAACGATAGGAGAAGTTGATAAATTAGATATATTTACGCTTTACAACACTGATCTTCCCATTTCTCAGATGTACTACTACGAAAATGATTTATTTCCAATGTCACGTTGCCAATTTAAAGTGAAATTTAAAAAGGAAGAAGGAAAGCAAAAGATGCATCTCGTTTCTTTTAAGCTTAATGATGATAATGAAAAACTTTTTTACGAATTGCCTCCCCTTAAAGCAATATGGTTAGATGTAAAGGTGCAACAGCGAGGGTTGAGATCTTATTATAATGATCCTCTTGCCTATGCAGAAATCAGTATTGTGGAAAACGACGAGGAAAACGTTCCACGTGCTGATGGGTATAAGAAGGAGACATTTCGAATCGATCACGCTGATGAGGCTGAAACGTTGATTGCAATCAGTCAGATGGTTGAACAACTTGATCCAGACATTATTCTCACCCAAAAAGGAGATGAATTCATATTTCCCTATTTAGCTGAACGAGCTTCAGCAAATGGAGTATCAAAACAAGTATACTTTTCTCGAAATAAAACACCCTTAAAGAATTGCATTTTCAACCTTTCTGGAGGTTCAGATCATTACATGTCATATGGAGTCATACGGCATCGTTCCAAAAACCAAGTCTATTTCACGGGAAGATTTCATCTCGATACCACTTCATATGCAAGTCTTCACTTCACTGAAGGCAATATTCCCGGAGTCATTGAAGTAGCCCGAATTTCGAGAGTTCCATTACAAAGACTGAGTAGAATAACCATAGGTGGCGCTTTACAATCAATTCAATTCTATTATGCATACAAGCTTGACCATTTAATTCCACCCTTCAAAAAAAGCCCTGAAGAGTTTAGATCCGGAATTGATTTAATTCAAGGTGATCGTGGAGGACACATCTTCGAACCACTAATTGGTGTCTTCGATCAAGTAGTTGAATTAGATTTTTCCTCAATGTATCCTTCTATAATGGCAAATTTTAACGTTTCATCGGAAACTATCAACTGTAAGTGTTGCAAGGATGATGGTACGGGAATTAAAGTCCCTGGTCTCGATTTTCACATTTGCTCTAAGCGACAAGGAATCATTTCTAAAGCAATCAGCTTGCCATTAACAAAAAGATTGAAATGTAAGGAACATGTTCGAAAAACAAATAGTCTTCGATATCAATTTGTGGACACTGCATTAAAATGGGTTCTTGTAGTAAGTTTTGGCTATTTAGGGTTTAGGAATGCTAGATTTGGTAAGATTGAAGCTCATCAAACGGTTTGTGCCTTTTCTCGAGATTTTCTAATGCATGCTGCTGAAATTGCAGAAGAAAACGGATGTAAAATCATTCACGGAATCGTGGATTCAATGTGGCTCCAAGATGCTAAGGGTAGATCTCCCGAAGATTTCGAGGAAGTAACAAAAAAGATTGCAGACGACATCACTGCTCAAACCAGCATTCATATGAGTTGGGATGGCAAATTTGATGTAATACTATTCCTTCCTTCTCGAGCAGAACCAGATGTTCCAGCATTAAGCCATTATTGGGGAATAAAAAGTGATGGAGAAATTAAAGTCCGAGGGATCGAAGTTAGAAGACGAGACATTCCTAATATCATAAAAGATGCTCAATACGCCTTTATTGACACTTTCAAAGGGGTAAAAACTGTTGAAGAGTTTAAAAATCGAATACCAGAAGTAAAAAAAGTACTACTCCATTATGTTAATAAGATTGAAACTGGAAATATATCCAAAGAAGAGTTAACAATCAAGCAACGAATCTCACGAAAACCAAGCAAATATAAAGTGAACTCTTACCAAGCAGTTGCGGCTAGACAGCTGGAACGATCAGGAATTATGGCGACCCCCGGTAAGAACGTTTTTTATATAATATTGAATGCAGATGCAGATCCACGTTTTCCCGAGCAAAAAATCATTCTTTCCGATTTGTATGAAGAGAAACGACATCACTATGATAAGAAGAAATATGTAGAGCTACTCAGACGAGCATTCGAAAACTTGTTTCCATTTAAAATTCCTGAACTTGAAGAGTCCTTGAAATCAAATCTAAATCGGAACTCAACTCAAAAAGATTTAGTCTGTTACCTTGGGGAATAAAAAAATAAAAATTGGTTCCTATTTTATCTTAAATATATTATCAACTAAATTATAACGTGTGATTGAAGTGTTCCATGATATACCAGAATCCATAAAAAATCGAATGCAATATTTAGAAGAATTAGATCAGCAAGATAGACTTGATGGAACTCCTAGAATGGAAAGACTCCGTCAAATATCTCCTGAAATTGGAAAATTTATATCTATTTTAGCAGCAAGTGCGCCAGAAGGAGAACTCTTGGAAATTGGAACCAGCGCTGGTTATTCGGCATTATGGATATCACTAACCTGTCGACTTCTGGAAAGAAAATTGATTACATTTGAAATATTACAAGAGAAAGTAAAACTGGCATCAGAAACCTTTGAATTAACTAATACAAATGATATAATCAAATTAATTGAAGGGGATGCTCGACAATATATTCCTAATTTTAATAATATCTCTTTTTGCTTCCTAGATGCGGAGAAAGAAATATATGGGGAATGCTATGATCTACTAATTCCAAATATGATAAAAGGGGGTATCTTGGTGGCCGATAATGCTATTAACCATTATGAAACATTAAAACCAATGCTTGAAAGATGTCTTGCTGATGAACGAGTAGACGCCTTGATTGTACCTATTGGAAAAGGAGAATTAGTATGTAGAAAATTATAGTTAGCTAAATAAATTTGAAGGTTTTAAGATATTTGGCTAATAAGACTTATTTAAATATTTACACATTAGTAGTCCTTTATTAAATTAATAGAAATAAAAAAAAGAAAATGACGATTTAAGAAAAGTTACATAAAAGATTGTCTTAGTACCGTTTTCATAGTAGAAGGGTTGGCTTTTCTCGGGTCACTAAGATAAATTTCATGATGTTTCCTTCTATGACCATCAAATTTCCCTCCTTCTCTTTTAATGAAATCATGCACCTTTTGAACCGTAGGACCTTCCTCTGAATACGGACCGATGTGCATTATTTGAGCCGCCCGACCTTCTCTATATCTCTCAAAGCGGAGTTTTGAAAGCAGTTCTGATAGTTCTGGATTTTTTTCATTTGTAATTTTTATCGCTTCATTTATCATTTCAGGATTAATCCAATCAGGTTGCATTATCATCATCGTCCACTTCCATTTATCTCGATTCCCTTCTGTAAAATCATTCATATCATCAGCCCACCATACTCCTTCTAGTGGAGGAACTACATAATCTTTTCCTTTTGCTTTACTAAGAAATTTAGTTTTAAATGCAATCGGATATAACACAGCAAGAGCATCTTGGTATTCTTTTGAATCTCCTGGGGAACCAATTCCATCTATCATTAAGAACTGCATTTCTGGAACTTCTACTAACACGACTTCTTTTGAACTTGGTTGGTAAAATTCCTTTAGGGTTTTTTTAAAATCTACTTTCACTGGCATTTTTCATCATTTAGGTTAATCTCTTGGTTGAAAACTTTTTGTAGGACAATTTTCAGCGTCTAAAGTTGCGGGAACTTCATGTCCGAAACAATCTCCCTTTGCATCATCTATTGGGTTATAAAACTTACAATCTTTACATTGAGCCATTACTTTTTCACACTAACCATAATTTTTTATAAGGTTGAGTTATATAATTATTTGTGAGTTTAAATAAATAATGTTTGAATAAAATACATCAATAATACTTCACAAATAAATAGAATGTAAAAAAGAGTTTTAAATAAAAATGTATGATTTAGGATTCCTTCAAGAATTTGGGTTTTCTGACATTCAAATCAGAATCTATGAATACCTTCTAAAAAACCGATTTGGAGCTATCGAAAGCATAAAACGAGAATTAAACTATTCATATACTCAAGTTAGAGATAATCTAAATTATTTAGAAAAAGAAAAACTCATCGCATCCTCAGAGGGAAAGCCAAAAAACTATTTCAGAGTCAATCCCAAAATTGCATTGACAGAAAAATTAAAAAGAAAAGCAAATAAGATATCAGAAAAAATTGAAAAATTAGAAGAAGAGATTACCATTGAAGAAAGCAAAGTAGGAATTTGTGAAAGAAATATTACTTTTTATCACCATTCTGATATAACTATTGGTTTAGATTATATTTACGAAATAATTGATAAAGCAGAAGAACAAATTATCTTGTCATCCTTACCCCCTACGCTTTTAAAAAAATTAGAGCGAGCATTATATAGGGCTTTTTTGAAAGGAATTAGGATTATTATATATTTCTCAAAACTGGATTTCGATTTGATTGATAATTATTTTAGTTATATTACTGATCTCCTAAAAAACATTAAAGCTGAAATAATTGAGACCAGTGAAAAAACTTGTCGTTTTATCAGGTTTAATGATTTGATAGTAAATGAAGGAATAATTTTGATTGATAAATATTTTAATTCTGTTTTGTTTGTCGAAGATGATTACTTTCATTTTAACGGATTTTATATGCCAAATATGGCTGAAAGCGTAGCTAATATGCTTAAAGCTAAAACTGTAATTAAATCAGTCGAAATAAACCCGAGTCCAATTCAAAACGTGTTGAATTTAATTAGAAATAAATCCGAGATTAAAACTCGGGAATTGGGGATTCAATCAAAATTAACCGGTTCCAAACTTAGAGAAATTCTTGAATATTTAATCAAAGAGAAAATGATTGTGGAAGAGATAATTCAAGGAGAAATAGGAAGACCGAAAAGAGTATACTCCATAATTGAATAATAAAAGAAAAAAAATTAAGGAATTATAATAATTCCAAAGAAATCCAAAATGATAAAACTTAAAGCTATTAACTCTAAGATCATCCATATACTTCGCTTTAAACTTCTAAAACTTTTAAACCCTTTACCTGAATAATTTATAATGTTATATATCACTATAATTATCCAAGCTGTCAACAAGAACACGATTGGTAGCAATAGTGTTAGCAAATTATATCCCGTAAAATCTAATAAGTATTTGTAGCCAAGAAATGTAAATGCGATTATTACGAAAGTAAATCCGAGCCCAAAAGAATATTCAGCAAACGTGACAAATTGATTAACCTTCTTTCTATCCACATTCTTTAACCTTGATTCAAATTTAGCCTTAGAATTAGTAGATACTGAGTTTACAAAGAAAATAAATGCTAGCATTAAGAGAAACGTCACGGTTACAATTCCATTACTTGGAACATTTTGCCAAATTAACGCGAGTATGGTTAATACTGCGCCTATCATTACAGTACTCAGAGTGATCCAATCTCTGACATTGAGTTTTTCTTCTTTGGTTTCCATTTTTATCATTATCTATAAGTTTGTTATAATATAATTCGCTTTATTATTTTAAAAATCTTAAATAGTTTTGATTTTAAATTGAAAAGGTTTAATTTCATAATGTTAATTTATAAAATATGTTCAAAAAACTGTTCATAAATAATTTCAAAAAACATTACAATACATTTATAAGTAAGTATTTCATATATTTTATTTAGAGGTGTTCATCTTTGGAAATTATGAATGAAAATGATAGAAAGAAATTGATCTTAGAATCTCGTAAATTTGGTGGTATAGGTCTTAGGCGTCAAACCTTAAGAATTCATAAAAATGGTGCTAAATTTCCTATTAGTAAAGCATATGTTGATGATGAGTTATTAGATCTTGATATTTCCTATACTTTAATTTTAATTCCCGAAGCTAAAATTGCAAATGAAAATATTGTTACATTAACAATTTTTAAGAGAAGGAGCGGTCCTAATTTGTTTTACTCCTTTCCAGAAGATACTCTTGGTAATAAGGAAGAAGAAAGTATCATTGCATTGATGTCTCAATCTTTTAAGGAAAAATTCTTTATCTATAAATCCAGTTTTGTATCCTCACTAAATTATTATTTTGAGATTCATTCGGATTGGGCTCGTGGAAACAAAGAAATGTTGATGATTAGTGTAATCTTAAATCAGACTATAAATAAAGAAATTGAAGAAATAGTTCAATCATTTTGTTTAGAATTAGAATCTCAATTAAACTCTAATGAGGAAACCTTTAAAGCTCTTTATCTCAGTGAAATTAATTCATTTTCAGATGAAGAGCAAGTTGAGATCAAGAAAGCTAATGATGACTTAAAGGTTAAAATAAAAAAATTCTATGACAAAATAGACTCTATTGAAAAGACCGTATGATAAATTAATCTTTAATTTTTTTTATTTCTTCTATTTGGATTATACTTAGGAGTTTTCTAGTATAAATTTAAAAGTAACTTATTAGAAAATCTACAGTCTGTTGTTGTTTATTTTTACTTAATGTTAAATTAAAATTATGTCATCAAAAGTAGCATCCTATTATGATTGGTCATTAGGTTTTAAAAGTAGTACTGACAATGAAATTTCAAAAACCCCAACTTTAAGGAGTATCAATTCTTTAGGCCTCTCAGATGATGATTTTAAAAATTATATCAAGCAGTGGAAATCAAAAAATCTTTAGTTGTAATGTATTATAAAAACCTAATTCTTTTTCATCGTTTTCAAAGATAAATCTTGTTATCTCACATTTATATGAAAAAAATTTATAATTCAAGTTTAAACGTTAAATTCCGTGAACAATAAAATTGCGAGTAATATAAACCATATTATCACGACAATTATTAAAGTAGTTGTAAGGTAGAATCGCCATTTGATTGATATCTTCTGCTTCTTCTCAGTTCTATAGATATATACCTCAACAATAGCTCCTAATGCTAATAATGAGGATAAAATAATTATCAATCCTAATAAAGGTTCCATATAAGGTAATATGAAAACGAATATAAAAGCAGTCATGCTAATCCAAACCGTTCCAAACCTAGTCATTCTTGTTCTGAAGATTGTATCAATATCATCGGTTCTTCTTGTAGGTAATAAGCCAAGCAGAATTCCGAATATAGCAGCACCAAGTAGAGATGAATGGAAAACATTTAAGGCTGTTGGTAATACAATCGGATATACAGAGAAAACATAACCAATGAGTATACCCGCGCCTGCACAGAGTATAAATTTGATTGCTACATAACTTCGTTTGAGAAAATTGTATATGCCGTGTAATATCTTATTAATGAATGTTCGAAGAGAAAGTATCGCTTTTCTAATGTAATTTACAAAATCATTAAAGAACGCTTTCAACTCTTCCATTAAAAATACGAAAATGTATATCAGAATTCCGATTATGAAAATAGAAATTCCCAAGGTCGTTAAATCTATGAGAAATAAAGTGGAAAATACCTCAAGAAAAACAGTAAGAGTATAGAAAAATGAAATAACTCTTCTTCTCTTATAGGGATTATAAATAATACCGAATTCTAAAGTAGCTACCAATAAAGTGCACCATATATTAAAGAACACCATTCCAGGATTAATAATATTAAGTAGTAAAAAGGTATCAATTGGGATGCCGAATCCTAATATTAATAAAGAGATAGATTTAAGCCTCTTTGAAGTTTTTTCATTTAATGCTCCGACTGTCTTATCAAATCTCAGGAAAATAAATAGCACTACAAAAGCGAATATAATTAAATTCAAGTCTAATACTATGTCTGTAGTAATAAAATAGAGTGACCAAGAAGAGAAATTGAAATACAAAACAGCAATTAACGCCTTGTTAACAGCTTTTTTAGTCCCAGTGAGTTTTGTTAAATAGAATAATTCTATTTCTATAATAAATATTAAAATTGGAATAATCTGAATAGTAGAAGCCAAGATCAAGTCAATGATATACATAAACGAAACGATATTTATTGAAGCTAGAGAGATCACTAATAAGAATTTTGATAAACGACCCAAAAATAGTAAAAGAACTCTGTCTATTAATACCAATATATGAATAAAAACGCTGATTATAATAGAAATCTGGATGATTGGAAGTCCAAGGAAAATTAGATATGAAGCAAAACATAAGACTAATCCAAGATAAAATATATTACCGATTATTTTTTGTCTTTTAATAGCGCCAAGTTCAAAATCATTCGCTCTTTCAGGATTATTCCTTCGCCTCATGTTATAATAAGCATAATTAGAATAAAACTGTAATAAGATTATTGGGAGAAATAAGAATTCTATTACATGTAGTTCTGTTTGGGTAGCAAGAATATAAAATATACATGAACCAGATATCATTAATAGACTGAAAATATGCATAATATACCCTATTATTTCCCTCAAACCTTTTATACCATAAATTTCAATGATAGAAATGATGAACAAAAGTATTTGAGATAAGAGGAGGCTTGTAAAACTATTTAAATACAAATTAAAGAATCCAAAAGCAAGGATAGATATCTCGACATAGACGCAGAATTGGATTGTTGTGAACATTTTTTGAATTTTCAGTTTACTTGTTTCATTGACAGCATATTTCTTCTTCAAACGTAAGGGATATACCGCTAGAATTGTTTCAATTAGTGCGATAAAACTAAACCAGAATATGGAGATCGAATTTGGAGTTAATAGCAAGAATTGTAAATCTACCAAAGCTAACGTCCAAAAGACAATTAAACAGGATTGAAATAATATAAATATGCTAAGTTTTAACATGTACTTACTTTTCGTTCTCATTTTCTGGTTGAAAATGCTATTCAGTATGAAGAAAAACAAACTAAATAACGTTAAAAATAAAAATATCGAAGTAAATTCTTGAAATGCATAAAACTGGGTTAAAATTGAATTGATTTGAAGTGCACCATACACGCAAACAAGTAGATAAAGCGCATTTGAGAGAACAAGATAAGAATTTGATTTATATAGTTCTAACTTTTCATCAGTATATCTATTCATTGATTTTAAGATTGAAAAGAATACATGTACAGAATAATTCTGGAGTAATAAAAATAGAAACAAGTATAACCAGATTAATATAGAATTTGCACCTGAAATAGATTGCATTGCAAATAAGAATAATGTAATTGAAGCTCCTAAATAACTTATCAAGTTAATAAGACTTATATACCCTTTCTTTATCTTTCTTCTAAATACATAAAGATCTAGGAAAGTTAAAGCAAATAGTATTGATAATGATATTATAATAATTAGAAACATATCGATAATTCCTAAATCAATTAATAAATTAGTGGAAAGAATAGTTGTGTCGAAATATAAAATGAGTCCGAAAACAGGCTTAATACTTTTAGAAATTGGCACAAGTTGACAAATAAGGGTATATAGCAATATTCCCAATAAAAGAATGGTTATAGGTGCAGAAATGGCAGTGATTAAAATAAATCCTTGAATTATTAGTAAGGTAAATGCTATAGGTATCATGTACCATATTATATATTTGTAATTGTGCAGTTTAAAATTGAGAAAGATGAGGTTTATTAGAAGAAATAAACCACTAATTAGAAACCAAGCTCCTCCAGGTAATATCAATAAGATTAATGAACTAATCGTTAATGAAACACCTAAACTAACTGCTAAATACGCAATGAGACCAGAAATTGGCATTAAACGTTCATATGGACCCCAAAGCATTTTATAACGATTAAAAATGAAAAATGTTAATCCTCCAACGATTAGAGCTAAAAATAATGCATTCCATCCAAAGCCTTCTATAAGGATAAAGGTATGATAAGTCAAAAACGAAAAAGATAATAAAAGTGTCCAGGAAATCAAGAAATTAAGTATAATCTTATTCATTTTAAATAATCGAGAGGAAAAGAGAGATGCTGAGGTGATAATTAGTGTTAAATCAAGAGAAGTCCATGGATTTCCTCCTGTAATTAGGTACATCAAATCAAAAACTATAAGAGAAATTCCTGTTATTAAAACCAAATATGAAATTAAGAGAGAAAAATTACGTTTTGTTCTCATGTTAGGGAAATATGATAGGAAAAAACAAGAAATCCCAGTAACAGTAATATCAACAGGAATAATGGAATCATATAACCCAATTTCAATAAATACGAAATTGATAAAAGAAATTGAAACAAAGGTAAAAAGAATCCAGAAGACCATCAATATTTTCCATAATTTCAATTTATAGATAATTGGCATTAGTAAAAATATTGCAAATAATCCAAATGACGAATTAAGAAGAAATTCATTCCAGCTAAATATGTTTTGGCTGAACCAATATAATAGAGCTAAATTGATCGCCCAGGTACCAAATAAAATTGAAGTAAAGTTTTTCTTAATCCAAGTATACCAAAATGGAAATGAAATTAAAATACATACCACGAAAGCTAACAAGTAGGATCCTGGAATGTTAAATCCAAAAAGATTTAAAGCTCTAGTAGCTACATAATCAACACCTGTAAAAGCTCGAGCAATTAATGCATAATTAACTATCGGGAAAAGTATCCATAACCAAAATCCCGTTTTCCATATCGCCCATGATATTTTCCATTGATATATACCAATTGAAAGATAATAGAGGAAGATACCCACATTAAGAGATATGATTAATGGGATCCACAGCTCTATAAGGGGATAAATGGAAATAATGAAAAAATAAATAAATAACGGGGCAGTAATTATGATGGCAGGTAACACGATGAAATAAGAAAGTTTTCTAAATCTCTGAGGTGATTCATTATATAATGAAACAAAAGTAAACCCTGTTAAGCTGAAAGTTGATGTGAAACTCAAAATTGATTGATATACAGCAAATGGAGGGTTATTAAACATAAACCCATAAAAAATAAAGCTTGTTAAATCAAACACCGCTAAAACAACACAGGGTCTAATGAATAGCTTGTATCTTGGATCATTTTTCGTATAATAAAAATTTCCCATCAATGCTAAGAAAATTAATAATGAAATACTGATGTTATATAATGGAGGTAAGAAACCAAACAAGCTTATATATGATAATGTTGAAATTAGGAAATATACAACATATTTTTCTATATTATTTATCATCTTTAGATTTAGATTTATTGAAATTATTAGGATTACTATCAGTATTGAATCAGTAATGAGTAAAAATACGGGAGTTTGTATTGCCACAAAAAATATAGAATAAGGTTGCATTAAAGATACAATAACTACAAGACCTGTAAACGTGAATAACAAATACGTCACCCATTTGATTATTAAATTTTTATTCCTTCGAATTAAAAGGATAATTACAGAGATTAACCATAAAACAATTCCTAAAGTAGAATTAGAATAGAAAAATGGAATTAAAGCTAAAAATGATTTTAAATAAAGATTTAATAAGTTTGAACTATTTAAAAAAGTCCTAAGTTCTCCCAATCTCATTGAAACATAGTTTAAATAAAAGAACAAGTTACAAATTAGTAAAACTATTAGGATTGTATTATTAATTTCAAAAAATGGTATCAAAATCATTAAATTCCAAAACAAGTGAACATATAGAAATAATAGAGCTCCATAAAATAATACAATCATGATCGAATTAATGACTTTATTAGGTTTATTATGAATTATAATGATATTTCTGATCAAATTCATCGTTATAGGACTCAAAAATGAAAATACTAAAATCGATGAACTTATCGCTATAAAGAACGAAAATATTGACAGGTATGCAAATAATAAAGAGCACGTGATGACTTTTACAATACTCCACGATGATAATAACAAGATAATCCTCGTTTTCTCAAATTCTATTTCCATGCTCTGGGTACTCAATGTTAATAGTAAAAATACTAGGGAAAAGAATCCTAATTGCAATACAATCGGTATGAAGGTGAATGAAGGAATTGGAATTAATCCAAGCAACGGATAAAATAGAGATGTTATTAAGCCAGAAGTTGCTAAAATAATAGCAAAAAAGCTAAAATTTTTATAAAACTCATAGATCTTATATATCTTGTAAAAATCTAATTTTAAATCTGGATTTTCAAAGATTCTTTGCTTTATGTCATCGATAATAGTTAAAACGTTCAAATTTAAGGTTAGAAAAGCGAGAAAAGTACAACTAAGAACGATATAGAAAAGTTGATTAATTTGAGAGGGATTAAAATAAAGAAAGATTTTGAAGGAAACTAATAAGGAAATAGAAATCCAAATAGTGAGTTGAATAATTTTCAGAAATAATTTACTAATATCTTTTAAAGTTATGTTATCAAGGATATATTCTAGGTATTTAAGGAAAATATAGATGAGAATGATGGTTGAAATAATTACATAAAAATTATCTATTTGTATTCCCAGTCTAATAAATTCATATCCTACAAATGTTGGTAATGAAATTATCAATAAGGAAAGAATGATTCCATTAATTACAAGTAATTTTTTGAATAGATCAACATATAATTTAGTTTTTAAAGCATATTTTATAGCAATTAGGAATATTACACTAAATACTAAAAATGGGATGATCCATTGAAATGAAGTCCCTTTAGTTAAGTATTCAAATGATAAGTATGAAACTATCCCTGATGTAAAGATAAGTGAAACTAAATTTATCAATTTGCTGAAAGAAATCGAGAATATAATGCCCTGTTCCGATAATAACATAACTAGTAATCCAATGATGATAAATGAGAGGTAGCATGAAACCCAGAAATCTAAAAATGTGAAGAGGATAAACACGGTTACCACAAATACGTAAATTTCAATGAATAGAATGGAATATAAAGTAATTGCTGTTTTTTTTGATACATGTATTGGTTTTATATATTTTTTCTTAAATCCGTGTTTAATCAAATAATATATGGCAATTGTAATGTATATAATATCTGCAATCAATGCAAGAATGTAAAAATCAAATAAATAATAGTAGAATTCAGAGGATATTAGTAGAAATACTAATAGATTCAATAAATAAAGAGAGAAATAAGAAATCTTTTTGAATTTTTCTTGATTAATGAAATTTTTCCTGGAGACATAATAAAATGGAATATAAGAGGTTAATAGAATGAGAATTAAAGAGAAATAAAAGGAAATAAAATCCAATTGGAAATAAGAGGGAATAATAAATAAGTTAGACATATTTCCAATTGTATAAAGCCAAATCAACACTTCTCCATAAAAAAGCGTGATACTCGTTAATTTAGTATTTATATTATCAACTGATTTTACAAAAAGAGTAGCAAAATTAGTTAAACCACTCAGTAATAGCATTGAAATCAATATCGAAAATGTAAGTTGGTTAAAAGGGGGAGGTAAAAATCTAAGAGAAAGGTCATTAAATATGATAAATAGAGCTATGCCTAATGGATAATAAATATTTTTTAAAAATCTTTGATAAAACCTATCTTGAAAGTATCCTAATTTCACTCCAACTTTAAAAATACCAATGTAACAACCTATTAAGAAGATAATACTAGAAGAAGTTCCAATTATGAGGTATTCGTTGTAAAATAGCAAGAGATAATTGATAATAAAGGAGAATAAGGTTACTACTATTACGTTCAAAGCAATAAAACAATAGTTAACGAACACTTTTCGTTTTAAAATTTTTGCATAAGCTAAATAACCCAAAGGGATGATTGTTGTAATTGATGTTTCGATTATAAGTCCATACAGAAATAAAATTCCCTGATAATTAAATATAAAGTACAACCATTCTAATACAAACCATCCATAACCTATAGTGAAGGAAGTTATAGCAGTTTTTACTTTTTTAATGAACGGACTTTTGGAAGAACCTCCCAGGTTAATAATAAAGCAAACTACACATGTTGAAAAAAAGTAAGCTATTATCCTTTCTAATCCCATATTTAGAATAAAATATTGGGAAGACATGAAGAATGTTTCAGTAATTATTAAAAAACCATTAATATTGAATAAAGTAGTGTATGATTTCTCCGATATTTTTCCAATTTTTTTCCCTAATGTCAATGCTAAATGGATTAAAATTGAGAGTAATAGAAAATCTAATAATACAGCTGGTACATCACCAAGTGAGTGAACGATTAGCGAAGCAAAAATACTGAAGATCAAAACCCAGATTGAATTGTAAATGTTATTTATACAGCTTTCACGAGTGAATAAATGAATTAAATAATTAAATGATGAGAATAAAATATAAACCAAGGGAATCATTAGTGAAGAAAGTGCTAAATTTTGATAAATGGTCACATAACTCAACTGATAAGACCTAACATTTACTAGATAATAAATAATCGAAATTATAGATAAAAAGTTAACCACAAACCAAACCCTTAATGTTTTCCAAGAATTTTTATAAAAATGCCTTAAATATAGGAGATACAATGAAAATAAGATACCAATTAAACCGGGAAGTAAAATGTTGGAAATAAAGAGGATCCATGGATTTGTGGTAAATGAAATAAATTCTAGAGTTAGGTTAGGGTATAAAGTATAGATTATAAAATAGAAACTTATTACCGCTAAAATATTTTGGGCAATCAAAATGTTCTTTTCCTTATAATAATCCATTGAAACGAATATTTGCAACAAAAAATATGAGGAAATGAAAAAAATGATGAATTGGATATTATACGCTTCTAGAAGGCTTGAAAATATCTGTGGAATGAGTATAAAAGATATTGTTGCTAACAGTACAAAACTATTTAATAAATGAACATGTCTACTTAGATTTCTGGTGATAAATCCTTTCTTTTCTTCTGCACTTGTAATAATATAGATAATTGGTAAGAATAATAGATTAAGAAAAGCTAAGTGATGAACAAATGAGAATGATAATATTAAGGAAATTAACAAGAGTGATAAAACGAAATTTTGCTTGAAATACTTATTTTCCTGAATTTCTTCAGTTCCTATCCTTTGAAGTTGATTCTGATAATAAGTTGTAACGTAAAGTATCAATTTAAAATTGATTATTACGAAAATCAATGAAAAAAATGTAGCATTAATAATGTCGTAAGTACTAAATGAAGATATTCCCAAAAGTGTATATACTCCTATTATATCAAATGGTAACTGAATAATGAGGATTAAATCTAATGTCAGTATTGTTTTTACAAAATTTCGTTTATATAGTATTAAATCTCTCAGTATGTTTTCATTGTTGAGGATTCCGTCTTCTATTTTCTTTGAATATGATTTGGATGATAACAGTGCTACTGAATAGAAGATTATATTTGTTATTAAAGCAAAAAACCAAGACAATTTGGTATTAAATGAAACTGATAAGAAAATAACTTGTATAATGTAATTTATGAAAATAATAATATTATGAGGTTGCTTCAAAACATGCTCAGATTTACTAAAATTCTTAAATTCCCTTTCAGTCATGCTAAAGTAATCAATAGGTTGGAAATAATAATAGAAATACACAATATTGTATAATACTGCAAACCCAATTAATGGAAGTAGTTCAAATTCGTTGGTACGATAATTCTCAGTAAAAAATAAAAATAGAGGGGTATCTACCAACGAAATTATGGTTATAATAAACGTGATATGAATTCGAGATCGAGGATTATTTATTTTATTAAGAAATATAGAATTTTTTCTGTATTTATCAAATGGTCTATAAAAAAGCAAAACAGCGAATAGAAAAGCAATAATAGATAATCCAACCGAAATTATGATATCTTTTATAAGGAAATTGAAAATAAAGTAAGATATAATTGCAAACAATGCGGGAAATACAATTAAATATAATGAAAACCATAAAATTTTCCATAAAGACTCCGTGGCCTTTACTATTCTCTCTTGCGAATTTTCTGATCCATTAGAATTCATTAGGAAACCCTCTTTTTTTATTCTTGTTTTATAAAATTAAACACATACAAAAATGTTATGCAACATATCATCCTAGAACTTTTTTATTTAAAAAGATAAGATCAAAGATTTCGGGTAAAAAGCAGAAGATGCCCCTTAATTAAAATTTTTAGGGGCAAAATTCCGATTAATGGGAATAAACTCCCATAAAATTTATAAAGTAATTCCCCCTTAATCTTTTTAGCATAATGTTTATTTCACATCATAATACTACCTGTACACTCGCTGGCTATAATAGAGCCATTATTCCCGTAGTATTATGAAGAGAGAACGAATCCTTTTCTTTTACTCCTTTTTATAACCTTGTAGGATTTGTTCTCTTGACATTATTACTTCCCACAGAATATAAAATAGGACTAAAGAACTGGATTAATTATCTGCGTGAGATTTAAAAAAGAGTGGAGGTGAAAAAAACGCAAAAGGAATATGCAGAAGGATTTGATCCAAAAGTTATATTAGATTATTATAAAGATTGGAGTTCTGAAAATAGCCCAGTAATGATGGTCTTGGATAATTATTATGAATATCCTGGAGCTATAGAGTCAGAAGATCAGATTAAAATAGCTTATTTAAGGAAAAAATACAAAAAAACGTCAAAATAATACAATCCTTTTTAATCTCTTATTTTCTAATTTAAAAGATTTTTAATTCTTTCGATAGCTTCTTTTATCCTTTCGATTGGTTGTGTTAGAGCAAACCGCACGTATCCTTCTCCGTATTTACCAAAACCAACACCAGGAGTTATAATTACACCTTTATTAATGAGTTTCTTTACGAATTCCATGCTATTTACCTCGTTTTTTGGAAGACGGGTCCATACATAAAATGTGGCTTTAGGTTTTTCAGTCTTCCATCCAATTTGATTTAATCCATCCACTAAAACATCACGTCTTTGTTGATAAATTTTTACGTTTCTTTCAACAATTTCTGGTTTTTTGCTTGATTTATAATCATTCAAACCTCTTATAATTGCTTTTTGAATAAAGATGGGACATCCCGAATCTATTTGAGATTTAACCTTTCGTATTCCATTGATTATTCTTTCATTACCAACCGCCCAAGCGCAACGAAATCCGGTACAATTGAACATTTTAGATGCACTATTAATTTCCACATGGTCTTTATTGATTTGTAGTAATGAAGGAGCAATGTAATCATCATAAGTAAATTCTGAGTAAGGGTTGTCATAGACAATAAAAAATCCATAATCTTCAGCATAATCTACTGCTTTTTTCAGAAAAGATTCTGGGGCAATTGCGCCTGTTGGATTATTTGGGTAATTCAAGTACATCATCTTAGCTTTTTTAAGTATTTTGGTATCAATAATTTCAAAGTCGGGTAAAAAATCCTTCTCTTCATTCAAAGGCATCAAATAGGGGCGCCCATCACATAATTTTGTTGCTCCATTTTCATATACGGGGTATCCTGGAGTTGGGACTAACACGGTATCTTTGGGATTTACAAATGCTCGAGCTATATTTGCAATACCTTCTTTACCTCCTATTAAACCAGTAATCTCATTTTCAGAATTGAAATTAAGATTAAATCTTACTTCATACCATTTCTGAATCGCCTCTCTAAAATCTGTTTCTCCCATGCTGGAGGGATAATTCTGATTTGGTTGAACTTTTACTTGCTTTATTAACTCATCCACAATCACCGTGGGAGTTTCTAAATCAGGATCTCCAATCCCTAATGAAATTAGATCAACTCCTTGCTTCTTTTTAATTATTTTTAATTGTTCAATTTCAGCAAAAATATATTGAGGTAAAGCATTAATTCTTTCGGCATATTCAATTTTCATGAGATCCACAAAATTTTGAGTTTTTTTAGTTTATCAATTCCTTTATTGTATAAATTGAATTAATTACGAATAAAGCTATAAGCAAGTAATTAAAATTCTAATTATGAATAATTAATTATAAAAATTTTGAATAAATATATATTTCATATCTGCTAAATGATTGATGTAAAATGGGTCGTAATACACAAACGAGGTTTATTAAAGATCCTCCAAATAACTTTTATTTCCATCCTTTTAAGGATGAAACATCAATGATTAAATTAACTCTTGCAGAATTTGAAGCAATGAGATTAAAACATTATCTTAATCTTTCTCAACAATCTTCCGCTTCAAAAATGGGCGTTTCACAACCGACATTTTCTCGGATCCTAGAAATTGCACATAAAAAAATGACTCGAGCTTTAATAGAGGGGAAAAAAATAACTATTTATGGGGGTAACGTAGATTATAAAAAAAGTTTCATAGGTTTTGGCTGTTTGAATTGTAATCATGAATGGGAAGATGAAACTGCTTTCAGGAATAAAAAAGGAAATTGCATAAAATGCAATTCTGATAAAATATACTATCTGGTACGAGAACCTCTCTAAAATTTGAAAATTTAACTTTTTGATAATCTAATTATACATTAGGATTATTTATTTAATTATTATACTACATTAAGACACGTAAAATTAATGATGATATGAAATTTATGACAGAAACTCAAGCTAAAATATGGTACAAAGTAGCTAGAACAATAGTAAAAGCAGGTCAAATGCCAATTCCAATTAGCGAATCTTTAATCGAGTTGATTCAGAACATCATAACGGAAGAACAAGCTCAATTTATTTCATCAGTTTTTAAAAAACCCTCTTTAAACATTAATCAAATCAAATCAAACTCAACCTTAAATGGTACTCAATTAACTCAAATGTTAAATGAACTCATGGATAATGGGGTTATTGTTGGTCTTCCAAGCAGAAGAACTGGTATCATGGTGTATAGACTTCTTGGACCATTTCCAGGAATGTTCGAATATACTAATCTTAAAGGTGAAACTGACGATAAACATAAAAAATTAGCTCGTCTCTTTGAAAGAATTTTTGTTGAAATGCGAGAAGGAACTCAAAATAATTATGATACTATTGTGGAACAATTTGAAAAATTCCCTCCTATCGTAAGAATAGTCCCCGTCGAAGAAGAAATTGAAGAGATCCCAGTTGATAAGGTCATGCCACATGAAGAAGTATCAAAAATCGTTGAAAAGTATGATGATATTGCTCTTGCTCACTGTTATTGTCGCCATTCACGTGA
Source organism: uncultured archaeon (assembly GCA_964493715.1). Classification (GTDB taxonomy): domain Archaea; phylum Asgardarchaeota; class Lokiarchaeia; order Sigyniarchaeales; family SOKP01; genus SOKP01. The sequence goes on from CAZBPC010000004.1 coordinate 52,976, forward strand.
TTTGTTAGATGAACCCTGTAAAGTTACGAATGAAAGACAGAATTGCTTTCTCTTAGGAAAAAGTGCCCAGTTTGCAATAGAACACAAATTTGCTAATCCAATATCAAAAGAAAAGGCAAAAGATATTATCAAAAAGGCTTCTGATGAGGGTTTGGTACACAAAGCATTTCATGTTCATCTAAATACTGATTTAGATGAAGAAGCTATCTGTAATTGCTGCTCATGTTGCTGTGGAATATTCCAATTATATTCTAGTGGTGTTATGCCATATCATTGTTATACTAATTATTTAGCAGAAGTTGATGAGGAGAATTGCATAGGATGTGGTACTTGTGTTGAAATTTGTCCAATGCATACTATTGACTTGGTTGATGTTACAGCAATTGTAAATGAATCAAAGTGTATTGGATGTGGTTTATGCGCTCATCATTGCCTAGAAGAAGCAATTGAATTGAAGAGAATAGAAAATCGTGAAGTATTTATTCCACCTCCTAAGATAACAGTTGATTAATATAAGAGAGTTGCCTTTATCATGCCCAAAAATATTTGGTATGCATTAGCAAGAAAAATTCTTAATGCGGGAGGACCTCCCGTACCAATAAATGAGAATCTTATAGATTTATTGAAATTGTTAATCAATGAGGACCAAGTCAAATTCTTGTTAAATTTTAGAAGACCTCTTAATTTTGAACAAATTCAAGAAAAAACAGGTATTGAGGAAGAACCATTAAAAGAAATATTAGAAACTCTAATGAATGTTGGTCTTCTAACGGGAATCCCTAGTCGAACGACAAGAATAATGGTGTATAGACTTGTAGCGTTCTTACCTGGTCTGTTAGAATTTACTCTAATGAAAGGAGAATCAGGACCTAAACAGAAAAAGATCGCAAGAATATGGGAGCAAATTTTCCAAGATGCAACTGAAATGACTCAAAATAATTATGATATTGTAGTAAAAGCTTTTAAAAATGCTCCCGCTATAGATCATGTAATTCCAATAGGTGAGGAAATTGAAGTTTCTGAAGATACGATTATACCGAATAAGGATATTGAAAAAATACTGGATAAGTTTGAAATTTTTAGTGTTTCATATTGTTATTGTCGTTATAGAAAATATTTATTAGAAGATCCATGTAAAGTCAATGCTCCAATACAAAATTGCTTAAGTTTTGGCAGAACTGCTAGATTTGCCATAGATCACGAATTTGCAAAAGAAATATCAAGAGATGAAAGTCTAACACTCTTGAAAGAAGCAGAAAAACTAGGACTTGTTCATAAAGCATTTCATATCAATGGCGATCCAAATTTAGAAGAACTAGCTATTTGTAACTGTTGCCAATGTTGTTGTGGTAGCTTTGGAAACTTCTATCGGGGTGCAGCACCCACATCTACCATGAGTTCTTATGTAGCATTTATAGACGAAAAATCATGTATCGCTTGTGGAACATGTCACGATGTTTGTCCGATGGGTGCACCAACATTAGAGGGTGAATGTTATATTATAGGTATTGATAAATGTTTAGGATGTGGTGTGTGCATCAATAGGTGTTCCGAACAAGCGATTAAGCTGCAGAAAACAGAACTCCATAGAGTTTTCATACCCCCCAAGAAAATTCCAATTCATTCAGAATAAATCTAAAATCTAATTTTCAATGATCTAAAATCATGAAAGATTTTTGGAAAAAAAATCAACCACATTGAGTAATCTATTTGTGTTAAGTTCCATTGCTAGCCTTACGCACTCTACGCTAACAATTGAAGCTTTATCCGATTCTCTAAAAATCTCGTGTTGAAAGGTAATAGATGAGGTCCCAATTTTTTTTATTTGGGTATTTATAATTACATAATCCCCAAACTTTGCTGAACCTTGGTAGGTTATATCCACTTTTTTAACTCCAAAAACTGTCCCTTCATGGACAGTATCCTCTATCCTTTTTGGAGATAAAAGACTATTCATAAAACTAACAAATCCATCATCAAAATAAATCATGTAATTTTTAAAATGGACAACTCCCATCATGTCAGTATCATTGAATCTTACTTTTATTTTACAATTATCCCTATGATTTAAGATTCTGGCTTTCATATCGCTAATCGACATAAAAATCTCTTTTTTTTTTAAAATTTCCTATAATGAAATGCTTTTAATTATTTAACATAACTATATTTTTTAGATCTATGAATTTTTAATTTGATGTGTTTTAACTATGAAAAATGAAAAAATATTAGAAATCATCAAAAAATTAGCTGAAAAAAGAGCACCTTCAGGTATAGAGAAAGCTCGTGGAGAAGTCTTTAAACAAGAAATGGATATGATTATTGGCAATAAGGATATTTCGATAAAGGAGGATGCTTTATGCAATTTCTACGTGAAATTTGATGGTCAAAATGCGAAAAAATCAATAGGAATTTATGCTCATATTGATGAAATTGGAGGAACAATCCGTAAAATAAATAAAAGCGGTTGTTTAGAATTCTCCATGAGAGGTGGATATGAAACGCGTTGGTTGATATCAAGAAAAGTACAGATTCTGAACAAGGAAAGAAAGTGGATAAATGGCGTCATTGAAGGTAGATCAACTCATTCGACTCCTCCAGCTTTAAGAAATTCAGAAAAATTAGAAATACATGAACAAAAGATATACATCGGTGCTAAGAATAAAGAAGAAGTAATTAAACTTTATAGCATTCATGTAGGTGCACCATTCGTATTTTTTGGGACCTTTGGGCTACTAAATCCTTCAATTAATGATGATATAATCGCGGGATATTCATTGGACAATTTAGTTGCTGTCACATCATTATTTGTATTGACTGAAAAGATTGTAAATAATCTATTAGATGAATCCGGTGTTTTGAATAAAAATTATAATCTATACATCGTTGCCACATCAAGAGAAGAAATAGGAACGGAAGGTGCGTTATTCTTTTCACGCAATAATGCTATTGATCAGGTGATTGCTATGGATATTGGATTAGTAGCTGATTTCTCTGGTAGTGTGAATTCTGGTATCACATTAACTGGGGGACCTGTTATTATTTGGCAGGAACAACATGGGGCTGGAGTTTTTGATTACGATTTATGTAGAGAATTTGCACGAGTAGCTGATGAGAATGAAATTCCGTACCAAAATGGAGTTTGTGAATATTACGGATCTGATGCTGGTAAAGCACAGAAATGGCTTGGGATTCCCTCCGTATTAATTGGAATCCCTGTAATGTATTCTCATAATGTGCCAGAAATTGGAACATTAAGTGGAATTCAAGAGGGAGCAGAATTGGTTTATCGTTATCTAAAAAATCATGATTAAATCAACGATCTTCCAGTTACACTTTTATGAGGTGTTTTATTTACCATTTTAAGTAAGGTAGGAACGATATCTGTTATATTACAATAAGGAATTTCTACATGAGGAATTTCATCGGTTCCTCCAATAATTAGAGGAGTAACAGCACTTTCTCTTAAACCGATGTCATGACAAAATCTGCTCCCTCTTTTCTTTTTTCCGTGCTTCATATTATAAACAACTTTTCCTCGCGTGCTTAATATTATATCTGAAGATCTAGGATTTTTAAAATGTCTTGGTAGGAGATCAATATATAGCGGATAATCAAGATGGTGAGTGGCGGCTAACCATTCTTCGCTAGTATGAAATTTGTTATCTAATAATCGTGAAGCTAACTCATCCTCGAGGTAATTAAATGGATCATGATCGGAACTTTCAAGCAAGTATTTTGTTTTATAATCCTTGCCAACCTCTTTATATTCAATTGATGCTGACGAAACATCAGCTGTCTGCGGATTTTTCTGACGAATTTGAATCGTGCCAGAATTTAGCGTGTTTTTCTCACCTCGATAATACATTAATTCCGTTCCTTCAATCTTGAATAATTCATTAAATAAATTCACTTTTTTTGGACCGAAACTTTCGAGTTCTTTATTTGAAGGATGATACCAACCTTTATTTTTTGAGTTTTGGGATTTAAAATTAAATAAACCCACTCCTGTAAATTCGGCTACATCAATATTACCATTGAGGTTTTTTCTGTGATGATAATGAGTCAATCCATTTCTCTCAAAGAAATTATTAAAATTTCCAATCTTATTTGCTGAATAATTTCCATGATCTGAAGTGATTGCGATAGCTGTACTATCTAATACTCCAAGAGTCTTGAGTTCTTGAAGAAATAATCCCAACACCTTGTCAATATGATATAAATTTTTTTTATAAATAGTAGAATCAAAACCATAAAGATGCATCAAGATGTCAGATGACATAAACCATAGTAAACTAGCTACAGGACTCTCTTTTGACCCAAAATATTTCTTTGGACGTTTAAATGTTTCTAATAATTTATGAACAACTACAGTGTTTGCCCTCCAGATATTATATTCAACTCTTCGGGTGTGCCTTAGCAATAAATAATAAAATGCTAATTTAGTTTTCCTTTCAGGATAAAAATATGTAGCTCCACGATTGATGAACTGAGTTATACTTGCAGTGTTGACATCTCCAACCATTTCAAGGAATGTCTGGCAATTATCTCCAATATCATCATTGATCTTATAAATCTGAATACGCTTATCAGTGCCATATGTCATATAAGAACGTATTCTAGGTGGAGTAAAAGCGCGATCCAACCAATTCATGCTTGGGACACCATGACAAAGCTCTTTTCGAAAATCTCCAGTGTAAGTACCGGTAATCATTGATGCTTGAGTTGGATAGGTAATAGAAGGAAAATCTGTAATGCAATTTTTTGAATATATTCCATTTTCCATTAATTTTCGAATATTCGGAAGATATCCTTTTTCAATTAGATCATAAAAATAAGAGGATCTGACATCATCTATGATGCAAAATATGATATGATTAAGCCTATTCATTGTATATTTAGAAAATTTATGAGATAATAAGTCTTATTAAGAAATTTCAATATTGTCTCTGTACGAATTTGTCAATTAATTCAAAGCTCACTTTTATTAAGTATTAGATTAAGATAATATTATGTCAGATAACACCACATATAATACAAGATACACACAAATCTTCATTCTTTTCTACTTTGCTGAGGGGTTGAGTCAAGGAGTTCCTTATCTTTTTTGGAAAACGTATATTTTAGATATACTGGGATCAATTGATTTAGCTCTATGGCTAATAGTTTATGCTATTGGAAATATTCCTTGGGCTATCAAGATGATAGTCGGTGTTTTTAATGATCGATGGGGATCTAAAAAACTTGGAAGACGGTTTCCCTGGGTCGTAAGTTTTGGCACTTTTGGAGGAGCGATGTGGATAATGATGGCTTTTTATTTACCCGTCTCAGACATCTATGTCTGGTTAGCTATCTATTATTTCACAACTCAATTAGGAATGGCGTTTGCTGATAGTGCTCTTGATGGAATGATCTTGGATGTTACCCCAAAGGAAAAACTCTCTAGAGTTCAAGGATACACGTGGACAATGATGTTTCTAGGATATGGTGCTGGAGGGATGTTATTAGGGCTTATATTTTTAGTATTTAACATCGTACCATTGCTATTTTTGATAACTGGTGTTTTAAATATATTAGTTTCCTTCTTGACCTATTATGTAAAGGAACCCCCGCTTGAGGAAATTAGTACTAGAGAATGGGGTAAAGGACTGCTTACGGTAATAACTAAAAAAAGAAATTGGAAAGTGTACATTTATACCATTTTGGCAGGGATACAAGCAGTGGTAATCATTGATTTCTTCATGTATGTAGTATTAGTATCTATGGGTGAGTTAAGTGTTAGCCAAACCATTCTTTCTCTTTCAGGAACTGGAGCCATTGGAGCTCAGATTTGGTTCACAATATTTTATCTCGCTAATGGGGTAGGTATTTTTATCGGGGCACCCATCGCGGGAAAATTTGGAGATAAAAATCGTAGAAAGACCGCATCAACTATATTCTTAACCTATATCCCATTTCTATTGATACTTGTAATTCCATTCCTGTTCAATTTAGGATTTATGATTGCACTGATTCTAGGAATTATTTTATTACTATTACAAGGAGGATTGCAAAATGGTTATACTGTTGTGAATCAAACTATAAGAGGCGATTTATCAAAGAAATACTACCCTAATTTGAAAAGCACCTATTTCGCATTATTAGTCTCCTTAGCCAATTTAGGTCAAAACATAGGTACTTTGATTGGAGCTTCTATTTTATCAATATTAGCAGCAATTAATTTGGATTTCTTCTTGATTTTCTTTGTAATTTCAGCTTTCTGTTCTTTTACATTATTTATAAGCTACGTGTTTTTTAAAAAAATTCCCAAAGAAGATTTTGAGCTTGAGCGAAACTTATGAATTAAAATCAATTTTACATTTATTTTTTTATCTTTATCTTTCTGGTTTATATAAATACTATTATAGGAGTAGATATATAGAAAAATTAGCCCCCGGGGGGATTTGAACCCCCGATCTGCAGATTACAAGTTTCAGCAATTAATATAAGTTAATTAATTTCTGCTGCTATACCGCTAAGCCACGGAGGCATTTATTGGTAAAATGAGGCATATTTTAATAAAATAAAGATGATATTAATTTTTAATTTTGTGATTTTTACAGCGATTAAAACTAATAGATATAATTAAAAATCAAAGTTTCTTTTTGTTAATCAAGTAATAATCATCTTTTAGGTGTTTTTCTAAAAATGTTTAGTAAAGAAGACGTCGAAATACTTGCATATCAACGTTATAAATCAAATGAATCTTATGAGAAGAGTGTTTGGTATCTTGCTGATCTCTGTGTAAGAATTAATAAAAATGTTCGAAATGGATATGACATCAAACCGCTTGAAACGGATAATGTAGTTCTTTTGATCAGGGATGATGTTAATGGGCAATTAATTGAACCAATTGAAGAAGAAATACGGGAAGTTGCTAAAATAATTTATAACGAAGCTCCTCCAAAAAGCCAATTAGACTGGTTTATTAGTGAAAAAATTCTCCTTCTGCGAGAAATCAAGAAAGCAATTGAACAAGATAGAAAACATTAAGTATGATTCTTAATGAAGCTTCTGATTTTGATTTATAATTTTAAAATCTCTTTACGTAAGAAGATTTAAATTGTACATTCCATAGATTGAATCATTAAAACATTCTAATTAAATTATAGAGAAAGAATGAACTAATGATTGAAAATGATGCTATCGCTGAATTTGCATTAGAATATGCTCAATCTAATGGCAAAAAATGCGAATATGTGGAAGTTAGGTCTGAAATAAATAGCACGGATACGGTTGCATTTATAAATGGAAAGCTACACATCGGAAACTTACCAATAGAGCTCACAAGTGATGCATTTTCAAGAAAAAGTGGAATAAATATCCGGATCATTGCTGATGGAGGAATGGGTATGGCATCAACAAATCAATTGACAAAGGAAGTAATAATGGAAAGCACTGATCGCGCATATCGGAACGCAAAGAGAAGTGGTAAGCATAGAAAAGAGCCAATTGGAATGAGCGATGAGGAAGTTTATGAAGAGGTATGGCAAAGCGAGTATAAGGTGAATCCAATGGATGTGACATTAGAAGAAAAAATACAATTTCTACAAGGATTTGTTGATATTTTTAAAGAGAAATATCCAATAGAATATATTCATATTTTTGTTTTACTCTCAGAACAAAGAGATACCTATTTCATAAATAGTGAAGGATCAAGAATTAGGAGTCATGTTCCTCGAGTGGCATTCATACCAGTAATCATAGGGATTAAGGGTGGAGGACAAAATGAGCAATCAATGACAAACTATGCAACATCTTCAGGATGGGATGATTTAATTTCATGGAATTTAGAAGAAAAAGTTAGACATACAGTAAATAAATTATCTGATATAGTTCTAAAAGCAAAAAAACCACCAGAGGGAGAAATTGACATTATACTAGGCCCTGACGTAGCCGGAATAATAGCTCATGAAAACTGTGGACATCCTTCAGAGGCAGATCGTATTCTTGGAAGAGAAGGTGCTCAAGCTGGTGAATCATATTTGCGAGAATATGAAATTGGATACAAGATTGGGAATGATTGTGTGAATGTATTTGATGATCCCACAATTAAAGGATCCTATGGATTTTATTTATTTGACGATGAAGGAGTCAAAGCAAGAAGAAGAGAATTGATAAAAGGAGGGATTTTTACTGAAATGCTGCAAAATAGAGAATCTGCAGCAGTTTTTCATTCCCAAAGTAATGCAGCTGCAAGAGCAACAGCTTATGATCGAGAACCATTGATTAGAATGGCAAATACGTATTTTGCTCCGGGAGATTATTCTTTTGAAGAGATGGTAGAAGACGTTAAATTGGGAATACTCATGAATTCCTTTACTGAATGGAATATAGATGATAAGAGACTACAATCAAAATATGTTGGTCAAGAAGCTTATTTAATAAAAAATGGTGAAGTTACAGACTCATTAGTATTGAAGCCTGCACTTGAAATTTCTTCTCCTGGATTATTTAGAAGTATTGATGCTCAAGGGAGGTTAGAAAACTTAGAATGGCAAGGAGCTTTTTGTGGAAAATCAGAACCAGGTCAAGGATGTCCAGTATGGACAGGTGGATCACATGTACGCTTGAGAAATGTGAGGTTAGGATAGGGTGAAGTAAGATGAATGAAATGGAAGAAAAATCGTATCAAATTATGGATTTAATTAAAAAAAAAGTAGAGAAGTTTTGTACTGATTGGTCAATTAAAGCTATTCTTAATAATGAAAACCAAATTCGATTTTCTGAAAATCAAATTGATATTAATAAAAATTGGAATGAAATAAAGTTCATTTTGTTTCTATCTCATAGGAGAAGGACGTTGGATATTGCAATTAATGATTTACGTCCTGAACCAATAGAAAAAGCATTACAAAATTGTGAAAAGCTCCTTAAAATAGCAAAATTAAACATCAATTATAAAAAAATGCCAGAAGGTCCGTTTAATTACAAGTCTTTAAACATATATGATGCTAATGTTGTTAATTTGGATGAAAACGCAGTTGATTTGATTGTTGATGCTACTGAAGCTGCTTTAAATGAGGGAGCAAGCCGAGTAGCAGGATCTTTTTTTCACGGCTATACTCAAGTTATTCAAAGTAATAGTTTGGGATTAAAAGGTTCATACAAAAAAACAGCTCTAAATTTTAGAATTCGAGCGTTTGCTGAAGATATGTATGCAACAGGAGAAGCAATATCCTGTTCTACGCATCTTGATCACGGATTTAGTGCTATTAATGCTGGAAAAGAAGCAGGAATGATATGCAAACAAGCAGTGGGTGGTAAAAAAGGAAAACCAGGCATATATAACATTATAATTTATCCTAAAGTATCAACGGAGTTGCAAGCTCCAACTCCATCGATTGCTTTGAATAAATATACTCAAAAAATGGGACTTGCATGGTTAGTCGGGAAAAACGAAGGTGACAAAATTGCTAATGATATTATTTCGGTATGGGACGACGGGACCATTGATTACGGGCTAGCAAGTTCTCCTTATGATGATGAATTAGTACCTACAAAAAAGAGTTTATTGATAGACAATGGAAAAATTCACCAATTTTTCACAAACACATCACTTTCCAAAAAAGACCAAGAATCTACAGGAAATGCGGGAATTACCGTTCCTATACCTACTAATACCGTCTTTTCTACTGGTGATTACACTCTTAAGGAATTAATAGAAATATCAGACAAACCTACCTTACTCATAACATCAACTTGGTATACAAGATATCAGTCCTACGCCCCACCAGGTGCTTTATCATCGCTTCCAAAAGATGGAATGTTCATGATTAAAAATAATGGAAATGAGCTTGATCCCGTCAGAGAATTAAGAATCAATTCCAATCATTTCCACATGCTTGAGCATACAGTAGCTCTTGGAAAAGATTTAAAGCAAGTTTCAACTTGGCTTGGAACAAATCCTGTTTTTGCTCCATATATGCTAATTGAAGATATAAAGATGACAACTGGTACAAAATAAACACAACTCTCATTTTTTTTCTCTTCATTTTGTAGATATTATTCTAAGAATAGTTTGAATTAAAATAAATACTATTTTAATAATAAATAGAGAAAACTAAAATTTGGTATTAATTATGCCGAATCCTAAAAAATCCAGCAAAACTTCTAAAGTGAATGATAACCAAAAATCCTTATTTTCCTTTATAGATGATGGTAAACCAAAAGCTAAAAAAACAAAAGAAATTGTATCAGATAAACCTCAAGAAATAAAGGAAAAGGAAGAGAAGAAACCAGCTCAAGAGGGAACTTCTGAGATAAAGAGAGAACCAAAAAAGAAATCAGTGTCACTTAAAAAAGTAAAAAAAAACTATTTTGAGAATAGAGTTCAAGATTTTGGTTTGAAAGAAATTGATGTTGTTCTTGATTCCCTAAAAGAATCAGCTAGTTCAAAATATATTCGATACTTAATTGAAACTGATCAAATAGTTAAAAATTTGAAAAAGGGGCTTTTATTGGATGTCGATTATGATGGGGGTCAAAATAAAGCAGTATGTAAGTTTTATGATTTAGATACAGATGAAATTAGGTTATGGATTGATACTACCGGTCATGAGCCATACTGTTTGAGTAAGGAACCGATAAAAACTTTGGAATCGGTCGCTGATTTAACGAGTTATAGTGGATTTAAGAGGTTTGAAGAAATAAAAAAAATAGATTTATTAAGCGATAAAGAAATAGCAATGACTAAAATATATGGTGCTACTCCTTCTGATATTGGTGGATCGGGAACGAATATTAAAAATATACTTTCAAATGAAGATTATAAAGCTTGGGAAGCAGATATTCGTTATCATCTTAATTATATTTTTGATACACAATTAATTCCTGGCTTAATTTATTCGATTGATAATGGAAAATTAAATAGAATTAGTTTTGAGGACGATAGTGAGAATCTAAAAAAGTTAGCAGGTCAACTTCGGGATATTTTTATTAAAGAACCTAAAGAACTTCAAGAGTTTGCTGAAAAATTTTTAGATATATTTTTAACTCCGATACCTGATGTAAAGCGTTTAGCAATAGATATTGAAGTTTCCATTAGTGAACATGATTTTGGAATACCTAATCCCCGTGAAGCCAAACAAGAAGTAATAAGTGTTTCATTTGTAAGTACTGACGGACTGAAATTAGTTTATGTTCTGGAGAGAGAGGGCTTTATTTTTGATAAACTACACAAAGATTTTCCTGAAGATGCACAAATATACTTTTTTAAAAAAGAGAAGGATTTGATCATTGAGACATTTCGATTATTTTGGGAATATCCCGTTATTATTACTTTTAATGGTGATAATTTTGATTTAAGTTACTTATTCCATAGAGCGAATAAGTTAAAAATTAGCCGAGATATAAACCCCATCCAAATGAAGAGAGGATTTGGAATAATGGCTAGTTCAGAATGCGATTTAAGGAGGGGAATTCATCTAGATTTATTTGGGTTCTTTTTCAATAGAAGTATTTCAGGTTATGCTTTTGGAGGAGCCTATGCCTCAAATTCTTTAAATGCTATAAGCGCAGCACTATTAGGTCAGGAAAAATATCAACACGAGGAAGAAATTCATGAAATGGAATATGATATTTTAACGTGGTATAATCTTAAAGATTCAATATTGACGTTAGATCTCACCAGATTTAACAATTCATTAGTCTGGAATTTGATAATCTTGTTATGCCGAATTACAAAGATGCCGATCCATGAAACAGTCAGAAGACAGATTTCTACTTGGATTCAAAATATTTTTTATTTTGAACACAGAAGAAAAGGATATTTGATTCCTAGACGATCAGAAATTTCTGAAATGAAGGAAGGAGGCTATTCCAAATCAGTTATTGAAGGCAAGTCATTTCAAGGTGCCTATGTGGTCCCTCCTGTTCCGGGAATACATTATGATGTTGTTGTAATGGACTTTGCTAGCCTATACCCCTCCATCATCAAAGAATACAATTTATCTTACGAAACAGTGTCTTGTACTCATAAAGATTGCGAAGATAATTTTGTAAAAGGAATTCCATATCACATATGTACTCATAAATTGGGAATCTTTGCTTATGTTGTTGGTTTTTTCCGCGATATTCGAGTTAAATTCTTCAAACCCATGTCTGGTGATAAATTACTTTCTCAAAAACAACGAGATTACTATAAAACCATAGAACAAGCATTAAAAGTATTTATAAATGGCTCTTACGGTGTTTTTGGTTCTCAAAATTTCCCCTTATTTTGTTTACCCGTGGCAGAAAGTACAACTGGTATTGGTCAATATTCAATCAAGCAAACAATAAAAAAAGCGCAAGAATTAGGGGTAAAAGTACTCTATGGGGATACTGATTCGGTATTTTTATTAAACCCGTCTAAAGTTCAGATGAAATCAATCACAGATTGGAGTAAAAAAGAACTTGATTTAGATTTAGAGGAAGAAAAAACTTATCAGTTCTTAGCACTTTCAGAGAGAAAGAAAAACTATATTGGAATATACAAGAATACGCAGGGTGTTGATATTAAAGGACTCTTGGCGAAGAAAAAGAATACTCCCGATTTTATCAAAAAAGCATTTAATGAAATGATTGAAATACTTAAAGGGATAAATGATGATGAGAGTTTTTCAAAAGCACGTGATAAAATCATAAAAATCGTGAGAACTAATCTGAAAAAAATAGGAAAGCCGGATACTTTCACATTAGAGGATTATACGATAAATATTGCATTAAAAAAATCTCTCAATAAATATGATAAAACAATTCCACAACACGTTCGAGCTGCGAAAGAGTTGATCGAATATAAGATAAGAGAGGCAAAATCAAATAACCTTGACGATAAAGCGATTGAAGGAATTAAAAAAACATATCGTAAAGGAGATACTGTAAAATTTATAAAAACTAAAGGTTCAAGTGGGGCAAAGGCAATAGAAATTGCAAAACTTCAAGATATTGACATTAAAAAATATAAAGATCTATTACAATCTGCTTTAGAACAAGTATTAGACGCTTTAGGAATCACTTTTGAGGAAGTTAAAGGAATTAAAAGAATGGATGCTTTTTTCTAATACCATTTTTCTAAATGAGATAATACAATAAACCCATAAGAAGACCACAAAATATGGGATTAAGGATATTATCATTTATCTTTAAATTTAATAGATCTACAATTAGAAATACCAACGCACCACTAAAAGATAATATTATAATCTTCAAGAAGGGCATACTTGGTTCGAAACTAAAATAGACAAATAAAGCAGTAATCAAAGAACCTAAGAACCCTGCTAGATATCCAATTATGGTTTTTTTACTCTTTTTAGGAAAATGACGTTTACCAAATCTTATTCCAATCAGAGACGCTGCTCCATCTCCTATTGAAGCAATTAGTGCTGCTGCCGCAAAAACACTTATTGGAAAGAAGAAAATTGGAACAAAAGCAAGAGTTAAGGCGGCGGTAGCAGAAAGCTCGTAAATCTCATCCCTTTTTAAAGTTTTCAAAAAAATGCCTGTAAGGTTTTTGGGCATTAAATGATACACACTGTGTTTTTCAAACATGAACGAAAGTCGAATATAATCTAAAACTCCAAATACCATGACAGCAGTGAATCCGATAGTCATTATTAACCAGACTCCATATTCTTCTTTTGTAATCCCCCAAATCACATCTTGCTTGAATACGTCTGCCCAAAAATATATTGCAAATTCCCATAGTATGATTATAACTCCTGGAGGTATCAAATGGAATAGTTTTCTATTAATATCCGTGCTAATGGAATGCGATTTCTCATTTAAATCCAGTTTTTTTTTCTCATTTCTTTCGTTAAATTTTTTGAGGAAATTTTCAATTGTACGCTGTTCTTTAACTTCTGGATGCCTCCACACTCTAAATATATATTGCACCACAAAAATGAATAATACCACCGCATAAGAGTAAATGCATATAATTTCAGCCCCTAAAGCATGATAAAAACGTCTATATTGATCATCTATTGGGAAAAAAAAGGGATATAATATTCCTGCGACGAACCATAGTATTGAAATGACAATTGAGTTCAAAAAATTAGACTCGTTAGGATATTTGTGCTTTATCTTAACAGCAAAATAGAAATGTATGAATCCATTTGCGAATGTAAGTAAAACCACTGATAAAATGTAAATGTCTAATACCATATTATTTACAACAATTTACTATTAAAAAAATAATTATTGAAAACTGGGATATAATTATCTAGCATTTTTCAACTTAAATTGGTAGAATCTCAATTACATCATTTGCCATAATTACAGAACGATAATCTTCTGAGCGTTTTCCATTCACAAGAGTTTTATAATTTGGCAATTGGTTTGAAAGATTTAGCTTTCTAATAATAGAATTTAAGATGCTTCCTTTGGGAATTTTAATGTGAAATTCAGGTTCTCCATTTATTTTAAAAATTTTGACCGTAATATGAATTGAATTGAGATCAGGAATTTCAGCAAACATGAGTGCCATATTAGTAGGGAATATTCCGATTCTGTCTCCTACTTTAATTTGCGTACCTGGACCTGTATACACACCATTCACAAAAATATGGCTTATCTCCTTTTCTTCTATCTTTAATCTCTGAAGAATATCGACTATTGATGTTGAATCTCTAATTTCAATATCTAAAGTCACGGGAAGCCCTTTCTCTCCAACGTTCTCTTTTTCCTGTTCTCTTAATTTACCATATAATTTTACCAAAATCGACATGTAAGAAACACTAATGAAGCTACTTGCTTAAAAGATTAAAAGGCAGATAAAAATATATCGCTTATATAATAAAATAATAAGATACAGAAAAAATAAATAAAAAATACAAAGATTAAAAAAAGCAGTTTAGAGTCCAAATAATAGTAATTCATCAATAGCTTTATGGACTTGTTTAAGGTTTTCTGGTCCTAAAGCCTTGTCAATTCCAATTTTTAAATCCAAAATCGAGGAAAAAGCCTTGAAAAACGTATTCTGAATCGTGCTGTTAAAACTACTCTTTTTTTCGTTCTGTTCCTTGAAATAATCAACTCGCTTAAGCATTGCATCTTCAAGTTCTTTTGCTGTTGTTGTTTTTAGCTCCGCGAGCTTTCTGACTTTAAAACCGTCCTTGGTCTCCGTAACTTCATCAGTCATGAGAATCTTCCTCCTCTTTTTTCGTTCCACCATTCGGCATGACTTCTATTTCAATATCCTCACGTGCTTGACCCACCGATGTATCAAATTCATCTCTTACTTTTTGAGTTATCGCTTTAGCAACTTGCTTCTCGATTTCTGGTCGATGTAAAGTGTTCATAGTACAGAAAGGAAGCTCTTTAACAGTTCCATTAGGCATTGCTACACCAAAATGGACAATACAACGCTTAGTTCTTTCAACATCCATGTTATAAGCATCTTGGAAGTGCATACTAGAGATTAAAAGCGTCCCATAGCTAAATGAGCTCACGCTTTCCCAATCTCCGTTCATCAATAATCTACTGAACATATCCATCAATTTCCCAGGTTTTTTCATGTATTGGAGTACACCTAAAAGAAATCGTGCTCGAAGTTGGGTTTTATCAAGAAAATTTAAGCCATCATCGAGTGTCTTACCAAAATCTCCCAAAAAATTCTCGAAAAATTGAATTGGTTTTTTTTCTTTATGTTTTACCTTTTCCCAAAATCTATTTGCGAAATCAATTACTTCCAATGGATCAAAATATTCCATTAGAGGGACCATTTCGCCAGAGTCTGGATCCACTGCAAGGTAAGTGGCAAACCCACAATCAGGGTGGCAAGTAAACTCTGCTGGTTCAACATCTGCTAAATAAGCAATTAATCGTCCGAATTCCACTATAGTAGTTAATGGATACCATGCATTTTCCATGTTAAGCTTTCCCCCGGTTTGTTTTTCGATTTCTTTTATGACATCTGCATTCGTAATTCTTAATTCATGCATTTCTTCCGCTGAAATTCTCCCACACAGCGAAACGGGCTGAAAGGTAATTCCTCTTACAACATCTATATTATCAATGGCAAATTGGATGATATTTCCGATTTCAATATCAGTAACTCCAGTCGCAATGGTTGCTACAAGAACAATCGAATCAAAACCAGCTTTCCGACAATTTTCGATGACCCTCATTTTATATTTCATGAGGCCTTTAATACCACGTGTTTTTTCGTAGGTTGCATCATTAATTCCATCGAACTGAAAGTAGAGCGTGTCTAAGCCCATCTCTCTGCATTTTTTTGTCCATTCTGCGCCTCCATTTTTCCGTTGGAAACCATATCCGTTGGTGGCAACAATAACTTCTTGAAATCCATTATCTTTTGCCATTTTACAAATCTCTGGAAAATCTTTCCGAACTGTAGGCTCACCGCCAGTAAACATTATTGCTGGTGGAGGGATCGGTTTACTTCGGAAATGTTTCATTACTTTATCAATATCTTCTAAAGATGGTTCGATCCAATACCCAGATTGTTCTACATTAGCATAACAAAAATTGCATGAAAAATTACATCTATTCGTCAAATCAATTAAAGCAAGCGAACATGTAGATAAATGCTCATTGCATAATCCACAGTTATAAGGACATCCACGATCGTCAGCGATACAATCAGGAGGATTAGCTTCTCCATTTTTTTCGAATTGCCACACGACATTTCCATTTATATCCTTTTTTTGATAATGTGTCCATTTATAATACTTTGCGCTTGAACTGATGACATCTTCAAAGTCACCATGCTCTTTACAAGTTTTTCTCATAAAGATTTTCCCATCATCTTCTTCTACTACGGCCGGGATTTTTTTCAAGCATTCTGGGCAAACACTAAAAGTCTTACGATAATAAGGTTCGTCTAATATATCTGTTCCGTCTAAATGATACATAAAATTTTAACACCATATTGTTAAATAATTATTTAAATGGTTTATTATTCATTTAAAAGACTTGTTGTTTATAAATAAATTCAGATCAATAATATTCTTAACAATACGAATATTATTTGTAGGAATTGTCTTAATTTTCCTTAAAAACCCTTCTAGACTTAATGTATGTGAATATTTATAAATAACTTTTTTGTGAGAATTTCTACCTTTGATTTTTTTTAAATTTATAAATTCAATTGTAATATTAAAACTTCATTATGATTTATAATCAATACTTTTTATTACTTGAGTTCAATTATAACAATCAAGTACATATTATTGAGATATTTTATGACAAAAATTCGAGAAGTAAGGGTAACTCTAAAAAGTAGGTCAACGATGGAAGGGGCGGGAGTTCGGTTGAAACGAGCTTTTGGATATGCTGATCCTTCATTAGATCCTTTTTTGCTCTTAGACGATTTCCATTCTAATGATCCTAACGATTATATAGCAGGATTTCCATGGCATCCTCATCGAGGAATAGAAACGATCACTTATATGCTCCATGGAAAAATAGAACATGGGGATAGCATGGATAACAGTGGAGTAATTGGCGCTGGTGACGTTCAGTGGATGACCGCGGGGAGCGGTATAATACATCAAGAGATGCCGAAGAATAATGTTAATGATCCTGTCTTAGCGGGCTTTCAATTATGGGCAAATTTACCTGCGTCTCATAAAATGATGAACCCACGTTATCGAGATATTACAAAAGAACAGATTCCTGAAGTTATCGTGACTGATGGTGTAAGAGTAAAAATAATTTGCGGGGAAATTAAAGGCGTGAAGGGACCTGTACAAGATATAATAACCGATCCAGAATATTTAGATGTCTCCATCGACCCGAATTCAGAATTTTCACATCCAATTGATAATGTTCATAATATTTTTGCATATGTTATTGAGGGAGCGGCTTTTTTTGATCCCAAGAAAGATAATTTTGTTAGTGCCGAAAATTTAGTTATTTTTCGAGAAGGAGACGAAGTAGTCGTGAAGACTAAAGAGAAGCCTGTTAGATTCCTTTTAATATCAGGTAAACCGATCGGAGAACCAGTCGCATGGCAAGGTCCAATTGTAATGAATACTGAAGAGGAATTAAGATTAGCATTTAAAGAATATTCTCAAGGCACGTTTATTAAACATAGCTAGTGCTCTTTTGTTAATGAATTTGTCAAATCACTCAGCTTTTCTGAAATCTTTAATTTAAAAATATGATTTTCTTCTAAAGTCTTGTATCTATTTGGTAAGTTTTTAATTTTATCCAAATAATACTCTTTTATTTCCATGATTTGGGGTAGTTTGCAAATTAGATTTCCTTTTTCCATAATAGGAATTAATAGAGCTTCTGAATTCGCAGGTACTACATCAATGTCTAATGTTAAAATATCTTCTCTTAAAAAGCCTTGCTTGTCATATATCCTGTAAATTTGCTTTTTTCCTGGATAGGTTAATTTTTCTTCACTAATTTTAATCTTAGGTTTTCCGTTATATTCTATTAGTTTATATACTCCAGAAAGAGTGGGATCGTCTCGAGACGTTGCTAATTCCGTTCCTATGCCAAACGCATCAATGGGAGCGTTAGCATCAATAATTCTTTTAATTTTATATTCATTCAGATCAGAACTAGCAACGATTATAACTTCGTTGCAACCATTATCATCTAAAATTTTTCGTACTTTTATTGAATGATTGATGAGATCTCCAGAATCTATTCGAACACCCTTGACATTATTTCCATACTTGCTAACTATTTTAGCTGCCTTCTCTGTATCGTAAGTATCTATCAACAAAATTGAATCTTTTCCATAAATCTTGTAATAAACGTCAAAAGCTTCCTCTTCGGTTTCAAATTTCTGGATAAAACTATGAGCCATTGTTCCACTTGAGCTAATGCCCAGTTCTAAATCTGCGATGACATTGCTTGTCCCATTAAATCCGGCTACATAACTCCCTCGTGCAGCATAAATGCCTGCTAGAGGGCTGTGTGATCTACGAGTCCCAAATTCGAGCAATATTTTATCAGGAGCAATATTCCTAATTCTTGATGCTTTTGATGCAACTATAGTCTGATAATTAATTACATTTAAAAGGTACGTTTCTGCTAGCTGAGCATGAAACATTGGACCTTGAATTCTCATAATGGGTTCATTAGGAAAGAAAAATGTGCCCTCTTTCATCGACCATACATCTAAATTGAATTTAAAATTAGGTAAATATTCTTCAAAGAAACTGGGATCTATCTTTTTGAAAACATCTTTCGAATTTAAAAAATTAATCGTGTCGTCTGAAAATCGAGCATTTAATAAATAGTGAATAACTTGCTCTAATCCAGCAAATATCAAATAATTTCGATGTTTGGGATATTTTCTGACAAACAATTCAAAAACTGCGATATCTTCATTTTCATCTCGATTATTCTCTAAATTATATTGATAATAAGCTGCACCCATGGTAAGTTGGTATAAATCTGTAGCAAGAATCATGTTTGCGTCATTTAATAATTCTGAATTTGATTTACTTCTCATTTTATCGAGTAAACTAGTTAATGTAATTATTAATTAAGATCGATTAATATAATATTAATTCTTACTTAATTAGCTAAATCAATGCAATTTTCCTTATATTTTTCACAATATTCAACCGAAAGAAATTGTCCCTTGTAAATTTTCCATTAACCGTAATCTTTTCTCCAATTTTTAAGTCATTTTCCTCATGCAATTTCTTACTTATTCGAATTGCAAGTCCATCCGCTTCTATAATATCTTCTTCTTTAAAATCAGACTTTTTTTGCACTCTTGGACCGATTTTGACATTGGTTAAATAGATCAAATAATAAATAGTTATATTTTCTTGAAAAACCTGTTCCTTTTGTTCTATTTTATCAATTTCACCCTCATAAATGGTAATGCTTTTTCCTTCAAGATTTGAAAATGTGGAACTATCAGAGGATTCATCAATTAATTTTATTGGAGTATTATTATCTGGGGTTGAGATCTTTATATCCTTAATGATCTTATCGAAGTTATCTGGTAATCTCGTCAAATTCCAATCAGACAACTTGAAATAATCTTGCTTTAATGAAAAAATAAAGCCAACCCAAAAGTGACCACAAAAACCCATCTCAGCACCTATGCGGCAATCGCAATCGCGTTCAGGATTTCCGATATTCTCTTTTGTAATTGAGAGAAATGACTTTGTTTCCCAATTCATCCCTTTAAATACAAATTCAACTTCATGGTTATTAGGATTAACTATTTTAATATCCCTAATACTCTCTCTATCAGTTCCCTTTACCTTTCCTATTGCGGATTGAATTCCATCTGAAATAATATCTAATTCTTTTTCTTTTATGAAAGAGCTAATTTCTTCCTCTGAGAGGGAGTCTAATAGATAATTTATTAATTCTTTCTTTTTAAATTTAGAATAGCCTTTTATTCCGAATTCTTTACAAGTATTTTTCAAATTCTCAATATTGAAAGATTGTAATAGATAGGAGAGATAAGTCCTGTCATCGATTTTTCTGATCTTGCTCAACCCCATCAATTATTTTTTCAATTGGAACATTCTAATTATATCATATTCAGTTTTATTTATTATTATTGTAACAAAAAGAAGGATTTGATAAGTATTAAAATTGTAAATACGAATGATCAAATCCGATAATATTTTAAGCAACAATTGCCTAAATGGGAAAAAAATCCCTTTTAATTTAATAGGAATAACATAGTTTTTGCATTGTTAATCGTATGAATAAGTTTAAATAATCGTTAATTGATTTGTTTATTTAATTAAACAAATATTTAACTAAAAATTGTATTAATAAAATAGGTGAAAAATGAAATGAGTGATTCACTACCAGAGTATTTGAAGTATTTTGGAGAGATAAAATTCGCTGAAGAAAAAAGCATGAGCATTAGTGATTATGAGAGATCTTTAAATAGACATTTCCAAAGCAAAGCTGCAAAAGTTCCTCGCGGTCGCTATAAATTCGCTGAAATCAACAATCCCTTCGCGGATGATTTTGAAGAATCCTTCAATAACTATTTTGAATAATTAAAACATTTTTTAAATGATATATACATATTTTAAAATCTTTTTAATCTAACTTTATTCTTATCAATTCTTATCCATTTTAAATAACTCCTATCAATATATTAGGTAGGTTGGGTTATAACAATTCACCATTATCCTTTTTTGAGTCCCAATTATTATAAAAATTATAATCCATGAGAAATAATTTTTTAACTAACTCGTGATATTAGATCTATATCATGAACATCCTTAATGAAATTAAATCTGAATATATCCAACTTGATGAGTTAAAGTTACATGTTGCTACAATAGGGAATGGTCCTCCTCTAATTTTATTACACGGATTTCCCGATTTCTGGTATGGATGGAAAAATATCATTCAAAGACTGAAAAACGATTTTCATTTAATTATTCCTGATATGAGAGGTTACAACTTGTCAGATAAGCCAGTGGGCGTAGAAAATTACAAGATGGAGTTTTTAATAAAGGATATTCATGATTTAGCTGACATATTAGATATGGACACATTTTTCTTAGCAGGGCACGATTGGGGAGGAGTTATTGCTTGGTGTTTCGCCGAAAAATATCCTGAAAGAGTGAAAAAATTGATGATTCTCAATGCACCTCATCCTAAAATCTTTCAAGAACGATTAAGGAATGATAAAGCTCAACAAAGAGCAAGTTTCTATATATTCGAGTTTCTCAAACCACAAGGTGAGAATTTCGCAATTGATAACGATTACAAATGGCTTAAATGGGCTGTCTTTAAAGGGATAATAAATCAAGATGAATTTACAGAATTTGATAAAAATGAGTACTTGAAAGCATGGACTCAACCTGGCGCAATTGTTGGAGGAGTTAATTATTATAGAGCAAATACAACATTTAACAACTGGACGGGATATATCAAAGTACCCACTATAGTTATTCATGGCATGAAAGACGTAGCCTTACTACCTTCTATTTTGGACGATTTATCTAACTATGTTCAGGATTTGAAAATTATTCATGCTGAAAATGCGTCCCATTGGATTATGCACGATGATCCTAATTTGGTCGCTTCAACGATTAGAGATTTTTTCATTTAAAAATATATAGGATAAAATTTAACAGTTGTTTATAATTATAATTATTGAAAAATTAACTTATATTTTACAATGTCCGAATCAGATATTTGGTCTTTCCAACTTGACTGGTTAAACATAATTAAGCTTTTAGGTTTTCATTCTATTGAACAAATTCCAGAATCAAAAAAACTAAAAGCGCTTAAAAAGATTACTAAACTCCATGGAACGGAATTGCTTTTAACTTTAAAACCGAGTGAATTAGACGAGTTGGTTGTTGACGAACTAAAGACTCTGTTGAAAAGAGAATTAATGGATGATGCTAAACAAAAAGAAAAAATAGTAAGAGAAATTCGACACAAAGTACTTCCTTTAAAAAGGGGAAAAATTATTGGCATAAACATGAATGATTTACGCGATCTAGATCCTAATGCCGATATGGAAGAAATCATGAAATATTTCTCTAAAAAGTTCCTCAGTGATGAAGGAGATGACGAAAATGATGATGGTGATGATGTTGATGATGAACGCGAAGATATTGATGATGATAAAACGGGATTTTATATCTAAGAATTTATTAAGGAAAAAAAAATTAAGCAAATTTCTTTCTAATTAAGGTCAAGTTTTTCTTTTTCAGTTTCCAATAAATTACAGAAAATAATAGGTAAGCCCCAGAAGACCAAGAAATCCAAGAAATGGCTTGAAATGCATTAAGATTACGCATGTAATTGATAAATTCAGCAAATATATAAAAACCTAAGTCATTTAAATCATTATCAAGCTTAATAATACTGGGAAAATATTCAATAGCTACAACTTCATGAGTGTTATTTCTCAGAGTTTGAAAAAGGTTGTCAATAGATTTATTGGTTGGATCCACCAATCTCAATTTTATAAAAGTGTTCAGGTCCTCATTAATATGAATGTCTGATCCGCCCATACAAGTGAGATTATTATCCAAACAGAATTGACGAATGGAGATATACTTTCCTTGATAACTCCCCGAATTAACAATTTCAAAACCGTCAACTCCCCAATCTCGCAATTGTTCTAAAGAATAAGGAACCCCATTTCCTCCATTGGGATTTGGATCATAGTTATAATGATTAACAGTAATGTATCCGCCATGTGATTTCACATAATTAATGAGATCTGAAGCATTCATTGCAACGGGACCTCCCGGAGTATAAGATTCTAATGGAACAATCTCCTTATCAATTCCATAATAATTCATGTGAATGTCATTTTCGTGGTCAGTCCACTCTTCTGCTGTTAGGACCAAAAAATCTAAGTTATATTCATTCACAAAGTTCCGAGCTACATGACCTCCCCGAAGATTATCATGATCTGAAAACGCAGCTATTGATATCCCTTGATCTATATACCATAGTACTCGTTCTTCTGGAGTAAGCCAACCATCCGAAAACACAGTATGGACATGTAAATCAATTAAAAATTCATCTTCTGAAAGTGGCGTTGTAGGTACAATTTTTTGAGGAGAAAAGGGAGTAGATATCAAAACAATATTTAGACCAAGTAAAATGACGCCAATTCCAACAAAATACACGAATTCTCTCTTAAATGCATTAAATCCTTTCGATCTCTTAACAGATTGTTTTTTACCATTTGATTTCGCATATGATAACTTCAATTTAGGATGAATTAATTTGATCATTGTATAACATGTCTTAATCACGATGAGTATCATGCTGGAATGCACCGCAATTTGAATTGGAATCATGAAATATCGACTTACGAATAAGAAACCTTGGATGGAGAAACCAACCAATATTATCACTAAAACAATCAGCACGGCTGATAATAACACCTTAAAAGAAAATTCGATAATATCCCTCAAAATTTGTAATGATAAAGCCAGTTTTTTTGATTTAAATTTACCCTTCTTTCTTGCAATTATAAAGATAATTCTGATAATCGGATAAATCATAAAAAATACAAATATCCACGTGAATTCCATTCCTAATATAGAAGCTATAATGGTAAATGGTTCGAAGATATATCTAAACACGGGTAGAACGCTGCTATAGTTAACAGAGACATCAACTCGTCCGAGCGCATCATAGAATGTAACTTTTCTAACTTTGGTAAATAAAAATATCATTAAAATGCTGAGCCAGGCTAAAAATCCGATAGTAATGGAGGTAAACCATTTATTTTTCATAATCAATGATTTTATACTCATAATACTAAATCACTCTAACTTCTTAATAAATATTAAAACTATCAAAAATCAATGGTTCATGTAAAAAACAATTTTTCTCGCATGCAATTTTTTATTTCCTTGAAGAGTTGTTTTTCAGTTTTAGGATCAAACTCTAATTTTGCTTGACCTAAGAAATTTTTCAATTCTTCTTTGTCAAAACGTGAAATATTGTTTTGTTTTACCCAAGTTAATGCCTTCTGAATTAATTCTCCATCTTGACCACCGATAAATGATGGTAAATAAAAGTTAGCCGAAATTTCTGAAGCAAACCCTGCTCTTACATAAAGTCCTTTTGGATCCAAGTGCTTGTATAAATGAGGAACATCTTCTGGTAAAGAATCTATTACTACATTCTTTCCAGCTTGTTGTATCTTTCTATAGATTGGCATCCAGTCGTCTGATCCTTGTGGAGGGCGCCCTGCTCCTGGTACCCATTGAATACCGCTTAAATGATCAATCGCCAATAAATCATCTAAGAAGGGTATTTGGTAAGGACCATCCATGTGGTGTATGGCATAATCCATGTGTTCGATTTGTGTTACTAGATCCGGTAACACGAATCGCTTAAACCATTTAGGATTAAGCATTGCTATAAAATCACATTGTGTAGGATACCAACTCTTTGGACACCATACATTTAACCATGCATTAAAACCATTACAATTCTTTTTGATTATAGCATATAAATCATCATAAATTTTAAGTAATTTTTCCAATATGATTTGCCTGCAGTTATCTATTATTTGAGGTTGACGTTTCATTGTTAGAATCAAATCTGTAGGCCCAAGGAAAGATGATAAAATGTCTAGAACCCCTCCAACATCCGTGATTGAAAATTGATAGCCCATCTGTGCTGCTCGTTCAGATCCTTGAGTTGTTATTCTCAATAATCGGGCATACCATTCATTGTTCATGTTTAATTCCGTATTTTCAAGTAATTGAATTATATCCTCCGGTTTCGTTGGGCGACTAAACCACATTGTCTCTGATTTGAATTGGGGGATAACTCCAAAAACAGCAGCTACAATTCCTGGTCCATAATTAGGAAAAAGAGAGGGTATGGATTCACCTCCATAATAAGTTTTTATTGCGCGTTTTTCGAATCCATTAACAAACAGCTCTAAATCATCAAAATTTTGAGCCAAACTCCAATCCTGCCCTAACGCATCCAAATACCCTCCAATCGATCCACTTCTCTTTGGAAAATAATATGAGATCACTGGACGATCTATTAGTTCATGATTCCACCACGCTGCCATCCGTTCTTTTGCTTCCTTAATATCTTCTTTTAAATCCATGATAAATATCCCTAATTTAATAAAAGAAATCTAGCTTTTATTGCATGACAAAATTATTAATCTTTTTTGAATTATTCGAATTGGCTTATTGAAGTAATTAATTAATACGAATGAAGTAAATTAAAAATTCATTGTTTAGATTTGATGTAATTCACAAAGTGTTCCAAATAGTCCATAATTTACACGTGAAATTTCTCCTTGCAGATAATAACTAAAAAATCATTTACTTGTGGGAATTATTAATACTGATCTGACTATAGCTAATAGCAATTTCTGAAATATACGAAATACAGTCCAATAATCGATGTAAATTAACATCTATATTGTGATGATTAGAAATTAATTTAAGACAAAAATGTATATAAATAGAACAATTACTATGATAACTTAAGCTTAATTTTCTAACCGCCATTACTAATAAATCCTTTAAAGCTTCAAAATAAAAATAAAGAATATTTTTGAAAAAATAGGATCGTCTTATGAATTTAACAGAAATTTTTCTAAAATCACCAGAAAAATTAGAATCATTTTTGAATAATATCTCAATTCCTATTCACACTTGGCAAATTCGTCGAAAAAAGATGTTTTTAATCGATTATAATAGTGCAGCGTACGAAGAAACGAATGGAGAAATTAAAAATTACTTGGGTTCTAGAGCAGCAGAATATTATAGAGAAAATATTGATTTATTAAATGTTTTAAAAGAATGTATGTACAAATCTACATCAATTTCAAAAGAAATTAAATATTTTTGCAGTAGTTCGAATGAGCTTAAGCAAATATCAATTAAAACTGATTTTATTCCACCAGATTTAGTTTTAGTTCAAATGATAAATAAAATAAAGCAAGAAGTCTTAGAAAAGAAATTAAAAGAATCTGAGGAGAAATATAACCTAATAACGGAAAATGCATACGACTTAATTGGTGTTATAAATCGAAAATTTAAATTTGAATACCTAAATAAAAACTCACAATTCAAAATTTTAGGATATACAACAAGAGAAGTCATAGGAAAAAACGTTTTAAAATTTATTCACCCCGAAGATGTGGAATTAGCTGTTAAAAAATATTCTGAAGGATTTAATGCTGGAGAATCTATCAGCTAAATGAGAGCTAGACACAAGCAAGGTCATTATGTCTGGTTGGGACTAAATGGTAAATTATATACAGATCATAATGAGGAACAAAAAGTGGTACTAATATTAAGAGATATTACTCATCATAAGCTTTTAGAACAAAAGTTAGAGGAATCAGAAGAAAAATATCGGGTTGCGTATGATCAAGCTGAATTTTTTAAAAATTTATGTGCTCATGATATCTCGAACATTCTTCTTGTTATTAATGGATCCTACCAATTTTGTTCTCTTTTATTAGATGATCCAGAGAAAATTGAAGAAGTGAAAGTCAATCTTGAAAAAATAAAAGACCAAATTAAAAGGGCAAATCTCTTAATTAAAAACATTCAAACACTGTCGAAGTTAGATAGCAATAGACCTCTACTTAAACTTGTTGATGTTTGCGCGTCATTAACGGATAGTATTAAATACATTAACGAAAGCTATAAAGAAAAAAATGTTGATATAAATGTGAATTCCAGCAATGAGCAATTTATTGTGTCTGCAAACGATCTAATATTTGAGGCGTTCGAAAATATATTGATTAACGCAATAAATTACAACAATAAACCTATTATAAAAATCTCAATTAAAATTTCTAAAATTGAAAAAAATAATAATAACTATGTAAAAATAGAATTCGGTGATAATGGAATAGGAATAAATGATTCTAGAAAGGAATTTATCTTTCAAGAAGGGCACAAAAGAGAAAAATATACTAAAGGAATGGGCTTTGGTTTGACGCTCGTCAAGAGGATTATTGATAGTTATAATGGACAAATTTGGGTTGAAGACAGGGTTCCAAATGATTATACACAAGGATGTAATTTTGTAATATTAATTCCTACGAGATAATATTCCGGGGTTTCATAAAGTTATAAATCTTTTTTGAATTATTCGAATAATGATTAAAAAATTTCACAATGTGAGAATATGACAAGTATAGAGAAATATTTTAGTCTTGGAGTTATTCATGGTCGTTTTCAAATCCTTCATAATGATCACATGAAATACCTCATGGCAGGTAAAAAGTTATGCAATCATCTCATTGTTGGCATTACCAATCCCGATCCAACCTTGACGAGAGATACCAATGCAAATCCGCACCGAAGCAAGACGAGTTCAAATCCTCTCACCTATTACGAACGCCTTATCATGATCAGAGAAGCATTACTGGAAGTGGGATTAAAACTTTCTGATTTTACTATTGTACCCTTTCCAATTAATATACCAGAACTAATAAAATATTACGTCCCTTTAGATGCTGTTTTCTTTCTTTCTATTTATGATGATTGGGGTAGACAAAAAAAAAAATATTTTGAAGACTTAAGATTAAAAATTCATGTGTTATGGGAAGTAAGCTTGGAAGAAAAAGGTTTAAGTGGAAGTAATATTCGTAGTGCAATGGTAAATGATGAACCTTGGGAAGACTTTTTACCAAAAAGTGTTGTAAAACTAGTGAATGAATGGAAAATAGTTCAAAGGTTAAAACATTGAACGTGAAAATTCGTAATGCAATAATTTCAGATAGTGAAAAAATTGCTTGTATTAGTGTTGATACGTGGAGGAGTGCATATACAGGTCTGATTAATAAAAAAACTTTAGATAATTTATCCTATTTAGATAAAGTTAATGGATGGAGAATTAAAATTGAATCCTTGGATAATCGAACCAAAATATTTGTTGCTGAAATAGATAACGAGTTGGTTGGTTTCGCTCTTGCAGGTCAAGAACAACAAGATCCAAGCGTTAAAAGTTTACATGATATAGGTGAATTGATGGCTATTTATGTATCTGATAAATATCAGAGAAGAGGTATTGGAACACTATTAGTTCAAAAAGTGGTTGATTATCTAATTAAAAATAATATAAATTCCATGTGTGTTTGGACCATAGAAAATAATCCCTTTGGCAAGTTTTATATTAAGCTTGGAGCGGAATTATTTGATTCTAAACCTCATCTTATTGATCAAAAAGAATATACTTTAGTAGGATATGGTTGGAAGGATATTAAATCTTTAATGCATTCTTCCTAATATAAAATTAATAACGAGAATAATAAGAAAAAATAAGAAATAATTATTTCTTTTTGCGAGATGGTTCAATCTTCTTGATAATGATTGACTCAGCATGTATCTTGCAGTTCTTAAGGATGATCTTGAAACCACCGGCACCGCCTACTCCAGGAACTGTAAATGCTTGGGTTCCCATTGGAATCATGGCGCCCCCTTCTTCGGGTTCTTCCTCTTCTTCTTCTTCAGCTTCTAAACCCGCCCAAGATGCTACAACAGGATGATCCACTTCTTTTAACCACTCCTTTAAGGCGTTAATGTCTTGGACTTCATTTTCAGTCGCGATTTTTGGGACGAGATCTGCCGGAAGAAATTCTGCCACGCGTTCCTTTACACTACTGTTCATCCACACGGTTTGGCTGATACCACCATCATATTGTTGGTATTTTGGACTGCCAATGTACTGAATGCTGATACCATTGAATCCGGGCATTTGTTTTCCACCTCCTGTCTGGTTGGCCATTGCACTGAAAGGTAAGCCATTAATCGCAACATCACCAAAGTTTCGATCCACAATTCCATGGCCATTCACTTCAGGAATGAAGAAATCGATCGCTTCAAAACAACCACAGGAAGTGTGTGGGAATTCCATGCCTGAATAGAGATAAATCCTCTCAATTTCTCCCAAAGATCGTTTTTTAATCATTTCATTGATGCCTGTATATTCTCCAGCTTCAAGATTCAAGCATTCTCCGGGAGGAACCTCAAATAAGGGACCTTTTGGATCTACTTTTGCTGCAGCTCGAGCATCGAACCAATTAATTGAACCACACAGACTCGTTCTGTCAGGGGTTATGCAACAAGCGTGGGTTGGCGCGAAAGATTGGCATAAAACGCAACCATAAAACATATCAACATCAGAATCATGGATGGTTCTGGCTCGTTCATCCCTTTTATTATAAATTTCCATTGCCATCTCGTAAGGCTTTTCAATCGCTTTAGGATCCGTATAAATCGTTACTTGCGCTTGTTCTATGATAGGCAATTCAGCTTTATAGAGCCTAATGAGAACAGTACCAAGCATTTTAAGAGAATTAAAACCTTTTTCGAATGCTGCTTTGGAAATGCGCATCCAATTTGTATAGCGCTGATTAAGATGCATTACTCCATTAACAAAATTACAGAATTCATGAACTCTTCGTTCAAATACAGCTTCGAGATCCTCTTCTAATTCAGGTCCTGCTACTTCCACATAAATTCCGATTGGATATCTGGAACCCTCTCCCATCTCTGTAAGATCTGGACCGATAAGGGTTACTGTTCCATCTTTTATCTCCTTCGGAGAAACGACACGAACGAGTTCGAAATGTTTTTCCACCTTAGGCCCCCCAAGCTCTACGTACATTTGATTTGCCCGTATACGTTCTCCCTCATATACCGGACCTACATCTACAGGAATGTCACTAAAACTCATGTCTTTTTAAACCTCATTTATTTTATTATTTTTATTTATCATTTTTATAAATTTTTAATTAATTCTTCTAGAAATCGTTTCCAATCGTCATCGCTTAGATTTGGTAGACTAAAACGAGCATTTGGATGAGAATATTTATCTAGGTTAATAGTTCTTACCCAGTTTGAGAAATTTTTGATCCTGCTCATTGTTTGTGATACATAATAAACCAAATGACCGCCAAAAATTGCCATGTTATATTGTCCCTTTCCATCTATTCCTTTCCAGTCTTTATCTACCAATCTTCCAGTGATATTAATTAGCGACATGTCTTGGAGTCTATCCTTGCTTATTTTATCTTTTAAGTACGTATAGACGTGTCCAGTCGAAACGACTTGGCAATTTAATTTATTTGCGATGTCAATGTAATAGTCAGCGACCTTCTTTCCATCTAGTTCCCAATTAATTGCTTCAGCACCAATTATCATCACTTTTCGTTTAGGTGATTTTAAAAGATTAGCCATTACTTTTGGGTCATAGACGCTAGTGCCCATTTCTGGACCTGGAATATTGGCCTTCTGATAAGGTCTTGCCATTTTTTCATCAATTTCCTTTGTTTGAGTTTTGAATTATAAGTTTTAATATAATTGCTATATTTTATTTTATTAAACGTGTTTTAAAAAATTTGGTTTTAGAAGAACATACCAAACTTACTGAAGAGTAGAATTAAATTAAAGTGAATTAAAGCGATGTGTGAATTTAAAATAATCAAGCAAAATGATGGTTTGCAGATATTAGAGGATATTGTAGTTTTAACCTACACGGATAATAATGAATTATTATTCAAAGACGTGCTAGGAATGGGTGAATCATTGGAATCAGCCTTAATCATGAGCGTGAATACCTTAAATCAGAAATGTGAGGTTTTAGAGCACCCGATAATCAAGAATTTTATGAAACTTTTAAAAAAAGTACAAGCGAATGAACTTACGAATGTTGATATAGAAGAATTTAGTAAAGAATTGAGTAAACTCAAGTCCTAAAGATAAAAAAGGTTTTTTAATGGGGAAGCAATTTTTAAAAAACATTACTTACTAAATTTAACATGCAAGTAAGATTTCATGATGATATCTTCGATTTTTATAATATAGCCCTTCCATTTTTGCTTATGCACGAGACAGAAAACAATCTTCTTTTAGGCATATTAGACACGATTAAAGATGATCCCAATCGATATGGGGAATCTAAGCCCGTTTTAACATCGGTAATGGATGGAGATCAAGTAAAACTTATAGCTATTAGAACACCCCCGTTTAATCAACTCATTTCATATACTGATGATCTAACTTCCATAGATATTTTCGTAGATGCTTTGAATAAGAATGATCTTGAATTACCAGGAGTACTCGGTACTAAAGAGGGTGCTGAAAAATTTACGAAATTATGGTGTAAGGGGAAAGAATTAAAAGCTAATTTAATTGCGAATGAGCGGATTTACAAATTAAAAGAAATTTCTGAAAATACACTCGGAGATAGAAAGTTTATAAAAGCTGACGACTCTTTTAAAGAATTGATTCTTAATTGGGGAAGAGAATTTATGGTGAAAGCATTACCAGAGAGTGAAGTCAATCTTCGGGATAATTGGAAAGAGAGTTTACGGAGGTCGGTAGATGAAGGGAGGATCTTTTTGTTATTAGATAACGGATTACCTGTTTCTATGGTCCGGAAGGCAGGAAAGACACCTAATGGAATCACGGTAAACCTAGTGTACACGCCTCCATCGTTGAGGAGAAGAGGATATGCTACGGAGTGTGTGGCAAAATTAAGTAAGCTCTTACTTGATGAAGGGAATAAATTCTGCTTTTTATTTACAGATTTACTGAATCCTACTTCAAATAGCATCTATCAAAAAATAGGTTATCGACCAATCATTGATGTAGATCAATATGAATTTATAGTAGAAAAGTAGGAATGATTAAAATTAAAAAAAAAGCGAGAAAGTCTCCTGATTTTCTCCATTAAACTAGTATTAGGGTTGTTTATTTCTATGCGGGAAGAATTTCGATTTCAATCGAGGAAACATTAGTGATTGTTCCATCCGTATTTTTCAACGTTTCAGTTCCTACCTTGATTTCCCCATAACTGCTTCCTTTTACAAACTTATTTATGGTAATTTCAGCTACGTCAACTGCTCTTGAAATTGATCTTCCACGTGCGAGTAATCTTACTGGTTTTTCATTGAGCACGACCATGGCAGCCATTACATAAGCCATTGATTTTTTATTACCAATAAATACTTTTGAATCATCTTTATCTCTCATATTTTTCACCTATTAGTTATCCGTAATTTGTTTCTTTCCTTTACTTTCTGCTTTTAACTCTTCCGAGTTATCATTTAAGCTAACCTTAAAAGCATAGTTAGCTATTTTGTATAAACTTATGTAATCATATAAACATTTTGCAATTTTTCTTATCTTATTGCGAGAGTAAAACAGAAGCATTTCTGAAGTAAAACAAGAGATATAATTCGAGAAACAAATTGGTATTATTCGATCCAGTTATGAGATTTTTGTAAGTCTTTTATTATTTTTTTCTTATCGGTGAACTTGTACCAATCTGAAGCGATGGTTTCTAGTGGATACGCATCAATGAAGCTTTTATTCATTAAATGATTGCTTAAAATTTTTATCGAGTTCATGACGGTTGAGTTTTTAGAATTTATGAATTTTGCTTTATTTAAAGCCACTTTCATTAACTCGTCTTGATTTTCTACGATCTCATCTATTAATCCAATTTCCAATGCTTTATTAGCATTTAATCTTTCAGCAAACATGAGCATCTTTTTGGTCCATGGGATCCCGATAATTTTAGAGAAAAGGGTAACA
Organism: uncultured archaeon; assembly: GCA_964493715.1. GTDB lineage: Archaea > Asgardarchaeota > Lokiarchaeia > Sigyniarchaeales > SOKP01 > SOKP01. The sequence goes on from CAZBPC010000004.1 coordinate 85,990, forward strand.
CAACCAGTGCCAGGAAAAATCGCAGAATTGATTTCTGGCATTTGAAAAAAACTTTCCTTTACCGCTATTCGATAATCACAACAAACTAAAAATACTACACCTTCACCCAAAGTACGACCATTAATTGCACATATCGCTGGTTTTCCATTATATAATAATTGGCAAATAGAAGCTGCTAGATACTCCAGTTCCTTCACGTCGTTATAATCATATTGTGTTATCTCCCCCAAGTCCATTCCAGTACTAAACGAATTCCCCTTGGCAGTCAAAATGATTCCTTTAATTTTCTCATTATCTTGACAAAACTCAACTGCTTCTTTCAAATGTTTTAATTGACCAATAGTAAATGAGTTTGATCTATGGACTTTATTAAGCATGATAATTCCAAAATGTCTTAAAATTGAGAATTCTATATATTCTCCAAAATTATATCGATTTTCTGGCATTAAGTAGAATTATATACTAAAATAAATAAATAAAGTAGGTTTTTTAATTAAAATAATTAAGTTGTTTAAGCTATTTACGTTGGAATAAAGTTTGCATCCAAGAAGGTAAGTAAAATCCGCCATAGAAGAAGATTGCGCTTAATATTTCTAGAGTGCGATAAATTGAAAGTGTTAGGATACTAAGTGGAATAGCTGTATCTAGCGTAGCGCCAATAATAAATAATAGAAAAGCGACTAATAATAATTTCCCCTTTAGTTTTATGTCTGGATCGGTAGATTTTAAAGATTGTTTTGTAAAAAGTAATCCTGTTATAAGCATTATCACAAGAATAGTAAATGCGAACCCAGCAACAAATAAACCATACTGGACATCAGTAACACCTTTAAGATATCCGATTAAGATTGGATCAATACTCAATAAGATAAAGAAAGTAATTTCAAAGAAAAGACCATATACCATAAATAAAGATCTGATCATTTTCTTTTTCTTGAGATCTAAGAAGTCACAAAGAACCCAAATCCATAAAATTAAAGCTACAGGCATTAAAATATTGCCTATGATGAAATAGGGAATCTCTGTTAAGTTTTGTGAGTTAATCAAGTACATTATAAAAGAAATACCACCAGGATACCAAGGACAAACTAAAAGGATCCAACATAATCCAACTAAGAGTAATTCTCTTTTTCTAAGTTTAAAATATTTTGAGATTAGTCGTGCACCAACATATATCGAGATACCATCTAATAATAAGATTAAGATACCATTTGCTAAATCAAGGACTCCTAATGTCATTTATAATCAGATTTATTTTTAATTTAACTACTACATCTTCCTTTTCCTTTTAAATTTTTACTTTGAGGGATGAACAAATGATTCTCTCATTTAAATCTATCAATCACCTATTCGATAAATGAAAACTCAAATTATTAATCCAAATTCTTAAAAATCTCTCCAATAAATAGAATAACTTATTTAAGGTAAATAGCAAATTCTAATAATATTAGTTGAATAACAGAAATATAAATCTGGTTTTAAGGCCTCAAGTGATAATTTTGATTAGAAAAAAAGATCTTGTCATTAGTCCAAACTTAAAAAGTACTTTTGAAAGGATTAATCAACATCTTTATGCAAAATTAAAGCACATGGATACCGATACAAGAACCAGATCGAAAGAAATAATAAATTTGTTGTTATGCAAGCTTGTTGATGAAATTTCTAAAGGTTCAGAAGATCTTTTGGACTTTTCAATTAGAGATGAAGAAAATCAAGATCACTTATTTGAAAGAATTTATAACTTCTTCGAGAATAACGTAAAATCAAGGTACAAAGATATCATTAATGAAAATGAGCATATTAACTTAAGTTCAGACTTACTTTTCATTGTAGTTCAAGAATTACAGAATTTTTCTCTGATACACTCATCAAAAGATATTTTAAGTGATGCATTCGAAATTTTTGTAAGTAAAGTGCTAAAGGAGGAGGGAGGTCAATTTTTTACTCCCCCAAACATTATAAAATTCATGGTAAACTACTTAGATCCAGATATAGACTCAAAAATATTAGATCCTGCTTGTGGTCACGGTGGTTTCCTATTAGAAGTTAAAGATTATTTGTTATCAAAATTCAAAAATGAGGATCTTGATAATATTATCCCCATGATCCTTTCTAATCTCTATGGAATTGACAAGGATTCATTTCTTGTAAAAATATGCCGCCTCTATTTAGAGATTTTAAGTGGAGAACACTCTAATATTTTTTGCGAAGATTCATTAGATTTTGAAAATTACAGAGACTCAACAAAAGCCAAGATCCAAGAAGGTAAGTTTGATTACATTTTTACAAATCCTCCTTTTGGAGCACGAATCCCTATTAACAGTAAAGAAATTCTAAAAAATTATGCTTTAGGTCACGTTTGGAAAAATACTACTGATAATGATTGGGTTATGCAAGATAAAATCATTAAGAATCAACCACCTCAAATATTGTTTATAGAAAGATGTATTCAATTATTACGTGTAGGTGGAAAATTAGGCATAGTCCTCCCCGAAGGAATATTTGGAAATCCAACAAATAGATATATTTGGGAATATATACATAAAAATGGCATTATTTTAGGCGTGGTCTCATTAGATCAAAATACATTTCAACCCTTCACTTGTAACAAAACAAGTATTCTCTTTTTTCAAAAATTAGATGTCATCCCCACTGAATATTCGATTAACTTTGCTATTGTAGAAAACATTGGACATGATAAAGATGGAAAAGATTTATTTAAATTGAATAAGGATGGGTCTTATAAATATGATGATGAAGGAAATCCAATCATAAATGATGATCTAATTGATTTGCACATCCATCTAAAAAAAGTGGAGGATTTTGATTATCTTAAAGAACAAAAAGTTTTTAAATTAGAGAACTACCAGATTAAAAACAAAATTTATATTCCATATTATTATACGGGAGTAGAAAAAACGCTAAAATTGTTAGAAAAGGATAAGAACTTCGAATTAGTGTCAATTAAACACCTAACTGATGAAAAAATCATATATACTAATCATAATGGGTTCATTCCTAGAGGAGATGAAATAGGATCTCTACTTTATGGTTTAGGGGATATTCCTTTCATTAGAACTAGCGATTTAAATAATTGGGAAATCAATTTGAATTCCAATAAGCGTACATCAAAGGAAGTTTATGATAAATATAAAAAAAAACAAAATATTGAAATTGGGGATATCCTTCTCGTTAAGGATGGTGGATCGAACTTAATTGGTAAAACAGGATACGTGAGTGAATTAGATACTAATATCATCATACAAAGTCACATTTTTCAATTTAAAATATTAAAAAACAATGAAGCAATCGATCCTTATCTATTATTGTATCTTCTTAATCTCGAGATTGTACAAAAACAAATTGAATCAATCACCTTTATACAAGGAACAATAGCTAGTATAGGAAATCGAATAATAGAGGTAATTTTACCTCTGCCTTCAAATCATAAAAGAAGAATACAAATTTCAACTTATATTAAAGATATAATAGATTCTAAAACAAAAAATCGCAAAAAGATACAAAACTTATCGATTGAATCTTTTAATGAGTAATCTAATACGTATTTTATTATCCTTTCTTTAAGAACAAAAAGCAGGAAAAAATGGAAAATTTTAACACCCTAGCTTAATAAAATAATTACTGATTTTCAAGTTTTGTTAATCTTTCTCCTAAGGAGTCGAGTTTTCTATTGATATCACTAATGACCTCATCTATCATCAAGCGAAATCGTTCATAGATATCAATGATACCTTGTTTCCGTTCTTTTATATCCATTAAATTGATTTCACGCTTGAAATTCTCAATATATTTGTATAAATCCTCACAAAATACTTCAAAGTTATCCTTATCAAATTCTAAGCCTAATTCACGAGAAAGGTTTTTTTCTGCTAAATCCGACCAATCTACATCGAAACCTTTTATTGGAATAATTGGGATTGAGAATTTGTCTGCAAGTTGTAACTCATTGGCACAATCCACGGAATCGAACACAGATTTTTTGGTCGCAATAAATAATATTAACTGACATTTTTGCACTGCATCTAACATCCACTTGTCAATATTGCCCGCAAGATCTGCTTCACAAAAGTAAACTTCAGATATTTCCTTTTGTTTTTCTAAATAATTGACAAGATCACCAATTCGATAAGACTCAAAATCTACAACTGCATGAGAGATAAAAACCCTTATCGTAGCTTTTTTTCTCAAATAATCTCTGATTAAATCGGGAACTTTTTGGATAATGGTATTTTCCTCACTACTAAAAGGATTTCCACTTAAATTTAGTTCTACTAATTTCGTAAGGGCCCATAATTGGGTTGGAATCTCATCAAATTTATTATTACTTAGATTTAAACTTTGAAGTGTAGTTAAATTCACAAACGACTCAGGTAGAGATGTTAAATGGTTATCTGATAACATAAGTTGCTTAAGGTTTCTTATCTTCCCAATCGATTCTGGTAAAGAACTAAATTTATTACCCGCTAAAGATATAGTTGTCAGATCGGTGAGATTTCCAAAATCCTCAGGAAGTGCATTTAATGCCGTCTCATTATGTCCCAATTGTTGATTAATACTCAAATGTAAAATTTTTCCATCAAAAATTCGAAGATTAACTCCATAAACTCCAGGATTCCTCCAAGGTGCATTAATTGAGTCAAGTTTTTCAGAAAAAACGCGATTTAAACCATCATTTTTCCAACTTATCTTTTTGATTATTTCAATTTGTTCAATTGGAACACCTAAATTAATATGCAAATTATAAGTAGGGTCAAATATTTTGACTTTTTTTTCACGTAAGACTCTTAGTATATCCATATTCGATGAAGTTAACTCAAGCGTTTGTATCTTTTGATTTAAAGTGAACTCTCTTAACTGATCTAATTTGGTTAACCAATTCGGTAGATTAATTATTCTATTACCCATTAGATTTAAACTATTTAGATTTTTGAACTCCTGTATATAATCAGGAATCGCGATTAAATCGCTATTTGTTATGATCAAATCCTTGATGTAGTGTAACTCTTTTAACCATTTGGGTATTCCTTTACCCTTGGGGCAATTAATAAGAAATCTTTCAATATTTTTTAGCTTCTTTATAGATTCTCCTAAAAGATTTGATTTATTATCATCCAATTCTAATTTCTGTAAATTGAAGCCAAGCATTATTATGGAGCCCTCATCATTAAAGTTAAAAAGGTTTTCTACTGTTGTAAAATCTTTCATATTAACTCTCCTTAAAGGTACTCCGCAAATTTTTTCAATTTCTTTAAATGCTTCCCTTTCATCCTTATTTATCCGTTTATCATCACTCATTTTTTTTCACACATTAAAAATAATGAAATAATAGATTTCACATTTTTTTGATATATGGTATATGTTTTGAATGTTTAAAAAGTAATAATCATTCTAAATTATTTTCAGAATATTCTTCAAAATTCCTTTTAAACTATTCTGATACCTATTATTAGAATGCTTTAAATCATTCCATAAATTTGATAAATTAATCAAATTAACCCCTTAATTTTAAAACCTATGAAAATTGAAAAGTTTACCATGGACTCTTATGAAACAGTCGTTAACCTCTGGAAAAGATCTGGGATTAATGTTGGTTCTACGGACACAAGAGAAGAACTTGAGAGGATGCTTCAAAGAAATCCAAATTTATTTTTAATTGGGAAGGATAATGATAGAGTAATAGGTGTTGTAATGGGAGGATTTGATGGAAGAAGAGGTTATGTACATCATTTAGCTATAGATCCGGATTTTCAAAGAAGAGGTTATGGGAAAATGATCATGGATGATTTAATAGAGAAGTTCCGTGAAATGAGTGTGCATAAAATTCATTTATTTATTGAAAAATATAACAAAGATGTTGTTGAGTTTTATCAGGATATAGGCTGGGAAATAAGAGACGATTTAATTATGATGAGTTATGTCCCAGATGAGATGTTATACAAGAGAAATATATGAATTTTTAACCCTCTTATTAATTTTTCAATTGAACATTTCGAAAATCATCAATAAAATTATAAATAGTTAATTGGAAATTATACTATCATCATATCAATATTATTGGATTTAATCAAAATTGTGAGGAAAGTTGGATGAAAGACTATTCTGAATGGGAACCTGAGTATGATTATGATAATGAATCTCCGTATCTTGAAACCGCTAAGAGACCCTGGTTAAAATTTAGACCTTCAGATGTTCCAAAATCAATAAAATTTGAACCAATTCCCGTAACTGAATTTATAAAAAGATCTACAAGTAATTTTTTAAATAACGTCAGCATCTACTATAAACCAACTGATAAGAATTATACATATCGTGATTTTCTCTCTTTATCAGATAAAGTTGGAAATGCTCTGTTTGAATTGGGCATAAAAAAAGGAGAGGCTGTCGGTATAATGACAGGAAACGTTCCAGAATTCGCTTTTTGTTGCATGGGTATTATGGAGTGTGGTGCGGCAGTTACGCCCATCAATCCCTTATTGAAAGAATCTGATGTTATCCATATTATAAAAGAAGCAGGTAATATCAATACAATCTTTGTTCATAAAAATCTTTATAAGATTATTAAAAAAGTAATAAGAGAAATTAAATTAAAAAACGTCATCCTGCTAGGAGCAGATGCTGCTAAAGAAGGAACAACTACATTCGAAGAACTTATAGAGGGTAAACCCGCAAAAGCTCCCAAAGTTGAGATAGATCCATTGAACGATTTAGCGGCATTATTGTTTACTGGAGGTACTACCGATTTACCAAAAGGAGTGATGTTAACCCATAATAATTTGGTCGCAGATGCGCTATCTGTTCTTGTATCAAATGGGGTATCAGAGGAAGCTGAGGAATTATATGGCAAAACAGTCAATCTATCCATATTACCATTATGCCATACTTTTGGTTTTGAAGTTTTAATCATCGCTTTATACGGGGCCGCAATGCTGGTAATGTTTGATTCCTTCAATGCATCAAGCGTTTTAGAAGCAATAGAGTATTATCGAGTAATCAATTATATTGGAGTTCCTGTTATGTTTCAAATGTTGATTAATAACCCCGATTTCAGAAAACGAGATTTATCCAGTTTAGAAGAAGCAAATTCAGGATCAGCTTCACTTGCTCCAGAATTAGCAAAGAAATGGGAAGAAGTAGTGGGGATAAAAGTTGGACAAGGATTTGGATTAACAGAGACTTCTCCAATAACACACATGCCATTAAAATGGATGCCTGAAATAAATTCAAAAAGCATAGGAGTGCCAATAATAGATACGGATGCAAAAATTGTGAATCCAGATTCTTTGGAAGAGTTAGAAACGGGTAAAGTTGGAGAGTTACTTATCAAAGGTCCTCAAATAATGAAAGGTTATTGGAACTATCCAGAAGAAACGAAGAAAACTATTGTAGACGGATGGTTAAGAACTGGTGACTTGGCTCGAATGGATGAACAAGGTTATTTCTATATTGAAGGGCGTACCAAGGACATAATCAAGTACAAAGGCTATAAAGTCATGCCGAAAGAAGTTGAAGAGAAACTCTTTGAACATCCTGCTATTTTGGAAGCAGGAGTAGTCTCAGCTCCAGATCCTGAAATAGGTGAAACAATAAAAGCATATATAGCGCTTAAACCAGAATTTAAGGATAAAATATCAGAGAAAGATATTATCGAATGGTCAAAGGATAGATTAGCAGCATATAAATATCCTCGACTGGTTGAATTCGTAAATGTATTACCTAGAACTGCCGTGGGGAAAATTTTTAGGAGAAAATTAAGAGAGAGAGCAACAAAGTAAAGAACTTGAAAAAATTAAGAATTTTTCTTAATTTCAGCTAGTCTATTAAATATATCTTTAAAATGACCCCCTATCCAATAAATTTTATTGCAATCCTTATTAGTACACACCCAAAATTCGTCAATATTTAGATAAACTGAATCAGGAATATTATTTCTAAATTTCGTCTTATCTCCAACGATTTTAATTTTAGAATTGCATTTGGAACATCTAGCGATGGTGGAGTCATATTTTAAACGAATCTTGAATTTATTAAAGATTTCATACATGTTTTCAGCAAATTTAGTGGAATTTAATAAAATGTAAGGTGTTATAGAATGATCAATATCGAATTTTAAATATAGATCTGGATTCTCATTAATTTTTTTTTCATACCTTTTTTTGAATTTTCTAATCATCTCTCTATCACGGCTGATTAAAATCCGATGTTCTAAAAAGCATTGCTCAATTAGATCATCATCAGCAACGGGAGATCCATAAGAAGGTTCGTAATCCTTAGCATAACGTGTATCATATCCCAGGAATCTCAACCATCGCGTCAAATTTCCTTCCATCTCATCAGTAAGAAAATTCATTTTTTCCTTGGTGTTTATTAATTGGTTTTAATAGAATAGCATTATTTGGACATCTATGGAAGCAGACTGAACATCCTCCACAAGATTTATCTGAATTCATGGTAATTGCTATGTTTTCAGAGTTAAATTTCCTTATTTTTAATGGGCAATATTTGATGCAAGTTCCACAAGATTTGCATTTTTCTAAAATAGTAACAGCATTATACGATATTTTAGATAATTCATTAATTGCTTCTTGTAAATCTTTAGAACGTGAAACATCCATAATAAAATCAGTAAAAAGATTCAAATATTCTAATATAAAAAAAGAAAAAATGTATAAGAATTTATTCAAGATATTTTTGAACACAGATTTTTAAGAATTTTCTCTGCTTCTTTCGTATATGTGGTGATTATATCCTCCACGTCTAAGATATCATAAATTAATCCACATGTTTGACCCGCTGGAATTGCTCCGTTTTCTACATCTCCTTTAGTATATACAATTTCGTAGCGATATAATTCATCTAAATATTCATCCATGTTAAAAGCCTGCTCTTGAGAAATTTTTTCTTCTTTAGAAATAACTTCCCCATGTTCTAAACAGAACTTATTTTTCAACAGTCTGATTGGTCCAAAACCTCCTGTAGTAAGCATGGTATCACGAGCAGTGGCTGGTAGAATCAAACCTTTATAATTGGGATGAAATTCGCTTTGTTTTGAGGCTATAAATCGCGTACCCATTGCAATGGCATCAGCGCCCATTGCCAATCCTGCAGCAAGCCCCTCAGGGCTTGAAAAACCTCCGCATGCTACCAATAACTTATCAGGATACTTACGAGCAACTTGTTGGACTAAAACTAATGTGGAAATCCCTTCATAACTTTGATGACCTCCTCCTTCTGTACCAGTTGCCACAATTCCATCACACCCTGCATCTACGATTTTATCAACAAGCCATAAAGCGGGACCAACATGAAAATGGCTCATATCCGGAGCTCTCTCCTTCCATATTTTGGATGCAGTTCTTGGACCTCCCGCGCTTGTTAAACCATATACTAACTGTTCTCTGATTTTGGGATTTTCATTTCGCCATTGAGCTATTTTACGCAATAAAATTTTATGATCTGTTTGAATCCTTGCCGTTCGGACATTTACACCAAATGGTTTGTCAGTATGCTCAACTACATAATCAATTTGCGTTTTGAAATCTGAGACAGAATTTTTTCCTCTTAGAGTAGCATGACTTAAAACTCCAAGACCCCCTGCTTCAGAAGTTGCCACTGTAAGTTCCGTTGTATAAAATGGACCCATAGGAGCGCTCAAAATTGGATATTTTATTCCAAATTTTTCAGTGATTCGTGTCTTTATCATTATTATCTTCAATTTAATTAATTATATTATATATAATTATACCAATTTAAAACTAAAAAAGGTTTTTTTAAAATCTGTTACTTCAGAGTCTAAAAAGTGAGATTTCCCTTATTCAATAAAAAAAAATAAGAAGATATAAGGTTTTCTCAAAAGTATAATTTAATATTATTGATTTTATTAATTCTAACCCCGGAACCTTTCTAAATTTATGTGTATTTATCGTACAACTCTCTTATAAAAACATCAAGTTCTTCCATTGTTTTTATACCTCCATCATAAGCAACCTTACCACACTCATCCTCTAAATCAAAAAATGATTTAATTCGCCCTTTTTCCATAATTGTTAACATTGTTTTCAAAAAGATCAAGAATTTAGTTTGATATTTACAGATCTCCTTAGCGAATTCCAATGTCTTTGTTTCCAATTGATCTAATTTGAAAATTCTTGTTGGAAAATTAATATTCTTTAGCTCATCTAAACCAATTTTATCGGTCGTATACAGTAAATTTTTCGCATAATTAAATCCAAATGAAATTAATGGTAAAAACGTTGCTCCTGTCTGAGGAAATGCAGAAATTGCTAATTCGGGTAATCTTAAATAAACCTCTTCTATTGGTCTATCTGCAAAAACTTTTAAATCAGAGGATAAGATTAACATTACACCAAATCCAATTGCTATTCCTTGAATTTGAGCGATTATTGGTTTTTTTATGAGGATCATACTTTCATTGACCTTCCTACCCCATTCTTGAATTTTTGCTACATTCGCAGGATCTCCAGTGACTTCTTTTAGATCATAACCAGCAGAAAAGAATTTTTGCCCTGTACTTCTTATTAAAATGCACTTTATTTTTTCATCGCTATCCGCTTCCTTTAACATCGCATGAAACGATTTTAACATGTCACTATTAAATGAATGAGCTTTATCTGGTCTATCTATAGTTATTACAGCAACTCGACCTTTTTCTTCATAAAAAATTAATTTTCGATTTTCCATAGGAGTTCTTATTTTATGCTATTTATTAAAACATATTATTTTAATTAGATCCTCTTAGAAATATATATCATCATTACTTCTTATTTTATAGAATTCGATTATGGCAAATGAAGTGTAAATATGACAGAAATAAAACCAACACCCCTTTTGCAAGTAGCTTTGGATTTTGAAAGTTTGGATCAAGCTCTTCAAATAGCTTCAGATGTTGCTCCTTATGTGGATATTATAGAAGCTGGAACACCATTAATAAAATCAGAAGGAATACGTGTTGTCCGTGCCCTCAAAGATGCACATCCTGATAAATTAATATGTGCTGATTTAAAAATCGCTGATGCTGGTTACCTTGAAGTCCGAATGGCTGCCAAATCAAAGGCAGATATAATCACCGTACTTGCTGATGCGTATGATATAACAATTGTAGAGACTCTCCGTGCGGCTCATGAATTCAATGTAGAAATTATGGCAGATCTCATTATGTCAAGAAGACCAGCAAAACGATTAAAAGAGATTGTGGATTTAAATTACAAAAATACCAAATTGCATTACTCATTGGTACATAGTGGGTTAGACCGACAAGAATCTAGGCATTCCCCTTTATCAGAAATTGAGTCTGTAGCTCATATACAAAATAGACCGAAATTGGCTATAGCAGGTGGCATCACAAAATCCGAGATCCCCAAATTAAAACCCTACCCCCTAGATATCATTATAATCGGTGGAGCAATTACTCGTGTTGAAAAACCAAGAAAAGTAGCGGAAGAAATTAGAAAACTAGTTGACTTGACATTTTAACGGGTTTTTACAATAAGAGATTTTGATATTTATAGGGCATATATTAATTGGTTTTGGGTGATGTTAATTTTCGCTTCTGCCTAGAAAGTTTAGAATCTGTTTTTGAAGATGAACTGGTTTATCCCACTAATTTAGGTAAATAAATAGCCATTAAATTAAACTATATTTTTAGATTTTAACAATATTAGTACCTTTTAGGAAATATTGGATTTAGATTCAAAAAATATGAGTAGATAATAAATTTGATGTTGGTTTAGATTAAAATGAAAAAAGAAAAAACCGACATCTTAAAAAATAAAATTATTATAAGTTGGAGACTAAACTTCATGCCCGAAAGTAGTATTATTTTAAATGATCTTAATAAGGTTTTTATACCTTGTCGAACGGTATTAGAGATGGAAGCATTAACTTCGTTGTTTTTAGAATATTATAGTTACGATCTAATAAAAGAGGTTCCCAAAAGTCAGCCTTCAAGCCAATATCTTAAAGAAATTTTCCGAATTTTAGAATGTCAACCTCTTGAGAGGATTATTGAATATTTTATCGACGTAGTTGTGCCTAAACTCAAACCGATCGTCATGTATGCAAGGGACCATCAAGATCGATTCAGAATGGGAAATGTAGCGGCTTATACTAAAACGCGCGTGTGCCTTTATCTAGCTTTGCATAGATTAAAGTTAAAATTCTTGATCATAAAACATTTCATGACTTCATTTAAAGAAAATAACTTTAAATTAAATTTACCGGAAAAACAAGAGGGTCTGGGAGCTCACGCATTCATGGCATCTTTCTATAAGGACTACACTCATAAGAATAAAATGAATCTAAAATTAATGCTTTCAACCAAAAGAGTTTCAGAGAGAGTTAATAAAATGATTGATCTTAAGGATATTGTAACTAACGAGGATATAATTTACGCAATAACTTTTAAAAAGTTTTTAGATGATAAAAGTCGAATCAAATTCATAATGAGAGAAATAAAAGCTTCTTTATTCGTTTGTAAGGTAATGTTCGCACAAATGGATGTTTTTAATCCTTTTACTGTTGCAAAGGAAACTATGATTGATGCAGAAGAAATCATGTTGAGTCAAGACTTCATTCCAGTCCTCATACCCGCGATTTCAAATTGTTATTTGGGCAATAATCAAGATCAACTTGAAGATCTATTTCAAGCTTACGAATTTTTGATGAATAGAGTGTTAGAAGGAATTAATTATGCCATAGAAATAGCTTCAGGTGGTCAAATAATTCTTGAATTAGATGATACGATTTATAATTTAGGGAACATCTTCGATGTTTAAACTGAAATTAACCCTCCTCCTTATTTTACTCGATATTTAAAATAGCAATTGTATTTTAAGCAAAAAATATAGAATTATATAATTTTAATCCGAAATTTACTTCAATAGTATAATTTAATTTGTTTATGTAAAATAAAAAAAATAAAAATCTAAGTGAAATGTAAAAATGTCAAGAAAAGTAGCTATTATAGGGATAGGTATCACTCCTTTTAGAGCAAGATATTTGGATAAAACGTATTTCGAACTCGCATACGATGCAACAAAACTTGCGTTGGAAGATGCGAACAATAATGGAGCGGAAATTACACATCATAATTTAGAATCTACGGTATATGGTATATATAACGAGTTATTTGAGCGACAATTCATGCCGGATATTTTTATAAATTCGTATATCGGAATGAATAATAAACCTGGAACGCGAATTGCGTCTGGGGGTGCCACTGGAGGTTATACCGTGAGAATGGCTTACTCAGAAGTAGCCTCAGGGCTATCGGATCTATGCCTTTGTCTTGGTGTGGAGAAATGTAACGATTGTTATGATGAACAGACGGGTGTGACTACTCCTGAAGTATTGAATGCAATTGCATATTCCGCTGATATGACTTATGAATATCCTATGGGAATGATGGCAGCTAGTTCATATGTTTCAATGGTAAACGCTCATTTTGAAGAATTTGGCAATCCAACTGAAGAACAGATGGCTTATGTCAGTGTTAAGAATCATGGAAACGCAATGTTAAATTCTAAAGCACAATCTCCAATGGAGGTAACCGTCGAGGATGTATTGAATTCTAGAATAATTTGCTATCCCTTTAAAATGCTTGATTGTTGTTTATATTCAGAAGGTTCTGCGGCATTGATATTAGCAAGTGAAGAAAAAGTAAGGGAATTGAAGATTGAAAATCCAATTTGGATAACTGGAGTTGGAGCTGCTAATACTGATTGTTTTATAGGGAACAGAGAAGATATGGGAAGACTTTATTCAAATATTTATGCTGCAAAAGCCGCTTATAAAATGGCAGAACTCGATTATAATAAGATAAAAAATCAAATCGATTTAGCAGAATTACATGATGCATTTAGTGGGCAGGAAGTCATAAGTTATGAGGAGCTTGGATTCGTTCCTTTTGGTGAAGGAGGCTCTTGGATTGAAAAGACTTTTGAGAAGCCAGGAGAGGGACCGTGGCGGGAAGGAGAACTTCCATGTTGTCCTTCTGGAGGTTTAATAGGATGTGGTCATGCGGTTGGTGCCACGGGAATAATGAGTACGGGAGAAGCTGCATTACAATTAAGAGGAGAAGCTGGAAAGCATCAAGTTTCGATTGAGAAAGGAAGGGCTATATCTCACTCAATTGGAGGTCCAGGAGCGGCTTATGCTGCCGTAATCGTAATGGCAAATAAGGAGGGGTTAAAATAATGACAGAAAATTTCCAGAACCATCAAATTCGCGATCGAATTAAAATAGAATATCGCTATACAATGGGAGGTCAATCTAAATTCTTTATCGAAATAATGAAAAATAAAAAGCTATTCGGCACGAAATGTGCCAAATGCGGAAAGACTTGGATGCCTCCAAGGATTAATTGTTCTGATTGTTATAAGCCTGCAGAATGGGTAGAACTTAAACAGACTGGAACGATACAAGTAAGCACGATCGTGTGGTATACGACCTCAGCTTTCATCAAAGCGATACCTTATGGGATCGGATTTATCAAATTAGACGGCGCTGAAACGGCATTATTTCAAGGGATATTTTCAGAAAATCTTGTCCCTTCTAAAATTAAAAAGGGGAAAAGAGTCAAGGCCGTGTTTAATAAGGAAAGAGAAGGTAAGATGACAGATTTCTTCTTTGTTCCAGAGGATGAGTATGAAAATTGGATATCCCAACCTGAATTCGAAGGAGGAGTATAAAAATGGGACAAGCAAAAGAAAACTTGATAAAAATCATTGAGAAAATAAACGAAAACCCAAAAGCTCAAGCCGTATTTGTAACAAATATTGCAGGGAAAGATGTCTATTGGGAGATGTCATTCCAGTTTAATTTAAATAAGGACAAACCCTTCTATTTGGAGATTAAAAACCAAAAAGTCTTCTTAACGGAAGGAACTAAAACTAAGGCTGATATTGTAATATCTGGTGACCCTAATGCAATCGTGAGAATTTGCGAAGGAAAAGGTGATTTCACTCACGCGATATCACGAGAGCAAATAATTGTAAATAAAGGACAGGTAATGGATGTCATCCGGCTTACAAGAGCAATTGCCGTTGTTTTACACGCAAAATGATATACTTTTATTTTTTCATTTTTTATCAATCTCTTTTTAGATATCTATCGTAATTCTTGATGTTCTCTTTTTAATAGTAGAAGATAGAAAATTTTATAAATTAACACGTCAAATACTTCAACATCATAATCAAACAAAAAAAAGCTCTTTAGATTAATATTAAAAATTGAGGTATTTAAAGAATGAGAAAACAAGCGGCTATAATTGGAATGATTTTATGTTTAGGTGGGGGTTTAGCTATAGGGTGGTTTATCCCCTCATTATTTCCCACCCCAACACGAGTAGCTGTAATAGATACTATTCAATCACGTGGAACTTTTATTGTTGGTACTAGTGCTGATTATCCTCCATTTGAAGATTTTTATACAAATAATGATACATATTATGGTTTTGATGTTGATATTGCAGATTTAATAGCAGCAGAAATGGGTGTTACAGTAGTATGGGTTGATATGGATTTTGATTCGTTAATAGGAGCATGTACCGCAGGATCTATTGATATGATTGCTGCTGCAATGACTTACAACGAAGTTAGAGCTGAAAAACTCGCAGCTTCAACTACTTATGTAACAGTAGCTCAAGCTGTAATTGTTAAAAACAGTTCAAGCATGGCTATAACTGCTTTAGATAATTTAACAATTGCAGCAAATCAATTGATCGGAGTTCAAGCAGGTACTGTAATGCAGGCTGATTTAGAAGCACTTGGAATGGTTGCAGGCGTGAATTTCACTACATATCCTCGAGCTGATGCACTTATGTTAGCTTTAGATGGAGGTGCAATTGAAGCAGCTTATGTAGATGAACCAATTTATGAGGCATTTAAAACTACATATGAGATTAAGGTAATCTTTAGCACGGACCCAGAACCATTGGCACTTTGGACGCGATATAGTGAACCAGAATTGTTATACGTGATGAATAAAGTCATCCTTGAAGGTTATCAAGATGGCACAATACAAGATCTTATAATAACGTGGTTTGGATGAGTGAACTACCAGACCTTCCTTCTATTTTTTTTTATATTTTAGTCACTGGATTACCTACAACACTGATTCTTACAGTATTAGCATTAGGATTTGGATTTTTGTTGGGAATGGTATTAGCCATAATGCGAGTATATGGTGAGAGAGAACTCGCTTGGATAGGAAGTGCTTATGAAAAACTTATGCGTGGAATACCGGTATTAGTATTAATATTTATTTTTGCTTATGGCATTCCAGAAATTTTTTGGTATCTTGATTCCTTATATAGACAAGTAGCTAGTATAATTCTCGCACTTTCTCTTCGTAGTGCTGCTTATCAATCCCAGATCTTTCGAGGGGCGATTTTGTCTGTTAATCCTGGACAAATGCTGGCTGCTCGTGCTATTGGAATGAAACAAATTCAAGCTTTTAGACACATCGTTCTACCGCAAGCCATAAGATTGGCAGTTCCTGCTTGGACAAATGAATATTCGGTGGTCATAAAAGACACATCGTTTGCATATTCATTTGGAGTTATTGAATTAACAAAAGCAGCTTATCGAGTTTCAGTAAATTTTCCAATTTTATGGGCTCCAACAATGTTGATTGCAGCAATATTATATTTTTTAGTCACATATCCAGTTACAAGAATATTTGGGAAGAAACAAAATAAAAGATTAAAAGAATTAGGAATCGGTGGAAAATAAATATGAATAAACCTGTGTTGCGTGTATTGGATGTATGGAAGTCCTATGGTGAATTAGAAGTACTCAAGGGAATATCTTTTGATGTTGAAGAAAGAGAAGTTAAGGTAATATTTGGACCAAGTGGTTCAGGAAAAAGCACCTTACTAAGATGCATTAATTTATTAGATCCTCCAGATAAAGGATTAATCTATCTTCGAGGAGAAAATCTGACAGTTCCAGGGGTCGATCTTAATATGATGAGAACCCGAATAGGGATGGTATTCCAACAGTTTAATTTATTTTCTCATCTTAAAGCAATAGATAATGTTAGCATTGCTCTCCAGCGAGTGAAGGGCTTTACAAAAGAAGAAGCAAGAAAGAAAGCTTATGATGCCTTGGAACGAGTAAAAATGTCAAATTGGGCAGATCATTATCCTGCACAATTATCTGGTGGACAACAACAACGAGTTGGGATTGCTCGCGCTTTAGCAATGGAACCTGATGTTGTTTTATTTGATGAACCTACATCTGCTTTGGATCCTGAATTAATAGGGGAAGTACTTCAAGTTATGCTCGATATAGCGAAATCTGGCACAACTATGATTGTCGTCACCCATGAAATGGGGTTTGCAAGAGCAGTCGCTTCAGAAATGATTTTTATTGATGACGGGGTCATTTCTGAACGTGGAACTCCAGACCATTTCTTTAAATCACCAGAATCAGAAAGAGTAAAGAATTTTCTCCATAAACTTGATATTTTATATGGAGGATATGAAAAACTACTAAAAGAATAAAGGAGAATAAAATTGATAAATCAAGGTTCCCAAGGACTCATTCTAGATTTTTTAAACGTTCTTGAATATTGGGATCATATACTAGCAGGATTTTTATCTACCATGTGGTTGTATATTTGGGCTTTGGTTTTGGGGTTTATTCTCGGACTATTCTTAGCTTTACTCCGTCAATATGGTGGAAGAATACTTTCTCGTATTTCTTCAGCCTATATTGAAGTAATAAGAGGAACACCTCTCTTAGTTCAACTTTTTCTCATATATTTTGCTCCATATAGTATAAATGCTCTTTTGAAAGCAGAAAATATTCCTACAATTCCAATCGGAGGTTGGAATTTTTATGTAATACTGCGATTATGGGATAAAAATGTAGTCTTTATTTTTCTCAATCATCAAGTACTTATCGGTATACTCGTTTTAGGACTTAATAGTGCAGCTTATCAAGCAGAGTATTTTCGTGGATCTTTGATGTCTGTAGGATCAGGACAATTACTAGCGGCTCAATCTTTAGGTTTTTCTAAAATAGGAGGGATTAGACATATTGTATTACCACAAGCTCTGAGAAGGGTTATTCCCGCATGGTCCAATGAAGCAGTATATCTCCCGAAGTATACTGTAGTTGTTTTTTATATTGGTGTTGTAGAACTATTCGCTCAAGCGCATTATATAGTAACCGAAACTTTTCTAAGTCTTCCTACTTACTTAATTATTGCGGTTGTTTTTCTAATCACTATTACGATAATATCAAAAGGATTGGACGTTCTATATTCTCGAAAAAGAATTCCCGGTTTATGAATAAATCTTTTTTTCCATCTTAATTTTTAATTACTTTTTGTAATATTTTATCTATTTTTAATATTGA
The DNA here is from genome assembly GCA_964493715.1 of uncultured archaeon. Classification (GTDB taxonomy): domain Archaea; phylum Asgardarchaeota; class Lokiarchaeia; order Sigyniarchaeales; family SOKP01; genus SOKP01. The sequence goes on from CAZBPC010000004.1 coordinate 104,391, forward strand.
AAAATAATAACTATAAAAGTAATAAATGACTGGATCACAAAAATTTCTGAATTCTATAAAAACACATATATTTTGGCTTTTTTCTTGCATATTCTCCTTTTTCTCTAAAAAAATATACTAACTATAAAAATAATGAACGAGTAATTAAATATTAAAAACTCAAATTTGAATT
>CAZBPC010000005.1:0-91095 GCA_964493715.1 uncultured archaeon
TTTTAATTTTCTATTCCCCAAAAACATGAAAATTTTTATTAATAAAATTTTGCATTATGGATCATTTACGCTCTATTTCTAAGAAAAAAAGGAAAAAAGATTTTTTATCAATCAAAACGTCTTATAACTGACAAGTATAAATAAGTATTTTAGATTGGCTTGTTATTTAATGAATTAATAGATAAAAGTAAGAATAAGAGAATGCCAGAACGTTATAATAAAAGACCAGAATTAGTTTCCCCGGTTCAAGATTGGAATACACTAAAAGCTGTGGGAGAGATATCAGATGCGATCTATTTAGGAATAAAGAAATTCAATATGAGAGCAAATGCCAAAAATTTCGAAAGATCAGACTTGAAAAAGGTAGTGGAATATTGTCATAGTAAAACACCGCCTTTAAAAGTGTATTTAGCGACAAACATTTTAATATATGACTCAGAACTGCAAGACTTAGAAAATTTATTAAGCGCAGCGAAAGATGTTGGAATTGATGCTATTATTGCTCACGATATCTCTGTAATTAGGTTTGCAAAGCGTTACAATCTCAAATTTCACGTTTCAACTCAATGTAATGTATCTAATATTGAAGCTGCCAGTTTTTATGAGGAATTAGGTGCTGAAAGAATAGTTTTAGCAAGAGAATTATCTTTACAGCAAATAAAATTGATTAAACATCATCTATCAATAGCAGAAATAGAATGTTTCATTCATGGATCGATGTGCACCTCAATTTCGGGAAGATGTTATTTTTCAGCAACGCTTACTGATTCACAAGAATTTTCAGCTAATCGGGGTAATTGTATTCAACCTTGTCGGAGAGGGTGGCGTGTAATTGATGATGAAAATAATGAACTCATCTATGATGGCGAAATGTTCCTAAATTCTAAAGATCTTTCAATGATAGAATATATACCCGAATTAATAGATGCTAAAATTGATGCATTTAAAATAGAGGGACGAATGAAAGACCCCCTATATGTAAAAACAGTTACTGAATGTTATAGAGAAGCAATTGATAGTTATTTTTCAAATTCTTACACTCAAGAAAAAGTAAATGGATGGGTAGAAAGGTTGTCTCAAGTATTTAATCGAGGATTTCACACCGGGTTTTATTTTCAAAAACCATCTCTAAATGAAATCGAGTTGAATAATAGAGGAAATGTATCCCTTTTTAAGAAACATTATCTTGGAAAAGTACTTTCATTCGATGAAAAAAGTAAAACTGCGAATGTTTTATTAGAAAGTCTAGAATTCCCTCTGCGGATAGGAGAAGAAATCATCATTATTGGTGACAATACATATCAAACAGAAATTATTAAAAAAATGACATTTAAGGGTGAAAGAATTAAAAGTATAGCTCGAAAAAGGTACAGTGAACCTGTTAAAATCAATTTACGCATTGAACATTGCGAAGTCAATGATAAAATTTATATCATCGCAAAAACATAATTTTAAACGGACAGTTCGGTAAATAATTATGAATAACTAAAAATGAGAAAAATATAGATCACATGAACTTAGAAGAAAATAGAAAAAAATTAGTCAATAACCTTATAGAGAGTAAGATTTTAACTTCTTCACGAGTCATAGATGCGATGATGAAGGTAGAAAGGCATCTATTTGTCCCAGAAGGGGCATTATCTTCTGCTTATATTGATTCTCCTTTATCAATTGGCTCAAATCAAACAATCAGTGCACCTCACATGAATGCGATGATGTGTGAGTATCTTGAACTAAAGGAAGGAGAGAAAGTTTTAGAAGTTGGAACCGGTTCAGGTTACCACGCTGCATTATGTGCGGAATTAGTTGCACCAAGGGATTCAAAAAACCCAGGTCATGTATATACTATTGAGCGACATTTGGAATTAATAAAGTCTGCTCGAAATAGTCTTAAAATCACGGGATATGATGACCGGGTCACCGTCATTCATGGGGATGGAACATTAGGTTATCCGGCTGAAGCTCCTTATGATAAAATTTTAGTTACGGCATCTTCTCCGAAAAAAATTCCTCCTCCTTTAAAAGATCAACTTCGAGATGGAGGAATCTTATGTATCCCTGCAGGTACAAAAGATTGGGCTCAAGATTTATACATTTTACGGAAAAAAAGTAATGAATTTGAAGTAGAAAAAAAAGTAGGAGTAAGATTTGTTCCTCTTATTGGGAAATATGGATTTGATTAAAAATAGATTTCAAATCTCTAGATTAGAAATAGTCAGGAAAATTTAGCTTTATATTTCTCTTTCATTAGTTTTGTTCTCACATTTTTCACGAATTCATTTTTTTCAATGCTTTCCTTGATAGTTCTACTTGTATAGGTGTAGCCATTTTTTCTAACATAATTGTAGTTTCCCATGAAAACAAAACCGAAGTGTTTTTTTTACTTATAAATGATATTGTGGTTCTAATGTATTTAAATATATTTAAAACCGACAGAAAATCTTGATTGGTTTACAAAAATGTAATTGTTAATTGATAGTGATGGTGATGAGATATTCATACTCTTTTTTTAATTTAAAACGAGGAATAATTGTAATTCCTTGATAAATTTCCTTATACCCCTCATCTGTGAATGCATAAGCGATAATTGGAAACTTGTTAATCTTGATCGTTTCCTTATCAATCTTAGTTTCATTGGTTATCTGAAATTCTAAATGAAGATCATATGTTTCATCATACGTCTTAAGATGATATCCCATAAATTCAAAAGGTTCTATTAAAGAATTCTTAACATTATCAACAAATAACACTTGATTACTCTTCCATTCAAATCTTTCTGGATCTCCATTAAAGAAGAAAGGCAAATCGATCCCTAATGAAACGGTTTCAATTATTCTTTTCAGAATTTCTTCTTTTTTGGGAATTTTAATAAACTCTCCTTTTATCCTAATATCAATTTGAGATTCGAGAATGACAATTTCTTTAGTAAGTTTACATGGATTAAATTCTTCAGATTCTGGATCTTTTACCGCTCCCTTAAACTCAAGAGTGATAATGGCTTTTTGTCCATCTTTTTCATTTCGAACTATGTTAAAATCTCCATCAATAAAATTACCTAATTCTACATATTGATCACCTTCCAATTGACCTAAAGTAACATCTTGATTGAAAAATCTAGCACGAAGCATGCTCTTTCTATATCGATCGACCATTACAGAGCCTGATTCTATCTCTTCATCTTCATGATATGCTTCAGGCCATCTAGTTAGAGTATTCAATAAATTGTATGATTTAGGTTTGTAATCAAGTTCAAAAATAGTACCACCGTTACTAGGGTCCAAATAAACATTCAACTTGTTAGATTCGATAATAATATCAGTTTTACTATCTTTATTAAAATCCATTGGGAGAATTGAGATATAATTAGTAGATACTAAATTTATATCTGAATTTAATGAATCAATGATTTTTTCAGCATTTATTAAATGTGAATATACAGAGAACCGTAAAAATTGTAAGTAAACCCCTCCAAAAAGACCATGCCAATAACAATCATTACACTGGGCTTTATAAATCTCATCCCAAGCCTCATCGATTCGTGGTTTATAGGGAAGTGCACCAGATGCTTGGATAAACTGATTTTCAATAGTAAGTAATTTAGTTCTGACATGCAACATCTTTTTATGCATATTATTTGATTCAGGATATTTAACTAGAAAGGAACGCCAAAAACCTCCTTTAAGAAATAGGTACTCATCTTCTTTTTCAGGGTTATCCTTCAATTCCTTTCTTAATTTTCCAAATCTTTTTCTAATTGGTGTGGGGAGGACCCATTCTTCCATCTTATCATAACTTGCAGTTGGGAGATAAACAAGCGCTTTGGCAGGGTATTTTTCCATGTATTCTGATAAATTAATTGACTTTATCCATTCATTCTTAATTATTTGTTGGAAAAATGCCGGAATGAAAGGTTTGCCATCATCTCCTTCTTGATGTCCTTTACCATCAACATAACAAATCTGGTGGGTGGTTCCCCACACACCCATTTTTTCAGCATCAGATATCATCAGAATAAATTTATCCCCCCGCTCATCTTTATTACCTTTTAAATAGTCAATAGTCATGTATGTTGGTTTCCAAGGGGTTAAATATCTAATCTTTTCGTTAATTGGAAAGATTCTTAACGTCTTTCCTTGATCCTCAGTGATATACGTATACAATGTTTCATTTTCTGTAATGCCAGTTGAACGGAAATGATTATCATCAACAATTATATATTTCAATCCGACATCGCTAAGGAAGGAAGGATAATTCGGTTCCCAAACTCTTTCAGATAACCAAGCACCTTTAACATCAAGTCCAAACTCTTTTTTTATAAGAGATGAAAGTTTTTCTATTTGAGCAATTCTGTCTCTATAAGGGATGATTGAAAAAATAGGTTCATAATAACCTCCACCAATAATTTCTATTTGTCCCCTATTTGTCATTTTTTTCAATTTTTTAATGAATTCAGGTTTATTGACCAGAAACCACTCTAATAAATTTCCTGATATGTGTAGTGTAGTTTTTACCTCAGGATATTTGAAAATTTCATCAATTAATGGTTTATATGATTTTCTAAACGCGTCTTCAATTACGAAATCAAAATTATCAACCGGCTGATGTAAATGAAAGACTATTCCAAAAAAAATGCTTGAGTTATCTGAATTTTCCATAATCATTTCAATTCTAATTTTTATTCTAATTATAATCTAAAATAATGAGTCATTAAAATTTTATTTTAAAAACATTAATTCATTTACAGATTTAAATAATAATCTTTTTTCTATTTTAAAGAAATATTAAAATACTACTTCTTAAATAAAAGAAGATATAAAACATATTGTGACCTAAATATTTATTAGATTAGGAAATGTGATGATATGAGCTTAGCGGCTTTAGTAAAAGTTAGGAGTTCTTTCAAATTAAAAATTTTAGTCGTTGGGTCGGCTAATTCTGGAAAAACTTCATTCTGCTCAAAATATTCCGATAGTTTTTCTCAAAAGTTTCGTGAAGCTATAGGAGTAGATATATATGTAAAAGATGAATTACTCCCGGATGGTAAATTCGTCACGTTGTCTTGCTGGAATTGCGCTTCACAGGAAAGGTTTTATTCATCCTATTCTGTATTCTTCAGGGGAGCTCTTGGAGCATTTGTTTTATTTTCTGTTAATGATTTAGAGAGTTATAGGGTAGCCAAAAAATATATAGAAGAAATAAGAACACGCGTCAATGGTATACCTATTTTACTGATTGGAAATAAGGTTGATTTAGAAAAAGAACGACAAGTAAACTATAATCAAGCTAAGGAATACGCTCATAAATTAAAGTTAGTAGGTTACATCGAAACATCCACCAAAGAGGATATTAATATTTCAAAAGCGTATGCCGTGTTAAGTGAAATTGTATATTTCTACATACGCTCAGGTAGAAAGGAATTTGATATTAATATCCTTGATTTAAAAACTCGAAATAAAATTGATGAATTGTAAAATTTCTCATAAATCTGATTAAATTAGTCTCCTGTAGGTTTAATAGACTTTTTTTCCATAAGTAGAACTGATGTACGAGATGGAGCTCTTGTTTTATGTATAGTGCCCATTGGAACTGTAAAAGCTTGATTGGGCTTTAAGTTAATTGTTTTATCTTCCAAATCAATTAAAAGCAATCCTTCAATAACGTAAAAGAACTCATCTTCCTTATCGTGTTTGTGCCAATGAAATTCTCCTTGAATAACAGCTAGTCTAACAACGCAATCATTGACTTCACATAATGATAAATTTTGCCAATTTTTTGAACAATTTGCTATTAAATTCGATATGTCTATAGTCTCTAAAGGTTTAAATTTCACTTCAAGATCAATCGAATAATTATTATAATCACTCAATTTAATACCTTTTTTTTCAATATTTTATTATTAAATTAATTAAAATAAATTTTAAAGATAACGATAATTCAATAAGTAAGATATCATTTATTCAATGTTATTCTATTTTCGAGGTTAGAGAGCATGTTAAACCTTATAGATAAGAGTCTTTTACAACAAGTTTTTAATTCGAATGAATTCAAAGCATGGTTAATTTCAAAGAGATGGTTTGGTGATAAGTCATCCTTATCCACATTAGATTTTACTGTTATTATAAACTACTTTCAAATTTTATCAGATAATATATATTTGACAATTATCAGAATTACTTCAAAAGGATACTCCAAGGAATACTTTTTACCCTTAATCCGATACGAGAAAATTCAAGAAATAATAGAACCCAAAGAAAATAATCGTGAATTAATAGTTGTACTGATAGAGAAGACATTTAGTAAAATTATTACATTAAGTACTTCAGATGATATACTTGATTCTGTTTTATCTTTGAATTTATTGGAAGCTGAATACAGTGCCATATTTTGGAAAAAACTTCTTTTTGATAAAAAAATTTCAGAATTATTTCCTTCCATGAATTTGGAGCTAAAATTATATGACGATCAATTTGAAAATGAAGAACATCTTAAAAAAGCTCGAAGTTTAATAGAAGCAGGATTATATCCCGATAAATATGATCTCTCTCTTGAATTGTTAGGAGGAGGAAATACAACGAATGTATTATTCTTACTTCGTATTTACAACAAAAAGACTCCTGATCAGAAACCAGATACATACGTGTTAAAGTCATATAAGGTATATGCGGAAAGAATTGAGCCTCGCACTTTATACGTGTTAGTGAAGAATAAATTCCCCAATGCTCCCAAGATTTATGGCATGGTCGATATTGATGGAAAAGAAACCATAGGCATCCTTGAAAATGTACCGAACATTGGAAATTTGGGAGATATTTATTGGAATGAATTAAATCAGATGATTAAATCGTTATTCACTAACATTGAAGGGAATTATTCTTATTTGACTAATAAGGATACAATCAATGAAGTGATAAAGGAATATTGTGGAGAATCATTGAAAGTATCTCAAGAAATTGGTTTGTATATTAAAAATTTACATAAAGCCCTAATATTAAAGGGAGACAGCCAATATTTCGAAGAAACCGTTAATAGCGATGAATATTTATTAGATTATACAAATAAATTAAATGATGTTGTTACAGAAATCCAACAAAATATAAAAAAGAATACTGATCGTGCTTTTTATACTTCTCCCAAAATCAGTTCAATCCTAATTGATATTAAAGATATTATCGAAAGATATCGATCTGAATTCGAGACAAAACAATTTAAAATCCAACCAGTCCATCAAGATTTGCACATGCAACAAATCCTATACAATAAAGTGAATGATCATTACAAATTTTATTTCATTGATTTTGAAGGAGATCCTCAATTAACTATTAAAGAAAAGAAATCTCGATTTCCAATAGAGAAGGATCTGGGTTCATTTTTGAGATCCCTTAGTTACATAAAGTTCAATACGTTGCTCAATTTTATTGGAGAAAAAATTATTGATAAAAATAAATTTGAAGTGCCTGAAGAATTTTTATTCAGTATTTATTTCAGAAAATCTGCAAAAATTACTAAAAAGCAAAAAATGCTAGAAATAATATTGAATCTCCTGAATTCATGGGAAAAAAAATTAATGAGTAAGATTTTTAATCCAGGTTTAAATCTCCATTTCACATTAATTAAATATTATAGCATTGAACGAGCTCTTCATGAGCTTGATTATGAATTGCTTTTTCGACCCAATAATATCATTATTCCTATTTTAGGATTAAAAGAAATTATAGATAAAAATTAAGTATCTCAACTTTACTTTAAAGTAGTAAATTCATAAGAATAGTGAGATTCAGATCTATTAACTACTTTAAAGTCATTTTTATACTTTTGTGTTAAACTTTTATTTCCCTTTAAATTTTCTTCCGAATAATTAAGATCCATTTCCATATCGTTAAATATTCTGAAAAGGAACGATTCTACAAACTTCTTTGGACCAAATTTTTTAGTCACTAATACAAAATTTTCTTCATCAATGAATTTTGGAAAGAATCCTAAATTATCACATATATCTAATTTATAATTAAGATCATCTACTCTACCTGAGATTCTTGCAATATCATTAATAAAGCGAGCTAACTTATCACCTAGCACTATTTGATCCAATTCGTCTAAGGGTGTTATTAATTTACGCAAAAAACTTCTTTTAACAATTATGAAATCTCGATCATTTAATGACTTTAAGGAATTCTTCTGTTTTATCATGTATTTAGATAATTCAAGAAAGTTCCGGGTGAGATCTGCTTTAGATACTCCTAATCGAAGTTTCATCCTATTTAAATTCTCATCTAATTCTTTATCTATTCTAATAGTTAAAACACTTGAATCCGAATTTTTTCCCCTACTCACTTTTAGTCTACTCCAATATTTTATAAAGTAATAATTGTAATTTTTTGTAATTTAAGTAACAAGAAATCATTTTTGTAATTAAATCATTGCTTTTTTCAATAAAATGATGAGAAAATTTCTAAAATTTTTTATCACATAAATTTAGATTATTACAATATGTTCTTTTGAAATAGGATTAACAATTTAATCGTAAGGGTTCAATTTTTTAAGATAAGATATAAATCGTTAATAAACTCATAATTTTTTTTGTTATAATTTATTTCTCATATAAATTTCAATATCGTTTTAAATCCTTATAGATTAAATAAATAACCTTTTGACTAAATAAAATAAACGCTAAAAATAATTCGATTAAAATTTGTTTCACATTTATAATTAATGTTTTATTAAATTTTTAAAAAATGTTTAGAACATCTAAAATGATAAAGAACGAATGCCCAACAAATAACTAAGAATTCTCTTATTTTGAATATCATAAGTATTTAATAAATACAATTGCATAATAGAATTACAGATGAATATGGGATCACACTTATTAAGTTGAAATAATTTATATATTCCGTTGAATACACCAATATTTTGAATATTAAGGGTTGAATAAGCTATATGGAATTGACCGAAACAAATTTTGCAGAAGAAATAGAAATCCAAGGGCAGCTAGAATTAAAATTGATAAGTGAAACAGATAACGCAACAACATTTGATTCCGTTAATGAAATCGATTTAATTCTTAAAGCACTTTCATCTGAAACACGTCGTAAAATACTGCAACGAATCCAATCAAGTGAAGCTGATTTAGATGTGTCAGATTTAGCCTCTCATTTAAAAATGACTGAAGCAAACATCTCAGCACAAATAAAAAAGCTCAAAGAGGCAGGATTAATTGAATGTATATATTGTTCTGGACAACATGGTGTACGGAAAGTAAGTAAACTCAAATATAATAAGCTATTGATCAAATTCTAAAGCTTTTAAAGAATAATTTTAATTCATCGAAAGAAGATTAGGTAAGATCTTGTTCCAGGAAATGTGAAACTAAAGTAGTTTTTATATTTTCAAAATGACCTAAATTTACTTTTTGAATATTATTTAGAGTGTCCGTTAATCCAACTTCCTCAATTTCTTTCGTTAATTTGAAATAAGGACTCTTCTTAATTTCTTTGATTAACGCTTTGTTGTTTTGTATACCGCCCAATAGATTCTCAGTACATTTTATATCTTCAATATCCAAGATTCTTTGAATTATTGCTAATAACATTGTATCAAAGGTAACTCTTAATACTATCTCCCTATCAAACTCTCTCTTCTTAGGAAATAAATAATCTTTGAGTAAGGAGATCGATTCCTTAAAGAGTTCTATGGAGTTCATTCCCAGGTTTTTTAATTTTTCATCATGCTCTGGAATATTTGTTGCAAATAAACAGATCGCAGATATTGTTTGGTATTCTGCAACAAAATGGATGAACCTTGCTTTTGCGTTAAGCATGGTATCTTTATCTTCTTCTTCATTTAAAAGATCACTTAAATTATCAAGCGCTTTCTTAAAATAAGAGGCGACATCATAGAACTTTTTTGATGCTGCTTCGAATTCTTTGTTTGCAATTAAAAATTGACCCCGTTTTTCTTCTTCTTGATAAAGTTCAAAAAATTTATTATGTCTCATTACCGCTTTGAAAATTAATTGCTTTCCTAATTCTTTGGTTTGTAATGCTCGTTCATAAGATTGTCCAGCTTTAAGTAAAAGGATTGATGCTAAGTTCAGAAATTCCTCAGGATCAGATCGATATAAATAATCAGAAGCTTGATTCCAACTCTCACCAGCAGTCTCCCAATCATTCATTTTAAAAGATATATTTCCTAAATTAATTAATAATTTAGCTGAAATTTCGAATAACTTTAGTTCGTCTGTTTTTCTAATGATTGATTTTAATCGATATACTGCTTGAATGTTATTTTTAAATTTTAAGATTATGGATGTTATTCGGATGAATATTTCATCCAATTTAATGTAACTTCCAAGATCTAAGTATATTTGTGCTGCTTCTTCATATAGATTAATCGCTTCATCTCCTTTTCCTCGATCAGCTAGATTTTCGGCTTGATCAATAAGTTTTATTGCTTTTATTTCTTGTTCTTCTTTATCTTCTTCATTAAACATTCGTTATAACCTCTAGAATCAATTATTGCGATAATTATTATATTACAAGGCAATTCTCAAATAATTTCTGAATTAACTTAAGCTATATTTATTTTAAGAAAATAGCTTTATTTATACTTTAGTTAATGGATTAAGTATGAATTTTATCCATTATTTAATGATCCAAACAATCGAATATTATGTTCAGCAACAGTTTTTTTGAATTCAAATGCTTGATAGGCCGAAGTAAAAGATTCAGTTGCGTCTTCTATTGGGCCATAGAAAATGAAATTCGAAAACCAACTAGCAATGAACATGATGCTTGCTCTTCTGTATTTAGTGTGGAATTTTATGTTTAATCGAGGAGAAGAGTATTTGAATAGAAATAGATTTGAGGCTGTACCAACGGGTAATTTAAGTGATGTTGATATTAATTGTTGAGTTTCCAATATATGTGCTAAACTTTCAAGATCTATTACACCTCCATCAATCCAAATCCTCTCGATACCTAATTTTTTCAAACCTTCGATTATATCTACATTATTAGGTTGATTTTTTTCCGTGATATATCCATATCTTTGAGTTGAAGTCATGTTTGGTGAAGTTAACATTAAAACAACTATAGTTTGAATCTTGTACTTTTTAAGAATTTCCATTTCAGTTTCATTTTTTAAATTCGAAATTGCATTATATATGATTTCTGTTGATTTTAATCCTCTTTCAAAAAGATATTCAAGTCCTGATAATCGAGCTTCAAAAGTTCCTCCTAGAACAATTGGAGGATCAAAATGATCAAGATAAAATTCAAGATATTTCAACATTGCTTCAGGAGTTTCAGCTGAAATTTCTAATAATGCGGGGATTTTATACTGGTTCGCTAAAGCTTGTTGCTTTAAAATCCGTTTTTTCGCTTTTTCAATATTAAACTTTATTGGATCATCTCGCTCTACTAGAGTTTGCCCTTGATAGAACATGGTTCCTATCAACACAGGGGGGAAATGGAAATTTCCATATCCCATTTTAATGTTTCCATATTCATAAAAATCTGACATGATATTGGCTTTTAACTCACAATTCTAATATTATAATGGTTTCTTAAAAAACAAAGGTTCATTCTTTACCAAAATTAGTTTATCGATGTTATTAATACTTTATAACTTTAAAAAGGATTCGCAACTTTTGCATTGCCCATTTTTTAATTCTCCAAAGCAATGTTCATGATAAAGCGTTCCACAATTCCCACATTTCACAATTCTTTGTCCATCATCAAAGATTAAATTACAAACTGGACATGAGCTGAACATTGCATCTGAATTGAATTTAACTATTTCAGCATCGTATTGTTGTGGACCTTGAGGTTGCTCTCTAGACTGAATACTTGGTCTTGATAAGTTTTTAAATTTTTGAATTTGTGTAACTTCTGTGGGGATTTTCAACAAATAGAAACAATGAGGACATCTCACAGCTCCAGCTCGTCTCATTTTGGCATCTTTTTGTGAATCTGCCCAACCTGCTAAACAATGAATATGATATGGGGTTTGACAGCTTGGACAATATCTCCCACTTACGTAAAAAGAACTTTTAGTGTATGGATTTGTGTCTGAAAAACAGATAGAACATTTTTTATAATCTGCTAACCCTCTCATTTGTAGCAGTCGTTGTTCCTGATCTTTTGTCAAATCTTGAACTCTTAATAAGTCAGCTGCAATTTTTCTTAGAAATACTGAATTTTCTATCAGAGATCCTAAGCTTCCACCATAAGTTTTAATATTTGATACTGCAAGATCATGTGCTGATTGAAGTAATGATTCAGCATCATTATTATAGTAATATTTCCCTCCAGTAATATCGCTGATTTTCTTTAAGATATTATTGGCTGATAATTCTCCCAAACGAAAGGAATCAATTTTGATTTTTAACCCTTGAGCCAGTCTTGCCATTTTAATAGGATCGATCGCCATTTTGGAGTATATTCCATCAGTTATAAGGAGGATGCGTGGAGTTTTGGCTGCAATTTTCCTTAATTCAGTAATGATCATTTTTATTGATAAGCCAAGAGCTTCACCCATTGATGAATTTCCAGAAAACTCTAAATTTTCTAGGATTTCATAGAGTTCTTCTTTAATGTTAGTAAATTCTATTAATTTTTTAGGTTTCGATGAAAATTTCACAATCGCAAAAAAGCTATTCGGATCAGCTGCTAATCTTTCACTGATTAATTTTTTTATAGCATCCACACTTACTTGTAGTCGATTTGGTCTATAGTCTGTCCTAACCATAGATCTAGACGTATCTATACAAATTACAATGTTTTCTGGAACTCGTTCAGCAGACAATGTTCACTAACCTAAACCTCAAGTAATCGAGGGTCTATGAATAATTCTAATTTTTATATGTAACAAAAAGAATAAATAATTATGGTTTTTTAAAAAACTATAATTTTATAAATCAGAAGTTTCATATTAAATAAAACCCTTTTCAATTAGTTGGTTTTTTGTATAGACTAATTTGAATTCTTGTGCGATGTTTCATGTCAAATAATGAGATGAAGAATGTAAAAGTTAAAGATTTCTTCAAGAGTTCGGTCTTGATTAATGAGCTTGAAGAAGCGTTAGAGTTTAAACCCGATACTCTAATTGGAGTAGACCAAATATCATCTAACAAATTAGAAGAACATCAGATCAAATCCATCGAAGATCTATCGAAAATAACTGAAGATAATCTTCCAGATATCAAGGGAATTCCATCACAAATCCTTTCAAAATGGGTTAAAATTGCTAAAGTTGTAGTTAAATCTATAAAAGAACAGATGAAATCACATAAAAAACTCCTAATGATTGGTTTAGATAATGGAGGAAAAAGCTCTATCTTAGCAGTATTACAGGATAAATTTTCGATCATCAAATCCTTGTTACCTACGAGAGGTGTAAAGCGAGAAAAATTAGATTTTTTCGGTTATCCGATCATCTCTTGGGACTTAGGAGGACAAGTTCAATACAGAGAAAAATTATATTTTAATAGACCAGAATTATTCTTCACTGATGCAGATTTAGTATTATATGTCATTGATACAAAAGATTCTGACCGCTTTGCTGAAGCTGCTAATTATTATAGGCAGGTGTTAAAATCTCTCCATGAATTAAATGAAGACCCACCCGTGTTAGTTGTTCTTAGCAAGAGTGATCAAGATTTTCGAAGAACCATGGAATGGGAAAATAATGTTAAAGCTGTTAAGAACAAGTTTAATCAGATTTCTAATGAATTTGGTAATATTAAAGTTGATTATGCTGATACTACCATTTACCAAAAAGAGACCATTATGCAAATGTTTAGTGAAGCACTAAAGAAAGTATCTGAAACTTCTGAAATTATTGAAAATATTTTAGAAGATTTCACGGGCACAATTAAAGGAAAGGCTTCTAGCTTGATTTCTATGGATGGTTTGATTTTTGGTACTTACACTTCAACTGACGTTGATGAGGCTTTACTAAATAATACCGCTTTACTTTTACAGACACTATCTAATTTCCACAATTCCATAGGTTTAATACGTGAAAGTATCATAACTCTTGAATTTCCATTGAATGGTTTTACAATTCGAGGAGAAAAGCTATTTGAATATTCTGAATTGAATATCCCTGTGTATCTATGGTTTCTTTCTGAAAATCCTCAGCTACTACATGATAAAATTGGTTATTTCAAGAAAGAATTACTACCTCTAATCAACCTGTTCATCTGAAGAATTTTTTATTAAAATATTTAAAACTTACTTTTATTTAATATGATCTATTACTGAAAGCAAGTGTTTACTGCACGTGTCTATTGACTCAATAGCTTTATTCAAATCTTCAACGACGGATTTTAGTTGCATTTCATTTGCGATATCCCGCCATTTTACAAAACTTTCCTTATGAGATTCATTGTGATTTGCCCAATGTTCACATAATTTAGCTAATTTTTCCTTTTGTTTATCTACCATAATAACATTCAAAATTTTTAGTAATTATATTTAGTGAAATTATTTATTTAAGATAAATATAAAATAAAAAGTTAAAAAATAGAAAATAATAGTAAAGAATAGGATTAATGATTAAGTTCTACATAATCTCTTGATTAAAGTTGGATCTACTATATCGCGTGGTTGCCAATCTTTTTGCTTAAGGTACTCGTGAATTTCCTCTTTCATGTTGATAGGAATATCTGTTTCTACACGAATATACTTTTCTAAGTCATTTGGTAAATCGATACCTTTATACTTTCGTTCCAAGTCAATCCAGTGAGATAATTTAATCATTCTACCTTTTGAATTATCCGCTGGACGTATGGCTAATTTCGCAACTAAGCATATAGCTTGTTCTATTGATTCAGCAGTTGTAAGTAAATGTTCTGGGGCGGGTCCTACTAATTGATCTGGTGTTCCATCTCTTGCATTAAAAACTTTCCAAGTTTCATCATCATCTGACCGTCCAATATACATTCTTCGGTATTCTGCAGCATGTGGTCCAACTACCGCGGGAATTCCTAAACCATTAGCTCCAGAAGCGATACTTGCTGCTTTTTGAGACATTGCACCCCAAGCTACGCCTACAGCACCTACTCGATTCAAAATATAATCCGCAATCTCTTCAAAATTACCTCTTAAAGGTCTTCTTGCAAAAATATTTGCTACCTTGCAAGCTGCACCCGTAATGTGAGGATTAGATACGCATGAACCAACATTGACCAATCCTCCTCTATCAAAGTCTCCCGGAAATCGATCGTATAATGTTTTTCCTTCTTCATTTTTAACGAGTCCAATATCCATTGCCCCACATCCAGAAACAACTACAATGTAATTTCGGATAAGGAATTCCTCTGCCATCTTGTATAATTCTTGTATTTCTTTGCCATAACTAGCACATCCAATTATTGCAACTATTCCCGGTATTTCTCCAAGTACAATCGGAGCTCCAACATTTCTTATTTCAGTATCTTGTATAGGTCCTCTCCCAACTCTAACATTAAAGGTTTCATTTCTTATTTTATCCCGACCAGCAAACATTAAGAGCGTTAATGGAGAAACATTTTTCATGCAATCTGCCTCACATCTACCACAATCTAAACAAGTGTCAAAAGCATCTGCTAGTACAGAAAAATCACCTTCTTTGGCAAGTCTCACGCCTTCTACGAGAGGGAGATCATTAGGACAATTTCTCTGACAGTTACCGCATCCATTGCAATTATAAGCCATATCAATGCAACCTTGTTTATCTGGAACTCCACTTTTACCTTTTCTAATTGGTTTTACTTTAATTGCAGTTTCTGCTGCTACTGTTCCCGCTTTTATTGGATCTAAGATCAACACTCCCGGAACTCTACCACTAACCAAATCATCAATAATCTCCTCGGCAGGATCGTCAGTTCTGTCTGGTAAACCACCCATATTTTTCTCATTTGTAGCAATAAACGGAGATCCTACAAGTTGGGCTTGTTCAAAACTTCGGAGGTTTACACATTGCTCATCTACCATAACTACATCTGCTAATCCTGAGCGGATAAAGTGCATCTGTCTTGACATTGAACCAATTACTTTAGCACCATCATAATATCTTGTTAAATCATGCGCTGTGCAGCAAATTGCCCCAACATCAAGTTTATCATCTATACCTTTTTCTCTCATATAATCTACAAGTTCGATGCCGGGTGCTACGTTATGTCCAATCATCAATATCGTTGCTTTATTTTCTACATCCATCGTTCCCATACCTAACTCGACAATAGGAACA
Organism: uncultured archaeon; assembly: GCA_964493715.1. GTDB lineage: Archaea > Asgardarchaeota > Lokiarchaeia > Sigyniarchaeales > SOKP01 > SOKP01. The sequence goes on from CAZBPC010000005.1 coordinate 16,234, forward strand.
TCTGCTTCACCCATTGGAAAACCATATGCTGCGATTTGAACAGCATCAGCTATTTCCATACCTACCTCATCAGCTAATCCCGCTACAAAACTTTTATTTTCATAATCCTTGTAATTTGATTCTTGACCAGTGTGCCCAGCAGCTAAAACATGCGTAATGGTGTAATGTACCCATTCCATTGCAGTCTCTAAATCTTCTAATGTTTCTGGTTTCATCCCCACAAGCAGCCTTGTTAGTGGCATTTCAACGGCAATATTGTTTCCGAAGTTGATCGGTATGTTTCCGTATTTTTCTTTTAACCAGTGGAGTAGATGATCACCATGAGCACTATGACAAGCAGCTCCAATAGCACAAGCAATTTGGACTATCCTTGCTTGTTGAGTCTCCATGTTTATACCACAAGCACCAGTTCGCCCTTTGGAAAGATTACATTTACCGTATGTACATAAACAACACATATCACATATGGGCATATAATAGGGTTTGTATCTATCCATTAATTTGAAGAACCAGGGACGTAACGTCGGTATGTGAGGTTTTGGAGTCGGTCCCATCACTTCCCATTCCGTTTCGTCGCCTTCACTAATAAATTTTCCTGCAGTGAACTCGAATCCCTTGACTTTTCCTAGTGGACCTGAATAAGAGTCAACTTTTAGTTTGACGCCTTTTTCATTCATTTTTTTTTTCACATTTTTTAGTTGATAATTGATTAATATTCATAATTTTAAATTACTATAAGTGAAATTATTAATGCTTATATTTTAAATTTTATAATTACTTTTAACAGCCAGAAAGCAATGTTATTTTTAGAAAATAAGTGTGAACCTTCACACTAAGTAATTACTTTATGAAAAGAAATATCTGTTTAAAAGTGAGAGCATTGCGGGATTTTATCAAAAATATTCCATTAGATTTTTTATGATCTAAAGTGATCATTAAAATTCAGAGAGAGGCTAAAAATTCAGTTACAGTTTCCTCTGAAGAATCAGCATCAACTAAATCATCGCCAATTTCTTCTCCAACGAAGTCAAATTTAAAGGAACATTTTTCACCACCAGTTAAAATGCACTCAATTTCTTTGCCATCTGTCTCAATTCCGAGCACGCTCAAGAATCCCGTGAAGATACCAAGATACAAGATGCATAAGTTTTTCGCCATAATATTTTCTTTTTCTTCTTGTGCTAGTGATCCATACACGTTAATCAGAATATGATCTTTTTTGAAGAAGCCTACAAATGCGCCATAACCCATGAGCATCAATGCCTCTAAAGTTCCAAGAACCACTTCTTTCTTTACAGCCATTGACTCAGTACTCCAATCCTTGTGATAAAAGAATTGTTCCATAAAACTCTTTCCGAGAGTTTTCCCAACCCAACTTAGGATATCTTCCGCGTTTGTACCGGTGAACTCACAAAATTCCATAATTTCATTAGGTCGAAGCATTACTAAGCGCATGTTTTTCTTTTTATCACCTAAGAATAAATGTCCATCTTTCTCTTCGATATTGATATTCAAATCTTTTTTTAATCTTTTTGACATTGTGAGCATCTACTCGGTTTTTTATAGTATTTATCTCAATTATTATAATAGAAATTTAATCTTTTAGATTTATAAATTTAATCTTTAAATTAGGATTGAAACTAAAAAAACCTATTTTGAATTTACTTTAACTGAGTTAAAAAGAGTGTTCATGACTTCATTCATGTTATAATTAGTCTTTACAGATGTAAAAAAGAAAAAATAATCTCGATCATTAATTCTGTCAAATTCAAAAAAATCAACTATTTCTTGTTTTGTCCTAAATAGAGTGTTATCTTGTTCTTCAGGTTTTTTGATTAAATCAGATTTATTTCCTAGAATTATTAACGGGATTCCAGAAGAGTCGTGTTTATTCATAAAGTTCCATAATTCTCTTTTAGATTCTTCAAATCGCAATTGGTTTGCAACATCTATCATGTATATAATGACATTGGAATCTTGGATACCCTTAAACCATTTTTCTCTAAATGCGCGTTGTCCTGGCATATCCCAGACTGCTAAATATCCGTTTTGCTTTTGAACATACTCAATATTAAATTTTCGGTTTGGAGTGAAGTAATTATCAATGAAATCTCCTGTTTTAATTCGACGTACAAATGAAGTTTTACCAACATCATCAATACCAAATAAAAATACTTTTATGAAAATCCCTGTCGGTTTGAAAGAGATTTCAGGGGTTTTTTCCACAAATTCATCTCCATATCTTCTAATATCTATAAAAAGAGTTATTAAAAAATTTTCAATCTCCAATTCGTCTTCAAACTTACAAGATCTTTCTGTATTAAGCATTTCATTTGATAAATCTTCAAAAATCTCTTTATAATCATAAGGGTTATCATCTTTCTCAAAAATTAATCCAATTATCATTTTTGAATTAATACAAGACGTATAAACATTTAGACCATCAATAACTTGAGGAACAGGACGATCTAGAGAAAAATGGTTTAAATCGCATGTTTTTTTCTGATTTGAAGAGTCATAATCATGCCCAATAATAACTTTTCTTACAAAATCTGAGCAACCATTCGTTAAGATATCATCTGGATAACTAAAGATATCTAGGGAATTCAAATCATGAAAATTATTACCTTTTAATAAAAAGATATTGGATAACAATTAATCTTCCTAATTCTTTAATTTCTTAATATCTTTAAGGATATAAATAAAAACTAGTTAAAAAAAGTTTTGAATGGGGGAAAATTTACCAATTTAAATACAATTTGACTTTTTAGGCAAATTATTTTGGGGGATTTATTTAAATTGTGAAAAGAGATTTAGATTTGATATAAAATATTGATTTCACTCTTCTGGTGGTTCTGATGATTCTTCAGATGGTTCCTCGAGGTCTTCTTCCTCTTTTTCAGGAGCAAGTTCTCCGACAGGGGTCTCACAAATAGGACATTTTTCCCATCCTGATCTTAGAGCATATCCACAGTTCTTGCATTCCGGTAGTTCTTGATCTTCCCATTCTGGTATATCTAATCCCCCGCCTCCTCTTTGTTTCGCTAATTCTAGCAATTCTTCTTCAGTCCACATCTCAATTCCCTCGGGAAGTCCAGTTCCCCGTTCAGAAATATGTTTAGCCAATTCTTCTTCAGTCCACACGGGCATATCAGGTTGAGAATTCATTCTTGATTGTGCTTGTGCTGCTAATTCCTCAGCAGTCCATACTTTAAGCTCTTGACCTCCTGGTGTGCTAACAGATCCGGGAATTTGTTGTCCGTGAACAGGAGTAGATCCCATTGTTGGAACGGGTGCATTACATGCAGCAGCAGAGAATTTTAATTGTGCCTCAAAGCATTTTGAATATCTATTGTTATCATTACTTTCATCAACTATGATCACTAATGTTGTCTTATCTGAAGGGATTGGTATCGCGATACCGCAAACAGCAGTATCTGATTTTGTCCTGCCACTCTCGTAAGCGGAGGTTAATTTCGATAATGACTCTTTTAAGTCATCTTCCTTCATAAAAAAGTCACATATTGGATCTCCATGCCGAGAGAATTCTTCATGATATTTAGCTAATTGACTTGTGGTAATAGCGGAGTCAAATGAATTTATTATGGCATCAACATAAGGAAATAATTCTGATTTAGGTTCTTTTGCTGACTCATCAAGCTTATATCCTCCTAAATCAAGATTTCCAGTGAATGGCGCAAAAAGGGGATCTTGATCCTTGATTTTTCCATAAAGCGTGGTTCTACCAATAAAACACTTGATTTCACCATAATAGGTAATTGGATTGTCTAAGAGTTTCACTTTTTCATCAAATACAATACGAGGTACAGTTCGAAATATAATATCAACCCAGGGAAATTCTTTTACTGGAATTTTTGCTCCGCAGGTTTTGATAATTAGTTCTGGTAATTTATTAAGATAGTCCTTTAAATGCTTCTTAATTTCCTTATATTTTTCTGATTTAAGTTCCTCTTCTGCGTGTTTTAATAATTCGTTGTATTTTTCCTCGTTTTTTTTGATATTTCCTCCAAAGGGTTTAATATCTCCAACAATATTTTCCTTGAAGATAAACGTAGCTTCATCTATAATTTCTTTTTGCATTTCTGTGAGTTCTTCTACGAAAAAATCATCGATTTTTAATTGAATACTCTCAACAAACATAGAAAATAATTTTGCTTCAGACAATAACAATTACCTCATTGTAAGTTTTAACTATAAATATATTGTAAGTTTTAACTATAAAAATTTATTTGAGAGAACAAGATAAAAATGATATATCTATTTTCATTCCATTTTAATTACCTAAATCAATTAAGGGAAATATAATGTCAAACATATCTGAAAAAATAACCGTATTATTCATTACCAAAATAGCCCAACCCATACAAGAATATTTAGTGACAAATTTGAAAAAATATGAAAACTTGAAATTGGATTTTCCTTCTGACACTTCGAATAAAAATATTTTATCTCTTGTTCCAGATGCAGATGTATTAATAGGGTGGCGTCCAACTAAAGAGATTTTGGTAAAAGCTGTTAAGTTAAAAATGTTTATTAATCCTGGTGCAGGTATAAGTCACTTGATTGATTTATTTAGAGAAGTATCTCAAGAAAAAGAGATATTACTAATTAATGGGCATGGAAATTCCTATTTTGTCGCGCAACATGCGGTTGCTATGTTATTAACATTTATGAATAAAACCATTTTGCATCATCAATGGATGAAAGAAGGAAAATGGAGGACTGGTGATGAGGAAGCTGCTTCTATACCTTTACGTTTCAGAAAGGTAGGATTATTAGGCTATGGAGCGATTAACAAAAAAGTCCATAAAATGCTGCAAGGCTTTAACATCGAATTTTCTATTCTACGCAATCATTGGGAGAAACAGAAAGAGCCATTAATCACTCCTGCTAAAAAATTTTCATATCATCAAATTAATGAATTCTGTGACGATATTGATATCATAATAATTGCGATACCACATACATCAAAGACAATGGATTTGATTGGAAAGAAACAACTCAACTTGTTAGGAAAAGAGGGAATAGTAATAAATGTTGGACGAGGAGAGATAATTAATGAGTTAGCACTCTACAATGCTTTAAAAGATAAAACAATTACAGGAGCAGCAATTGATGTATGGTATAATTATTCACCTATTGAAGATGATGATGGCAAAAAATACCCATATAATTATCCTTTTCATAACCTTGATAATCTTATTCTTTCACCTCATAGAGGCTATTCTCCTTTTATTGATCTCCTCAGATGGAATGAAGTTATAGAAAACTTATCTCGATTATCTGATAATAAGAGCCTATTTATTAATCAAGTCAATCTATTTGAAGAATATTAGTAAGAAAGATCACAGAATTGTCAAAGCATAAATTTCACTCTATTCACAAGAAAATCATGCAAATGAAATTATTTTTGAAAATTTTTCATATAACTGAACAGTTATTAAATTTTTATATAAATCATAATTAACAATTACTGATCACTATTTATACTTGATAAAACAAAATAAGTAATATAGCCATAAAAGAGAAAACCTTTTAAACAAACGACTTAAATTCTATTTTCTCGTCTTAAATATTAGATTTCTACAATTGGGAAAAAATTTATTTTTTAAAACATATTAATCGGTTAAAAAAAAAGATTTAAATATAATTTTACCATAAATTATAATATCACCAAACAAGTAAATTTTAAAGGTTAAGGCAGTTTAAAATTAATGGAATCCTAAGGATTTCTCAATAAGATCATTCTGACTTAATTCATTAAAGATGGATTGTGAGAACATGAAAATTGTAACAGTTAACGTCCCTGAAAGTTATATAGATGCCATCAACAAGTTGATTGGCGAGAATGGCCTATATCCTTCACGATCCGAGCTTATTCGATGTGCGGTACGACAATTTTTAATAAGAGAATTGTCAGCAGCAAATAAGATGGTAAAAATTGGCGATCTTAGTAATTTGGATGATTTCGATGATGAAAAGTTTGTTCGTGTTCCGATTGATAGTATAAATGATAAATCTGAGCCCATCCAAACTTTTAAAACTTATAAAATTGTGAAGAGATTAGACGTCAAGTCTTAAGCTTTTTATTTCTATTTTTTTTTTCTTTTTCGATGACAATATAATCCAAAATTATTTGATTTTTATACTAATAAGTCAGATTTAAGGAATTAGGTTTTTGTTCAAAAAAAAATCATTAAATTAAAAAACGTTAAAAAATAAAATATTGAAATCTGTTTCATTTTTTATTATTTTATCAATGCTTCAAAATTCATTAAATATTTAAAATTTGGTATCTGATTGGTTATTAATAATTCTAATAAGGTACTTATCATTCCATCGAAATTAGATAAAATCGAATATTTTCCAAGATTTATGGAATGGGGAATAATTTCAAAAGAAAATTTCAAGGATATTTATGATGTCCCAATTAAAAGATGGGATCCCTTATCAACCATTACAAGAACAACTGATGAATTTGGATTGCACAAAAAGATAGAACGATACTATGGACATTATGCTTATCTATCTCCAATCAGAGGTCAAAGACCTAAGGGTTATGAAACAATCGATAAGAAGAGTTCCATTCAAAAATGTTCAAAAACATATTGGAATGATTATAAAGATGTCTTTAGTGCAACTACTGAAGGAATTCCATTGAATAATGGTGTAGAAAACGATCGTGGTGACAGTTACACTCTAATCATTACCGAGGATGAAAAAAGGAAGCAAAATCCCTTTTCCGGCACTCTATCTGAAATCGAGAAGATTTCAGAAAGATGTAAAGCACTTACATTAATTAATCGTTATCCAGCAATGGCACGCGTCATCGATCCAGAAATTGATATTTATATTGAAGAAAATTTACCTAAGCACTTAAAATTAGCACGAGGGATTAATTTGGTCACAATCGCTCGAAATTTCTATCCTTCTTCGTGTTTTGATCTGATACCTGAAGATGTGTTAACAGGAATTTTTTTATCAATGAAAGAAGCAATACTTTATTGTATCTTAGAAGCTATCGAACTAGATTATTTTGATATTCCAGTAGTTCCATTTTTTAACATTGGTAGTGAAGTGGGCGGAAGTCAACCTAGAATTCATAGCCAAGTATATATTGATTTAAATGGCGATGGACATGGTTCGCGCTTGGAAGGACATCTACAAGCTTTCAAACAAATGGGTGATAATTGTCATTTATGTGAAACAACTCACGGGGATACCGACCGGATTATATTAAATACGGAATATTGGACATATTATACCACTGGAAGCCCCATAAGAAATTATCACATTAGATTCCATCCAAATGAACATATACGCCGGTTCTCCCAATTAAATATAAACCAGTTAGAAGATTTAGCAAGATCAATGAAACTAATCTTTAACGCTCTTGATGACATCAAGATAGATGAGAATCGTAATATCTTATTCAATTGTTGCCCGTATGGATATGATGCGAATTTTCACATGTTTGGAGATATCATACCACATGAAGTCATAGGGGGAGCAGAAATGGCAGATGATATGCGTGTCGCAAGAAAATTACCTCACAAAGCTGCCGCTGAAATACGGAAGGCATTAGAGGAAAGGAACAAAAAGTGATTTTGATTTTTACAGTTTAATTTAAATAATATTCTAAATTGGATGGATTTTTATTTTTAATCTATTTTGGCAATTTTTAAATTTCAATGAAAATTAGATTTATAGCTACTAAAAAACATATAAATAATGAGAAAAAATTTGAGAGATTCAATTTGAGGGAATGGTCAGCGATAATCCTTGCTGGTGGTAAAGGTTCGAGACTCATGCCATTAACATCCCAAATACCAAAACCATTAGTAAAGGTCACGAATAAACCAATGGTTGATTATTCAATTGCACATTTGATTTATGCAGACATCAAACATATAATACTCGCTTTAGCTCATCAGGGTCAACAAATGAAAGATTACATTGAAAAAACATGGACTGCGGAAAAACTGGGAGACGTGGAACTGGAATGTGAAATCCAAGAAAGTAAGGGGACTGCTGATGCCTACAGAATGTTGGATGATAAAATTGATTCAGAAAATATAGTAGTAAGTATGGCAGATATCGTAACTAATCTTCCAGTAAGAGATTTCATGAATTTTCATTCTGAAAAAGCAGGAATAGCAACAATTTCTATGAAAAAAAGTGAAACTCACACAAGTCAATATGGTGTAGTTTTATTAGATGATAACCGAAAAATCTACTTATTTTTAGAAAAACCGGCACCAATGGAACTATATCTGAGTAGCATGGCACAAAGAGCAGATTTATTTCTTAATACAAATATCATAAATACGGGTATTTACTGTTTAAAAAACAAAATTGCAGATATCATTGAAAATACCAACCTCATAGATTTTGGAGGAGAAGTTTTTCCATACTTACTTGAAAATGAATATAATCTATATGGGTTTGTTAAAGATTACTATTGGTTGGATTGTGGAAATATTCAAACATATAAATGGGCAAATTGGGATTTATTACGAAAGTATGCATGGCCCATCACACCTAACGGGGAAGAATATGATAATATTTACGTAATGGGAGTGATTGATTCGGGTCAAAATACTATAATAGAAAAACCAACTTGTTTTGGGGAATTGGTTCATCTCTCAAATAGAGTTAAAATCAAAGAATTAACATCAATTGGAAATCAAGTTAAAATTGGTGAAGACACGGTAATTGAGAAAAGTATTATTTGGGATAATGTAATTATTGGAGCGGGATGTATAATTGCGGATTCCATTGTTTGTAATGATTGTAATATAGGAGATAATGTCGTATTACAAAATGCAATTATTGCCCCTAATTGTCAAGTGAGTGATGATTCACAGCTTCGAGATAAAACTCTTGATCTTGGGACAAGTATATAATCAAACTTATGTCTTTTTTTAAATGATGTGAGTAGAAGCAACATGCTGAAATGTATATGGGGAGTATTGTGGGATTTAATTCTAAAAATCTTTATATATTACTCTTTATTTTATCAAAGGAGAGAATTCAAATAAATTATATAGTTAAATCATCCATTTATATCAGATATAATAGTTATTTACTCTTACACCTACGTGATTTTTAGTTATATAATCCTTTTTGGAGGGATATTTTTAATAAAATTTTTCACTGACAAATTCGAGTATCGCAAATCATATAAACCTCCAGTATTGATTAATGTAATCTGGTTTTTAATAGCATTTTTTGTTTTAGGTATTTTAACCAATGCGATAGTGGGTTATTTCGTCATTAGTAGTGGAGATATTGCTTTTATTGCAATTAGCAATATAATTATATCAATAATAAGAATAGTGTCAAATTTTCTAATAATCGTTCAATTAATCAAGTTTTTTTATAAAAGTGGGTATAATGATTCAATTTTTATCACCTTAGCAGTTATATCAATACAAATTTTCATTCGAATTATAATAGCTAACATATTAAGCATTATTTTTAATGCTACAACAGGGGGATTTATTTCATTTTATGAATTTCAATTTATTTAACTACATTTAACTAAAAGTAATCCAAAAATTAAAAATCAAGGTAGGAGATCATGGATTTTATTATTATTTTAACAGATATTATATTATTAATAATAGTGTTAATTTTAAGAGCATTATATACTAACTGGCTTACGCTAAAACTGAAATGGGAAAGTTCTTTTAGGAGGGCATTTTTAGCAAATCTAGTATGGATTATCTTTATAGTAATTATAAGTTTGCTAGTTATTTTCATCGCCCCTCCACTATTTATTGAATTAAGTATAACTGAAGATGACATAGCTTCATTTTATCTAATAATCAATCTTTCAATTTTTATAATTAATATAATAATTGGAATTATTATCATGTATTCTTTTTATAAGAAAAAATATTGGGATTCTTTTTTTATAACGATTATTGTGGTGATAAGTGAAAGAATTTTAAGGTATATAATAATTACAAGCATTTATTTGATCCTAGGCGTATTTTTAACCGAAGGTTTTTATCTATTTACTCCTTTCTAAATAATCCAAAAGTTAAATACTCTATACTTGACTTTGCAGACTTTCAAGGAATGCATTTACCTGATATTTTGAATTTTTCGCAGTTTCTCTCCATTTAAGAAATAAGTTTGCTATTTTATGTAGTGGCTTTACTAAATCATCACCATTGCTAATAAGATTAATGAGAGATATTATTGAGAGCCATCTTATGAATTTTTCAAAATTTTCTGCACTGAACCACAATATATCTTGATATCTATTAAATCGTAGGAATTGTTGTACTTCAGGATTTTTGAAAAATTCGTTAATAATCGATAGTTCATCATTTTCTTTGATTTGAATTTTATCCAGCCAATTTTGGTGGATTATGAGTATTTTAATTAATGATAATGATCCTGAAATATCCTCTATATCATCTTTCTTTAATTGTTGAAGCATTGATTGAATATATTTTGATAAATACCAATCATCTATCCAACTGCGGCTCCTTAACTCGTAATCTTCCTCCGAAACAATTTTTCCAAGTGGATGGATCACAATCCAAGAATACAGGATACCCCACTCAATCGCATTCAATGGAAATAAGTCTTTAATCAAAATTGATATTTGATCATCTTTCAGATATTTTTTAATAATTCCATCCAATTTTGAAGCGGATTTCACTTTGGTTAAAATTTCATTAAGTAGTGGTGTGACATTTTTACTACTGTTTGAATATTTCTTTACTTCTAATAGGAAGTTATTGAGCATGCTAAGATATTTTTCTTGCTCGGAATCTTTTAGTTTATGGTTAATTATTTTAAGTAAGATTTTCTCGTTTACTAATTCTTCAATTGGAGAATGTAATGGACCATAGATAATGTCTGTAAGTGTTTCATCAATATTTGGAGTCCCTTTTCCATTTAAAAAGCCATAAAGTTGAGCATAATGGAAAAACTCATTATCTTGAACTATTCTAAAGTCCAAAAATACAAGAGTGTGATAAGCATGTAGTTCTACATATAGTCCTTGTTGATATATATCACTATTTCGTCTAATATATTCAAGATTCATGATCGCGTCTTTAAAAATGCAGTATCCATCTTTTGGCAAGCCTAATCCTTCAGCAATAGTTTTTTGCTGCAATTTTTTATCTCCATTTTCTTTTAAAGCAAATGCTACAGAATTTTTTATAAATCCCTTAGTTTCAGCATACTTATTATGATAAATCACAAGAGCTCTTTCATTTCCAACTCTATTTGAATAAGCAAAAACATCTTCATTAACAGTATCGCCCGTAAAAAAATCATATAACAAGAAGCTTTTTACTTCAGCAAATAGATATCTTTTTTTCATCAAAGGAAAAATAATTTCTTCGTGATGTTGTAATAATCCTAAATTAATTTCTTCATTCCAATAAGATCGCCTATATTCCATTCCATACTTCTCATAAAAACCCTCAACTTGTCCATGACCAAACATTGGCAGTCCAGGCATGGTAATCATCATTGTACATATCCCAAAGTATTTGGATCCATCACCAAATTGTTTAATTGCTGTTACCTCATCGGGATTATTCATAAAATTAACGAATCGTTTAAGAATTTTAGGATCAAATTCAAGGGTATTTTTAATAACTAGTCGATACATAGCATTATCTTCATCTCTTAACATATTCATAAATGCTGAATTATATACGCGATGCATACCTAATGAACGAACAAAATATCCCTCAAGTAACCAAAATGCTTCGGCTAAAAGTAAAGTATCAGGATTATCTTTATTTATTCGATTGACTACTTCTCGCCAAAATTCTTCTGGCATTGCATTATGAAAGTCCTCTCTTGGGATTCCATATTCTGCTCTAGAGGGTATTGCGCCTCCGGTCCCAGGCTCCGGAAACCACAATCTTTGATAATGCTTTTTTGTTAAAGTCATTGCAGCATCAAATCTTATTATTTGAAACATTCTAGAAACATAAAGAATAGTTTGTATTACGGATTCTCTTACTTCCTTCTTGAGAAAATTTAACTGTGCAGTGTCATTCCATGGAAAACTCGTCCCATCATTACCGTGGTATATATATTTTGTTTCTCCCGTACTATAATCTACACGTTTGAATGTTACTGCGGCATCTGTTCGATCAAAATATTTATCTTCTAAAAATATACCATAATTGGGATCATTTGATAAACTATTACCAGAATATGTATAAGACGGAAATGGAGGATAAGGAAGCGAGATATACCAATCGGGATGTTCAATCATCCATTTAGATACAATCCCAGTATGATTCGGCACCATATCACTTGCAAGACGAATACCTCTATATAAGGCACGTTGTTTTAAATTTTCAAAAGCTTCTTGACCACCTAAATCGTAGGCAATAATATAATCATATAATGAATATGCACTTGCTTCTGCTTCGGGATTACCACACCAATTTTTTATTGTTTTTGATGCTTGACTTCTTTCCCATAAACCAATCAACCATAGAGCATTGAATCCCCAATCCTTTAATTGATCAAGCTCTTCATCGGGAATTTCATTTAATTTAGTAATTGATTTGTGATATTTTTTGGATAATTGATCTAACCATACATACGTATTTTTTGCTAGCATAACCACTTTTGGCATCCAATCTTTATCAGGTGTAAAATTTTCCATTTCAAGCATATCATAAGAATATGCTTTAGATTTACCGGGACCTAATCCTCTGAATGTTTCTTCTTCTCGAATGAGGTCTAATGCTAATAAGATAGCTTGAGAATATTTTCCTAAAACATCGCCCCAATTTTCATAGAGATATTCTAATTGCTCACGAATTGAATATGGATGCATTTTTATGGGATCCTCCAACATTTTTATTAAATTTTGATTTTTAGGACCAAACTTTGGTCTTTCTTCAAAAAAATTTTCTATCTCATTAATGATTTCTACATATTTAGTACCTTTTTCGAGTTTTTCATCGTTAAAAAGCTCTAAATATGGAGTAAATGATGGATTATTATTTCCCAACCAAAGAGGAATAAATTCTTCCAAAATCAAAGCACTGTTATTAGGTTCTCCTGTTACCTTGTTAAGGAATTCAGATGTACTTAGTTTCTTGTTATATACATTCTCCGGAGGGAATTCCTCAATAAAAGTCTTTAAAGTATCATGTATTTCCTTAACACTAAACTTATTATTTATATGATCAAAAAGATCCTCCATTAAATCGGTAGATTTTGTCTCCTTTTTATATAACTCAATTACATGTTCTTGAATTTTATAAATTAGAGCCATTCCGTTAAGATGACCCGCTTTATATGCCATTTCAGGAAACCTAATAAGGTCCTTTTTTTGGTTAATTTTTTGTATAAATTTTCTAACGGAATAAATATCACCAGCAAAAATAACATTACCACTATCAGTAAATGAAAAATCTTCAAGATGATATTGATTCCTTGCTTGTTTTGATAATTTCACTTTTTAATAGTCACTTTTTTTTAATTCGATTCTATTTGCAAATGATTTTCTTCATGACTCATTAAATTTAATAATATACGGTTAGCTAAATACCTATTAATCTCATTAATAAGAAATTAATAGAATTTTAATCTAACATTTTAATATTTTGAGGATATATGAGGAGAGATGAAATTTTATACAAAAATATTTTAGTTTTTAATAATTATAATATCCAATTCATTGAATCAAAAAATTCGGATGAAAATGGTTGCAAACCTCGGTGAACTTAATAAAAATGGCAGAATAATTGGAAGGGCTAATTATATCTTTACACCAGAAATTTCAAGCTCAATAGGATCCATTCACGGTAGTCTATTTAACGTAGATGAAACTACCGTCATCGGACGTGATTATCATAATGATAGTCGCATGTTGAAGCGAGGTTACACTTCTGGGGTTATGAGTACTGGTGTTAATGTCTTGAATTTACGCGATTGTACGTATCCATTACTTCAATTTACTATTAGAAGATTTGGAGCCAGTGGAGGTGTATATTTTTCTGGAGGACACTTATATAGTGAAGATGTCGGCATTAGGTTTGTTGATGCTGGAGGCATCGAGTTTTCAAAACCAGATATACAAAAGATTATCGAAGCATATAACACTTACCCCAATACTATAAGAAGAGTTGAGCCCAGTAAAATTGGTCAAATTACAGCAATTCCACAAACACAAGATGTTTATATTAAGTCCTTGCAGCAATTTGTTGATAAGAAGAAAATTAAGAGTGCTGGATTAAAAATTGTGGTCGATTGTTCTTACGGGCCTACAGGAAAGATTACACCATTATTAGTCAACGATGTTGGTGTAGAAGTAATAGCTCTCAATACACATTATAGAGAACGATCATCAATTCCCGTACCGAGCATCAACACAATAAGAAATACAGCAGACATAGTTAAAGCTTCAAATAGTCATCTGGGTGTTTGTTTTGATGTTGATGGATCTAGAATTCTAGTAATAGATGATAATGGGCTAGAAATAAATTTTGAAGATTTGCTCATGCTATTTATCACTTATGATGAACGAATAAAAAAATCCAAGTCAAATACAATTATTACGACTTACCATCTTTCTCCAGTTATCAAAAAATATATAGAAGAGAGTGGTTATCCTATTAAACAAGTTGAAAATGATCCAGGAGAGATTTCCAGACAAATTAGAGAAGAAAGAGCATGTTTTGCTGCTGCAGATACTTTGAAATTTTACTTTCCGCAATATGCACCCTTTTCAGATGGGAATTTTATCCTGTTGAAAATTTTAGAAATAATGACAAAAGAAAATGACATATTAAGTTCATTAACAAGAGGATTTCCAAAAGGAATTAAAGTGAATAAAACCATTCCCGTATCAGCAAATATAATTCAATCAATTCACAATAAATTAATTGAATTCGCTGAAACTCATAATTTTAAATATCATGATATAATTAATGAATTAAAAATCCTTAGTACGGATGTTAGTTCGACCATTAAAGTCGCTTTAAATCGGGATTCAATTCTTATATCGTCTGAATCAAGTGATCCTAAAAAATCTAAGGAAATGATAGAAGAATTATCAATACTTATAGCCAATTTTTAATAGAAAAAATTATATTATTTTTTTTACAATCTGAATTGATTCAGTTAAAGATTTAATATAGTAGTGGTATTATAATAATATTAATTAATTCATATATTAAAAATAAAAGATGATTTAATCATGGCGCTCTTCGATATAAACTCAATAATCGTTTTAATTACATTCATTATCATTTTTGCTGTGTTTTTGGCATTTGATTTGTTCGAACGAAATGAAAAATACGCTTACATGGCTTACATTGTCGCTTTATTACCCGTTAATTTCTTATGGCTGCTGAATTTCGATATCTTAGGAGTTTACCTATTATTATTCATCCTTTGGTGCGTTACTTTAATTAGAGACCTTTGGGGGGTAAAAAAAAAAAAAAAAGAAATTAATGATATTGTCTTGTACATAGCCTTAGCCATTCTCATTCAATTAATCATAACTGCTATTCTTCCAGTATCCGTTCCTACACTACTCACAAACACAACTCCTTGGTTTGTATTCAATTTACCAGATATTTACACTGATACTTTTACTCCCGAAGCCTGGGTTAATCAAGGAATATTATTAACATTTAGAATTACAGCAACTATAATGATCATTTTAGTTATTATCCCCTTGATATTAGATATCAAGGATGAAGAAGTCCCTTTACCGATGTTTATTATTATTATTGCGTTGTTCATCTTGCCATTCCTATATTTGAGCTATTTATGGTTGCCCGAGGCAACGGGAGTACTTACACTCCTCATGAGTGTTATATTATTTATTGTACTATTACTTATTACTCGAAGTGGTAAGGAGGAACTTCAGAAAAAAAAATAAAAACAATTTTTTTATTCTTTTATTAAGATTAGGACATTATTTTTATATATTTATGAAAATATAATATCAAGAAAACGATTTTTTGAAATAGTTGATTAATTATGGCTAAGAAGAAAGTGCCAACCGATGGAGATGATGTAAATTCAAATTCTAATCCAACATATGAACTGGATGATTTACCTGGAGTGGGAGAAGTAACTCTTAAAAAATTGAAAGCCTCTGGTATCATGTCTATACGTTTGTTAGCAATGTATCCTCTCTCAAGATTAATGGAGGATGCAGGTATTGGTGAAAAAACTGCGGAAAAGCTCATAAAGACCGCTCAAGATATTGAACAGATGGGTTTCAAGTCAGCTGATGTGATTTGGGAAAAAAGAAAAGTGATGCGGAGAATTTCAACAGGAGGTCAAAATCTAGATGATTTACTTGGGGGTGGTTTGGAAACAGGAGCAGTTACAGAAGTATTTGGAGAATTTAGATCTGGTAAAACACAACTAGCTCACCAATTATGTGTGAACGTTCAACGTTCTTATGAAGATGGTGGTCTTGAGGGATCCGCACTATATATTGATACAGAAGGTACTTTTAGACCTGAGCGTATTATTCAAATGGCTAGTGCTAAAGATATGGATTATACAAAAACACTTCAGAATATTGTTGTTGGTAGAGCATATAATAGTGATCATCAAATACTTCTAACCAAGGAGGCTTCAAAAATAATTGAGGAAAAAAACATTAAATTAGTTATTGTAGATTCTTTAATCGGTCATTTTAGGAGTGAATATATCGGAAGGGGAACTTTAGCTAATCGTCAACAGATTTTAAACACGCACATCCATGATCTTTTGCGCATCAGTGAGATGTATGATGAAATGGCTGTATTATTTACAAATCAAGTTTCTGCAAGACCTGATGTATTCTATGGAAATCCAATAACAGCAACAGGTGGAAATATTGTTGCTCATGGTGCAACTATACGGATTTACTTGCGAAAGGGTAAAGGGGAACAACGTGTTGCTAAAATTGTCGATGCACCAAATCTACCAGAGGAAGATGCTATTTTTTCAATTACAGAGGATGGTATTTCTGATTAGATCAATCATCAATAAATAATATAAAATAAAAGAATCTTAATGTTTAAAACTCAATATTTACATTTACTTTAATTCCTTCTCTCACTGCTTGAGTTACTGTGCAATATTGTTCAAACATTTTCCTGCATTGTTCTGCTCTCTTCCTGGTATCGGGATCGTCTATTAATGTTTTAATATTTACATCAATTTTAAGAACCCTTAGAAATCCTTTTTCATTTCTTCCAATATGTATTAGGGCATCGGCTTTTAAATCTTTCACCGTAAGATCCTTTTTTTTCAAACAAAAAATGAAACTAGAACTTAAACAACCTAGAAGAGCTAATCCCAAGAGTCTTGAGGGATTAGGTCCAAGCATATCAAATTCAGAATCGTGAGTATCATCGATATAACAATCTTTTACTTTCATATCTCCAAGATCGCATTTAAAAATCATTTCTTCATATAAAGAAAGTGCCACTTTAGCTGTTATTTCTTCAGAAATTTTTCACACCTTTGATGATGAAACAAAAAGCTTATTATTAATCACAAAATGGATGTTATTCTTAAAAATATCTGATTTTAAATATAAATCCATTTTACCTTATCGCGTTTCTAATTTTTTTAAATGAAAATGGCGTGCTAAATGAAAATATAGCCCTAAAAAATAAAATAAGATAATATAAATATATTCTAGTGCAAAAATGATAACGTTAACCACCATAATAACGAAAATTATCATTTCAATTGCTAAACAAGCTTTATTGGTATAATATTTTTCATCAAAAAAAGATTCATTATACTTGTAGTTAGCGAGATATTTAGGTAAATTTTCTAACTCTTCCTCAGAAATTAATAATTTGCTGCCAACTGGTTTTTTATGTAAAAAAAATAGATTTGTTCCCCAATCAAATGTATCTATTAGAATGTGAATTAAATATAATATACCACTAAAAATTAAAGCAAGCCAATTAAAAATAAAACCTAATAATATTATTATAAGACTTGGAATTAAAGAGTGAGTTATCAACATTCTATGATTATGATCTATTGCATACTTTGAGAAAAAAACATCAAAATCACAAATAAAGGAAAATATTACTATTAAAATAAAATCAAAAAATGAAAATGAATAGAAATAATTCAATACTGATGCTATAGATACTCCAACAGCAAAATGACTATTAATATGGATAAGTACTCACCCACATTCCAGAATATAATTTTTTTGACACATCCTTTTAAATACTTTTTTCATTGATTTACAACCATTTGTACCTTTCTTCTCCACTAAATATGATGCTGCTGAAGAAGCATATAAAGCTGCTTTTTCAACTGCTTTCCAAGAAAAATCTGAATTATAAAATTCGTAAAGAAAGATTGCGAGATACACATCTCCCGCACCAGTTTCATCTACGACATTATCTGGTGTAAAAGCAGGAATCTTTAAAATATTTTCTCCTTGTTTCTTAATCATTGACCCCGCTTCTCCTAAAGTCATGATATATATCCCCCTATTATCAAATTCATTAAAAAATTCCATAACTTCTGATAAATTTTCTTTTCCAGAAAGTATTTTCATCTCGATTTCTGAACCTTTGAGTATTAACTTATTCCCGATTAAAGTTATAATCTCTTTAACATTTTTTAATAACTTGTCATCGAATAAATAGGAAACAATCCCGTTTTCAGGATCAATCTTACGTATGAAACCTTGTAGATCTATTCCTATATAAGCTTCTGGAAACATCCTCAGAATATCATTTACGTATGCAATTGATATTTCATTACATAATGGTACTAATACTATAATATCAATTGGAGTTTCTCTCAATTTAATAGGAATGTCGATTATATCGAGATTTGGACTTCTAGATTTAAGGGTAAGAGATCTTGAATGATCTTCGTAATTTAGAATGAAATTCGTATTTAATGAATCAAACCATTTGATTGATAACTTAATTTTTTTTTTCTTTAGAGGGTTTAATAATCGAGGATCAAAGTTCTGCTTTCCAATATTAGAAATTATTCTAACATAAGCCTTTTTCGTATATTTCCTTAAAGCTAATGATCCAAATGAGACACTTCCTCCCAAACTTGGTTTTCGTTTTTTCTTGAATCTAATGATAGTGTCAATTGCGAAATGTCCGATGAATAAAATATTCGTTGATTCGATGGTGTGATGTGACATCTTTTATTTGGATAATGTCTTATCCCTCAAAAATTTGACCTTTAAAAGAAGAGTGCATATATTAAAAAATTCACTAAGTTGAAGTTAACATTCTGCTTAAATTTTGAATTTCTTGGTCTTTTTCCTTTATTGTAATCTTTAATTTATTAATACTCTTTTGTAATTCCTCCACTAAGTCTGCCATTGGGCCTGCTGGTTCTTTAGCTTGTATTCCTTGGGATAATTTCATATCAGCAATTAAAGTTTCTTTTTCTTGAATTTTGGACTGAAGTTCTTTTATCTTCATCTCTGCTTCAGCGTTTGCTAATTCTTGAATAGATTCTTTTGATTGAAATTTTAATGAATTTTGTAATTCAAGTACATCACGTTTTAAATTTTCATTTTCTGTTTTTAAAACCTTAATCTCTTCAATTTCTAATCCTACACCTTGATTTTCCATTAAACCTATTAATTGAGATTTATCTTTAGAAAGCTGTTCAATTATTTTTTTATATTTGTTTAAATCTGTTTGCAAGTCTTGACATAAGGATTCCAATGGTAATGATGCTCCTTTGGAAGGTAACGGTTTAAGCATTGTTTCTTGTGGAGTATTTACAGGGGCTACATAATCAGTTGGCACATTTTTAATTTTTTCTAAGATTTGAGCATTTAATTCTTCGTTTTTGGAAGTTAACTCCGCTACATGTTTTTCTAATGAAAGTATATACATATTCTTCTGATTTATTTGGGAATGTAATTCATTGGTTATATTGGCATTATCTTTTGGAGGAGTAAGTATTTTTACTCCAATAGATTCTAATCTTTTTATCTCCTCATCTTTTTCAAGCAATAATTTTATCATACTTTTAACCTTTGTACTAAGTTCTTGATTCTCAATTTTTAAATTACTTACACTTAATGTTAAATCCATGAGTGCTTCCTCTTTATCAACTCTCAATCTTTCTTTTTCAGAAGATAGATTTCTTATGATGTCTTCTGTATTACTGATTAGAGTAATGTTTTCGGAGATTTTTTTTCTTAAATCTTGGTTTTCTGCTTTCAAAACTTCCATCTGTTTTAAAGTATCACCAATAACAGATGGCGAATTATTTTTCTGTTCATTTTTTTCTTTCCACAAAGTCATAAAATCTTCAATTCTTTCATTATCTTCCGGCATTATTCTTCAAGTATAATTTTAATTTTAATATATTGATTGAATTTATTTATAGATGATTCCTGAAAAATAGCCTACACAATATCCAAATTTTCCAACAATCTCAGTACTGGTGTAGTGTTTCATCATTTTACCTTTCTTAGAACCTAATTTAATACTTATTTGGAGTAAGGTTGAAATCGTGTGCTGCCCACATACTGATGCTCTTCTTCCAAGATTTATTATATTTTCTGGTTTTAGGTTTTCAAAATCTTTTATAACTTTTTCATCTTTTTCCTTGAATTTCTGCAAATCTTCTTCGTCATAAACATCCTCGTGATACAAATCGGAGGAAGCTATAACAATAATATCCTTATTTGAAGATTTAATTGCTTGAGCAATATTCTCAGAAATTGCATCAATCGTTTTATAATCATGTGATGATATTTTAACAGGTATAATTCTTACATCGTTTTTCCCAGCAAAAAATTTGATAAAGGGCATTTGGAGTTCTATACTATTTTCATCTCTTCCAATGAACGCGGAGTTATCTGCTACTAATACATTACTATTTTTCAATACATCTTCAGCTAATTCATTATCAATAATTAAGTTTCCTAAAGGGGTTTCCCATTCTCCTTCCTTTAATAACGAATTTTTTACAAGTTGACGATGATCAAAACCCAGGACGATAACAACATCGGGGATTTTTTCTTTGAAGAGATTTAGGTAAGTATGAATCGCACATGGTCCAGAGTAGTCCATCCCAGCATGAGGTGATACACCTCCAATCATAGTTCTCTCAGATAATTTTGGTGAGAGAAATTCCTCACCAGGACCAAATTTATTATCTTTTAGAAAATTATTCATTTTTTTTGAACATGCTTCTCCAGAATAAGGATACCAACTTCCAGCTAAAGCCATACGTCGAATAATAGTCATGAATTTCTCATTAAAACAATTAGTATTTTAATAATATCATTGTCATTAATATAATTTTAAGTTAACTCATCTTTTAAAATAATTCCCGATAAATAACCTATGATATACTTGCAGAGTCGACTACTCTCACTTTTTTTTTAAAAAGTAAACTGATGTACTGTTTTTCAGAAATCTATAATATCAATCTTAAAGATTATAATAGTTATTGTTATAATCAACTAATTCCGAATTGAAAGAATTATTAAGTCATGATTAATAGTTCTATCTTGATGAGTGAGGAAAATATCACCCCAATTTCCATAGATGATATTAAAGAAGAAGATTTACCAGCTAAAATACCCACCAAATTCATTAATTCAAGAGTAATCGTATTTAATCCACTTTTCGCGTCCTATTTATATGTTAAATACAATTTCTATGGGGCGCCTTTGGGAATAAGTAAACCACGCATGGAATATTTTTCCAAACCAAGTGAATTATCGCTAATAGAAGCATATTACTTATTAAAAAAGGAAAAAATTACAATCTATGATCCTCAAAAAGGTAAAAACTTAAATTTGGAAGAATTCTTTGATATTGGAAAACAAATTCACCACAAATTCGAAGAAAAGCTTATAATATATGAGGACCTAAGAGAAAAAGGTTATATTCCTCGCCCAGGACTTAAATTTGGAGCTGATTTTGTTGTATACAAGAAAGGTCCTGGATTAGAACACTCTCCATTTATTGTGCATGTTCTCCCCCATGATTCCAAAATTACTGCAATTGACATGGTAAGAGCTGGAAGATTAGCCACATCCGTGAGAAAAAAGTTTGTCATAGCTAATCCTCTAACAATCAGTTATTATTTCTTCGAATGGTTTAAACCCTAAATTAGCAATCAATCTCACAAAGAATTATTAATAAATCCCCAAAAGAAGTTTTATTGTGATGAGATAATTTTCTCGGTTATTAGGCTCTAAACATTATTCCTAACGATTCCTTGAGAATATTTTCCTTTAAATTTCTAATCTGTTCAAAATCTTCATTTGGAATAGAAATGTTGAGATTGTGAAATTTTTTTAAAACTTCTTCAAAATGATAAATGTCCAATTTAAAACCCTTTTCTAAGAGAGATTTTCCCTCTTTATAAAGGATAAGAATTAATTTAATTAAAGCTAATAACTTTTTATGGTCTGTAAACATATCTATTTTTTCATAAGCATTTTGAATTAAAAAGCAATTTCTAATTAATCTTGCCATAAAAAGATTTAATTTTTGATTTTCTGTTAGATCTAAATCTCCCGTTAATTGCAGGACTAATTTAAATTCATTTTCATGAGATAAAATTTCATCTACTTGTTTTCGACATTCAAACCAATCCAGATTCATGTTATCCCATTGGAAATTTCTTTCTTCCCACCATTTTACCAGATATTCAGGATAATTTGAATACGAGTTAAGCCAGTCGATAGCAGGATAATGTTTTAAATATGCCAATT
The DNA here is from genome assembly GCA_964493715.1 of uncultured archaeon. Taxonomy (GTDB): domain Archaea; phylum Asgardarchaeota; class Lokiarchaeia; order Sigyniarchaeales; family SOKP01; genus SOKP01. The sequence goes on from CAZBPC010000005.1 coordinate 38,966, forward strand.
TAGGATCTAATGCCCAAATACCTTGAACCACTCGTTTAGTTGCTGCTGTGACTGGTTCATTAAAATCACCTCCAGGAGGTGATATTGAACTAATTATCGTTAAAGAACCAATTCTATCTTTACCAGAAAGGTCAGATCCCAGAGATTTAACAACACCAGCTCGTTCATAGAAACTCGAAAGTTTTGATGATAAATATGCGGGATATCCTTCTTCTGCAGGCATTTCCTCAAGTAAGCTGGAAATTTCTCTTAATGATTCTGCCCATCTTGAAGTACTATCTGCTACAATCGCAACATCATATCCCATATCTCTATAATATTCAGCAATGGTAATCCCTGAAAATAAGCTTGCTTCTCGTGCAGAAACTGGCATATTTGAAGTATTCACAATAAGAATTACATGATCCAAAATAGGCTGACCTGTTCTAAGATCCAAATTCTCGGAAAATTCCTTTAAGACATGAGCAATTTCATTACCAGGTTCACCACATCCTATAAACACAATAATATCCGCATTGCAATACTTAGCGATAGATTCTTGGAGAATTGTTTTCCCCGTGCCAAATCCTCCAGGGATTGCAAATGTTCCTCCTTTTGCTATAGGAAATAATAAGTCAATTATTCTTATTCCTGTAAGTAATGGTTCTGAAGGATCAATCTTTTTCGTAAAAGGTCTAGCTTTAGAAATTTGGCTTTTTGTTAACATGCAAAAAGATTCCTCTTCTTGATTAATTTTAATTCGATATATATTATCGATTATGGTATAATCACCTTCATTTGCAATATATGACAATTTACCAAAAGCATTATAAGGTGCCATAATTTTATGGTCTATTACGGGAGTTTCGGTTACAATTCCAATTAAATCTCCACCAATGATTTCTTCATCTATTTTTTTTTTTGGAATAAAATGCCATTTTTTTTTTCTGGAAAGTGATGGAAATTTCATTCCTCTTTTTAATTCACCTCCCTCAAATTTTTCAAAAGTTGTTTCTAATGGTCTCTGAATACCATCAAATACATGAGATAATAAACCTGGAGCTAACTCCATAGAGAGAGGTTCTCCCAAATTTATAACTTCTTCATTTAATCTTAAATTGTACGTATTTTCAAAACATTGAGCTATTACATGATCTTTATAAATTTGAATAACTTCACTTAAAATATTAAACCGGGAAATTTTAATTAAATCATATAATCTTGTTTGATTTCCTAATCCTTTAATCTCAATCAAAGATCCATTTACAGCGGAGATATAACCCCGAATAGATCCTTTTTCTAATTCCGTCATATTTTTAATCTTTTTTAGTCAATGATATAATATAAATTAGTTTATATTCATTAAGATATTAGTGATTCTCCACAATTCGGACATTTCTTAGCAAAATGAGGCAATAAAATTCCACAATTTGAACATTTTCGAACAATTGGTTTTTTATATTTTGAATCCAGCTGAATATGATCAATCCTTCTTATATGATGGGTTTCAAACTCCTTTAGATATTTCTCTTTCTCATTCTGCTCTTTATATCTTTTACGTTTAAATAAGGTGAAAATTTCCTTACCCTTAAATAATATACCAATAAATAATAGAAAAGAAAAAAAGACTATTAGCAGAGCGAGTGGATGAGAACTTCCAAGATTTATCAAGCTATTATAGAAATAAAAAATAAATATCGTAAAAATTATTAATAGACTTAATTGGAAAATAAGTTTTGGAGATTTCTTTTTTGGTCTTTCTATTTCACTTGTCATTATATTTTATTTTGGTAAATTAATTATTAAAAATATTTTGAAGAAATATAGTTTCTTGCATCTTCAATACTCTCCCGTGTTTCTTCCGTTTCAATCTCTCTTTCTATGGTACTAGAGATAAGATCCTTCTCCGTGTCCATTTTAAATGTAATAGTAGAATAGTTTTCATCTAAAATAAAAGGAATAAATGTTTTACCCCTCCCTTCATAAAATTTAAAGAAGAATTCATAAAAGTGCAACCTAATTGCGTTTATAAAAACAAGAACCCCCTCTAAAAGTATTACTAGAATATTTCCAAGTATCAATGATAGCATGACAACAATTTGTATAAATATACCTTGGCCAGGAATTATTGAAATCAAAGCTTGAATCGCGACCAATAAAGATACATGTGTTAACGCTAAAGCTAGCAACCTTATATATGAGAGTGTATTACTCAATACCGATAAAACCGTCTCAAACGTATCCATCGATCCCTTTCCAATTAATTCCATGAAGGACTCTTTCTTTAAATAAGAGATCCCTAATAACTTACCAATAGGTTTAAAGAGGATTAACATTATAGCAGGGATTAGAGGGAGTAAAATAGGCGGAAGAGGAGATGCAAGCCATGCTTTAAGATTAATTCCCCATGTTGTAATTAGAAGGATACCCATATCTAAAAATAACATTTTCATTAAAGTTTCCGTAAATGCAGTATATTTTTTAGACCCTTTCCACAAATTTACAAATTGTATTGACCAACCAAGATTTATATGAACAATCCCGATAAAGATAGTTAAAAAAAAGATTGCCATCACATTATTTAATGGATCATACAAATTTATATATCCTATAAAGGGAATCGGTATTGGAATAGGATTAAGATGATATCCAAAAATTTCTTCATATCCAAAAAATTCACCGTACAAGAATCCTCCTAAAATAGCCCACCAACCACACCAAAAAATGATCCAACAAAAATTACGAAGATCACCTTCTCGTTTTCTAAAAAGTATCCCACCTACAAGTCCTGATATTATCAAAATCATTCCATGTCCGATATCTCCAAACATAATTCCAAATAATAAAGGAAATGTAATGAATAAAAATGTGGTTGGATCGATTTCGGAATAACTAGGTGTTCCGTACATTTTTGTTAGCGTTTCAAAAGGTCTTATTATACGATTATGCATCATCAGGGTTGGTGTTTCCCCTTTAAAAGTATTATCCACCGTTTCTTTTGATGATTCTTTATCTTTAGCGCTTTTTTTTGATCGCTCTTTCTTAGGTTTTTTTTTTAACGCCTTATCTTTAATATCTTGATCCCTTGTTACTTTTCCACCTTTAGCGATGTTTAACACTTCATATGTTATTTTATCATGAAAAAGATCATCCAACTTTCTTTTTAATTCATCTTTTTTAGATTGAAGAACAAAAAATTTATAACTTAAGCGATTTAATGATAGTTCTTCAAATTGACTACTTACCCAACTATATTCTTCAAGATTTGATATTCCTTCTTCTATTGCTGCAAACTTTAATAAGTTTTTATCTCTAATTCTTTTTAATTCATTTTCATATTTTTTTAAGTAATTATTGATTAGTTCAAGTTCATTATTAATTCTTTCAAAATTAATCCCTGTTGGTGTTAAGAATTTCTTCAGTAATGGTACAAGCTCTCCATGGATTACACTAATTTTTTCTCTTAATTGGTCTTTTTTTTCCTTTGGGTAGATTATAAAAAAAGCAGTCCTGTCATTCGATATTGTTTGAGTCTGAATTACACTTGGAAATTCAGAAAATTCGAAGATATCATTTATTATACTCAAATTTTTTGTATAGGTTGTAAAAATCCTAAAGTTAAAATAAGTTAAATTAGTAAGATTCTCGCGTGATATGTCATAATTTTCAAGAAAATGATATGTTTTTTCCAGATTATTCATTTTTTCTAATTCAATTTTTGTTGTTGATGAATATCTTTCTAATTCATTGAAACGATTTGTATAAAAATTAATCTCTTCAGAAAAATAATTTATTAAAGCATGTGAGTCTTTTGCAACGAAATTAATTCTTTCTTCTTTTTTAATGTTTAATGCTTGAAAATCAAGTTCAGTAATATTTAATTTTTGTAATAACGTTTCAAAATTAAGTCTTAAATTCTTGAGTTTATCTTTAAATATTTCATCTTCTTCATTTTTTATTGTTGATTGGTATTCTCCTTTTTCCCTTATATGAGCTAATTTAAATTCAGCAAGACTAGTTAAAAGAAGATCTTTATAATCTTTATTGATTATTAATTTAAATAGAGACATCTCGTTACCAAATTTCATCTTTATCACTTCCTTTAAATTTCCTATTAATCTTTAATCAAACTTTTAGTTTTTTTTAATCTAATAAAATTTTCTCTGTCAAGTTCCTCTAAAATCTCTTTAATAATCTTAATATCTGATTCTAATTGGGGTTTGATAACATTCTTCAATCCGTTTATTCTTCGGCTAATTTTTTTAAAATTAAATGCAAGGCTTAAAAGAACAGCTTCTTTTTCAGCATATAAAATAAGATATTTGAAAAAATCTTTTAAATAAATAATTAAGTCATCAAGATGATGACTTGTATTTTGAAAAGAATAAGGAGGGAGTTGCTTTTCTTGAACTAATTCATATTCTATGGATGGTAATAAAATACCTATATCCTTCTTATATATTATATCTATAAATGGTTGAAATTGAATTTGACTAATTTGATTTATTATATTAATTTCTCGCTTTCCCATTTCTTTATAGGTTTCATTTAAAGCTAATAAAGCTAATTTATATGATTTATAAAGATGATTTTGATAAATTTTATATTCTATCCAAAGATTCTTGATTTGATTTATTAATTGTTCTTGTTTATATTCTAAAAAATTCTTTCCTTTAATTACAAAATCTAATTTTTTCTTAAGGAAAATTAGATTAGTCTTTGTAGGTTGTAATTTCCTAAAACTTATGATTTACACCTCTTTTGGGTAGTATTTATCAATATATTCTTGATGAATCCTATATAATTGATTTTTTGGGAGATTAGATAATACTTCCCAACTTATTGTTAGTGTTTTAATAAAATCCCGATTTTCATGAAATCCTTGATTTAAAAATTTTTTTTCAAAATCTTCTCCAAATTGTAATAACGCTTTTTGTTCTAAATTTAGACTATCCTCTCCTACTATTGATATTAAATCTCTTACTTCTAAAGCACTAGAATAAGAGGCAAGCAACTGAGAACTAACATCAGCATGATCTTCTCTTGTTGTCTCTTTACCTATGGAATCTTTCATCAAACGTGATATAGAGGCCAAAACTTCAAAAGGGGGATATATTCCTCTTTTTTGGAAACTACGACTAAGAACCAATTGTCCTTCAGTAATATATCCTGTAGTATCGGGTATTGGATGCGAAATATCATCATTTGGCATAGTCAAAATTGGGATTTGTGTTATCGATCCTTTTTTACCCTTTATTACTCCCGTTCTTTCATAAATAGAAGCAAAATTAGAATATAAGTATCCAGGATATCCTTTTCTACTTGGAATCTCTTCTTTAGCTGAACTTAATTCTCTTAAGGCTTCGGCATAGTTAGTCATATCAATTAAAATAACAAGTACATGCATATCTTCTTCAAAAGCAAAATATTCTGCTGTTGTTAATGCCACATTTGGAATTAATAACCGCTCCATCACGGGATCGTCAGCAAAATTGATAAAAGAAATGATATTTTGGATATTTCCACTTTCTTGAAAACGGTTCATAAAATAAATTGCTTCATCTTGAATAATCCCAATTCCACAAAAAATTATCAAAAAGGGTTCTTCCGTTAAAACTTTTGCTTGCGTTACAATTTGGGCCGCTAATTTCCCATGGGAAAGACCTTGTCCACTAAAAATAGGAAGTTTTTGACCTCGAATTAATGTGAATAACCCATCAATAACCGAAATCCCCGTTTGTATTACTTGTGAAGGATACTGCCTAGCAAATGGATTTATTGGAATGCTATTAATATCTTTTTCTATATCAGTTAAAATATCTATATTCAGCAATTTTTTTGTAAAGATATCAATAGGCTTTCCTAAGGAGTTAAAAACACCTCCCAACATATCTTTTGAGATTTTTATTTTAAATGTATCATTAGTGAAAATAATTTGTGAACTATCTGAAGACATTCCTTTTGTATCTTCAAAAACTTCAACAACAATTAATTCCTTACTTATTTTTACTACTTGACCAAGTCGATTTTCTTGTTCTTTTGTATGAATTTCAACGATTTCCCCATATTGCACGTTATGTTTATTTTCAATAAACAATAAAGGTCCGATTATTTGTTTAATATTAGTATAGCTTATACTCATTTTTCTTTCATCGTTCTATATGATATTTGTAGTTCAAAAATTTCACTTAATAATTTATCTTTTAATTTTTCAATTTTAGAAAATTCATTATTTGGAATAGAATTACTAATTCTTAATATCTCATCTATAACTTTAAGATCTTTAACTTCTTCAATTATAATTCCTTTACTTAAGAGCTCTTTAGCTTTTGTATATAATAAAAGAATTAATTTTATTAGCCCCAATAATTTTTTGGAATCGGTAAAATTATCTATAACATCAAAAGCATTTTGAATCAAGAACCCTTCCTTTATTAATTTAGCACAAAATAGAATAAGTTGCTGATCTTCTGGTAAATTTTCTTCTCCGATTAATTGAGTTATATTTTTTAAATCATTTTCAACTGATAAAATTTCATTTACTTGATTTCGACATTCATTCCAATCGAGATTTAGCTCTGACCAGTAAATATCTCTTTTATGCCACCACTCAGAAATATATTCAGGATAATTAGAGTAGGAATCAAGCCAATTTAAAGCAGGGTAATGTTTTGCATAAGCAAGCCTTGCATCTAATGCCCAAAAAGCTTGTACAAAACGTTTGGTAGTCGCGGTAACTGGTTCACTAAAGTCTCCAGAAGGTGGTGAAACAGAACCAATGATTGTTAAAGATCCGATACGTTCTTCATTTGAAATATTTCCTCCTAGCGGGTAAACAACACCAGCCCTTTCGTAGAAACTTGATAGCTTTGAAGGTAAATACGCGGGATATCCTTCTTCAGCTGGCATTTCCTCAAGCAAGCCTGAAATTTCTCTTAAAGACTCAGCCCATCTTGACGTACTATCCGCCATAAGAGCCACATCATAACCCATATCTCTATAATATTCAGCTATTGTAATTCCCGAAAAAATACTTGCTTCACGAGCAGATACGGGCATATTGGACGTGTTTGCTATCATTACAACTCTCTCCAATAACGGACGATCAGTTTTAGGATCAATAATTTTAGCAAATTCTTTTAGACTATCTGCTATTTCATTTCCTCTCTCTCCACAACCTACGAAAATGATAACATCTGCATCACACCATTTAGCCAAAGATTGTTGAATTACGGTTTTACCCGTTCCAAATCCTCCTGGAACTGCTACTGTGCCTCCTTTAGCTATAGGAAAGAGTAAATCAATTATACGTGTCCCTGTAATCAGAGGTTCAATGGGACTGATCTTTCTTTTAAACGGTCTGCTTTTTGTAACTGACCATTTTTGAATCATATTAAATGATTTTTCTTCAGATTCACTTTTTAATCTATAAATTTCATCAACAATCAAATAGTCTCCTTCTTCTACAATATAAGTCAAATTTCCAGAGACCATAGGAGGTACTGATATGTAATGTTTTATTGAAGGCGTTTCTTGGACTACTCCAATTATATCACCCCCCTTAATATCAATATCGGGTTTTAATAAAGGTACAAAATGCCATTTCTTTGTTCTTGATAATGAGGGTAATTCTACACCTCTCTTCAAGAAACTTGTGTTTTCAAGGTGCTCTAATATTTTTTCTAAAGGTCTTTGAATCCCATCATAAATACTGGATAATAACCCAGGACCTAATTCCATAGATAAAGGTTCTCCTAAATTAATAATTTCTTCATTTAATCTTATATTATTTGTATTTTCATAGCACTGAACAATTGTTCGATTAGCATAAATTTGAATAACTTCTCCTAATATATTTTGGGTAGCAATCTTAACTAAATCATGAAGCCGAATATTTTGTTCTAATCCTTTGATTTCAATTAAGGAACCATTAATTGCAGAAATATATCCAGTTCGATTATCTTTATGTGATTTACTCATAATTTTTTATATATTCTTCTATATCATTTTTCTTTAATTGAATAAATTTTACTAAACTATCATCTAATTCTTTATAACCTAAATCAGAAATTAGCTTAGAGAATTCTATTTCAATATCAACATAATTTTTATTTACTAATGTCTCAAGAGTATAATCATAAGAAATTAGTGCCTGAGGCAGATTTACATTAAATCCACCAATAATCTCCTTAGAATCTTGTTTAATTATAACTGAATTTTTAAAATTCTTTTCAATTTTATTAAGATCTTTACTAAAATAATTGTAATCTTTAGAATTTAAAAGTATGACAATATCTCCTTTGTTATCTATGTCATTTCTTATACTATGCATAAATTTTAAAAAAAACGCGATATAAGCCGAATAATTTTTGTTAATTTTTTCTTTAATTCTTTCATAAATAGTGAATTTTAAGTCATTTAACAATTCATTCTTTAAACTTATTATTTTCTCTTTAGATTTTAAAAGAGCAGATGTTAAATTATTATTAAAAAATTGTGTGTATGTTTCGATGAAAATAGTTTTGATCTTATTAGATCCCTCGATTTTTTTCTCTAAATATTCTTTTCTAATTTCAGCCTTTTGAAATAATGTTCTCCTGTGAATATCTTTGATTTCTTGTTGAGCTTTATCTATCATATAAATTCCTAATGCTCCAACGGACTTTTTTAAATCTGACTCTTCTGAAATATTAATCACTCTTTTAAACTTAATATTTTTCCAATCGATTCATATATCTTGTCTAAGAAAAGATCTTTAGGTATAACATCTAAATTAAAAATTTCTGGAAGATAAAAGATAAACGGTTTTCTTTTGTTTAACTTAAAATTAAGCAAGAAATCTTCACTATCACTTGGTAATTTTAACGAAATGATTATCATATCAATTGAAGGCTTTTTGATTAAATTGGAAAATTCTTTCTGAAAATCATCACTTTCCTTAATAACAGTTCCCTCTATCCCTAACAAACCTAACATTGAAACGATGTAATCATACCCTAATACATGGATTTTTTGTTCAGACACTAAAAATCATATCCTAATTTTTCTAAACTTATTTCTATTAATTTATCCTTATTTTTTTGATAAACATCTTTTATAAGTTTAATCTCATCATAATCTTTTTTTTCAAAATTTTCTAAATGATCTTGAATATCTTTTGAAAAGTTTTTTAAAACTAAATCAACAGACTCCTGCTTCTTTTTAAGGATTTCCTCAACTTCTTTTTTTTCAGTATCAATTAAAGATTGAATTTCAGTAATACTCTCTTCTTTCGCCTTATTAACTAAAGATTCGTATATCTTTTCAATATCATTTAACCATTTAAATAATTCCAAATTTATCACATTCTATTAGTTAATTTGTCAGTTTTAGTGAATTATAGTTTTTATTTATAATACTTACTACTTTTGGTAATATTTCTAATTTTATCTCTTTTTCTTTCTTTATAATTAATTCTAAAATACGGTTAATAGTCAAGGATTCTATGTCATCTGTCTTATGCTTAATTTTTGTGAAATAATAATTCTTATACATTCTCTCAAGCTCCCATAAGGGATGTTCTAATTCTAAAATGTTAAAGTTATACTTTAATTCGTGAGTTGCTCCTAAATATTCATTAATTTTTGAAAAAAAATCATTTAAGGTTTTTTGATTTAATAGATTTTCAATTTCATCCGCTTTTAAAAAGAGATAGTGATTAATGATAAATTGATTTAATAATTTTTTATCAATTTTGTTAATTATACCACGATAGATAGTATTGATATTATATATCTCAGTATTAAGGGAATTAAATAAAGAAATCATAGATTTTTCTTTTTCATTTAATATTTTTTCTCGTTTTAATAGATTTTCGTAATATAATTGGTCCAAGAATGCTTCAAGGACAAAAACTTCATTATAATTTTTAAAATAAAGAAAACCCTCTCTTATTACCCTATTATATTTAGTTGGTTTCATATATAATTGAATTTCATCTAACGTCTTTACTTCGATAATTTTTTTTATTAAATCTGTGTTTTCTAAATATTCTTCAATTAAAAAATTGACATTTTTTGATATTTCTTCTTTATTTAGCCCAATAATAAATCCTAATATGATTTGCTTGATATTCATTATCTCATATTTAACTAAATAATCTTTCAAAAAACGCCTCATATTTATTGGGGAAATGGAAATTAATTTCCCTATCAGTTTAAAAAAGAAATGGAATAGTGCTTTCTCAATTTCTTCAATACTATTTTCTTTAATATTTAAATCGGGATAAAACGGCTCGATATAGTTTAGAAATCCTTCAATTTCATTAAAATCTTTTAACTTGTCTAAAGTTTCTTCATCGATGATTAACTGCTTAAGAGAAGCTATCTTAATGAAGGTGAAATCATAAGATGGAACCGTTATCATTATTTAAACACCGATTATATATTATAAAAAAAAATCTACGAATAAGGGGGGGTTGGGATTTTTGTCCATAACAATATTCCAATAATTAATCCATATATTGCTAACGCTTCTCCTAAAGCTACTACTAAAAATGCTTTAAAAAAATACTCTTCCCTCTCTGTCAATGCGGCTATAGCAGATGTTCCCATACTTTTTAAAGCTATACCACTCCCTAATACCGCTAAACCAACAGCTAATGCTGAAGCGATCGCTAATGACCCTGCTGTTGAAGATGAATAATAATCTATTGCGTCAGATGGAGTTTGGGCAACTACTGATGTAATCAAGCCATTTACGGAAAAAAACACAACTAATACTAAAAATATTTGGTAAAATCCAATTAATAAATAAAATTTTTGTTTACCATTCAAATCTTTCACTTCCAGTTATTGTTTTTATTAAGTTTTAAGAAGTAAGAAAAATAAATTACGTAAAAACTTTACTAAAAATTGTTCAATATATCAATCAATCAATAAGTATTGATTGATTAGGACAAATCAATGGTACAATAAAACACGAATTAGATCGGCTATATCATGTATTCGATCTGCTAGTTGTTCCAATAATACTATACTATCTCTCAACCTTAACAAAGATCTAATATTAATTTCCTCATTAGAATACAAATATTCTAAGAATTTTCTATAGATTCTATCAATTTCATTTTCCAATTCGTGTATCTCTGTCGTATTATTGAATACTGCTGTTTTATTATCCCTTAAGTTCTTAATAGTGGTTTTTAAAACATCAGTCATCTGAATTATTATATTAATTAGATTATGATATTTTTTACTGACTTCCTTCTTTATTTTTTGGCTTAACTCTATTTTAGGCAACATATCTACAAATTCTAGTGGATAGTCAATTACAGCATCCATCTTTAATATTAAATCAATATAATCACCGTAGCCAGCTCCGACTTCAGAATATCCTTGTATTATTTGAATTTTTATTTCATCTGCTTCTTCTTCAAGCATCTGCATTTTATTTCTTTTCTTTTCAAGATTCTTATCTTGATCTTCAGTCCAAAAATTATAATATACAGCCATATCGCTAATTACATTATATATGATACGAGAATGTTCAATCAGTAAAGAAATTATTTCTTCTTTTATTTTGCTATTTATTGCCATTTATAGATTCCCTACACTTTTATAATCAATGAATAATATCTATGAATAATATATGATTATGTAAATAAAAATCATCAGTTTTCAAAATAAAGTATTTATTATCAAAAAAAATTATTAACTGATATGATTTCGTGAATTTAAAAATATACTTTTCATTTAATTTTTCTGTGAGTATAGGTGTTATATTAAATAATGGGATTAAAAGATGTAAGGAAAAAATGGAAAAAATTCGCAATTATGTCAGATCTTGGAATCATAGTTCGCCGAAAATTTTTCAATAATTGTTTTGATGGTGCTCTAACTTGTGCGGGGATAGTAAGTGGTCTTTTTATTGTATTTCTACATCCAGATGAAGTAAGGAACACTCCAAGCACAGTAATTATCTATGGTTTTGCTACGGCTTTGGCTATTGGAATTAGTGGACTATGGGGAGCTTTTCTTTCTGAAGAAGCAGAACGGAAAAAAAAAATGGCAGATTTAAGAAAAGACATGGTAATACTTGAAGAAAATAAGAATTTGAAATCTATAGAAAATGATTTCATTGAAGAGCAAGAATTAAAAGACATCCAAAAGGCGATGATAATTCCTATAAAAGGAAAAATCTCATTTATAAGAGAAAAGTTATCTAGTGAAAAAAAGAAGAAAGAAAAACCGATAATCCAACAAGCAGAGGATTTTGCAACTTGGATTGCATCCTTGGTTGATGGCTTTGCCCCCGTGTTAGGATCCTCTCTCCCTTTGATCCCCTTTTTTTTTGGTACCACATTGACATTCTTTCACTTCATATTTTCTTATGTAATATTAGCAGGGTTACTCATTTATCTAGGAATTTTCCTTGGAAACATCTCAGAAGGAGGTAAAATAAAGTATTCAATTCATTTAATTACTGCAGGGGTTGTAACACTTCTAGTATCTCTTCTTTTGGGTATCTAATCTATCTTAAAAATATCAATTTATAGCAACGCAAATTTAATATTTTCTGAACTATTTTTTTCTTTACAATTCATATAAGAGCATTCAAAATGGTAACTTTTATTGGAATCGATATAGGAAGCCTTGCTACAAAAATTGCTTTATTCATTGAAGGCAAATTAGTTGATCATCGTACTGAACGTTCAACATATAATTTTAAAAAAATAGGCCATGATTTATTTGATGAGATTCTTAACAAGCATAATCTAAAAAGATCTGACGTATATGTCATGAGCACTGGATATGGTAGAAATACTATTGATATTGCTAATGATAGAGTCACAGAAATTACTGCTCATGCTAAGGGGATTCAATATTTCTTTCCGGATGCCCATTCAGTAATCGATATTGGAGGTCAGGATAGCAAGGCTATTTTAATTTCCTCCAAAACTGGTAAAGTTGTTGATTTTCAGATGAATGATAAGTGTGCTGCTGGTACGGGGAGATTCTTGGAAGTAATGGCTCGCGCATTAGAAGTTCCTATTGAAGATTTTGGTTCACTTGCATTAAAGTCAAATAAACCGGCGTCTATTAGTTCAACTTGTACCGTATTTGCGGAAAGTGAAGTAATAAGTTTATTTGCTAGAGGTGCATCAAAGGAAGATATTGCCAGCGGGATTCATAAATCAATTGCAAAAAGAGTTGCAGGAATGGCAAAGAGGATTGGAGTTGAACCTAAACTTGTATTTTGCGGTGGTGTTGCTTTAAATAGCGCAGTTAAAAAGTATTTAGAAGAGGAACTCGGATACGAAATAGTTATACCAGAATTTCCACAATTAACTGGAGCGATTGGAGCAGCTTTAATTGCTCAAGAAAATAGCGCTAATTCATAGGGCTTTTTAAAACTCTTTTTAATACATTTGTTTATATTTATGATCGGTAAAATTTTATAAAGAATTAAGTCTTTCTTGATTAAAATTCAAATTTGACGGCTAATTAAACATGGATGTTATGACTCTTTTATCTGATTTTTCATTAGTTTTACAAGAAAAAAAACAAACTGGTGCTAAAATTGCAGCGTTTTTGACTCATGATAATATTCCCGAAGAGATGATGGATGCATGTGGTATCTTTCCTTTAAGAATGATATTTGGTGGAAATGAGGAGTTAATGAATGCCAGCCATGATTATTTACCTCCCTCAACGTGCGCCTTTGCTCAATCCAGTATTGGTCTTTTTTCTGTAAAACCTTCTAAATATCAGTTTCTAGATTTGGTCGACTACTTTATAGTATCTAACCATTGCGTTAGTGATATAACCGCTTCGGAAGTAATTACTAAATATTTCAATATACCACGATTAAACTTTTATGTTTCTTATACGAAAAACGACAATAGTGAAAAATATTTTAGGTTAGAATTAGAAGATTTCAAGCGACAACTTGAAGATATTACAAAATCTAAACTGACAAATGATAAATTATATGCAAGTATAAGAAAATATAATAATTTTAAACAGAAATTATATGAGTTAAATTCTTTAAATTTAATCGGTTCAAAGAAATTGCAAATCATCCAAGAAGCGATGTTATTTGGACCCTCTTATTATGATAGACTAACCGATTTCATTGAAAGAAATAGAGAAAAACAGATTAATCAAGTAAATAAATTTAAGAATGTAATTTTGACTGGTTGCTCGGTATTCATTAATGATTATTTAGTTGACTTGATTGAGGATGCTGGGGGAAATGTGTGTTTCTTTGACACATGGATTGGAAATCATTATTATTCTCAGGTTTTTAGTGAAGATGAATTAAATTCGGACCTAAATCCATATGATTTATTAGTTCAGAGATATAAAAAGAATACGCTTAGTGACCATTCAGTTCCAAACTTCTTGGATAATAAAATTGCTCAATTAATAAAAATAAATAATTCTCAAAAAAAGAAAACTAATAAAAATGTCGGAGTAATAAATCATATCATTAAATTTTGCGATCATTTTTCAATGCTTTCATCATATTTTAAAGAAAAATTACAAAAAGAAGGAATTACGGTGTTAAATTTAGAAAGAGATTATTCTGGATCCAATAGAGGTCAATTATCGACTAGAATCGAAGCATACTTGGAGTTATTAGAATAATGAGTTTATATGCAGATGAAATTATCAGGTTTTCTTCCGTTTTAAAGATGTCTTATAATTTAATCGCTGGAAGAGATGAATTAAAAAGGATGAAATTAAGAGGAAAAAAACATCTTATTTCAGTTGCATTACCATTTTCTGACCTATTATTTGGCTTTCCGAACCTCGTTCCTGTGTTTCCCATAAGGATGGAAGTTTTCAAAGTAAGTAAATATCTATCATATTTAGGCTCAGCCTCTAGTATTTTTGGTTGGGACAATGTTTCAAAAATTTTAGGTTTTGTAAAAAACGCCGGGATTAAAGAAGTCAGTAAGGTTATTGATGACATAATCGAGGGTGTAATAGAAACATTAAATGAAAAGTATAATGAGATGTATGATATTGGAGTAGAAAGAGGGATATCGAGTGATTTCTGCTTTGCTTTAAAAACTTTAGTGGGGATGCATGTTTCGAAAATGAAAAATGTAGACGCTACAATAAATTATTCTATAAGATGTAGTGCGTGGAATAAGTATTTAGAGTCTTTAAAAAGCATAAATAATGAAGTCAAACAAATTTGGTTAGATATTCCTCCAAGAAATATTGGAAATGCCATAGAGTTGCTTGAGGATAATATTAGACATGCTATAACTGATCTTGAGGATATAAGTGGTAACTCATTCAATGATAATCAGTTAAGAGAACATTTTAAAGTGGCAAATCAAATTCACAGAGATTACAAAATTATAATTTATGAAATTGGATCTTCAAATTTCTATCCATGCAATCCAGCTACCTTCAGTGAAATTTTAGCTCTGCTTAGTATTAGTTTTCAAGATTATAATTCGAACCCTAAAAGATACGCTCAAAACATTCATCAAATGGTAGATGAGATGAGAGAACGAATTAAAAAGGGCATCGGTATGGATGTTTCAAAGTACAAAAAAATAATGGTTACACCCATGTTCGGGGGTTGGGAGCCCAAGACTCACGAGATAATCTATAATCTTGGAGGTAGAGCTATTTATGCCGATTGGGATGTTTTTAAATTCCTTGATGATATCCCTATTTCAAGTAGATCTGATCCCATAGAAGCTTATGCATATTTCTTATCAGATATTACCGAAAATGGAATTGGTTGCGACAATAACGTTTTAACAAATTCATACATGCGAGTAGCTAAAAATTTGAATGCTGATGGTTTAGTTTTTAATTCACTATTCGGTTGTCATTCTGTATCTAACTGTTATGCAATGTTAAAAGACAAAATACGACGAGATTTGGAAATTCCATCCATATCATTGACGTTTAATAGGATTGGTGATAATATTGAGCAAGTAAACACCCGACTTGGTGCTTTTATGGAAATGTTCAAGTAATAAAAATAATAATCCTAATATAGCTTTATATATATAGAAAATTTTTCAATTAGTAATAAATTATAAATCAAAAAAAGGATATTCTTAAAACGTACTTGGAGTCTACAGAATAATGAGCATCTATGCTGACGATGTAATCAGTTTTGCATCTGTATTAAAAATGTCCTATAATTTTTTAACTGGAAAAGATTATTTAAAAAGAAAAAAAACGCGGGAACGAAAAAAGTTAATATCTGTAGCTTTAGGTTTTCCAGATCTCGTGTTTGCAGCAGGGGCTATTCCTGTTTTTCCAATAAGAATGGAAACTTTCAAATTAAATACTGTTTTGTTAGCACTTAACTCCGCAACTAGTGTTTTGGGTTGGGATTTGACATCAAAAGCCTTGGATCTTGCCCGGCAATTTGATATTCTTAAGATCGTAGATAAGATCCTCGAAGAAGTTATTACTTCCATTAATCATAAATATAACACCATGTATGATTTGGGAGTTAAAACTGGTGTTCCTTCTGATTTATGTTATGGCGTTAATGCACTTTATGGAATGCATATATCAAAGGGAAAGAATGTAGATGGGAATCTAAATTTTGCCATGCGTTGCGGGGAATGGAATAAGTTTTCTGAATCACTTAAATCCACTGATTCCCCTCAAATATGGGTTGATATTCCTCCAAAGGATTTGGGAACCACAAATGAAGCATTAGAAATGATGGTCAATAATATAAACAAAGCAATTAAAAAATTAGAAAATATAACTGGAAACTTAGTCACTGAAGAAAGTTTGAAAAAGCAATTTCGAATAGGAAACCAAGTGAAGCGATTCTACAAAACAATTTTATATGAAATTAGTACTTCTGATTTCTATCCTTGCAATCCTGCAACATTAGCAGAAATTTTGGCTTTATTAACGATCTCCTTTCAAGATTATAACTCAAATGCTCAAAGGTATCTTGATAATATCGGGCATTTAGTCAAAGAAATGCGAATGCGAATCCAAAAAAAGAACGGTACTGATGTATCTGGAATGCCTCGATTACTCTTCACTCCTATCTTCTCAGGTTTTGAGCCTATGGTTCATGAGATGGTATATAATTTAGGAGGTCGTATTATCTATGCAGATTGGGATATTTTTGGCTTACTAGAAGAAATTCCTGTATCATCAAAGCTGGATCCAATAGAAACTTATGCTAAATTTCTTTTAAATGCTTCAAATAAGGGATTGGGATGTGATAAAGATGCCTTAACTCAATCTTATTTAAAAGCTGCTAAAGATTTAAAGATTGATGGTGTAATTTTTAATCAAGTTTCGGGTTGTCATTCAATTTCAAATGTATATAACTCTATAATGGAAAAATTTAATGATGATCTTGAAATTCCCGCAATTGTAATAAAATTTAAAAAGATAGGGGAAGATTTAGATGAAGTAAAAGGAAAGTTGGCTAATTTTATGAATAAATTTATTCGTTAAAAGAAAAAATATTGAAATAAATACCAAAAATTTGCTTATTTAAATAAATCCGAAGGTCTCATAAGATGAGGTTCATCTTCATCATCCTTTTTCTTCTTCTTTGGAACATAACCATACACTTCTTGTTCTTGAGACGGGGTTGCTGCTGATGCGGGAGTAGGATTATTTAAATTAATCCCAGCTGTTATTGGCTCAGGTTTTTGGGTCCCAGGGATAACCTGAGTTGCTTGTATTTCGGGAGTTATAGTGGTAGATTTTAAGAATTTCAATTCACTAAGCACTTTCTCTAAATTCATTGATTGAACGCTCCGATTCATAGTTTCCATTATCTCTTTTAGTGATTTTGACGTTTCGCGAAGTCCTTTTGGGTTAATCCCCGTTAATAACGAATCTAAATTATCATTTATGTTTTCATTTAATTCTCCTAAGGATTCCAATACAGTAGACCAATGTTTATTCATCTGAGATTCGATAGCACTAATCATCTTGATCGTTTCGTTCATAAAATTCACATGGGCTTCATATCTTTCCTCATCTTTAGCACGTAAATCAGAAATAAGCATAATAAGTTGGCGTAAAGCATCTTTTTCTTCTTCAGTACTCATTTTAACCACTTTTTTTCATAATAATATCTTAATATCCTATTATACATATGATTATTTTGAAATTTATATATATTCATTTTATTGCCTAACTTAGAAGCCTATCTTGAAATAAGAATAATTTAAAAAGAAGAAAGGAAACTAGTATGCTTCAGTTTATTAAGAAAGTCAGATAAATATTAATCATTAATAAAAATCAAGTGCGAACTCATGACAAATGGAAATTTAATTTGGTCCAAAAATCCAAAAATATATGAGATAAATACTTGGTCGTGGCTAAATAAACTCTCTGATATATATGGTCATAACATCAATTTAGAAAATATACCTGTTGATATTATAGATAAAGTACTAAGTAAATTTGATGCCGTTTGGACAATGGGCGCATGGGAAAGGAGTCCAAAAGGAAGGGAAATAGCAATTAATCATGAAGGATTGCAAGAAGAGTATAGAAAAGCTTTAAGATATTTTAACACGGAAGATGTGGTTGGTTCACCCTATTCAATATTTTATTATCATATTGATTCACATTTAGGAGGAACAAAAGGGATGGAATCCTTCCGAAACGATTTAAAGCAACGAGGAATTCAATTAATTCTTGATTATGTCCCAAATCATGTAGCCATTGATCATATATGGACATTAGAAAAATCCGATCTATTCATTAGTGGAACACTTCAAGATTTAATGACAAAACCTTACGAATATTTCTCTATTGGAAAAAAAGTTTACGCTTATGGTCGAGACCCTAATTTTCCACCATGGACAGATACTGTACAGATAAATGCTTTCTCAGAAGAGGCACGCACGAAAGCTATAAGTACGTTATTATCAATTGCAGAACAATGCGATGGAGTTAGATGTGATATGGCAATGTTGGTGACAAACGAGGTTTTTAGTAAAACATGGGCTGAAAAAGTTGGTGATATTCCTAAAATTGATTTTTGGGAAGAAGTGATTCCCAAAATAAAGGAAAAATATCCTGATTTCTTATTTATTGCTGAAGTGTATTGGGATATGGAATGGAAATTGCAGCAACAAGGATTTGATTATTGTTATGATAAACCATTATATGACCGATTAAGGAATGATAATGCTCAAAAAGTAATTTCCCATATTCAAGCAGAATGTGATTATCAAATTAAGTTATTACGATACATCGAAAATCATGATGAGGGAAGAGCGGTTAATGTTTTTGGTGAAGAAGCATCATTAGCAGCAGCAGTAATAATCATGACTTTGCCTGGAGCTTGTCTTATCTATGAAGGTCAAATGGATGGGAATGAAATAAAATTACCCATCCAATTAGGAAAAAATCCAATGGAAACACCCAACTTAAAAATATCCGTATTTTACGATAAGCTCCTTAATATTATCTCCTTCATTGAGAAGGATAAAGCTAAATGGTCCATTTGTGAAGTAACTCAAATCGAACATGAAGATTCTTCGTTTAACAATATTATTTCTTATGTTTGGGAGACAAATCAAAAGACTTTCTTGATAATTGTTAATTATAGCATAAATCCCGCTAAAGCTCATATTAAAATAAAAGATAAAAAATATGGGTCTTCACAATGGAGCTTTAAGGATCTCATCATAGATGAAGAATTTCAATATTTAGGAAAAGATTTGGATGAATACGGATTATTCATTCAATTAAATCCATGGAAATCCCATATTTTTCAAGTAAAAGAAGTCTAGAAACGCGATATTAATGTACTGTCACAGTCTTAGACAGATTTAAAGGTTTGTCAGGATCAAGTCCGTGATACAATGCAGCATAATAAGAAAGAAGTTGTAGTGCAGGTGTAAAGGTGATTGGACTAAAAATGTTGTAGTATTTATTATCAGGTTGAGGTATTCTTATAGTGATATCACTCAGATCTGTGATCTGTTTATCATTTTCTACCACTACTGATATAATCTTACCCCCTCTTGCCTTAAATTCCATAACATTCCCTACCAATCGTGAATAAGTTTCATCAGGTGGAGCAATAAATATAATAGGGAATCCTTCTCTTACCAAGGAGATAGGTCCATGTTTCGCATGAGCTGCTGAATATCCTTCAATAAACCGACAAGCTACCTCCTTTAGTTTTAGACCGCCTTCTTTAGCAGTGGCTATCGAAATTCCTCGCGCTAAATAGAAGAAACTTTGACTTTTTTCTAAGCTATTTACGATTTCTTTAATATGTTCTATATTTGTATCAAGGAAAGTCTCAATTATATTCGGTGTAGTTTCGAGTGCAGCATAATATTTTTCGAGTTCTAAATCAGGGAATATTTTTCGTAATTTGGCGATCTCTAATGCAATTAGAGCAAGGGATAATACTTGAGTGCAGTATGTTTTGGTGGCCGCAACACCTATTTCAGGTCCAGCTTGAGTTATAATCACTTGATCTGAATAACGTGTTATAGAAGATCCCACTACGTTAGTAATTGCAATAACAGTTACTTTTTTTCCTAATTTATCCTTAGCCCAACGAATTGCTTCAATAGTATCCACCGTTTCACCTGACTGCGAAAGAACAATAATCACTGTTCCTTCTTGGAGAGAATTCCCTAATTCTGTTTGAAATTCAGAACATTCAATGGCTTGGATGTATTTATCAAGAAAATGTGTTATAATGTGTTTTCCAGCTAAAGCTGCATAAAATGAAGTCCCAGCTGCAGTTATAAAAATATTTTTAGCACTCCATAATATTTGAGCAAAGTTTTTGAGTAATTCTTTTGAAATTTTCAGTGTATTTCTCAAAGCTTTTGGTTCTTCATAAATTTCTTTTAGCATGAAGTGAGCAAACCCTCCTTTTTCTGCAGCATCAATACTCCATTCTATAGTTTGTACTTCTTTTAATAAGGGTACATCAATATTGTTTAAATCAAAGAATTCCACAGTTCCAGGTCTTAAAATAGCCATTTGATCATCATCAAGGATATAGCATTGACGAGTATATGGTAAAAAAGCAGGAATGTCAGATGCACAATAAGTAGTTTTTCCTTCATTAATCCCTATGACTAGTGGAGATTCTCTCCTAACTACAATGATTGTATCGGGATAATCGGCATGACATACAGCAATGCCAAAAGCACCTTTACACTTTTTTAGCGATTGTACAACTGCATTTTTGAAATCTAATCCTTTATCCATTAGTTCTTCGATCAAATGTGGGATAATCTCCGTATCAGTTTCGGATTTGAATACATGATTTCGTGATTTTAATTCCTCTCGTAATTGTATAAAATTCTCAAGTATGCCATTATGAATTACAGCAATTTTATTTTTACAATCCAAGTGAGGATGGCTATTAATTTTTGTTGGTGGTCCATGTGTTGCCCATCTGGTATGAGCAAGAGCTAATTTTGAACCGCTTGGGAACTCATCAAGAACTATTTTTTTATGAATCTCATCAATCTTCCCAGAATCTTTCTTAACTAGTAATTGAGAATCGTATTGGACAACAATACCACAAGAATCATATCCTCGATATTCCAATCTTCTAATACCATCGAGAACAACTTTTCCAATAGAAATCTCTTGATTAGTGACTATCCCAAAAATTCCACACATATAGACTCTCTACTTTCGTAATGTAATGTAATTATATGAATAAATCTTTGAATAAGTTAAAAAATTATGTTATGTATTTTTAGATCAACTTGGTAATATCTTATTAAATTCATGTAATTTATTAAAGTATAGCTTATCGATTCATTTTACATTAAACCAAATTTCAAAGAGAGTTAACGCCTTGAAAGAAAAATACAATCCACCTAAAATAGGCGCACTAGGAAGTCAAACTGAAAAAGAAATCTTTGAAATTCCGGCTTGTTTGAAAAGAGCTACGGATCAAAAAAAATTGGTTAGCAAAATAAGCAAGTATATAGTCGAAAGAAATACTCATCATATATATTTAATCGGAGCAGGCAGTTCATATCATGCTGGCTTTGCAATATCATACATGTTCAATCGGATAACAAAAATTCCTACATTTACGGAATATAGCATGGAATTTCAGTATTTGATAAAACCAATTTTAAATAAAGAAGATTGTGTTATTGCCTTATCTCAAAGTGGAGAAACATTAGACACAATTGAATCTGTTAATATTGCTAAAGCTATTGGATGTTTAACCATTGGTATCACAAATGATATGAAAGCTACCCTCGCAAGTACGTGTGAGTATTGCATTTCATTGGAATGTGGTGTCGAAAATTCAGTATTAGCTACAAAAACTTATGTAACTGAACTTGCAATCCTATCAATGTTCTCATTGGAAATAGCTAAAGAAAAAAAATCTATTCCGAATTATGAATATAATGAAATTTGGATGGAGCTGGTTAGAATATCTGATAAATTGTATTCCTATTTACCCCAATTACATGAAAAAGTTAAAAATTACTCGCGTTATTTTAAATTTGCTGAATTTTGCTTTATATTGGGCAGTGGACCAGATTATGCAACAGCAATGGAAGCCGCATTAAAATTAAAAGAAGGAGCTAGAATATTTGGTCAAGCATATTCTACAGCAGAATTCCCCCATGGTCCCATAACACTTGCAGATCCAAAAACATGCATATTAGCTATTATACCACATGAAGAAGATAAAAGAAAACTAAATTTAATCAATTTACTCTCCCGCATTAAAGAACGAAACGCCACGATTTTTGGAATATATGAAGTAATGCAAAATGAAAAACAACCCGATCCTATTGATTTTGGAATCCAAGTTCCAAATACAATAATGGACTTACAACCTCTAATTATTATTTTAGCAGTTCAATTATTAACTTTAGAAATTTCAAGGATGAATGGTATCAATTGTGATACACCTAAATTTCTCACTAAAATTTCAGGGATTTAAAGGATAATAAATTTGATCATATTAAATTTAATTTACGCATGTTTTCTTCCGCGTATTTATTAATTTTTATTGAGTCCTCCATATTTATATTTGATTCACCAGAGATTCTAAGATATGGGCTTGTGCCAGAACGTCTAATTAAAATCCATCCATCTTGAAAATCAAATCTACATCCATCAAGTTTGTTAATTGATATAACCTTCTTTCCTAAAGAATCAAAAGTTTCTTTCATTAGAGTGATAATTTTCTCATTAATTTCCTCCTTAAAAGGAATGTCCTTCTTTAATTTAAATTGATCCCGATAATACGGATAATCAGGAATATCAATCAATAACTCATTTAAGGACTTTCCACTATTAACAACCATTTGCAATACTTTAGCTATTGTTACGATTGAATCTGGACCAAAATGAAAGTCAGGCCAGATATAAGTTCCTGATGTTTCACCACCCAAAAAGCCTCCATTATCCTCTAATGCTATGGCAACTTTAATATCACCCACTTCAGTACGAATAATTTCGCATCCTAAAGGATGCAATACATCCTCAATTAAACTTGAAGAGTTAATTGGTGTAGCTATTTTTAACTTGTCTTTTGTGAGTGAATCTCGATGTTCTTGGATATAATATTTTGATAATAACGCTAATAATCTAATTGGATCTACAATTTTACCAACTTCATCCAAAAAAATGACTCTGTCTGCATCCCCATCTAAAGCAATTCCAATATCTTTTTGTTCAGATGTTCTCAAAAAATTAGATATTTGCGCTAAATTTTTTTTGCTAGGTTCCGAATGACGTCCAGGAAAACGCCCATCCATATTAGCATTAAGAGTGACGATATTTATATCATATTTTGTTAATAATTTAGGTACAATTTCACATCCTGCTCCATTTCCTGGATCAACTATTACATTTAATTGATCCCCATTGAATAAAATCCGACTTGTCACATCTAAAATATGTGTATCGTTAACATCATTTACTTGGGTAACCTTACCGATATTATACCATTCAGTTTTTGCAAAATCCTTTTCATTAAATATCCGTTCAATTTCTTCTTCTTGATCTGGGGAATATCCTAATCCCGACGGATTCCACAACTTAAGACCTATATATTCAGGAGTATTATGACTAGCTGTTATCATTACACCAGCATCACCATTGAGATATTTTAAAGAGATGGCTAATGTGGGGGTGGTTACTATTCCTAGGGTAATTACTTTGCATCCTGTACTTACTAATCCTGAAATTAAAGCATATTCTATTGGTAAAGCAGAAGTTCTAATATCTTTCCCGATGACAGCAATTCCTCCCTTCAAATAAGTTCCAAGCGCCAACCCCACTTCTAATGCCATTTGAGGAGTGAACATAAGATCAGTTTCCGAATAATTTTTAAAAATACGTCTGATGCCCGAAGTCCCAAATATGTTTGATGTCATATTTATCATCTTTCTCTTTCTAATCTATATAGATTCTTTTTTAATTTTAAATTTTATGAAGTAGTTTTTTCAAATTTTAAGTATCCATTATGGTTAAAATTCAATTCTTTAGTATTATCGAAATCATTTTTTAAAATTTATTCAACCGAACTTTCCTATCATTTTTACCCCCACAAAACCCCTTTGCAAGGAAAAAATCAAAAATAATGAAAACAAATTTTCATTTTACTTGATAAATACTGCTTTTAAATAATATATAAGAATAAAATATTAATTTCTTTTCATCTAAATAAAATATAATAAGCTTGAGTTTTATGGTATAAATATAATTAAAATTTCACTTATGTATAAATGATATTTCAAGGATTGTTTAATATTTTTAGTTTATATTTGGATCATATTGATTCATTTTATAATAGGTTAGACCAATTTTTTGTTGAAAGTATAAATAGTTTCATTAAAAACACCAATGTTGATATAGATAATTTAGAGAATTTAGTTACTGAAGTTTTGGATCATATTACACCTGATTTACTAGAATTGGGATTTGAGCAAGAAGATATAGAAAATAGATTTTTAGATCTTTTCTCTGAAGGTAATACTAATGATAATAATAAAAATTCTTTAATTCATGAAATTTATGATCTTAGATTGGCACCTATTATATATGAGATTTTTTTAGAAAAAGTTGCGGATTATCTAGTTGATATTAATGTTAATCCAATCATGCTTAATTTGAAATCAAAAAATTTTCTGCATTTAGAATTTATAGTTGAATTGAGAAACTTAAAAGATCTAATTAACAAACATCCCGAAAAAAAAGAAAATTTGAAGAAATATATTCAAATTCAAGAACGATTTGTAAAAAAATTAATTGAAAATAAAGAACAAATTGAAGCTTTAGAGGATTTAGAAGATCCAAAAGAAAAATTACAGATTTTATATTTGATAGATCGTTTAATTACTTTTTTTCATATAGAAAAGATATTTGATTTTTCTAATGTTAGAGAATATATTTTGAATAATATGAATGAGTGGTTAATTACTATTCCTTTAGTTACTCTTAGAAACCCTGATCTCTATTATTGTGGGATATATTTAGGGAAACATCTTAATTTAACTTTTGACATAGATAAAATTAGGAAGTTCTTAATGGATTTGTATGAAGAAGCGTTAGATGAATTTGAAGCACCCTTAGTACAGGCTACTGATGGAGTTTACTACTTGTTAAAAACTACAGAATTTATGAAATTGTGGCTTACAAATTCTCAAATTAATAAATTAATAGAAACTGATTTGAAATATTTCGAGCCATCCTATTTAAAGAATTTAGAAACATCACAATTAGTAGTTATTTTAAAAATTTATAATCTCATACATATTCATAACGTAGAAGACAATATTCTAGCCATATTGGAAGAATTAGAATTGAGAATAACACCGGAAGGAATAAAACAATTTAGAGATGGTTTTGTTTCATCTGAAGCGACTTATTATGTATTATTTTGCAATTATATGAGAAACACTTTAGACAAGATAGAAGATCATGAAATTTTATCAAGTATTATATCTAGAATTTATAGAAATTTAGAACTTCTTGAATTTTCAGAAGATATGAATTTTGATTTAATTTCCGAGCAATTTTATGCGTTAGAAATTCTTAAGTTATATAATTGCATTGAAACTCGACAAATGATTATTCAATTGACTAAATTTTTATTTCCGTCGGAAGTTGTTGAGAATGTATCTTCAAATATCGCGCGGATTAAAACTAAATCTAGGTTTAGACATTTAAAGGTGAATAAAATTACTGGAGACACTTATTATTAATTTACGCGCTTTTTCTCATACTTTTTCTTAAAAGTAATGTTAAAGGATTTATAACAATAGAAATTTTAAATTAATTCCAATCATTTTTCTAAATAATTGTTAATTAAATTAAAGCTGGTTATTTATGGATTTAAATGAGTATAAATTGATTTATGATAAAGATCGAACCGTAATTCAAAATAAACAAGAAATTGAAGACAAATTAAAAAGAATCATTGGAGAGAGTAATATATCCGCGAGTGAGATTGATATTTTCGCTTATACAAAAGATGCTTCAATAATCGGTTATAATTGGACTTTAGAGGGAACAATTGCAGCATTAGCGGATTATATTACATGGCCTGAGACTAAAGAACAAATAGTGGAAATTTTGAAATTAGCGAATAAAGAAAAAATTCCTGTGATTCCTTTTGGAGAGGGCTCTGGGGTTGTTGGGGGCGCGATTCCTGTTAGGGGTGGTATCATCATTGATATGAAGAAATTTAATAAGATTATAGAAATTAGTGATAAGGATCTAACCGTAACCGTTGAAACTGGAATAAATGGCATGAACTTGGAGCGTTATTTAAATGCAAAAGGTTATACCTGCGGAAATATTCCACAATCTATCTATACATCATCCTTAGGAGGTTGGATTGCCCATAAAGCCGCGGGTCAATTTTCAACCAAATATGGAAAGATTGAGGATATCATTTTAGGTATGGAAGTTATTCTTCCACTAGGGGAAATTATTAATTTTAAACCAATTGTAAGAAAAGCCACAGGACCACAATTAGATAAAATTTTTATTGGAAATGAAGGTACTTTAGGGATTGTAACAACTGCAACATTAAGAATTTGGCCATTACCAGCAAAAAGAACACTTGTATCTTATGCATTTCCCACATTTGAAAATTCTTTAGAAGCTATAAGACACATTTTACGAGAACAAATATATCCAGCTGTTGTTCGAATTTACGACAAAGATGAAACAGCGCGCCATTTCCGAGATATGGAAAAAGCAACAGAAAAAGTTATGACTATATTTGTTTGTGAGGGAAATGAACGTCTTGTAGATTTAGAAGAACAAATTACCAGAGAACAATGTGAAAAATTCTCTGGAATCGATTGCGGAGAATATCCTGTTGAACATTGGTTTGAAACGAGATTTAGGGTTACTGAAACTAGTTCAACGCCTCAATACAAATTAACCGCTGATACCATTGAAATCGCATCATCTTGGCAAAATGCAGCAAAATTATATCATCATGTAACTGAAACACTCAAACAAATTAAGGGGCTTCTATTAATAACTGCTCATGTTTCGCATTTTTATCCCAATGGAATTGGAATGTATTTTACGTTTGCTGGGGTTGAAATGGGTGAAGAAACTAATTTTGAATTTTACCAGAAAGTATGGAATACCACCATGAAAGCTGTTTTAGAGTCTGGAGGATCTATTGCTCACCATCATGGCATCGGGATTAATCGATCAAATTGGATGGAAAAAGAATGGGGTAAGAGCTTTAAAATCCTCAAAGAAATTAAAAAAATTATCGATCCAAATAATATTTTCAATCCAGGAAAAGTTTTTGAAAACTCATGGAAAGGAGGTGCCAATTAAATGCAAGAATTCATGGAAAAATATAAATGGTTCATCGCAGAAATAAATAAAGCTGATAAAGATGTAAAAAGAAAAATATTTAGGAATCTAAGCCGTGTTAAAAAAGATTTCCATCCAACAGAAGAATGTAAGGCAGATGTTTCCAACCTAATTAATTGTGCTCTATGTCCTAATATGTGCCGATTCGATTGTGGGACACTCCAAGCAGAACAAAAAGAAACAATGAGTCCTTCATATAAAGCTCGGATTGGGTATTACATTTCCATGGGTAAAATTGATCCTACAAAAGCAGAAAATAAACCATTTGTTGATTTGATGTACAAATGTACAAATGAAGAATCATGTAAGGTATGGTGTCCATTCGAGTTTTCTGTTGTTTCATTGCTAGAAACCATTAGAGATGATCTAAACGATAAAGGGTTAATGCCAGATTATTGTAGGCAACAATTGGATAAATTACATAAAACTAATACTATTGAAAATCATAACATTTATCTCACTTATAAAGAGAAAAACATTGAAAATAACGAAACTGATGGAAATGACGAGGTATATTATTTCATTGGCTGTGAAATGATGAAATTTCCAGAAGTTGTAAAGGCAAATATTGAAATACTGAAAAAGTTGAAGATTAAATTCTCGACCAATTTAGAGCAAAGAGCTTGTTGTGGTGGACCTACATTCAACATCAGAGATTTTGAAACAGCAAAGGATTTGGGTCAAAAGAATAAGAAATTAGCTGAAAAAACAGGAGCAAAATTGATCGTATCTGATTGTCCCGGTTGTGTACTCACTCTTACAAAAAGATATGAAAGTATTGGAATAAATCTAAACGTCAAAATTATTCATATTGTAGATTTTTTCAAGCAACTCATTAATGAGGGAAAATTGAAGCCAATTAAGAAATTAGCTGAAGAATTGTCGAATGTAACAATTCATGATCCATGCCTGATTGCTCGAAATCTAAACGATACTACTTCCATAAGAACAGTATTGAAAAATATCCCTGAAATGAAGATTATTGAACCAATTTACACCAAAGAGAATGTACATTGTTGCGGATGGTCAGGTACTGCTCATTGGGCTGATAAGGATTTAGCAATAAAAGAAGCTATTAATAGAATCAATGAGCTTAAAGAAACAGGGTCAAGGGTAATAATTTCCGCATGTCCATTATGTGAGTTGGGACTAGGGTACGGAATTTCAACTGAGGATAAAGAGAAAATTAAAATACTGGATATCTCCGAACTTCTTGCTAAAAGCTTATAAAAAAGTCGGTTCAAAAAACTCGATCATCTAAATTTATATTTTTCATATCGAATTTCCTTCCGCAATAATTTAGGTGAAACTCTTTCTGAAAATTATTATACAAAACATTAGTAGCTTTAAATCCAGTGCAATGACAAGGTGATAGAAATTTAAATTCATAAGATTTCAATTCTTGGATTGTATTATCAATATAATCATCAGATCGACCAACTAAATGAGTTCCTCCTATTAATCCGTAAAATTTCTTAGAGTTACTAAGTTTCTTTATTTTTTCAATTATGTTAATTAATCCAGCATGGGCACACCCTGTTAGAATAATGGGTCCAACGCCTTCAATTTCAGTCCACAACGACTGATCATCTTTTATATTATCTTCTATTTCTATACCATCAACGATTTTTACTATTTTATCATTTTCACCAAGGCTCATGGCTGTTTCAAAACCACTAACTCTTTCAACTTCTCCTGTAGTCCATAATCCAGGAACAATTTCTACTGGTTTTGAGTTAAAAATTATCTCACCACCCAGATCTTCAATTCTAGCAATAGTAATTTCCTTTTGGATACCATTATCTCTTCTTCCACCATCAATGTTAACGTGGAACCGGTGGGAAAATACTTCAGGATGCGTAAACAATTTTACGCCTTCTGAAGCCTTGATTACTTCTAAAATTGCACTTGAATGATCCCAATGTCCATGGCTAAGGAAAATTGCATCAATATTTGTAAGTTTAATCCCATAAATTTTGGCATTATGCAAAAAGACTTTTTTATCTCCTCCAGCATCAAACAATATACTTTGGTTATCGCCATTTGCGTCCTCAACTTCCAATAAGAATGAGAGCCCCCAAGATCCCCATCCCTTGACTCCAACCATATTTTCGACAATTGTATATATCTTCAAATTTTTTATGGATTTCATATAAATTCACAATCAGTTTTTAAACTTTAATTAACTAAAATTGCATAAATACTATTTGTATTAATAATAGGTCTAATTTAATTATTAATAGTATTTATTATATCAAATATTTGAGTGAGATTATATGAGCGATTTAATATGTGTTTTTGATATTGGGACAACTGGGACTAGAACAATCATATTAGATACGAATGGAGAGTTAATATCAAAAGCTTATGAAGAATATTTAATTCCTAAGCAACCAGTAGGAGTTTCTGAGCAGGATCCGAGAGTGTGGTGGGCAGCAACTAGAAATACTTGTAAAACAGTCGTAAAGAGTGGAAAATTTAATCCAGAGGACGTTGTTGGAATTTCAGCTTCGTTTTCACGAGCGACTGTAACTATTATCGATAATAGTGGTGAAATTCTACATCCTGCACTAACTTGGATGGATGAAAGAGAATTAACAGATGCCAAAGGATTCAATGAGGAATTAGCTTGGCGAAATTCAATTCCAAAATTATTATGGTTAAAGAACAATAAACCTGATTTATTTGCCAAAGCCCATAAAATCATATCTCCTGATTCTTATACCTACATGAAATTATGCGGAGAACATGTCACAGATCCTACAAATGGTATAAATGGGATATTGAATATTAGATCATTAAAATGGGATGAAGAAATTGCCGAGGCATATGAATTGCCAATAGAATTATGGCCTGAAGTACATTCACCCGGAGACATTATAGGAGAATTATCAAGGGGAGCTGCAGATGAGCTTGGATTGAAACAAAATACTCCCGTGATTTTAGGGGGTGGTGATCAGCAATGTGCAGCCTTAGGACTTGGAGTTATTGAAAAGGGGCAAGCAAAAGTTACAACAGGTACGGGTACCTTTGTGGATTATGTTGTTGATGACCCGATTAGAGCTGCAGGGGATTTTCCTATTTTTACCTATCCTCATCTTATCAAAGGAAAATGGGTATTGGAAGGAGTCATGCCAGGAACTGGCACAATGTTTCAAACTTATGCGAAAAATTTCTCTCAGTTACAATTAAAAGAGAGTGAAGAATTTAACACAGATGTTTACGATATATTGACTAAAGAAGCGGAACAAGCACCTCCTGGAAGTAATGGTTTACTTTTTATCCCCCTCTATATTTTTAGAAAGGGGACAATCCATGGATTAGGATGGCATCATGATAGAACTCATTTTTCCAGAGCAATTATGGAGAGTGCTGCTTTAGCAGGTCAAATGTATTTAAACTTGCTAGAAGGAATGGGAGGCATTAAAACAACAGAATTGAGATGTGATGGCGGAGCAATGAATAGTGGATTTTGGGCACAAATTTTTGCTGATGTATTTGACAGGAAGATTTTGATTCCGGAAATTAAAGATGGAGCAGCTATAGGTGCAGCTATCTTGGGATTCATTGGAAGTGGGAGATTTAACAACATAAATGACGCTATCGCCAATATGGTAAAATTTTCAGATGAAAAGAATCCAGATAAAGATACTGTAAAAACTTATAAGAAACTCGTTAGAATTTTTATGCCGGCTGTTTTAGAAATGAACGATAAAAAACGTGTTACAAAGAATTTTTAATTTTTTTTCTGTTTTTTAGTGTTAAGAAATTGATAAACAAATTAGAAAAATATTTTTGGAATCCCTAATTTCTATAGATATACTATTAAAACGCTTGACAAACTCGCATGCCTTTTTTTAAGAATAAAGAGGGATATAATCTTTATTATGAGGATATTAATGGAGATACCAAACATCAAACAGATGGGACAATTATTTTATTGCACGGTTTTGCTTCTTCAGCCTCTTTTTTTAAACATCAGATTAGCATGCTAAAATTAAAATATAGAATCATAGCGTTTGATGCTCTGGGTCATGGAAGAAGTGACCATCCAAAACAACTTGATTTATCAAAAAACTTAAGACATGAGATTATTAGAGATTTAGAGGACCTATTACGCTTCTTATCTGTAAAAGAGAAATATGGAATTATTGGTCATTCTCTGGTGGGTGGAATGATCGGTCAACTTTTCTGCATGAAACATCCTGATGATATCAAATTCCTTATATTGCTAAACTCCGGATATATAATGATTGATAATGTAATTCGTAATATTTTTTATAACCTTCTACCATATTTCATCCGCATGGATTTCTTAAGAGTAGTATCTAACTCTGTAGAAGATATATTAGATAAGATTCTCCCATATATCTTAACTTCCCTTACTGATACCTTAAACGGAATGAGAGGAAATAAGGATGAACTGACGATGATAATTGAAGATCAGATTTTTACAATGATAAATGAAATAAAAGAATATGACCCATCTTCTATCTTATGTCCTACCTTAATAATTGGTGGCAGATTGGATAATTTCGCTCCAGAGCAGATGTCGGAAGAGTTGCATAAAAAATTGCCAAACTCCACTTGCAATATTATCGATATGGCTGGACACTTTGCACCAACACAAAGAAAAGAGATCATTAATAAGTTAATATATGATTTTATTAGCAATCTAAAGTGAATATAACATAATTTCTTTTTATAATTAGATTAGAGATTCTGACTATGAAATCTCCAAAAGCTGATTCAGATACAAATTTGTTATATTTTAGAAAAGAAGTGGAGAATTTTGTAAATGACCGAAATTGGACGAAATATCATACTCCAAAAAATTTAATTCAAGCATTAGGAATTGAATTATCAGAACTTTCCGAAATCTTTTTGTTTAAGGATATAGATATCCAAATGATTAATCAAAGCCCTGAATTATTTGAGAATATTTCTGATGAAGTAGCAGATATATTTATCTATTTAATCAGTCTTATAAATAGATTGAATATTGACCTTACAGATGCTTTCACTAGAAAAATGATAAAAAATAGATTAAAATATCCCATTAAGGAATTCAATAGTGGAAATTATCATAAAAAATGAAAGAATAGATCTATTACATTATTTTTGGATTAATAATATTACTTATGTTCTATAAAATATATATAAAAAATTTTTATGGAAATTTCGATTTATAATAGTATGGCACGTGATAATATAGAAGAAATCATAAGAAACCAATTAAATAAAACATTAAGTAAGACAAACTTTTCTTCCATTGGACGTTTGTATCAAGGAAAAGTGCGTGATAATTATATTCAAGATAATAAAAGGATAATAATTGCTACTGATAGATTATCTGCTTTTGATAGGGTTATCACAACTATCCCTTTTAAAGGGCAGATGCTTAACCAACTATCTGCTTTTTGGTTCGAGAAAACTAAAAATTTAGTCCGAAATCACGTCATTGAAGTTCCAGATCCTAATGTTACCGTAGTTCATCAATGTGAACTTATTCCTGTTGAAATGATTGTTAGGCAATATATAACTGGTACCGCTTGGCGAAATTATCTTAAAGGAGAAATTACATCTGGTATTGAATTACCTCAAGGATTAAAAAAGAATCAGAAACTAGAAGCACCCTTATTAACGCCTTCCACTAAAGCTGTATCTGGTCATGATATCTATATTTCAAGGAACCAGATTTTAAATGAAAAAATGGTTGATAAAGATATCTATGAACAGATGGAAGAAGCAGCTTTAAAACTTTTTGAGTTTGGTTCCAAGTATTGTATGAAGAATGGATTGATATTAGTTGATACTAAATATGAATTTGGATTAAAAGATGGAGACTTAATGATAATTGATGAAATTCACACCCAAGATTCTTCGCGATTTTGGATCCTCGATACTTATGAAGAATTATATAATAAGGAAGAAGAGCCGGAAATTCTGGACAAAGAGATTTTTCGGGAATGGCTTATGTCAACATATCCTGAAATTTTTCCAAATATAAAATCCAATCAAGAAATTCCCCCTATATCCTCAGAGATCAAAGTAGAGCTTGCAAAACGTTACGTGATGAGTTACATAAAAATTACTGGATTAGAATTTAAGGCAGAGGTTTCAGATATAGAAAGGCGAATCATTCAAAATTTGAAAGAAAAACATTATCTTTAGCCAATAGCATAAGATTTATATAAGATTTCGATGTAATTCTTTTATTATGCTTAGTTTAGTTCTCATTATTATATCATTTGTAATATTCATAACAAGTTTCATTATGATATTAATTGATTTGTTTTCATCAAAAGGAGATGAAAGTCAAAAACCAATTCTAAAATTGCCAAAATTAAGCGGTTATGCTTTCTTTTTCACGTTTTTTGCTTTATTTCTACTAGTTATTGTTGGTTTTGGCTACGTGAAGCTCAATTAAGTTTTCATATTAAAATTTGGTTCATATTCGCTCTCTATATATATCCTATAGATTTTATTTATTAGTTAATAAGAATTATTAAAATTAATATTCATCTTTCTTTTCATATTTGGAATTATTCGAATATATATTAGAAAACAAGAATTTTACTTATTAGTGAATATATAAATGTTATGGGAAGTAGAAGTCGTTTTAGAGAATAAGAAGGCTGCTCGAGACCCTGTTGGAGAAACTATAAAGCGAGATTTGCTTGCTAAAAAGGGGTATGATATGGTATCGAATGTAAGGAGTGGTCAATATTTACGGATTAATATTGAAGCGGAAAATGAGGAAAATGCTAAAGATGTAGTTGAAAAAATGTGTAATGAGCTAAGAATTTTTAATCCTGTGACACAGACCTTAACAATTTTAAATGTGAAGATCTCATGAGTATCAAGATAGCAGTGATTGAATTTCCTGCCTCAAACTGTGATTTAGATGCCCTTCATGTACTTAACAATGTCTTAAATATTGAAGCCTCTCTTGTCTGGCATAATGATTTTAAAGAAAAAGATTATGATGGTGTTGTATTACCCGGTGGTTTTGCATTTGGGGACTATTTAAGAGCGGGAATAATAGCAGCTCATAGTCCAGCTATTGATGAAGCAAGGATAATGTTAAAGGATGGAAGACCAATTTTAGGGATTTGCAATGGATTTCAGATATTAACTGAAGCACAATTTCTCCCTGGAGCACTATTAAGAAATGAATCGTTGAAATTTGTATGCAAATGGGTTAATTTAAAGGTTGAAAATAACAAGACAGCATTTACCAATAGATTAAATGTAGCTGATGTTATTGATATACCTATTGCTCATGGGGAAGGAAGATATTTTACAGATCAATTAAAAGAACTTATAGATAACGATCAGATTGTTTTCCGTTATACTGATGAAAAAGGATTTGTAACAGGTGATTCTAATCCCAATGGTTCAATGGATAACATCGCAGGTGTATGCAATTTGGAAGGAAATTGTTTGGGGTTAATGCCACATCCAGAACGAGCATCTGAATCTATTTTAAGTCCAAAAGGAACTACACACGGCAAACTTATTTTTGATTCAATGATAAATTTTATTAACAGGAGGAGTAAATGATGCCGAAGCTAGACACTAATGGTGATGAATTAGAAGTTAATTTAACCAATAATGAAATTGAGCAGATCAAAAACGAGCTCAAACGAGATCCTTCTATTACGGAATGGGGCATGTTTGATGTAATGCATTCTGAACATTGTTCTTATAAATCATCCCGCCCAAAATTAAAATTATTTGAAGATGCTGAGAAAAATTATAATTACGTACTCGCAGGTCCTGGTCAAGATGCTGGAGTTATCGATATTGGAGATAATTATGCACTAGCTTTTAGAATCGAATCCCATAACCATCCTTCAGCAATCGAGCCATATCATGGTGCTGCTACAGGAATTGGGGGAATAATTAGAGATATTTTATGTATGGGAGTACGCCCAATCGCTTTATTAGATCCATTAAGATTTGCTCCCTTAAAAGACAATTCACATTCTCAATGGCTCTTTAAGTATGTTGTGAAAGGAATTGCTGATTATGGTAATTGTACCGGAATTCCAACAATTGGAGGGGAAGTAGAATTTGATAAGAGCTTTGAAAGCAATTGCTTGGTAAATGTAGCATGTATAGGGCTTGGAACCATCGAAGACTTTATGCATGCACCAAGTAGAGCCAATAATCCAGGAGATTATATAATCTTGATGGGTGGTTCTACGGGCAGGGATGGAATTCATGGAGTAACTTTTGCTTCACGGACGTTAACAGAAATGTCAGAAGCAGATAGACCTGCCGTACAAATTGGAGATCCTTTTACAAAAAAATTAATTATCGAAGCAACTTTAGAAGCGATTAAGACGGGTTATGTTAGAGGTTTGAAAGATTTAGGGGGAGGTGGATTATCCTGCGCACTAAGTGAATTAACAGGGGATGGAGGAACTGGAGCAAGTGTAGATATGGGAAAGATTTTTATCCGAGAACCAGGAATGAATTCATTTGAAGTTATGCTCTCAGAATCACAAGAGAGAATGGCTTTCATAGTGCAACCAGAAGGTTTAGAGGAAGTTTTAAATGTATTTAGAAAATATGAAATGGCACATGCTGTTATAGGAAGAACTGATGATACACAAGTCCTTAAAGTATATGATGGGGATAATCTTGTTGTAAATCTACCCGCTAGAGCTCTTTCAGATGCACCTACAATTCCACGTAAAGAAAAACGACCCGATTATCTGGATGATTTAATTGCTCAAAAAACTCCAGAATTATCGAAAAAATTAGATGATATCATATATGAATTAATTGCTTCTGAAAATATCTGCAGTAAAGAATGGATTTATAGACAATATGACCATGAGGTAGGAGTACGTTCAGTTCTGAAATGTGGAGAGGGAGATTCAGGAGTTCTCCGAATAATTGGGACCAATAAATACATCTCATCAAGCGTCGGAACAAACTCTAAACATTGTTTTCTTGACCCTTTTAATGGTTCTAAAGGGGGCATGGTTGAGATCTGTGGAAATGTAATTGCAAATGGAGCAAAACCAAAAGCAATGGTTAATTGTTGTAATTTTGGAAATCCAGAGATTCCAGAATCATTTTGGTATTTTGCAGAATCAGTTAAAGGAATGGCAGATTTCTGTCGTGAAATGAAAATCCCGATCGTTGGAGGAAATGTTTCTTTTTATAATGAAGATGAGGCTACTAAAACTGCAATCAAACCTACACCTGTAATAATGATTGTGGGTATAATAGAAGGAGAAAAGAATATTATATCCATGCCATTCAAAGATGTGGGCAGTGATGTTTTACTAATTGGAAAAACTAAAGCTGAATTAGGTGGTTCAGAATATCATTCCGTTATTTATGAAATAGAAGGAGGAATCCCACCATTAGTAAATGAAAAAGAGATCAAATCGATATGGGATTTCGTTTTCGAGCTTTATGAAAATAACCTAGTGAAATCCAACCATGACGTGAATAAGGGTGGATTTATAATTACTATTGCTGAAATGTGTTTTAAAAACAATATTGGTGTTAATCTTGATCTAACCACGTATCAAGAAGAAAATTTAAAAGATGATGAGCTCCTTTTTAGCGAATCTGTAGGAAGATTCATCATGGAAACTTCTAAATCGGATTATAACAAAATAATGGAGATAGGGTATAAATACAAAATTTCAGTGAAAAAGGTTGGGACAACAACCAAAGAACCTGAAATTCAAGTCAAGGGATTAAAAGCAAGTAATTTCACATTAAATCTCAAAAAAATGAAACATCTGTATGATTCTACGATCCCAAACCTCATGGATAAATAAACGAGTCCTCAACCGAATTTAAGATCATAAATAATATTCAGCAAACTCGAAAAGCCATTGTTGATTAATTTTTAAACTATTTTTCACATTTTTCTATGTTCGTGAACCTCAAACGAACATTTATTCAATAAAATAGTAATTTTCATATAGGGTGCATTCTTTAGATTATTACAGAACTAAAATAGAACATTAGTGAAGTATAATTCGAGCAAGAGCTTGCATAAAGTGTAAGGTATATATTGTTATCCACCCAAATAATCCTTTAAATCAAGTAAAAATTAGTACATTCGAAAAAATGCATCATCAACATACTCTTATAACAGTTGATCTTGACGAAATTAGGAATGAATATCAGATTATGAATAATAATGATACGAACGGTGTAGAGGAATTAAATTCTCACGCATGATTTAATCCTATATCTTATATAAAAATAAAATTAGAGATATTCTTTCAAGGAACTAAAAGAAGGAATAATCATATCAGGTACTTTTTTTCCATCGCTACCATCAAAATATTTACCTTTTCCAGTCTTTACTAATATTGCTTTTAGTCCTACGTTAAAAGCTCCCTGAATATCTGATTCATAATCGTCACCAACAACAATGATCTTGTCACGGGGAATATTTATCAATTCTATTGCTTGCTCAAAATACTCTTTTGATGGTTTTCCAAAAACCTTAGCCTTAGTTCCTGTTGAACGTGCGATCATCTCTACAAAAGAACCCGTATCAATTACTGGATTTCCTTCACGATCCAGATAAAATATATTACCTTGAGTTCCTAACAAGGTTGCACCTTGTAATACATATTGAAAAGCACGATTCAAGCGATTAACATCCCAATCATCTTGGAAGTCTCCTATAATAACAAAGTCAGGGATTTCATTTTCTCCAATTATACTATATTGTTGGAATTCTCGTGTCACTTCTTTAGTGGTGACCAAAAATATCTTTTTATCTGGATGTTTACCTAAAAATTCCTTCAGAGCGATTACCGGACTAAATATATCGTTTTCTTGAATTTGGAATCCATAATCTTTCAAGATGTTATATATTCTATGTGGTGATTTGCTATCCGTGTTTGTAAAAAAAAGGATTTTGATTCCATTTTCTTTAAGATGCGATATTGTATCAATGGCTCCCTTAATAACCTCTCCTTTAAAATAAAGAGTGCCATCAATATCACATAATATTCCATCAATATTTTTCAACCATGAATTCATATTTCATAAACTAAAATGGATCACGTTATTTAAGAATTAAGATTGAATGTTTATAATAATTAATGAAGAAAAAAGAAAAAAGAGATTGATAGTAGGGAAAAACAAGATACCATAATTTAGCATTGCTGCCAGATTACTTCTTTTTTTCATATCA
This sequence comes from uncultured archaeon, assembly GCA_964493715.1. Lineage (GTDB taxonomy): Archaea > Asgardarchaeota > Lokiarchaeia > Sigyniarchaeales > SOKP01 > SOKP01. Next base: position 77,966 of record CAZBPC010000005.1, read on the forward strand.
CCTTTTTTTCGATTAACAAAATTCTCGTAGTTGTGGGAATTTAGTCCCATTAAAGTAATAATAGAATTAACTTATAAATATTTGCATTTTTCATTATAAATAAAAAAAAGATCGTCTCTAGCGATAATTGAGATGATTTCTTATGAGATTGTTTATTGATTAATTAAAAAGTTGAAAAATGTTTAATTGAATAATTAATGATGCATCCATACGATCATTTCACTTCTTCCTCTATGAGCCCAAGCATAATATGGGATTGCTAAGAAATCTTGTTTTAAATCTTTTCCAAGATTTTGAACGTTCCCTGTAATTGTTACAATCCCATTCAATATTTCTTCTTGATATTGATGCACCAAATTTGTATTATCATTTAATTTTAAATTTTCCACATTATCATTATCTATTGATTCAACGCAATATACAATTGGTCCTCGTTCTAATGCTACCATTCCATTACAATCTTTAACCTTTTCATGTGCTAAAACGCGACGTATTGGCATTGGAAATTCAATTAGAATTCGATCTCCTTTTTTCCATATTTTATTTATTATACAATAACCTTCTTCGTTTATTATTAAATCAATTAATGTATTGTTCACTTCAAGTCTTATTTTTGCTTCATTTGATGTCATATAATGATAAAGATCGCTTGGAACTGGTTTGTTTTTAGTCCAACCAGGAATTCGTAGAGCAATAGAGAATTCCATGCTTTTTGAAGGATTAATTTCAATTTCTACCAATCCTTTCCATGGATAATTAGTTTTTTGATGTAATTCTATAATATTTCCCTTCAAATCAATTTTAGCAATGCTTCCAATGAACAAATTAATGTTAATCAGGTTATCCTTAAGGGAATAAATATAACCTTGTATTTGAGGAATAAAACGCACAATATTAGATGGACAACAAGCAACTTCAAACCATTTTCTCCTATAGATATCTCCTTTTGAAGCAAGGGGATTTGGGTAGAAAAATGCATTTCCTTCCAAAGAAATCCCAGATAATAATCCATTATATAACGTTCTTTCCAAGACGTCAATATACTTTGAAGTACCGTGTATTAGATGCATTCGAAAGTTCCAAAAGATATTGGCAATTGAAGCACATGTTTCGTTATATGCTCCCAATTCACTAAATCTATCATAATAATTGGGTAAAACATAAGCTTTATCAAAAGCTTCTCCAGTAGCTTGAGCACCTATTGCCCCCGTTATTGATAACTTGTGCTGGATTACATCTTCCCACAATTGATCTAATGCTATAAGATAATGATCATCATTACAGAGCATGGCTATATCTGCCATTGCAGAATACATGTAAGCGGCTCTCACGGCGTGTCCTACTGCTTCTTTTTGTTCGGTTACTGGTTTATGTGTTTGATTATATTCGAACCTATTTGAACCTTTAAATGGAAAAGCATCAACACTTTGGAAAATATAATCCTCATATCCAATTCTGTTCTTAGAACCACGGATATCCAGAAAAAATTTAGCTAAATCAAGAAATCTTTCATCTTTTGTTAACCTGAAGAGTCGTACCAAACCGATTTCTATTTCTTGATGTCCTGGAGGGCTTTCATTTTTACCATAGCCAAAAATTTCTAGAATCAATTCAGCATTTTTAATTGCTACATTTAAGAGAGTCTTTTTTCCAGTTGTTTCATAATATGCAACTGCGGCTTCATAGAGGTGACCCACATTATAAAGTTCGTGACTGTAAATTGTTAATTTCTCCCACCTTTCCTTGCCACACATTAGAGGGGGATTTTCAGGATCGATTGTTCGACGAGTATATAAATAACCATCATCTTCTTGTGCCGCAACAATTTTATCAATGACGTTATCACTATACTTTTCTAATTCGACATCAGGTTTCAGTTTTAAGGTGTAAGCAACGCCTTCTAAAATTTTAAATACATCTGAATCATCAAACGGCAATTTTGAGGTTCTTTTTTCTGTAGTGAGTGATCCAGCTATCTCAAAATTTGCGATCCGTTTAGATTTCTCACAACGACTCAATACATGAGGAATTGTAACTGTTGTATTCTTTTCAAGCCGAGTTTTCCAAAATTTATCATTAAGCGATGTCGAATAGTATGGAATCTGTTTTAATGGGTAATCGGGAATAAACATTTTCATGCAACACTTTTACTAGAAATTATTTTGTATAGTAAAAAGAAAGTGTTAAAAATTTATAAAATCAAATGCTAATATTTTATATCTCATTATATCTAAATGAGGATCAATTTTATGTATCAGATTGAAAAACTACAAGAAAATAAGTTTTATATTAAAGCAACAGGGACATTTCCGCATCCTGTTGCTAAGCGATTCGTTAAAGAATTTAATGAACTGACAAAAAATGTAAAGGCTGACTTGAGTGTTATCGTAGACATCACAGATGCAATACTTTTGAAATTTGAGTCTATTGAGATAATATTGGATTTACTCAAGAAAAATAACAACAGACTCTTTCGCTCAGCATTTATAATAGCACAAAATCCTCCTCTTAGCAAGGAACTCGAATATATTATGGAAAAGGCGGCTTCTCCCAAAAGGAAAATTGTTTCAAGTTTAGAAGAAGCGAAGAAATGGATCGGTTTAGAAGAACTAATTATTAAGAAAGATTAGTCCATTCTGCATTCATACTATTATTTTGTGTATTTGATAATCATAAAAACTTAAGATTGAATGTAAATAACATTAATTGTATCATTATTAGAGATTTGAACATAATCATGAGAATTGCCTGTGATATTGACGGTGTACTACTCGATACGGTAATAACTTTCTGTGATCTCTTCAATAAAAAATATGGGACTTCTTATCAAAAAAGTGATGTAACTAGTTGGGAGTTTTATCTTGATTGGGACATTCCAGAGGAGGATATATGGGACGTTTTTTTTCAAATCTACGAAGATTCAATGGCTACTCCATTCCTTGATGATATGGCTCCAGAAATATTAAAGATTCTGAATTCAAAACATGAAGTATCGATAGTATCAGCACGAACTCCTAAATATCGAGAATCCATTCTAAAGAAATTACGATTTCATGGAATATTGCAAGGTTCGCATTATAATGAACTAATTCTTCTCTTTCACAAACCTTATGACCTGAAAATTAAGCAAGATTTTGATATTTTTATTGATGACAACCCTAAACTAGCAGAAGCTATAAATAAGCAAAAAGATAAATTTTTATTACTGTATAATCAACCATGGAATCAAGAAATTAACGATACGGAAAACGTGATAAGAGTTAGAAATTGGACAGAAATAGGTCTATATTTTAAGAAGGTAGAAAAAAATGAAGATAACAATGAGTCATGATCAGTCTACAATAAATTGGGAGGATTTATGTGAATTATATAAAATTGCTCCCCTTGGAATAAAAGGTCTTGATGATTTAAAACTTTCATTTTCTAATAGTAAGTTTAAATGTTTCATCTTTGATAGTGGTAATCTTGTTGGTGTTGGTAGAGCTTTAGCAGACGGAAAGGATTGTTCATATATTTGTGATATAGCAGTTCACCCAGATTACCAAGGAATTGGTCTTGGAAAAAAAATAGTTCAAAATCTCATTGAACAATCTCAAGGTCATAAAAAGATTATTCTCTATGCAAATTCTGGTAAAGAAGGATTTTATTACAAACTCGGATTTAAAATGATGAAAACTGCAATGGCTATATTCCAAAATGAAGATGATGCTATAAGACAAGGTTTTATCTCAGACATACCACCAAAATAATTCCGAAAAATTATTATTATGTTATTATATATTTCTTGAATGAATCAAGAAGTAGATTTAAGAAAAAAAATTCTTGGAGATATCGAAGACTAATTTAAAGTAATAACTAAACAATAAGGATATTCATTATCGTGCCATTATTAATTTAAATTAACCATTTACCTTCTTCATAAATGGTCTTTCCATCGGCTATAACCTGTGAACCAGGTAATTTCATATCTTTTAATATATCCCAGTGAATGGTACTGACATTTTTAGAACCCGTTGTAGGGATTCCTAATCCTAAGGCACAATGCATTGTTCCTCCCATTTTTTCGTCAAACAACATATTTTTAGTAAATTGCTGAATTCCATAATTAGTACCAATAGCAAATTCTCCTAATTTCTTTGCATTCCTTATCTTTAAAATTTCATCTAACAAATCTTGCCCTTTGTCAGCTGTTCCATTAATTACCTTGCCTTTTTCAAATTCTAAGTAGATGTTTTCTATTTCTCTTCCTTGAAAAATTCCTGGAAATGTAAATCGAATGTACCCATTTACAGAATTTTCAATAGGACCAGTATAGACCTCTCCATCAGGTAAATTATTTTGACCAGAGCAATTTACCCATATTCTCCCTTCTGTCGAGAGTGTCAGATCAGTATCTTCTCCTAAAACTTGAATAGATTTCACCTTATTAAGATACTTTACGAATCTCTCTTGCTTTTCTTGAATTTTTCGCCATTCTTCTATAAAGTTTTCTTTATCAAGTAGTAATGCTTTTGAGACAAATTCAGTATAAGAATAGAGGTCCATATTTGCTTCTTGAGCATAAGCATGACAAGGAAATGGAATAACTGTCCAATAAAATTCTCCTCTTTGTTCTCGTTCATTTGCAATTTTCAGCATTTCAAATCTTTTAGTAGCCCCCCTCATTTTACCAATCTTTTTGGGATTTACTAATGATAATTTTTTGGTATTATAATCCCCAAAAATTGTAATATAACCAGCAAACTCTCTGGCAAAGGTTAAATAGATATCATCAAAATATCCTAATTGTTCATCTGAAGCGTATTTGAAGAATATTTCATCTTGTCCATCTAACTCTGGCACTAATAACGGATATCCTCCTGCTTTGAGTATTTCAGCTTGTAGGGCCAAAAAAAGTTCTTTCGCTAAGACGGGTCCTATTATAGCAATCCGATCTCCCTTTTTTATGTGTATAGCATAGTTTACAGTTAGTTTTGCCAATTTTTCACAATAATCACTTAACATAGAAACTCATCTCCTACCTTTTATTTAATTAGTCGTTTTATTATCGATTTTTGATATTATTTGGAAATATTATAAATAGTATTTAACATTTTTGTAAGAAATATGCATCCATCATTTTAAACCATATATCTGTTTTGATCCAATAAATTGTTGGACTCTTTTAATTAATTTCTCATGTAGTGAAAACACTACATTCTTTCTAAAAAAAATTTTTATATTATTAAATTAATACGCTATTTTAGAGATGAGGGAAATTAGAAAACACAAGCAAACTGACGATGATGTATATATATTACTAAAAGTGTCTGCTCCAAGTGGAGAAAATATTATGGAGGAGGAATGTAAAGAGATCCTCGAGAACCTGAGCAATTATATTTCAAAACAGGGAGGGAAATATCATAAAGAAGATACTATAATTGTGTTGAGAGGAAAGAAGCTTCGAATATTGAGGTCATACCGAGCTCCCCGAATTATTTTCATTCCTAGAAGTTATTTGAAGGAGGGAAAAATTAATCCTTACTCTCATTGCGATGTCATTATCTTTAATGAAGAAGAGGATTTTAATCATTATTATGATTCTTATCAATTCAAGGATTCCTAAATCTAGTTAACAAGACTATCTCAATGAGCATCGGTAAAAATTGATAATTCGACTAAAGTGGCATATATGCGCATTCTTTATCATATCATATTATGACCAATATCAAAAGCTTTTAGATTTGCATCAATGGCTTTATTTGGGACTACGTTGGGAATCATGGACTTCAATTGATCCTTAGAGATCGGAAATCCTTCTATTTTTGAAAGAGCACCAAGCAGTATAACATTAGAAGTTAGAGGATTACCTGCTTTTAACGCTAGATCCGAGGCATTTAGAATAAATATCCTATTTGTAACCATTTTCATTTTTTCAATAATATCTTGGAATTCAATATATTTTACTTCAGAATCAATTACACGATCAAAGGTGCTCTGAACTGGTTGCCAAATATATTCATTTAAAATAATAACACCATTAGGTTTTAAAAATTCTATATAACGCAATGTTTCAATCGCTTCCATTCCCAGCAAAACATCTGCTTCTCCATAAGGAATTAAAGGAGAAAAAACATCATCTCCAATTCGTATGTGAGTATAAATGGAACCTGAGCGTTGTGCTAATCCGTGGGTTTCAGCAGTTCTGATATTTAATCCATATTCAGCACAAGTTAGACCTATGATGTTGGACACTAACATTAAGCCTTGTCCTCCAACTCCACATGTCATGATATTATAAGTCATGGCGCACCTCCCTCGCTTTTGAAAATGGTTTTATCACATCTTTTTCTGAACGATTTTCATGGTCAGTATAAGGACAAAGGATTGAACACACGCCGCATCCATCGCATAATTCCGTGGATATGTGAGAGGAATATCCCTTCCACGTTTTTCCGTTTTCATCTAAGTATTCAGTGTCAGTTGTTTCCATGCTTATTGCTGGACAATAAAAATCAAGCATGCAAGTATGACATTTTCGGCAAATTTCATTGTCTACAAAAAAAGGTTGTATTTTTTCACCTCGTGATCGTTTGTTTCTATCATTCCATAAAGCGCAAGGTCCACGCGAAATTATTACGGTGGGACCTGAATTTTCTAAAGCATTCTTAAATGCTGGTATGCAATTTTTCGCATCAAAACAGTCATTAATCACTAAGTTTTCAAATCCCATTCCTTTTAGGACGTTTTCAATCTGAATTTTATGCTTAGGTTTCCCAGAAGGACCATATCCAGTTCCAGCATTGGGTTGTTGTCCCGTCATTGCTGTCACTGAATTATCTAATACGATGAATACCACGTTTTCATTATTGTTACTCACATTTATCATACCTGGTAACCCCGCATGGAAGAAAGTGCTGTCTCCAATGATAGATAAAACTTTCTCTTCGGAAGCTAATGAAACACCACTTGCAGCTCCGATAGTAGCTCCCATAGCGAGGAGTAAATCGTCAGGGTGGAGTTTTGAATATATTTTAGCGTTTAATAACAACATTGAATAGCAACCTATATCATTTATGAAGGCTAATTTATCCGTTTTGTTCCCAACTGCTCTCTGTAAAGCCCAAAAGGTTGCTCTGTGAGGACATCCCGGGCAAAAAACGGGAATTCTAATAGGAAGAATAGATTTTAATTCATTGGCAACGCGTAAGATTTTATCATAATCATGTTCTGAAGATAAGTTTAGCACTTCTCTAATGACGTTTAGAACTATAGGAATATTGTATTCATTTGCTTCGCTAAAATGACCGGATTCTTTCCCAAAAATCTGTAATTGTGGGTTGATGTCCTTTGATAGTGCTTTTATTTTGTTTTCTAAGAAAGGAGACAACTCTTCAACAACTATGACACATTTTAATGGTTTAAGAAATTTTTTTACCAGGTTATTTGGGAGGGGATTTGTCGTTCCTAACTTAAGTATTAATGGGTTAATATTTAATTTTCGAACTGCTTCTAAAACATAATTATACGAAACTCCCGATGTTATAATCCCAATATCTGAAGTTTCCCCGGAAATGATGTTATATTTTGAATTTTCATTCTCTTCTTGCAATCGATCTCTTTTCTTTAACAATTCACTCTTTAATTCTCGTGCTCGTGATCCCACAGTAGCATAACTTCTATTATATGAACGAAAACTACCGGGAATGAATCTTGTTCTATTTAATGGATCCAATGGAACAACTGTGGATTGGTGATTTATACGTGTCGTAGTCCGAATGAGGACTAAAGTTTGGAATCTCTCTGATATTTCGAACGCATCTTTTACCATTTCTTTTGCTTCTACCGGATCAGATGGCTCAAGCATGGGGAAATAACCATATTCAGCAAAAAAACGTCCATCTTCTTCAGTTTGTGATGAGTGGCAATAAGGATCATCAGCAAACACCATTACACATCCTTTATTAACTCCCGTATAACCCAAGCTAAAAAATGTATCTGATGCCACGTTTAAGCCCACGCTCTTTAGTGCTGTCAATGATCTTTGGCCCCCCATTGAAGCCCCGGCAACGATTTCCAATGCTACTTTCTCATTACTAGCTATTTCCATCCTTACATCCATTTTATCTGAGATTTGATAAAAAGTGTCTAATATCTCTGACACGGGAGATCCCGGGTAAAATGCTACTACTTTTACATCAGCTTCTAATGCTCCTCGTACTATAGCTTCATTGCAGAAAAGAAATGCTTTTTCTTTGTCTTCTGAAATAACATCAACTATTATTATTTTACACCTGTTTTTTTTTGTATGATAAAGTATTCTGAGATATTATCTCAGATGTTTAGTATATATTTTTAATCGTTATTTTTTATAAAACAAGATTTTTGCCCATTATATTTAGGATATTTTCATTTAAAGAGAGTCTAAAAATCGTCGAAATATAGTGATAATCATAAAACATAAAGTCTCTTTTTTAAATAATCTTAATTTATTGAAGAATTAAGATGAAATAAATTAGATTATGGAATTTCATATACAAACCACAAGATATAAACAAGGAGGTCCTCGAGTTGATTTTCATATGAACTATGACATCCAATGGATTTTGAAAAATTATTGAAGCCTATATATTAATTGGTATATCTACTTTTCGATTTATTTTGAATAACTCAAATCCTTCCAATAATATTAATTAGTTATGGACTATCCTTTCTAAATCAGGTAATCATATTCGGTCTTAAGTAGAGATCGAATTTCACTTATAATTTTTAGGCATTGTCTATTTATATTCGATTATTTTTATATTAATTAATATTATTTATATTAATTGATATTACTTTAAACGAGATAAATCTTAAACTAATTTAGATTATAAATTATCTATTAACAAACAAGAGTTAGAATTACTGATGATTCATCCTTGTTTATCTCTTCATCCAAGTAATTTAAAAATAATTGTGCGGAACGTTAAGAATGATTATTATTCCACTTTAAAAAAGAATGTTTATTGGTATAAAAATGATGTAATAGTTTCTCATTTTTTTAATGCTTTGCAAGCTACATTTCCCGAGGGAGAAAAATTTTTTATCCAAGCAGCTATTGATGGGGCAGATATACTTACTCGAAAAGGAGTTTTGGACCAAAAGTTAAAAGATGATGTAGAATCTTTTATTCATCAAGAAGCACTACATAGTCAACAACACACCCTATGGACTGATGCCCTAATCAAGATCGGATATAAAAAGATGGCAAAATACAATAACCAATTGAGAAATGTTTCGTTATGGTTCCGTAAAAATGTTCCAGTAGTATTACGTCTTGCTATTACTGCAGCTGCAGAGCATTATACTGCCTCCCTAGCGTTCTTGTTCACATATGTGAAGTCGGAAATTCTCACAGAGTCATTGTTACCTTTCCGAAATCTTCTACTTTATCATGCTATGGAAGAAATTGAACATAAAAGTGTCTGCTATGACTTATATCAATGCTTATCGGGTAATTATTTTGGTCGATTGTTTGGCTTTTACTTTATAACCCTTGATTTAATGATAAGCATCTACATCCGTTATCGTTATTTACTTAAAAAAGATGGTGTTTGGGATAAAAATAACCGCCGTAAGGTTCGAGCTTACCTTTTTGGACGAGCTGGCATTATAAAAGGTCTCTTATCCAGAGTTAAAGCTTATTTAAAACCATCTTTTCATCCTTGGCAGACTGATGAGAGAATTTTAATTAATAAATTATTTCACAATTATCAAGTCCAAATGAATCTTGAGCCCTTTAGTGTATAAAATTCCATTTAGAAATTTTTCAGCTTCAAGATTATAGGGACTCTTATAAAAACACAAAGCATTCTCATATATCATCTGAGATGATTCGAACTTAATTTTATTGATTTTTTTATAATGATTATAAGATCTTCTTTAAAATCTTACTTGAAAAGTTAAAGAAAGAATATTGCTTTAATTGGTATATTCATAATAATTTCTTCTGAAGAAAGGTCAAAATTGGTCGAATTATGGTGATAAATCATGAAACATACTGCCTCTTTTTTGTTTTCATATTGATAATGTTAAATAATCTTAATTTATTGAATAATTAAGTTATGAGTGAAAATGGAATATAAGACAGAAAAATCGAAATTCTATGCTCCCAGTGTGAATGAAATAATGAATTATGACAGCTTTATGATTTTTGAATGCACGAGTGACGGTGAACGACAGCGATTTAATATCACTGAAAACGATTTCCGAAAAAGCATGGGTGCCGGAATTCTCCATGCTAAACAAGTAGCTATAATAGTGAAGGAAGATATTAGAAGAATTTTCATTTGGAAAGGTTCTGCTCCTCACGTGAGAACCAAGTTCATTGCCAGCAGGGTAGCTCAAGAGTTTCAAACTGAATTGGTACAAGTTGGTCATTTACATCATTGTAAGGTCGTTACGGTTGAACAAGGAGATGAAACCAATGAATTCTTAAGAGCTTTTGGATTTAATCTTGAAGAATTAGCAAAAGCCACGGGGTTTACAGGTGAAGTCATGTCTGATGTTCTTAAAGTTACAAAACAACCCCCTTCCACATCACCTCTCTCTAAGGCTAAAACACAGTTCACCAACAAATCATTAACTGAAGATCAAGCCCCTAGAGCAATGCAAAAGGATGCAATATCAGTTAAAGATAATTTAAATAGAATTTTAAACATGGAATTACCCGAAAATTTCAAGAGGAAGAACATTTTATTCGGTCAAAATATTCTTTACGGTTTAATCACTAAAAAAGTGGAGATTTTTGGCCAAAATATTGAAGAAACATCTTGGGAACCAGTAAAGAATCTTCCCAACGGAACTTTTGAATTAGAAGGACATAAATTAAGAATCCATTACAATGAGAAGAATGGAATCGAAGCAATTGAAATCCTTGAACCAACTGTTGTTACAAGAGAAATAATTAAAGAAAAACAAAAAGTTGAAACTTCAAACATCATCAACGAAAATATCGATTATAATAAATGGACAGTAAAAGATTTAAAAGCTTATTGCGTTAAAAATTATATTAAGGTCCCCTCCTCATACAAAAAAGCTCAAATCATCCAACTTGTTAAGGAGCACTCTGTTTAGTTACGTAAAAAGGCATGTTGTTGGATCAATATAATATTGTTGATCAACAATGGATAGTAGATCCAACAATAAGATTTAAATACAAGTATTTTCTATATTAATTATAGCTTACATGCTTTTATGACTCTTTTTAATTGGTTTTAAGCTATTTTCCTAATTAAATTAGGCATATTTCAATTTGGTCATGAAGCTAGAAAAATTAAGGATAGTAAAAAAGAATGAAGATTTTATACGTAAATCCAGGTAAGCTAAATTCTGGATTAGATGCAATTGTCAAGGGAGCGCCATTGAATTTAGTTACACTAGCAGCAATGGTCCCAGAACATGATGCAGAATTGTTTGATTTTAAAGTTGATAAATATAAAGAAAAGAACTTTCGATCCTTGTTGAAAGGCTCTGATATTGTTGCGATCACGAGTTTAACTCCTCAAATTACCCATGCATTGGTAGTTGCTAAAATGGCAAAAGATGAAGGTTGTATAACCATTATAGGGGGTTATCATCCTACATTGGATCCTGCACAAGTTATTTCACATAAACAAGTAGATTATATAATACGAGGTGAAGGTGAACATACATTTAAGGAACTCATTGATTATTTGAGTTCAGAAAAGAACGAAGGACATTTAGAAGATATTCATGGACTATCATATAAAGATGTCGATGGTACCATCATTCACAATGTGGAAAGAGAACTCGAAAAAAATCTAGACGTTTTTCCGTTACCAAAAAGAGAATTATTTGGAAATAGAAAATACGCGGCATTAGGAGCTTTAACTCAGCCTGTCGAAACATCCAGAGGCTGTAGCTTTAATTGCAAGTTCTGCTGTATAATTAAGATGTGGCGCAATTCGAATGGTGGTTCGACTTATCGGACCAAATCTATAAAACGAGTAATGCAAGAAATATATGCCGTAGGCTGGAAGACTGACTTTATTTTTTTTACGGATGATAATTTTACTATTAATTTGAAAAGGACAACTAAATTACTTGATGCCATCATCAAATCAGGGGTTCAACATAAAATGCATTTCACGTGCCAGAGTCGCGTGGATATAATCTATAATAATCAATGGCTCATTGAGAAGTTTAGAAAAGCAGGTTTCCGCCAAATATTTTTAGGGATAGAATCGGTTCACCAACAAAGTCTAGATGCAATGAATAAAACTAATACGACCCCAGCAATGGTAAAAGAAGTTGTCACCAAACTACGTAATCAAGGCATCTCGATTTTTGGGGGATTAATTATTGGATTTCCAGGAGAAACGGCTCGGATGGTGAGGCAAAACATACAATATGCGCGAGACATGAAGCTTGACATTGTTCAGTTCACACCAATCACTGCGTTTCCAGGGACTCCGTTTTATGAGGAAATGGAACAAAAAGGGATGATAACATCGAATGATTACACCCAATACGATTTGTTTCACACGATGATGGGGACCGAACAACTTTCAGCCAAAGAAATCTACGGATTAGTAGGAGAAGCATACAATGCGTTTTACTTGCAATGGGGGTGGTTGATGGGAAAAGCCATGGAATATCTTAATCCATTTGGCAAGTTTAATTGGATGACACGGAAAATTCTTAAACTCATACACCAGATGGTCTTAAATGGTCGAAGTATGCTTTCAGAGCAAGGATTTGGTGAAAAGGGATTATCAAAAGAACTTAAAAACAAAAAAGCATTGATGAAAGATGTACCATTATATTCCAAGCAAAATGGTAAACTGAATGGTAAGATCGAAATCTCACGTTTAATGGAAGAACCAATTCAAATTAAAGAAAATTCTCATTTTTAAAACTGTTTTTTAATTATTGCTTTTTTCAATTTTTTATTAAATTATTTTTCATCATATTCGATTTCCGATACATTTATATAGGCTTATACTCTTATTTATATCAATGTTCGATTTATGATATATTACAAATCGAGCAAATAATCATCTTCAATAAAGTGAAAAAAATGTTCTTTGGAAAACGATTTGCCAGTTATCATGCCGATTCATTATCTGGGATCGAGATTCTTGTCC